>DATGEQ010000120.1:0-11354 GCA_035309945.1 Gemmatimonadales bacterium | reverse complement strand
GCGCTGCGGCGCGCATTCGCATGCGCGCGGTCGAGACCAAGACGATGCCGCTCGCGAACAAGACCGGCATGACGCAGGAGGAGCGCGACTTGCTCGCCCGCTGGATCGCGGCCGGGGCGCCGCTCCGCTGATCAGCGCTGCGTGAGATCGGCGGTCGGCAGCAGCCGGGGCGCGCGCCGCGGCTTCGCCGCTTGCTCATACGCATAAGCGAACTTGAGCAGCGTCGTCTCGGTCCACGGCTTCCCGATGAACGACATCCCGACCGGCAGACCATAGGAATAGCCGACCGGAACGGTGATGGTGGGATAGCCGGCCACCGCGGCGATGCTCGAGTTGCCGCCCCCGCCGGAACAATCGCCGTTCACGAGATCGATCAACCAGGCCGGCCCGCCGGTGGGCGCCACGATGGCGTCGAGCTTGTCTTTCGCGAAGGCGACGTCCACGCCTTCGGCGCGCGACAGCCGGCGGCAATGCGCGAGCGCCTCGACGTAGGCATCGTCGGTGAGCGGCCCCTTCTCCTGCGCCTGCGTAAACGTTTCCTGGCCGAAGTACGGCATCTCGGTCTGTTTGTGCTGCTCGTTGAAGGCGATCAGGTCGGCCAGTGTTTTCATCCGGCTCGCCGAGCCCAGTCCCGCGAGATAGGTGTTCAGATCGGCTTTGAACTCATACAAGAGGACCGTGAACTCCTGGTCGCCGTAATCCTTCACGTGGGGAATCTCCACCGGGTCGATCAGCGTCGCGCCTTGTGTCTTGAGCACGTCGAGCGCCGCGGTCACGAGGCGGTCGCCCTCCGGTGAGCCGAAGGCCGCGCGCGCGACTCCGATGCGTGCGCCCTTCAGGCCGTTGGGATCGAGTGCCTTGGTGTAGTCGGGGATAGTGGCCGGCGCAGCAGCGGTCGCCGAGTCGCTCGCATCCGCGCCGGCGAGCACGCCGAGCAGGAGCGCGGCGTCGGTGACGGTCCGGCACATCGGTCCCGCCGTGTCCTGGCTGTGCGCGATTGGAATGATACCCGCGCGGCTGACGAGTCCGACCGTCGGCTTCAAGCCAACGAGAGAATTCGCGTGGGACGGGCACACGATGGATCCGTCCGTCTCCGTGCCGACACCGACCGCCGCGAAGTTCGCCGCGATCGCGGCGCCGGTGCCGGAGCTCGATCCGCAGGGGTTGCGGTCGGTGGCGTACGGGTTGCGGCACTGGCCGCCGCGACCGCTCCAACCCGAGACGGAGTGGCTGGAACGAAAGTTCGCCCACTCCGACAGGTTGGTCTTGCCGATGATGACCGCGCCCGCCGCTCTGAGCCGCCCGACGAGATTCGCATCACGCGGCGCCGTACCACCGGCGAGCGCGAGAGACCCGGCCGTCGTCATCATGCGATCGTTGGTCGCGATGTTGTCCTTTATGAGTACCGGAATTCCATGGAGCGGACCGCGCACATGGCCCGCTTTCCGTTCCGCATCCATCCGGTCGGCAATGGCGAGCGTTTCGGGATTGGTCTCCAATACGGCGTGGAGCTTTGGATCCAGCTCCGCGATGCGGGCGAGATAGGCGGCGCAGATCGCATGCGAAGTGCGGGCGCCGCTGCGCATCGATTCCTGCAGCTGCGCGATGGTCGTTTCTTCCAGATCGAAATCGGTCGGCGCCGCGAGTAGGGGCGCAGCCTGCTGCGCCCCTGCACTCGGCGCGACATGCCCTAGGCGTCCGGGGATCGCCGATCCCGCCACCGCACCTGCACCGTATCTAAGGAAGGCGCGCCGACTCAACCCGTCAGTCATAGAGACTCCGTGAGGAGGAAGGGGCCACCTAGTCTGATTCCGTGACCCCCAGAGCGCTAGATGACGTGATTCGACGCACGGTTAGGGGGGGCGACTTGCAATAACCTGCCCGCGATGAATCTTGTGGCAACCCACGGAGGGACTGCGCCCTGATTTTTCTCCGGTTTTCCTGGTTTTCGAGCATCCGGACCAAGATGCTGATGTTCGCCGTGCTTGCGACGCTGTTGCCGTCGCTCACGACGGTGTGGATTTCGTATATCGAAAACAAGCGCGCCCTGCAGGCAAAAGCATCCGAGGAGGTGCTCGGCGTCAGCGCTCAAGCGCTGCGCGAAGTGGATCTGTGGACCAAGGAGCTGCGGTACAATCTGCGCGTCTTCTCGATCTCCGACCTGGTCACGGACAACCTCGAGCGCGTGCCACGCGTGAACGGCGAGCCCGTACACACCGGCATCTACTACAAACATCTGACCGACTATCTGAACTCGGTGCGCGATCGTTTTCCGGACTATACCGAGCTGTTGGTGTTGGATCACCACGGCCATGTCGTCGCCACCAGCACCGAGCATCCGCGGCCCGTCGCCCTCGCGCCCGACTGGGCCAACGAGCTGACGCATAACGGCTGGGCGCTCAGCGCGCCGTACTGGGACTCGACCGGGACGCATCCCGAAATGCTCGCGTTGGTGCCGATCGAATCGGGGCAGCGCGGCGCGGGCGGCAGGCGGGCCGGCGTCGCGCACATGATCGGCGCGCTGGCATCGCGCGTCAACCTGCGCTCGGTGGCCGACACGTTGAAGCGATTTGCGCCCGGTGAATCCGGCCAGATCTACCTCATGACGCGCAGCGGGCGCCTCATCGTCAGCTCGCAGGGCGCCTCGCGCGAGCTGATGCGGCAAGCATACTCCCGCCAAGCGACCGCCTGGCTGCTCGGCGGCCAGGGCAAGGCGATGCAATTCGGGAGTTTCACCGGTGAGCGCGTGCTGGGCAGCGTGCGCGTCGTCCCCGCGCTCGATTGGGTCGTCGTGTCCGAAATCCCGACCGCGGAGGCGTTTCGGCAGGTCGCGCATCTGCGGAACGTGACGCTCACCGTGGTGCTGGTGTTGCTCAGCGTCGTCGGCGCGCTCGCGTATCTGTTGAGCCAGCTGATCGTGCGCCCGCTGAACCGCCTTACCCAGGCGGCGGGCAACGTCGCCAAGGGCGATCTCGACGTCGGCCTCCCCGTCACGACCGGCGGCGAGGTCGGCTATCTCACCGAAGTGTTCAACGACATGGTGGCGCGCTTGCGCGAGAGCCGCGCGGAGCTCGAACGCCTATCGGTCACCGATCCGCTGACGGGCCTCTTCAACCGTCTCCGCATGATGGAAGTGCTCGAGAACGAAGTGCGGCGGTCGCGGCGACTGCGGCACACTTTCTCCGTGGTCATGGCGGATGTCGACCTGTTCAAGCGCTACAACGACGAGCACGGTCACCCGGCCGGCGATGTCGTGCTGAAGCGCGTGGCCGCGATCATGCGCGAGGCCAGTCGCGACGTCGATTTCGTCGCGCGCTATGGCGGCGAGGAATTCCTGATCGTGATGCCGGAAACCGAGCTGGAAGGGGCAACCGAATTCGCCGAGCGCATTCGCAAGAAATTGGCGAAGGAGAAATTGCCAGCCGGGCGCATCACCATCAGCCTGGGCGTATCGGCGTTTCCGATGCATGGCGACACACCCGACCAGCTGATCGCGGAGGCGGACGCAGCCCTGTACCTGGCGAAACGCGCCGGCGGTGACCGCGTCATCGCGGCCGGGCGACCGAAAGTCTCCGCGAAATAGCGCCTACTGTCGCCGGTCGATGAGTGTCTGGTGAATCCATCCCGAGCGCGAGCCGTCGTCCTCGATGCGTAGCCACTGATCGACGTACGAGAACGCGACGATCGGCACACCCGTTTCGAGTGTAAAAAGCACTTTGTAGTTGGAGCCTGGCCCCTCGCGTACATTCGCGCGGCCGGTCGTCTGCAGCCGCAGCGGCAACGCAAATGGAACCTCGCCTTTCCGAATCGATCCGCCGCCGAGGTCGTCGCTGCCGACGCGTCCCTGGCCGGCGGCCGCGGCAGTCTTCGCTTCCGTCGAGAGATACAAGGCGCCCGCATAGTTCTGGTGGTCGAACTCCGTCGTCGCGAGCTGCAGCAGCTGCGACCCCTGATTGTATTCGGGAGGCGGTGAGTTATTGCCGTTTGCCGCACGCAGCGCCTGCAAAGCGATCTCGGCTTCCGCCATGCCGGATGCGGCTTCGGCGCGTGTCGCGAGCGACTGCAGCTTGGCCATAGCGCGGACGACTTCGCGCCGGGCATCGTCCAGCCGCGTCTGCAGCTCTTCCACTTGCGCTTCCTGCTCGAGGACCTTCAGCTCGAGTCGTGCGGCACGCTGTTCGAGCGCGGTGTCGTGAACGACGACGGGTTGACGCGCGATGCGCGCCGAATCGCGCGTCGGCCGCGCCGGGGATGCCGACCCGATGTGCGGGCGATGACAAGCGGTGGCGGCGAGCACCGTCGACAACAACAACGAGCGGGAGGGGCGCATAGGGCGACTAAGTTGCACGTCGCGGGCCGTTCGTTCAACCGCGCGCGTCACCATTGACTTCATCGTGCACGCTGGTGATCCTTCGGGCGAGCGAAGGGGCCACGGCACGGTGCCGTGTGCTGACACCAGTGGACTGATCGGGGACCTGGGCTATCGCCTCTCGGTCCTCGTCTTGTTTCTGGTGAGCTTCTCACCCTGGAAGGGATCGATGCACGTCACGCTGAATGAGACCGACCGGCTGGACGTCGTGTTGAAGCGATTCCACCGCGCGATCACCAAGGCGGGTCTGTTCCAGGACATGAAGAAGAAGCGCTTCTACGAGAGTCCCGCCGTTCAACGGCGGCGCAAGAGCCAGGCAGCTCACCGCCGGAACCGTATTAGCCAGGAGTAACGCACAGATGGCACGCATCACCGGTACCGTGAAGTGGTTCAACGACGCCAAGGGCTTCGGTTTCATCACGCCCGAAAACGGCGGTAAGGACTGCTTCGTGCATCACACCGCTATTCAGGGTGAGGGGTTCAAGTCGCTGACCGAAGGGCAGCGCGTGGAGTTCGAGATCGTGCAGGCGCAGAAAGGCCCGGCGGCTCAGAACGTCGTGAAGTTGTAGCCACCCACGGCACCTGAAGCGGCACGGCGCCACCCGCGAGGGGGCGCCGTGCTCGTTTAGAGAGCCGCTACGGCCTTGAAAGGGGGGGTTAGAGGCGATGTTTGGCGCCTCATCCCTAAGAGCTAGACGGAACCTTCCTCGACCGTCTTGACTAATACCTTCCAATTTAGCCAACCTACTGCCACCGACCGCGTACTCTCGTCCCGGAGCGAGGGCCGTCAGTGCCATGAGCACGAAGCGCATTCAAATTCTCGTCATCGAAGACAATCGCCTGCTGCGCGATGGTCTCGCCGCCTTGCTCGACTCACAAACCGAATTCAAGGTCGTCGCCTCCGCCGAGGGCGGCTCAAGCGCATTGCAGCGGCTGCAGGAACACAAGCCCAACGTCGTCCTGGTCGACGCCGCGCTGGGCCGCAATCGCAGTCAACGGCTCGTCGAGAACATCAAAGAGGCGGCGCCGCATGCGCGCATCATCATGATGGACGTGCAGCCCGAAGAAGAAGACGTCATCGATTTCATCAAGCGTGGCGCGAACGGCTTCATCGCCAAGGACGCGGCGCTCGAGGATCTCACCAACACCATCCGCCAGGTCGCCAACGGCGGCGACGTCGTGCCCTCCGCGCTCACCGGCACGCTGCTCTCGCACATCGCGAAGCAGGCATCCGTGTTGCGCAACACGCCGATGATGGCGTCGGTCCGCATGACCAAACGCGAGCAGCAGATCACCGACCTCATCGCCGAAGGCCTCAGCAACAAGGAGATCGCGCAGCGGCTCAACATCGCGACGTACACGGTGAAGAGCCATGTGCACAACATCCTGGAGAAGCTCGCGCTGCACAGCCGGCTCCAGATTGCCGCGCACGCGCACAAGAAGACCCCCCCGAAGGGCGACCGTAGAAAGTTCGTCCGCTAGAGTTAACCCTGAAGCCCGATTGTCGTCCCGCGTCCGCCGCGCGAGCATGGGACGTGCGACAGCTCTGGGCGTACGCGTATCGGGTCGTGCCGCCCCCGCCGCGAGACGGGTTAGGTCACATTCGCAAACTTCTCGATTCGGAGAACGCGTCGGCGTTTCAGCAGGCGCGGGCGTGGGCGGCACAGCTCATTCTCGAACAACAGAGCACCCAGATCCTCGTCGTCTCGGACACTCCGGCGCAGAATGGCGACGTCAATCAGCGCCTCGAGTCGGAGTTGGAGCGCCTCGAGGCTGACTATCGCCTCACCGATCCAATCGCAATCCGAAAGGTTTAGCTCCTCCCCGCCCCCTTCGTACCCCGTTTTTCATCCCGCTGAGGGATGCAGTCTGCGCCGTCGGGATCGGAAATTTCGGGAGATTCCCTACACCGACAAGAGAGACCCTATGAAACGCGGTACCAGAACTCGGCTGCGCGGAAAAATCCGCCAACTGAAGGGCAAGGCACAGCAAGTCGCCGGCCGCATCGAGGAAGAAGTTGGCAAGGTCCAGGAGCAGGGCGAACGCAAGGCGCGGGAGGACCGATGAATCGCATCGCCGTCGCGCTCGCCGCCGTCGCGGCGATTGCGGGATGCGCCCGCAATCCCGCGTTCGGCAATAACCAGTTGATGCTCGTGAGCGAGTCGCAAGAAATACAGATGGGACAGCAGGCCGACAGCCAGGTGATACAGTCGATCGGCCTCTACAATGATCCTGCCATCCAGTCCTACGTTCAGGATCTGGGCAAGAAACTCGCGGCAACCTCGGAGCGGCCGAACCTGCCGTGGACGTTCCGGGTCGTCGACGATCCGAGCGTCAATGCGTTCGCCGTTCCGGGCGGGTTCGTCTACGTAACGCGCGGCCTCATCACGCACATGACGAACGAGGCCGAGCTCGCGACCGTGATGGGGCACGAGATCGGACACGTGACCGCACGGCACACCGCGCACGAGATGTCCCGGCAGCAAGTCGCGAATGTCGGCCTGGCGCTCGGCAGTATCGCCAGCTCCAAGGTGGCGCAATACGCGGGGGTCGCGAGCCAGGCGCTCGGCGTGCTGTTCTTGAAGTTCTCACGCGACGACGAAACGCAGGCCGACGAGCTTGGCGTGCGGTACTCGAGTCGCGCGAATTATGACTCGCGCCAGATGGACACCGTGATGACGATGCTCGACAAAATCGAGCAACAGAGCGGCGCGAAGCTACCGCAGTGGCTCGAGACGCACCCCGACCCGGGCAACCGCATCCAACACATCAATCAGGTGCTCGCCGCGACCAAGAAGGACTTCACGGGCGCGACGATCAACCGCCAGCCGTACGAACAGCACTTGGACGGCATGATTTTCGGCCTGAACCCGCGCGAGGGATTCTTCAAGAACGGGATCTTCTATCATCCCGACCTGCGTTTTCAGATCGCGTTCCCCAACGGGTGGCAAACCCAGAACGGCAAGTCGTCGGTCGCGGCCATGAGCCCGCAGCAGGACGCGATCATCGAGCTCACGCTCGCGCAGGGATCGAACACCGATCAGGCGGCGCGCGCGTTTCTCTCGCAACAGGGCGTGCAGGCCGGCAACCTGACGCGCGGCAACATCAACGGCCTCACGGCAAGCGAAGCGCCGTTCTCGGCGAGCACGCAGAACGGGACGCTGCAGGGCCAGGCCGTGTTCGTTCAGTACGGCAACAACATCTATCAGCTGCTCGCGTACGGTCCGCAGGCCAACTGGTCCGCCCACACGGCGGAGGCGCAGCACGCCATCTCGAGCTTCGGTCCGGTCCATGACGCGTCTGTGCTCAACGTGCAGCCGCAACATCTCAGTCTCTTCACACTGGACCATCGCGCGACCATCGCCGAGCTCGCCGCGCAGCGCGCGGCGCCGGTCTCGAAGGCGACGCTCGCGTTGATCAATCAGGTCGACGAGAACACGCCGCTCGAGCCGGGACACATCGTAAAGTGGGTAGTGGGTCAACCGCTGCCCGCGACTCCATAGGAGGGGCTACCACTTATGCTGACGCTCGCCATAATCCTCATCATCCTTTGGCTGCTGGGGGTCATTTCGTCGTATACCTTCGGCGGTTTGCTTCATCTGCTGCTCGTGATTGCGCTAGTCGTGATCGTCGTGCGGCTGATTCAGGGACGGAGAGCAATCCCATGACCCGATCCCTTCTTCTCCTGGCGGCCGTGGCGTGTTTCGCGACGGCGCCGGTGATCGCGCAACAGCCCGCAGCCGACGCCGCCGCAAAACCGGCGGCACGCGCGGTGCAGCCGGCTGCGGTGGGGGGACCCCGCCTGCAGCAGGATTTTCACAGCTATCAGCCCGCCCTCGCGCACGAAACGGCCACGTCCTCCAACGCGGCGGCCGCAACAGATAACGTCGTCATTACGATTTCCACGATCGGACTCGTCTTGTTGGGAGTATTGCTCATCCTGTTACTGACCTGAGTGTTAGCCGGCCAGGGGCGCGCGGCGACGCGCGCCGCCTGGCGGTTGTGGTGATATTTGGCGCTGGAGGGAACGGCTTGTGAAGGTGCGCAGTGCCAAAACACCGATCGTCCGCAGTACCGAGGACGATCAACGCTTGCTCGCGAATCTGGCCGAGATCATCGCGTCCGCTCTGGACGAGCACGCGATGCTCTCGGCCGTCGCGCGGCTGGTGGTGCCGCGCCTCGCCGACGTGTGCCTCGCCGACATCGTCGAGGACGACGGCTCCGTGGTGCGCGTCGACAACACCTTGGACGATTGGCGTCTCGTCCCGACGCCGGCGATGCGATCCGGAGAGACCGTCACGATGCCGGATCTGACGCAGTCGTCCCTCGCCTCGATCGCCCCAGATCTCGCCGGCCAGGAGGCGATTCGGACCGCGGGCATTCGTTCGCTCACGTTCCTGCCCCTCATCGGCCGCGGCCGCCTGCTGGGTGTTCTGACGCTCGGCATGACGCGCCCCGACCGGCGGTTCCATAAAGCCGGGCTTCCGTTCCTGGAGGACGTCGCCCAGCGGACCGCGCTGGGCGCCGACAACGCGCGCCTCTATTCTCAGGCGCGCCAGGCCAGCCGCGCGCGCGACGATACGCTCGCCGCCATCTCGCACGATCTCCGCAACGGTCTGAATACCGTCCTCACCGCCGTGGGCCTGCTGCTGCGAAGCCTGCCTCCCGACACTGAAGGTCGCAAAGACCGTCGCCATGTCGAGGCCATTCGCCGTTCGGCCGAGCGCATGAATCGCGTGATCGGCGATCTGCTCGACGTGGCGAGCATCGAATCGGGCCGTCTGTTCGTCGAGCCGCGCCGCGAGCCGGTGCGACCGATCGTCGCCGAGGCGGTCGCCGCCTGCCACGAGCCCGCGCTCGAAAAGACATTGCGCGTCGAGCAGCAGGTGACGGGGGACGACTTCTTCGCGGTCTGCGATCGAGATCGCGTGTTGCAGGTCCTCGGCAACCTCATCGGCAACGCGATCAAGTTCACGCCGGAAGGTGGGCAGCTGCACGTCGGGGCGGAGGCCGTCGACGACGAGGTCCTGTTCTTCGTGCGCGACACCGGAATCGGGGTATCGCCCAAGCAGCTGCCACACGTGTTCGATCGGTTTTGGCAGGCGGCGCCGAAGGCGCGTCTGGGCAGCGGGCTGGGACTGACGATCGCGAAAGGGGTCGTCGAAGCGCTGGGCGGGCGAATCTGGCTGGAAAGCCGACCCGGTGAAGGGACGACGTTCTTCTTTACGCTACCGCGCGCACGGCCTCAGCCGCAGTAACGCTTGATCGCGAACAGAATCTCGTCGATATCGATCGGTTTCCGGACAACACTGTTGACGCCGATGGTGGGACGCTCGTGCGGCCGGGCGTTGGTGACGAGCACGACCGGTACCCCGGCGAGCTTGGGGTCGTCGTTCCGGAAGCGCAGGAAGTCGAAGCCATCCATCACGGGCATCGACACGTCGAGCAGAATGACATCGGGCAGCGTGTCGCCGCGCAGCGCCTCCAGCGCCTCGGCTCCGTTCGACACGGCGACGACGCGATAGTGCTCTTCCTCGAGCAGCTCGCGAAGCATGTTGCGAAACTCGGTGTCGTCTTCGATGATCGCGACGAGACAGCGCCCGGCAGCTTCCTGTTCGGACGCCGACTGCACGGCGCGCTCGCGACCCGCAGGCCGCTTCTCCACCTGAACCCGACCCATGTCCCGTGAATCTAATCGGCGGGGGCTAGTGTGAGAAGTCGACCTTTGGAGCTTCCGCCGCCCCCGGAGTCTGTAGTTCGAAATAGGGACGTGCCTTTTTGCCGAGCACCTTCGCGGTCATGACCTGCGGAAACCGTCGAATGTAGGCGTTGTAGGTGTTGACGGATTCATTGTAATCCTGCCGCGACACGGCGATGCGATTCTCCGTTCCCTCCAGCTGATCCTGCAACGCTCGGAAATTCTCGTTGGACTTGAGCTGCGGATAATTCTCCGCGATCGCGATCAGCCGGCCCAGCGGCGCGGTGAGCGCGGCGTTGGCGGCCGCCATCTGCTGGATGTCGCCGCCCTGCACGGCGCCCGCCAGCTTCGCGCGCGCGTCCGCCACCTGAATGAAGATCGTCTGCTCCTGCTTGGCGTACCCCTTCACCGTTTCGACCAGATTCGGAATCAGATCGGCGCGCCGCTGGAGCTGCACTTTGATCTGCGATTCCGCCGCGTTCACCTTCTCGTCGAGCGTCTGAATCGTGTTGTAGCCACAGCCCGTGACCAGTGCGAGCGCGAGCGGAACCCAGGTAGCACGGAAGTTCACGGAGCCTTCCTTTCCATGTTGTTCACGTACTCCGCCGTGCGCGTGACCGCGTCGAGATACGCGGCCGGCTCGTCGGAGAAAGAAAATCCTATCAGGGCACCGGCCTCACGCATCAGGGCCTCGGGCTCCGCCGGAACTCGCCGGCCCGCGAGCCGGAGGACGGCGCGCACCATCGTCAGGAAACCCGATCGCGTCGCCCGCACCGCCTCGGCCAGCCGCTTCGGGCTGTGCCACTCGGCGGCGAACGCCTGGCGCAAGTGCATCAGCTTGCCGACCAGCTCCTGCTCGAGCTGGCGGCGGACATCGGCGCGGTCGATCCGGATGCCGTGCCAGGGATCGCGTCCGGCGAGGACACGGTGCGCGTCGCGCATGTCCTCGTATTCGATTGGAAATGCGTCGGTCGACTCACGCCACTCCTGCTCGGTGAGAATGAGCGGCGGCGGATGTTTCGCTTTCGCCCACGCGCGGACCGGCTCGGCCAGTCGCGCGAAGAGATCGCCATCCACGCGATCGGCAATCAGCAGTGTGTTCATGGACTCCGGCTCCAGGCTCCCGGCACCCGGCTCTCGGGCACCGGAGCCATAGAGCAGCAGCGTGACCAGCCGTGGTCCCAGCGCGTCCGCGATCCGCGACGCGAAGGCATCCAATGTCATACGCGCCATGTTAGAATCTCCCGCCCGCACCGCCACCCGAAAACCCACCGCCGCCGCCGAATC
>DATGEQ010000119.1:0-20755 GCA_035309945.1 Gemmatimonadales bacterium | reverse complement strand
CACGAACCTGGTGGCGCGCTCGAGCGCATCCGCCGCCGAGCTGACGAACGCGGAGTACATCGCGGGCGGGCGCCGGCTGAAGCGGAAGGCGCTGCGCTATCGGCCGGCCTGGATCGCATTTGTCGGCGTGGGCGCGTATCGCATCGCGTTCGCCAAGCGGCGGGCCGGGTTCGGCGCGCAGGACGACATGCTCGGACCGTCGCGCCTCTGGGTGTTGCCGAGTACGAGCGGCCTCAATGCCAATCATCACCTTCCGGAGCTGACCGTCGCCTTTCGCGAGCTGCGTGAAGCCGCGTTATGATCAGGGTATGATCAGAAGGCTGGGCGCTCTCCTTCTTACAGCCGCGGCGGTGGCCCCTCCAGGCCGGGCTCAAACGCCGCCTACCGTCGCGTCGCTCGGGACCTGCAAGCTCGCGAGCGGCGCAGTCATTCCCGATTGTCGCGTCGCCTATCGCGCGTTCGGCAAGCTGAACGCCGCGCGCACCAATGCGGTGCTCATCCCCACCTGGTTGCTCGGCCGCTCCGACCAGTGGATCGGGATGCTCGGTCCGACGAAGCTTGTCGACACGACACAGTTCTACACGATCGTCGTCGACGCGTTTGCGGACGGCAACTCGTCATCGCCGTCGAACACGCCGGCCGCCGCTCGCGCGGCGTTCGGCGGCCTGACGCTCGGCGACATGGTCGACGCGCAGCATCGCCTCGTCACGGAAAACCTCAAGCTGCCGCGCCTGCACGCCGTGCTGGGGATCTCGATGGGCGGCATGCAATCGTTCGAGTGGGCGGTGCGCTATCCGAACTTCATGGATGTCGTCGTGCCGATCATGGGCGCGCCCAAGGTCGGGACGTACGATCAACTGCTATGGAATACGACGTTGAGCGTGATCGAGAACGGCCGCCGCGCGGGAATGTCGGAAGATTCGGTCTGGACGGAGGTGGCGCGGATGATCGCGCTGTTTCTGCGGACGCCGGGCGCGGTCGACGCCGAGTCGTGGATGCAGCTCGCGAGCAACGTGCAGAATGACGCTGGGAATCTGCGGCGGACGTGGAGTCTCGACGACTATGTCACGCAGATTCGCGCGGCCCTGCGGCACGACGTCTCGGCGCCGTTCGGCGGAGACATGGCGCGCGCGGCGGCGCAGGTGCGCGCGCGCATGCTGATCGTCTATTCCTGGGGCGACCACATGGTCACCCCAGGCCTCACCGTCGAATTCGCGAAGTTGGTGAAAGCCGACACCTTGTCGCTCGCCACGCCCTGCGGGCACATCGCCTCGGGGTGCGAGGCGGACCGTGTCGGTGCTGCGATCCGCGCCCTGCTGTCGCCAGCGCCCTGACTACTGCGGCGGGTGCGTCGGGCCATCCGGCGCTCTGTTCTCGCGATTTATCGGCTCGGCTAGCCGGCACCGGGTATGCCGCGCGTCGATGCGAATATCGCGAAGTACTACGCGACGACTGCTGAAGCAGACCGGCTCACGCAGCGGCGCGGCCAGCAGAAACCGCTGGCCTCTTATGCGGTCGGCGATGCGCGTGGGCTCGAATTCGCGACCGCGGCGGCGGACGCCATTCTGTTTCTCGGCCCGCTCTATCATCTGACCGACGGAAAGGATCGCGCTACGACCGCCTATTTCCATCGGCCGGATGAAGCGCTCGAGGGCGAAAGCTCGCTCGTGGGGATCAGCGCGCACCTGCTGGTGGTGGCGCGGAAGCCCTAGCCACAGCGAGTACCCAGCGGCGCGCCTCGGCATCACCCGCCCAGAGCGCCGGGCCGAGCGGCGAGCCGAGAAAGATCAGCGTCCCCGAGCCGATGCGGCGCCGCAGCGCCACGGGTAATCCAGCTGCGTTTGCGATGACGTCGCCCGACTGAGCCGGTACCGCAACAGCCTGGCTGAAATCGCGGATTGTCGCCGCGTGCGGCCAGGTGTAATCGACATAGGGAACTCCCGCAGCTCCGCGCCACAGATTCACCGGCGCCCCCACCGCGACGTCGATGACCTCACGCAGTGAATCGCGGTGGCGGTTGAAAGCCGTGCCGGCGCTGAAGCCTGCGCCCGACTCGACGAGCACCGTCCCCCGAGTCTGCAATCGCTGCGCGATCAGAGCCTGAAGGTTTTGCGGAATCTCCAGCACGGCTGGGATCACCAGCAGCGATGCATTCACGTCGGCCAACGCTCGCGCGTATCCCGTCGCCGATTCGGGGAGCGAGCATTGTCCACGCACAGGCAGAATCACGCAACCGTGACGCGCCGCCGGCGGCCGCACGTTTGCGGGTAGGCCGATCGCCGCAGTGTACGCCACAAACTCCCGGCGACTCAGATTCATCTAGAACCGGCTCGCAATCAGGCGATCCATCGCCTGTGCCGTGTCGTAGAACTGCTGATCGGGCGCATAGCGATAGCGCGCCTCCATCTCGGCGATCAGCCAGCCGTCGTAGCCTACCTTGGTGAGCGCGGCGCGAATCGCGGGCCAGTTGTTGTCGCCGAGAAACAGATTCGTGTAGACGCTCTGGTCGCCGCACCGGCCGCGATGTTTCAGCGTGTCTTTCAGATGAATGCGCGTGATCCGGGGACCATGAATCTCGATCCACTGTTCGGCGAACCCGGTCTCGTGGATGTTGCCGACGTCGAGGTGAATCCCGACCGCGGGGCTGTTTATGTCGTTCAAGAATTCCGCAAATTCGCGCGGGCCCATCAAAAACCGCTGCTCGGCGTTGCAATTCTCGCAGCCGATTTTCACACCGGCGCGCGCCGCGCTTTCGCCGAGCGGTCGCAACGCGTCGACGCAGCGCTGGTACACTTCGTTGTAGGGGACTTCCGCCGTGACGAGTCCCGCAACGACGAGGATCGCGTCGGCGCCGAGCAGCGTGGCTGTCTCGATCTGACGTTCGACGATGTGCGAGGCCTGGGCGCGCACCTTGGGATCGCGCGCCGAGAGCGGCGATGCCCAGTGCAGCCCGGTCGAGACGTTGGAGACGACGAGCCCGGCATTGGCGACTTTGCGGCGCAGCTCGCGGACGTCGGCATCCGTGGTCGTCAGCTGAAACCACGGCATGTCGCCGAGCCAGAATTCGACGCCGTCGTAGCCGGCTTGCTTGATCAGATCGAGACCGCGCGCGAGGTCCCAATCCTTGGGGATCATGTTGTCGCCGATGGATTTTTTCATGTTCGCGATCTTACTGCAATTGGGCTGCGCCGCTAGCTTCGCTTGCCCCCTTCGCGAGGAGCTCATGCTTTCTCCCGTCGCCCGATTGCTCGCTGTGATCGCACTTGCCGCGGCTGTAGTTGTGTCTCCCCGCGAAACGACTGCAACGCTCGCCTCGTCCCTGACGCCTATCGACACAACCGCGGTCGACAGTCTCATTCGGGCGACGGTGCAGGGTCGTGGGCTGGTGGGCCTTTCGGTGGGCATCGCGCAGGACGGCAAGATCGTATTCGCGCGCGGATACGGCGTGCGCTCGCTGAGCAGCCGGAGTCCGATCAGCCCGCAGACGATGTTCGCGATCGGCTCCGTCACCAAACAGTTCACCTGCAGCGCGCTGCTCCAGCTCGCGGCCGAAAAGAAACTCGCGTTGGACGATCGCGTGTCCAAGTACATGCCGAACCTGACCAGGGCGGGCGACATCACGCTGCTGGAGCTGGGGCAGCACGTGTCCGGTTATCGTGATTACTATCCGCTCGATTTTGTGGATCGCGAGATGCTCACGGCCCGCAGCGCCGACAGCATCATTGCCGAGTACGCGAAGCGCCCGCTCGACTTCGAGCCCGATACTCGCTGGTCCTACAGCAACACGAATTTCCTCATCCTCGGTCGCGTGATTGAAAAGGTGAGCGGCCAATCGTTCGGCGCGGTTCTCCAGCAGCGCTTCTTCACGCCGCTCGGTATGACGCACACGCGCTACGCGCCGCTAGCAGGCGATTCATCCATGGCGAGTGGCTACACCTCATTCGCGCTCGGCCCGCCCATTCCCGCCACGCCGGAAGGAGCCGGCTGGGCCGGTAGCGCGGGCGCCATTTGGTCGACGCCGACGGATCTGTTGACCTGGGACCTGGCGCTGATCGGCGGCAAGGTCTTGAACCCGGAGTCCTATCGTGTATTGACGACGGCCCATCGCCTCTCCGATGGGCGTTCCACGGGCTACGGCTGCGGCGATGGCGTCAGCGATCGCGGCCAGGCGGTGATCCTGCGCCACGGAGGTGCGGTGAGCGGCTTCGTCGCGCAGAACACCGTGATTCCCGCGACGCGGTCCGCCGTGGTGCTGCTCGCCAACACCGATTTCGCCGCGTTCGATGAGATCAACGGCGCGATCGTGCAGAAGCTGCTCCCGCAGATCGACGTGCCGGTGATCCATGGGCCATCCGCGCTCGATGCGGCACGCGCATTTCTGTCGGGCTTGCGCGAGGGAACGATCGACCGCTCGACGCTCGGTGAAGACTTCAGTGCTTACCTGACGCCCGAGCTTCTGGCAGCGGCGCAGGCGTCACTCGGCAAGCTCGGGCCGATCACGGACCTCACCGTCGTGAACAGGGCGGAGCGCGGTGGGATGGAGGTTGCCGTACTCGAATTCAAGGTCGGCGATGTGAAGGCGCAGGCGCTGATGTATCGCACACCGGACGGCAAGATCCAGGAGCTGCTGCTGTACCGGCGGTGAGGTGTAGATTCACTGCGGTGCGATTACTCGCGTTCACATTCTGGCTCGGCACCATTCCGCTGGCGGGCGTGGCGCAGACGCACGCGGCGGTGGACATCGGGGGCCGCAAGCTCGACGTCGTGCGATTCGGCGCCGGCGGTCCGGCCGTCGTGTTCGAGGTCGGTCTCGCCGATTCATTGGACACCTGGATTCCGGTCGCCACGACTGTCGGCGAGCTGACCACGGCGATCGTGTACTCGCGCGCCGGCTTCGGCCGATCCGATCCCAGCCCCGACGGGTACGGCGTGCGGCACGCCGCAACGGATCTGCACGCGCTGCTGCACAAGCTGCCGGTGCAGCCGCCCTTCATTCTGGTGGCGCGCTCGTATGGCGGCATCATCGCCCGATTGTACACATCGCTGTTTCCGGATGACGTGGCCGGCCTCGTCCTCGTCGACGCCAGCCATGAACGACAAGTAAAGGAATGGGGACGGATCGACAGCACCTACCCCGGAGCGTTTCGCGTCTACTACGACTCGGTGTTGAAAACGCTGCCGGGCGGTCCAGAAGCGGCGGAGATTCGCGAGACCGTGCGCATTCAGGCCGCGGGTGCGGTGGAAGGGTTGACACCATTGCCGGACATCCCGATCGCGGTGATTACGAGCATGAAATCGGACTCCACTGCTCGTTACGTCAACGGAACGGCGCGCGGGCACGAAGTGTGGCGCGCGCTGCATGACGAGTGGTTCCGTAGAACGCGGAACGGCATCCACATCGAGACGACCCGCAGCGGGCACGGCATTCAGGATACGGAGCCCGGGCTCGTCGGGAACGCGATCCGATTCGTGCTCGATCGCGTGCGGGCGAAATAGCCGATGGCGCGAACTATCCGCGTCCTTCACATCGCGATGACGGTCGGACTGCTGTTGCTCGCCGCCGTTTTCTTCGCGCTGCGCCGGCTGAAACAGGGATTCGACGTCTGGCCGCCGATCGGCTACGTCACCGCTGGACTCGCGATCGTGCAGCTGGCCGCGGTCCTCGGCATCCTGATGCCGCGGATGCCGCAGCGGCCGGCCGATCAATCGCCCGACGATTACTGGACGACAGAGGCGCGCGGCGATGCTATCATCGTGTGGGCGATGGTTGAGGCGGCAGGACTGCTGTCCGCGGTCGGCTACGTGCTGACGGGAGCCGTGCCTCCCGCGGCGACGGGCATTCTGGCGGTCGCCGCGCTCGCGCTGCTCAATCCCGCGCGCTTTGAGGGTTCATGAATGAAAAGACGTGACTTTCTCGCAACGGTGGGTGCAGCGACGAGTGCCATGGCCATGCAGCGGCGCGCTGGGCCTGCGGCGCGGGTCCGCCTCGGCTACGCCGCGATTACGTGGAACGGCAACGATCGCCAGGCGATCGATGACATCGCGGCCCTCGGCTATCACGGCATTCAGCTCAGGCAGCCGGCATTCGACGCCTGGAGCGCGCAGCCGCAAGCGCTGCAAGAGCTGCTCGCGCAGAAGGGGCTCGTCTTTGTCGCGCTATCGAGCGGCGACGTCACGCTCGACGCAGTCGAACAGGACATGGTGGCGCTGCACACGCGGCATGCGGAGTTCCTGCGCGCGGCTGGCGGACGCTACCTGCAGATTATCGACCAGCGCCCGAAAGGCCGATCGCCGGTCGCGGGCGACTTCACGCGCATGGGCCGGCTGCTCACCGAAATCGGCCGTCGCACCAGCGACCTCGGCATCCCGCTCGGCTATCACAATCACATGGGCGCGCTCGGCCAGTCGCCCGAAGAAGTCGCGCGCGTGCTCGACGCCGCGGATCCGCGCTACGTGAAGCTGTTGCTCGACGTCGCGCACTACCAGCAGGCCGGCGGCGATCCCGCGGCCGCGATCCGGCAGCATGCGGGACGCATCCTGTTTCTCCACATCAAGGACCTCGCGGGCGATCGCTTTGTCGAGCTGGGGCGCGGCTCGGTCGACTTCAGGGCGATGTTCGCGGCGCTCGATGCGACGGGGTTCGACGGCTGGGGCGTCGTCGAGCTCGATGCCGTACCCCAGCCCAGCGAAACACCAAAAGAGGCCGGCGCCATCGCGCGTCGCTATCTTGAGGCGCTGAATCGATGGAACGACTAACTCAAACGAAGAGAGCGATGACTCGTCTCGGCGCAATTGCCATTGTCCTGGCGGGGTTGGTCGGCTGTGGCGGACGGCCCGCCCAAAAGCAGGCGCAAAGCGATACCGACACCACGACGACGGAGGCCGCGCCTCCTCCTGCCGCTCCGCCCGCCGCCGTCGCGGAGGCGGCTCCGCCAGACGTCGAGTACGTCATACATGGCGTCTGTCCGTTCGACTGCTGCAAGTACGGCGATTGGACGCTGCTCCAGGGGGGCGCGCTGCGGACGGCGCCCAGTGCCGACGCCGACAGCGTGGGGAGCGTTGCCACCGGCGCAAGCGTCCACACGGACAGCGGTGTGATGGTCCTGCAACCGCCGGGCATGGCCATCGTCACCGGCGGCGACACCTCGGCCGCGGCGCAAGCGGCAGGAGGTCCACCGGTCGGCGACACGGTCGAGCTGCTCAGCTACACCGAGCAGAAGAGCACGCATCTACGGTGGCAGGGACAGGATTTCGAGCGGACCGGCCGGGCGGGGCTCCAGATTTTGCGCGAGCCGGTTCAGCGGTGGTGGGTGTATCTGAGCGATCCGCAGTCGGGAGAGTCGGGCTGGTTGCAGATGAGCGGCGTGAATGCGGAGGAGGTTGGGGGCCGGAATTGCACGACTCAGGCGAAGCCCAAATCGTAGGGAGACGTTCATGTTCTTCATTCCCAGCTGGGCGATCGGCGTCGCGTTCATCATCATCGCGACTCAAATCGGCAGGGTGATTTCGGGAAGAACGTCGCGGCGCGGCGGGGGGCCCACACCTCCGAATGACGCGGAGATCGGCGAGCTGCGGCAGAGTCTCGAGACGATGCAAAACCGCGTGGCCGAGCTGGAAGAGCGCGTGGACTTTGCGGAACGGTTACTGGCGAAACAACGGGAGGGGGATCGACTCGGCTCCAGCTGATCAGTGCTCCTGGTAAACCGGAAGCTCGATGTACGACGCCTGCGCCCCTGATCGATAGATCCGCTGAGTTGCCGACCTGAAGTCGCTCGCCTTCGCCTCGAAAATGTTGGGCACAAAGGTCTGGGGATTGCGATCGATGATCGGAAACCACGTGCTCTGCACCTGCACCATGATTCGGTGGCCTTTGAGAAAGCGATAATCCTGCGTGTGGAGGTCGACCGTGTACTCGAGCGCGCGATTGGGGACGATCGGCTGCGGCCGCTCGAAGCTCTGGCGAAAGCGCCCGCGGAACACGTCGTTCGCCACCATCAGCTCGTAGCCGCCGGTCACGCGCGGCGCGGCGGGATTCTCGTAGTTCTCCGGATACACGTCGATCAACTTCACCACCCAATCGGCGTCGCTGCCGGTTGTGCTGGCGAAGAGATGCGCGCGAATGGCGCCGCGAATCACGACATCGCTGTCCAGGACCGGGGTCTCCCAGGTCAGCACGTCGGGCCGGTGATCGACGAAGCGCTGATCCTGCAGCAGCCAGGTGTACCAGCCGCTCCCTTTCGCGTAGTACGTCGGCTGCACGGGCCGGTTGCGATAGGGCACGGGGTTGGCGGGATCGGAGACGTAGCTGTCGTACGCCGGTGTCTGCCCCCGTCCAGCCGGCGCGGTGAAGCTCAGGGTGCGGTTTTCGCGAAAATACAGTTTGCGGGTCGTGACGTGCGCGCGCGCCGGCCACGCATCGTTGCGCACCCACGTGTTGGCGCCGGCTTCGAACGTGAGCGCCTCGGGGAGATTGAGCGGCCCTTTGTCTTTCAGGTAGTATGCGAAGAACGGCGCCTGCACGCTGTCGCGGAAGTACTCACCGGTATTGCTTGCGAAATCGATGTTGCCGAGCTGCCGGCCGGGCCCGCCGGCCCAGCCGCCGTGATTCCACGGACCAACGACGAGAAAATTCTTGTGTGCCGAGTCGTTCGGCTCCATCGCCTCGTAGATCTGGATTGGGCCGACAAAATCTTCCTGATCCCACCAACCCGCCACGTTGAGTGTCGGCACGGTGGTCTTGTGCAGATACGTCGATAACGCCTGCGCCTTCCAGAAGTCATCGTGATTCGGATGCGCGGTGAAATCATTCCAGCTCGGCAGCTTGCCGTGGAGATACCGGGTATTCGCGTTGCCGAGCGGCCCCAGGTCGAGGTACCAGTCGTAGGTGTCGTACTTGCCGAAGTCGAACGCGCTGTTCGTATCGGCCGCCTCGGTCAACACCGCGTACTCGAAGCCGTAGCTCAGCCGAAACGCGCCCTGATGGTGGAAGTCGTCGTTGAGGAACATGTCATCGGGCGACGCCTGCGGCGACGCGGCGCGCAGCGCGGGATGTGGATCGATCAGCGCTTCGCCCGTGGTCCAGCCGTCGTACGAAATCCCCAACATGCCGACGCGGCCGCTGTTGTTCGGGACGTTGTGAATCATCCAGTCGATCGTGTCGTACGCGTCGGTGCTCTCGTCGACGCCGTGCGTGTCGCGGTGGTCGGGCTTGCGCTGCATCACGAACGTGCCTTCGGATCCGAACCGTCCACGGATGTCCTGGAACGCGAAGATGTAGCCTTCGCGCACCAGCGCCTGGTAGTAGCTCCCGAATGCGCGGTCGGCGTGTTCGATGCCGTACGGTGTGCGCGAGAAGATAATGGGCAGCGGCCCCGTTTGATTTCGTGGCGCGTACCAGGAGGTGTGGAGCTTGACGCCGTCGCGCATCGGGATCATCGCCTCGTGTTTTTCGAAGGCGCTCGTATCCTGCGGCGCCATGAGCATCACGAGACCGACGATCCAGTGCATTTAGCGCGGGAGATTGAGACTCTGCAGATAGTTCGACACGACATAGGCCGGCACGGCGAAGATGATCTTGCCGTTCGACTCCCGTTCGCCGCCGTACAGCACCGCGATCACTTTCCCATCGCGATCGAAGATCGGACTGCCGGACGACCCCGGAGCCCCGTACGCATCAACCTGCACGACTTCCGTGAGCGACTTGCTCACCGTCCCCACCGTCAGCGTCGGCTCGGCGATCGGCTGGCCGCCCTGCGACTCCATCGGCAAATCGAAGCCGAGCGGATAGCCGAGGATGGCGACGGGGTCGCCGCGCTCGATGGCAGTCGCGGTTTTCGCGAGCCCGGCGACGCGCGGCGTCCCGCCTTTGATCAACACCCGGAACACGCCGATATCCGCGTCCTGCGACACGCCGACGACTTCGGCGCGCCAGAACTGCGTGCTGCCCGAGAAGATCACGCCGAGCCGCCGCGGCGTCTTGGTGCCGTCTTCGCCGGCCAGGATGTGCTTGTTCGTGATCATCGTGCCCATCGAATCGATCGAGAACGCCGTGCCGCTGTAGCGCTCGCCGTCGGTGTACTCGACCAGCACGATCGCGACGGCGTCCTGGTTGCGATGCGAGATGGCGCGATAATCCACGCCGCTCGCGCCCGCCAGGGCGCGTTGCCGCTGCTCGGCGGCGTCGAGCGCCGTGCGCAGCCGCGCGACGCTCGACGCGTCTCCGCCGGAGGCATCGAGCTCGTGCCGCAGGCGCGCGGTTTCGTCCTGCGAAGTCTTGAGCGCGTCGCGCACGCCCTGCAGCTCGCTCTGAAACCGCGTCGTCAGGCCGCTCGACTCTTTCATGAGGCTATCGGCGCGCAACTGGAGCTGGAGCAGCTCGTTGGCGCGGCGATGGCCGTCCCACTGCATCCACGTGAAGCCGGTGCCGACGACCAGCAGTAGCACGATCAGGACTTTCGTGGTGCGGCGCAGGTTCGCGGTCTGCCGCGCGACTTCTACGGCGATGCGCATTCCCGTGCTTTGACGCGCTGCCGTCGAGCGGGGCGGAGGAGTAGCGGCCTGGTAGACTTCGCGCGGCGACGACGCGCGCTCGGCCAGTCCCTCGGCGGCCGTCGTCGCCGGAAGATCGACATCACTTTCGAGGACATCGAACTCGACCGCCGGCCCGTTGGCGCCGAAGCCGATGACGTCGCCGCTCTTGAGCACGGTATCGGCCGTGATGCGCTGCCCGTTCAGGAACGTGCCGTTGCGGCTGCCGAGGTCCTGAAGCACGAAGCCCTCGGTCTTGCGCACGATGGCGGCGTGCCGCGACGACACCTCGAGATCGCGCTCGGCGTCGAAGCGCACGTCGGACAATGGGTGCCGGCCAAGCCCGATGTAGGCTTTGCGGAACGCTTCCACCTGTCCCGCGCGGGCGCCGGAAAGAAACTTGAACTGGGCTTTCACTTCGTGCGCGTCAAGTACCAGGCTACTGCCGCGATCGCGGCGAGCAGGAGCAGGACGGTGGTCACCGTGCGGCTGCGCGTTTCCCTGTTCGAGACCGGCGGCCGGCTGCCCGTGTAGACGGGGACCGGCTCGGTGCTGGTCTCCGTGTCGATGAGGGGATAGACCTGATGGCCGACGTCGCCTTGGGGCGTGCCGTCCGAGTTTTGCAGGCCATCGCCCTCGAAGCGCGCAATGACGACGGTGATATTGTCCGGCCCGCCGCGCTCGTTGGCGAGGGCGATGAGCTTGTCGCACGCCGCGCTCAAGTCCGGCGTCGAATTCACGACCTGCGCGATCTCGTCTTTCTTGACCTGTCCCGACAGCCCGTCGGAGCACAGCACGAGGATGTCGCCGCGCCGCACCTCCTGATGCGTCAGGTCGACTTTCACCTTGGGATCGGGGCCGAGCGCCTGGAGGATGATGTTGCGGCGCTCGCTCTGCGCCGCTTCTTCTTCGGTCAGCTCGCCCGCTTCGACCAGCCGTTGCATCAGCGACTGATCCTTGGTGATCTGATACGCCTGGCCGCCGCGGATCAGATACGCGCGGCTGTCGCCGACTTGCGTGAGATAGAGGTGATCGTTCAAGACGCCGGCGGCGGTCGTCGTCGTGCCCATGCCACGCACTTCGGGATGCGCTTTGGCGTGGGCGTGAATGCTCGCGTTAGCGACTTCGACGGCCTCTTTCAGCCGGTAGGCGAAACGCTGCGGCGTGAGCTCCCCCTCGGCATTCCACGTCTTCACGAGATGGGAGTAGATCGAATCCGTCGCCATCTGGCTCGCCAGCTCGCCGGCGGCGGCGCCTCCCATGCCGTCCGCCACGACGAGCAGCGTACCGCGCGGCCCAACGTCGTGCGCGCGCACTTCGGGCTGCAGTGAAGCCGACTTGCGCGACAGGTCGGCGACGAGAAACCGGTCCTCGTTATGGTCGCGCGTGCGACCGAGATCGGTCTTGCCGAAGATTTCGACGCGAATGGATTTCGATCGCCCGAACATGCTTATTGTCGTTCCCGATCGATGGCGCTCTTGAGATTACGATACGTCGTGTTAGTGGGATCCTGCTCGACAGCCTTGTTGATCCAGTCGCTTGCCGCCCGCACGTCTTTGATGGCATTCACATTCAGATAGAGCGTCGCCTCGATGTACGCGGCGTATCCTTTCGCGGCCCCAGGGCTCGACGCGCGATAGATCTGCTGCACCGAGTCGACCAGCATCTGACCGGGAAGCCTGTCCATGGCGTCGACGAGGTGGTCGAGCGCGTGTTTGCCGGCCGCGTCATCGTAGCTCGCGGCCGCCGCCGGCGCGGGTGGGGGCGGCGGATTCGCCGCGCGGTGGGTGCTCTCTCGAGATGCGAGTGTCGTGATGCCACCAGATTGTCGAACCCCTGTCTTTTGCGCTGTGTCACGCACCACGTTGGCGACTCGGCGCGTGCTGTCGACCGGATTGCCGCTCGCCTTTTTGCCGCCGCTCAGCGCCATCCACGCGCCGCCGGCGCCGAGCACGACGACGATGCCAACGGCGGCCAGCGCAAGCGAGCGCCGCTTGGGCGCCGCTGGAACCGGAGCCTTCCTGGCCGAGAGCCGCTGCGTCGCACCGGCGGCGGTCGTGTCGAGCAGCTGCGTCTTTCCCTCTGCATCGCTTACCGAGCGCGTCTGCGGCACTGCTCCTTCTGCCGGCCTGCCGGTGACCGCCGCGACATCCGCTGCGAACTTCGCGACGGTTTGGTAGCGGTCTGTGGGATTGCGCGCGAGTGCAGTGTCGAGAATGGGCTGCAGCCCCGCCGGAAACGAGAGATCGGGTCGCGCCTCGGCGAGCTTGAGTGGCTCGTCGGTGAGGCGCTTGATCATCGTTTCCTGCACAGACGTCGCGTGGAACGGCAGCGTGCCGGTGAGCATCCGATAGAACACGAGCGCGAGCGAGTAGAGATCGCTGCGGCCGTCCAGCGTGTCGCCCGAGAGTTGCTCGGGACTCATGAACTCCGGCGTGCCGATGACCAGTCCGGTCTTCGTGACCTTCTGGCCGGCCGCATCGCCGCCGACCGCTTTTGCGATTCCGAAGTCCACGACCTTCACGGTGTCGCTGCCGCGCTTGTGGCGCGCCAGCATGATGTTGTCAGGCTTGAGATCGCGGTGCACGATGGCGAGGTCGTGTGCGGCCTGGAGCGCATCGGCGGTCTGAAGAAAGATGGCCGCGGCGCGCGCCACGGGCAGCGCACCCTCGCGCTCGAGCAAGTCGGTGAGGGGCTCGCCCTCGATGAATTCCATCGCGAGATAGATCAGACCATCCGGCGTTTCGCCGAAGTCGTAGATCGCGCAGACGTTGGGGTGGGTGATGCGGCTCGCGTTCGACGCTTCGCGGTTGAATCGCGCGACGGCGTCGGGGTCGTGCACCATCGAGGGGTTCATCACTTTGATGGCGCTTCGTCTTCCCATCTTCACGTGCTCGGCGAGATACACCTGGCCCATCCCGCCTTCGCCGAGTTTCTTCACGACGTGATAGCGATCGGCGATGACCTCTCCGACGAGATCGTTCGCCGGAGCCGCCGAGCGTAGCGTCTGCCCGTCGTTGGGGCAGAACTTCACGTCATCGGGGTATTCGGTTGAACAGACGGGGCAGATCTTCACAGCCCAGCCGCTCCTGCCGCTGGCGCCGGTAGTTCAATCCGCAGGAGCTTGTCGCCTACCATGATGCGCGAGCCGTGGCGCAGCGTCATGGCGCCGCGCGCCGCGACCGCCACGCCGTTGCGGCTATGATCGTCCACGAGCACGAAGTCGGCGTCTTCGGAACGGACGGTCGCATGCTGCGCGCTCATCGACGGATCGTACGGAAAAATCCAGTCGCCCCGCTCGCGGCCGATGTGCACGTCGCGTCCCGGCGATAACTGGATGACGTCGCGCGAGCTGCCGTCGCTGCGCAGCTGCGTCAGGCTGGCGATATCGGCGCTCGGCACCATGCTGCCCAAACGCTTCGTCGCATCCGCCTCGGCGCTGTGCGGGCCGGGGTAGCCGAGCCGCTTGAACCGCAGCACCTGCGAGCCGATGAGGATCAGGTCACCATCGGTGAGACGGTAGGGTCCTTCGAGAAAGACCCACGTGCCGTTGCGGCTGCCGAGATCGCGGACCTCGAGCTGGTCTTCTTCCCACGACAGCTTGGCATGGAGCGGAGAAAGAAATTGATCTTCCGGAAAGCGGACGTCGCCCTGCGTGCGGCCGATCGTCGTCGCCGCTTGCTTACGCTCGAACCGCGCGACCTCGGTGGCCATCTCGGAAACCAGAATCAGTGTGAGGGAGTGATCGGGCCGTCTGTCGGGATTGGACCGGCGATCGGCTCCGCCGCCGGCGGCGGCTCCGGGCCCGCCGCCCCCCACCGCCGATCCGCAAAGCGGACAGGTACCCTCGGTGGCTGCCGGGGCGGCGCTCCCGCCGCCTCCGGGCCCGCTGGTACGGGAGACCAATCCGCCGCCTCCGCCGGCGGCGACGGCGGCGCGAGCGGCTGCCGCCTTGGTCAGCGGCTTGCCGCAGTCGGAGCAGAATTGCGCGCCGGAGTCGTTCTGCCGGCCGCAATATTGGCAAGCGCCCAGAGCCATAAGATTAGGTGGCCCAATCTATTGCTCGGCGGTAGCTTGCGCCACATGCGACTCGTTTCTGCCGCGCTGTTCGTTGCGGCAATGTCGGGCTGCGCCTCGCGCCCATCTCCCGTCTCCGGTCCTCCATCCCCTTCAGCCGTTCGCGAGCCACTCCACATCACGATCGTCTATCCCGACACGGCCGACCCGATCCAGGCGCAGGACTCGTCGTTCTTGTTCGGCAGCGTCGGCCGCGGGCGCGGCGACGCGACCGTCACGATCAACGGCTTCCCCGTACACGTCGCTCCGACCGGCAGCTGGCTCGCGTGGATTCCACTGCCGCATGACTCCGTTGCGCGGTTTCAGATCGTCGCGCATGCGGGAACGGAGCAACGTGAGTCGACATTCGTCGCGCGGATCGCGCAGCCGTTTCGTCCGCCGCCCGGCGTCAAGGTCTGGATCGACACCACGAGCTTCACGCCAACCGATTCGCTCGCGTTTCCGGCCGGGGAGGGGATTCGCCTGTCGGTGCGCGCGACACCTGGTGCGCGCGTTCGCCTCCGCATGGAAGGAAGAAAAGGGGAAGTGCCGTTCGTGCCGGACACGCTGCCCGAAGAGCCGGCGTGGGGTGTGCGCGCGTTCGGGACCGATACGAGCGCGTACCGCCTTCCTCCCGCCGTCGATCGCTACGTCGCATGGCTGCCCGCAACGCCGCTCTGTGATGCGATCGTCGAGGCAATCGTGGGCACCGACACCGCTCGCGCCATCTGGCCGCTGGTGCTCGACACCCTCGATCGGGCGCATCCAGTGGTCGTGGTGCTCAATGACGACACCGCGCACGCGGGGAACACCGACAGCCTGACCGTGGGTCGAGCGGTACCGTGGGGGACGTACAACTGGTTCTTTCCCACCGGCACGACCGCGGTCGCCAACGCGCGCTACGATGGGCAGACCCGGTTGCAGCTGTCGCGCGGCGCGATCGCGTGGGTCAATACCGGCGATGTCGTCCCTCTCGCACCAGGCACGCCGCCACCCGGCGGAACCGTCGGCTCTGTGCGTCTCACCGCCGGTCCGCGGTCGGTGGTGCTGCGTGTGCCGTTGCCGGCGCGGATTCCCTATCAAGTGGAGGAGGCCGACCGCAGCCTGACGTTGCGGCTCTATGGCGCGCAGTCAGACGTGAACTGGATGCAGCACGGCGGCACCGATCCGTACGTGACGCGCATGAGCTACGCGCAACCGGTCGAAGACGAAGTTACGATCACGCTGTCGCTCGCCGGACCGGTATGGGGCTATCGCACCCATTGGAGCGGGCGCGACCTCTTGCTCGAGATCCGGCGGCCGCCCGTGATCGATCCGCGCCGGCCGCTCGCCGGACGTACCATTGTTCTCGATCCCGGCCATCCGCCCGTCGGCGCCCATGGAGGGTCGGGTCTGTGGGAACCGGTGATGACCTTGGCCGTCGCGCAACAAGCGAAGGCGCTGCTCGAGCAGGGTGGCGCGACGGTCCTGCTGACGCGCACCGATTCGACGCCGATCGATCTGTATCCGCGCACGAAGTTCGCCGAGGATCACGACGCGGACGTGCTGGTCTCGATTCACGGCAACGCGCTGCCCGACGGCATCAATCCCTTCACCAACAACGGCACGAGCGTCTACTACTTTCATCCGCGCAGCGCCGCGCTGGCCCGCGCGCTCGACCGCGCGATCGTGGCCGAGCTCGGCATTCACGATCTGGGGATCGGCCGCGGCGATTACGCGTTGGTGCGCGATACGTGGTTCCCGTCCGCGTTGACCGAAGGGCTGTTCATGATGATTCCAGAGCAGGAGATGATGGCGCTCACGCCGGAAGGGCGGCTCCGCTATGCTCGCGGAGTGGCGCGGGGCATCGAGGATTACTTGCGAGCAATGGCGCAGTGATCGTCCGTCGGGCGTCGTGCGTCATGCTGCTGTTGCTGGCTCGCCCGGCGGCCGCGCAAGTCGATCCGTCAGGAAGTTGGCGCACGTTACATACTCAGCACTTCCGCATTCACTTCCGTCCGTCGTATCGCGCCCGCGCATTGCTCGCGGCCAACGAAGCGGAGCGGGCGTACCGGCTGTTATCGACCGAGCTGCATTCGCCGCGGGGCATCGTCGACCTGACGATCTCAGACGATGCCGATTACGCGAACGGCGTGACCACGACCTACCCGTCGAATCGCTTCACCATCTTCCTCACGCCGCCGGTCACCGATCCCGGACTGCAGAACTACGACAGCTGGGAGCGGCTCGTCATCGTGCACGAGCTGACTCACGTCTTTCATCTCGATCGCTCGCGCGGTTTGTGGAAGACATTGCAAGCCATTTTCGGCCGCGCGCCCGGACTGTTTCCCAATCAGTACCAGCCGAGTTGGGTGATTGAAGGGCTGGCGACGTACTATGAGTCGCGCTTCACGAGCGGCGGCCGCGCCGACGGCACCTTCCATCGCGAGCTCGTGGCGGCCGACGCCGCGTACGATCGCGCGCGCTCGCCGTGGAACGCGCTCTACTTCTCGCGCTGGCCCGACGGTCTCGCGCCGTACGCCTACGGCAGCCGCTTCTGGGAATACGTCTCCCGCACAGCCGGTGACTCGGTGATCCCGCATTTCATCGAGGCGGAGAGCGGACAGCTCATTCCGTTTCGCGTCGGACGTCCGTTGCGCCACGCCGGCGTGCCCAACCCGTTGACGGATGTGTGGAATCGATCGGTGGCGGCCGCGAAGCCCGAGCGGTCCGGCACTACCAGCGATCTGATCGTGGGGCACCTGCGCGTCGAACCGGTGCCGCGCGTTTCCCCCGACGGCAGGAGCCTCGCGTACGTGTACGACGACTGGCAGACCGCGCGCGAAGTGCGCGTGATCGACGTCGCGAGCGGCGCCGTGCTGCGGTCGCACTGGGTCAATGCGCAGGTCAGCTGCGACTGGGCCGGCGATACGCTGATCGTCGGGCAGCTCGACTACACGGGCCGCTGGACCGTGCGCAGCGATCTCTGGCGCTGGACGCCGGACGGCAAGTGGTCGCGCATGACGACGAGCGGCCGGCTGATGGAGCCGCGATCCGGCGGAGGCGTGCTGTCGGCCCTGCGGCTCACGCCCGGCGGCGAAGCGCCGAGTGTGACACACCAGACGACGACGGCGACATGGGGTCCGACCGTGCCGTCGCCGGATGGACGGTGGGCGGTGGCGGCGCGCAACCAAAACGGGCGCTGGACCCTCGCGCGCTGGCGCCTTGATGCGCCGCAGTCGATCGAAGTACTCGCCGAAGCCGCGACGGGAACCGTCGTGGCCGATCCCGTATGGGCACCCGACGGCAGCGTGCTGTTCGTCATGCAGGCCGGCGGCTTTCCTCAGATCCATCGTTGGCGCGAAGGCGAAGGCGTCACGCAGATCACCGACGAGCCACGTGGCGCGCGCGAGCCCGCGCCGCTGCGCGATGGGCGCATCGTGTTCGCGGCGCTCGGCGACGACGGTTGGGAGCTGCGCGCGGTGAAACCGCTCGCCGCGCCACTCCGACCGGCGCCGATGGCCACCTCGGCGGCGTTCGATTCGGCGCCCACCGTACCCGTCCGCGAAACCGGCTACGCAGCGTGGGGTTCGCTGCGCCCGCATTTCTGGATTCCCCTCGGCGTGAACGCCGGCGCAGCCGGCCGGTTCTTCGGCGTCGCCACCGCCGGCGTCGACGCGATCGGTCGCTACAGCTATTTCGTGGAGGGGCTCGTCTCAGCGTCGCCGACGCGGGCGGAGGGCTCGTTCTATTTGCTCGACCAGGCATTCGGCGATCCGGTGTTGGACGTGTCGGCGTCCAACGACTGGTCGCTGACCGGCATCGACAGCACCGGTCATGTCGTCTCCTCGGAGCATCGCGAAGCCGCGCTCGGCGCGACGGTCTTGGCGCATAAATGGCGTAGCTTCGTCTCGATCCGTCTCGCCGCTGAATATGAAGGAAGGCGGTACGTCTCGATCCCCGCTACGAATCTCGCCGCGATCTGCACCGGCTGCATCGATCACGACCGTGTTGGTGGGTCCGCGAGTTTGGCGATCGGCTCGGCCGTTGCGGCGCCGCTCGCGATCTCGCTGCAGGACGGTGCGACTGCGGCGCTGCTCTTCCGGCGGCGAGAAGAGCAGGGCAGTGATCGGTGGCTCAACGAGGTGCGCGTCCGCGGCAATCTCTACCGGCGCTTGGGCCCGCGCGTGGCGTTCGCCTATCCCGTCCTCGCGATCCGCGGCGCGTACGGCGCACTCGCTGGACCACTCCCGGACGTGTTCGGCGTCGGCGGCGTGTCGTCAGACGGCGTCTATTTCGGATTCGGCCAGACGGCCGGCGCGTTGCGCACCTTTCCGGTACGGGGCTACTTGTCCACGGCGCTGATCGGGCGCCGTGCGGCAACGCTCACCGCCGAGTATCGCGTGCCGTTCGCGCTGATCGGCCAGTCGTTCGGGCATCTCCCGCTCGGCGCCGACAAACTGTCGCTCGCGGTGTTCGGGGACGTGGGCGACGCGTGGAACGCGGGAGAGCGCGCGCGTCTGCATCGGCTGCGCTCGTTCGGCGCGGAGCTGGTCGGCGACATGACCATCAGTTACGATCTGCCACTGCGCATCAGGCTCGGCGTCGCGCAGCCCGCCACCGGTCACCTGGAGGTGTACTCGGCGTTTGCCGCCGATTTCTGAATCTGTTGACCCGTCCTAGGGCGAACCCTAAGTTAGCCCGGACCCCTCGGAGATCGGATTGTACTGCTCCCGCTGCGGCACCCAGAATAAGGACACCGCGAAGTTCTGCGACGCCTGTGGGCTCGATCTGACGGCGACCACTCCTACGGGCGCCACGACCGAGCCGCGGGAAATCACGGAAATCGACATGGTGCGTCAGGAGCTCGACAAAGAGTACGAGATCCTGGAGGAGCTCGGCCGCGGCGGCATGGCGATCGTGTTCAAGGCGAAGGAGCGCGAGCTCGAGCGCGAAGTCGCCATCAAGGTCCTGCCGTTCTCGCTCGCGTTCGACAAGGAATTCGTCGAGCGCTTCCAGCGCGAGGCGCGCACCTCGGCCAAACTCGAGCACCCGAACATCATTCCGATTTATCGCGTCGGAAAATCGGGCCGCGTCATCTATTTCGTCATGAAGTTTCTGCGGGGCAAGCCGCTGTCGAGCGTCCTCGCGAGCCGCGGCAGCCTGCCGCCGCACGAAATCAAGCGCATCCTCGCCGATGTCGGCCGCGCCCTGGCGTACGCGCATAAGAAGGAAATCGTCCACCGCGACATCAAGCCCGACAATATCATGTTCGACGAGCACGGCCATGCCGTCGTCACCGACTTCGGCATCGCGAAAGCCGCGTCGGGCGGCAAGCTCACGGGGACCGGCATGTCGATCGGCACGCCGCACTACATGAGCCCCGAGCAGGCCAAGGCGCAGCCGCTCGACGGCCGCAGCGACATCTACTCGCTCGGCGTCGTGGCATATCAGTGCCTCACGGGTGGCGTGCCGTTCGACGGCGAGGATTCGTTCTCGATCGGCTACAAGCACATCATGGAAGAGATTCCGATGCCGCCGCTCGAGAATCCCGAGAAGCGCCAGCTGTTCGAGGTCATTCGCAAGATGATGGCGAAGACGCCGGCGCAACGGTTCCAAAGCGCCGACGAGCTGGTCACGGTGCTCGAGGGCGGTCGCTCGGTGTCGCTTTCGACCGACGCGACGCTCGCCATGCCGTCGCTGGGCGGCGTGCGGATGTCTGCGGCGCCGACGACACCGCTGCCCCGCGCGACGGGGACGCGCCCGGTGGGCAGCGGCGGCGCCGTGCCCCCGACGATCACCGGCGAGCCGGGGGGCGGCGCGGTCACCGCGGCACCGCGGCGCTCGGCGCTCGCCGGCGTACTGCTCTGGCTCGTCATCGTAGGCGCGGTGTTCGGCGGCGGCGGATTCTACGCGTACAAACAGGGGCTGATTTTCGCCAAAGCGGCGCCGGCACATCCCGATTCCACGGTCGCGCGCGACACCACGAAGCTCGCCGCGGCCGATACGACCAGGCGAGCCGCAGACACCAGCGGGGATACGGCGTCCGAGTCGCCGCCACCGGCGCCCAGCACACCAGGCCGACTCGTGCTTCAGAATGTCCCGCAGGGCGCCCAGGTCAGTATCGACGGGCAGCAGATGCGCGGGACGCAGCTCGATCTTTCGCCGGGCGTTCGCCACCTGACGGTTCGTG
>DATGEQ010000118.1:0-37414 GCA_035309945.1 Gemmatimonadales bacterium | reverse complement strand
TACGCAACCCTACGACGCCGCCACGCTCGCGACGCTCACACTCGATATGGCGGTGAGCCTGTTTGCGGCAGGCTTAGACCCCGAGAAGTGCATCGTCTTCGTGCAGTCGCACGTCGCCGAGCATACCGAGCTGAATTGGCTGCTGACGGCGGTGACGCCGCTCGGCGAGCTCGAGCGGCAGACGCAGTACAAGGACAAGGCCCAGCGCCAGGAAAGCGTCTCCATGGGCATCCTGGCCTATCCCGTCCTGCAGGCCGCCGACGTGCTGCTCTATAAAGCTAGCCTCGTACCGGTCGGAGAGGATCAAGTCCAGCATCTCGAGCTGATGCGCGAGATCGCGCGCCGTTGGAACGCGCGGTACGGCGAGAACTTCTTCCCCGAGCCGCAGCCGCTCCTCACCAGGACGAAGCGCGTGCTCGGGCTCGACGGCAAGGCCAAGATGTCGAAGAGCCTGGGAAATACGATCGGGCTGTTCGAGTCGGCCGAGGCGATCTGGGAAAAGCTCAAGCCCGCCGCCACCGATCCGGCGCGCAAGACGCGCAAGGACCCCGGGACGCCGGAGATCTGCAACATTTACACCTTGCACCAGGGCTTTTCGCCGCCCGAGACCGTCGCGGAAGTTGCGGAGAAGTGTCGTACCGCGGGGTGGGGGTGTCTCGATTGCAAACGCGTCCTCGCCGACAACATGATCAAGACGCTCGCGCCGATGCGCGCGCGGGCGGGCGAGTTAAAAAAGGATCCTGAAGGTGTGAAGGCGCGGCTCAGGTCCGGAGCGGCGAAAGCCAGAGACCTCGCGCAACGGACCATCGCGGACGTACGGGACAACATGGGATTTCTCAAGCCATGATGATCAGTCGGCTCATCGAGATCTTCCGCCTCGATCTCGTGCTCCAGATCGGGCTCGCGACAGTGCTGGGTGGCGCGATCGGCCTCGAGCGCGAGCTCGGCGGCAAACCGGCGGGACTCCGAACGAACATCCTGATCTGCATCGGTTCGGTACTGTACACGCACCTCTCGCTCGCGATGCTGACCGGGAGCGCGGGCGCGATTCCCGCGGGCACCGACACCACGCGTGTCGCGGGGCAGATCGTCACCGGCGTCGGCTTCATCGGTGCGGGCACGATTCTCCACGCGCGCGGCGCCGTCGTCGGTCTCACCAGCGCCGCAACGATCTGGGTGGTCGCGGCCATCGGTATCGCGCTGGGCAGCGGCTACTATCTCGAGGGGGTCGGCACGACGTTGGCCGTGGTCGTCGTGCTCGCCGGACTCGGTCGCATCGAGAAGATCCTCCAGAGTCACATGATGCGCTCGAGCATCACGGTGCACGCGCGACCCAGCCCGACGGTGCTCGAAGACATCGAAACGCTCGTGCGTCGCACCGGGCTCGAGCTCCTCACGATTTCGAACCGCCAGGAGAACGTCGACCTCGTCATCGATCTCGACGTTCGCGGCTCGAAGCGTCTGTACGACCAGGCCGTCGTGACATTGCTGCATCACGACTCCGTCCGCACCGTGTCCACCGGGGAGTGAGCGCGCGCCGGCTGGTGGTCGACCTTGCCGCGCCGCGCGCGGTCTGGCGGATTCCGCGCTCGCGCGTCGTCGAAATCAAGAACGCACTCGGTGAGGACTGGGACGTCGCGGAGGTCGCGGCGCCCGCGGTCTCCGACGGCGACGGCGGCGCGGGTTCCTCCGAAGCGATTGCCGCAATGCGTGGCGCCGAGATCTACCTGGGCTTCGGTGTGCCGTCGGGAGTGGCCGCGGCGGGGAAGGGCACGCTGCGCTGGGCGCACTCGGCCACCGCGGGCGTCGGCTCGAGCCTCAAGCACCTGGCGGGAAGCGGCGTGGTGCTCACGAACTCCGCCGGCGTACACGCCGACCCGATGGCGGACTTCGTCATCGCCGCAATCGGATACTTCACACGTGGAATCGACCGCATGGTCTCGGCGCAGCGCCAGGGGCGCTGGGCGAAAGAGGATTTCACCGACGGCGCGATCCCGATGCGCGAGTTTCGCGATCTGCGGGTCGGCATCGTTGGGCTCGGCGGTATCGGCGGCGCCGTCGCGCGTCGCGCACTGGCACTCGGCATGACGGTCTCCGGTGTGCGGCGCCGGCCGGAGCTGGGCGGTCCGCGCGGCGTCACCTGGGTCGGCCGGCTGCCGGATTTGCCGAAGCTCGCGAGCGGCAGCGACGTGCTGGTGATTGCCGCACCCCATACGACGGAGACGGCAGGCGCCGTCGATCGCACCGTGCTCGAGCGGCTGCCGTTGCACGCGTTGGTGATCAACGTGTCGCGCGGCTCGCTGCTCGACGAAACGGCACTGCTCGAGCTGCTGGAGCTGCGGCGGTTGCGGGGCGCGGCCCTCGACGTCTTCGCCGTGGAGCCGCTACTGCCGGATCACCCGTTTTGGCGTCATCCGCGGGTGCTGGTGAGCCCGCACGTGAGCGGCGTCACGGCCGGGTTCTGGGAGCGTGAGACGGCCCTCATTGTTGAGAACATCAGGCGCTATCTTGCAGGTGCGCCCCTCTCAAACGTCGTGGACCTGGAAGCCGGGTACTGAATGGAAAAAATCATCAAGGCCGCGGTGGACCGCGGGGCGTCGGACTTGCACATCAAGGCGGGCGACGTCTTCCGTGCCCGCATCGACGGCAAGCTCGTCCCGCTCACCAAGCAACGCCTGACGCCCGATCAGACCAAGGCGATCGCGCAGCGCCTCATTACGAACGAGGACGATCGCGCGCGCATCGACAAGCTGCGCGATTACGACTGTTCCTGGGGCATGCCGGGCATCGGCCGCTTCCGCGTCAACATCCTGCGGCAGCGCTCGTCGTTCATGATCGTCATGCGCGTAATCCCGTTCGATGTCCCCACGTTCGAGTCGTTGAAGCTCCCGGCCGTGCTCGCCGAAGTCGGGAACGCCGAACGGGGCATGATTCTGGTGACCGGGGTGACCGGGTCGGGGAAGAGCTCGACGATGGCGGCGATCATCAATCACATCAATCAGAATCAGCACCGCCACATTCTCACGCTCGAGAATCCGATCGAGTTCCTGCATCGCGACATCAACTGCTCGGTCACGCAGCGCGAGATCGGGGTCGACACGGATGATTTCCGCACCGGACTGCGCGCGGCACTGCGCCAGGATCCCGACGTCGTATTGATCGGCGAGATGCGTGACTCGGAGACGATCGACACAGCGATGAAGGCGGCCGAGACGGGGCACTTGCTGGTGTCCACGCTGCACACGCCCGATGCGGTCACGACGGTGAGTCGTATCGTGTCGATGTTCCCGCCCGAGGAGCAGGAGATCGCTCGGCTCCGGCTGTCCGAGGCATTGCACGCGGTCGTATCGCAGCGGCTGTTGCCCCGCGCCGACGGACGCGGCCGCGCGGCCGCGATCGAGGTGCTGCTTGCGACCGGCGCGGCGCGCGACATGATCCGCGAGAAGGACCGCACCCCCGCGCTGCACGACTACATCAGGGAATCGCGCGAGCAATACGGCATGCAGACGTTCGACCAGCATCTCATGGATCTCGTTGCGGACGACATCGTGACGTACGAGACCGCGCTCGCGGCTTCGTCGAATCCGTCGGACTTCCAGTTGCAGGTGCGGACGCTGCGGCGCCGCTCGCGCGTGGCCCCGGCGGCGCAACCGGCGCCGGCGGCGGCCGACGTCAAGCCGGCGGGATTCACCGACGACTTGTCGGGGATGTTGCCGACGTGACGCCACGCAATGGAGGGGGCGCACCCGCGGGGATTTTCCCGCCGATCACGACGCCGTTCAATGCGGCGAGCGGGGACATCGCGGTCGGCGCGTTCCGGCAAAACATCTCCCGGCTCCTGGCGGCGGGCGTCGACGGCATCGTGGTCTCCGGCTCGACGGGTGAATCGGCGCTGCTCGATGCGGACGAGCAGCGACGCCTGATTGCGATTGCGCGCGAGGAATTGACCAACGGCGCGTGGCTGATCGCCGGCACTGGTGGAGAGTCGACGCGTGAGACGATCGCGCTGTCGCGTGCGGCCGCGGCCGAGGGCGCGGATGCCGTGCTGGTGCGCGCGCCGTCGTACTTTTCCGAGGCGGTGACGCCGGAAACGCTCGCGATCCATTATCGCGCGGTCGCCGACACGAGTCCGGTGCCGGTGATCGTCTACAACATCCCGAAATACACCCATCTGTCGCTCGCGCCCGGCCTGCTGCAGCAGCTCGCGGGACACGAGCGCATCATCGGGGTCAAGGATTCCTCCGGCGACGCCAAGAATCTCGCCGCCTATCGCGAGGCAGTGCCGCGTTGGACCGTGCTCGTGGGCGGAGCATCGCTGTTGTTCACGGCGCTCGAGCTCGGATGCCAGGGCGGCATCGTGGGCGTCGCGTGTTTTGCGCCCGCCCTCTGCGTGCAGCTCGCGAAGGAATTCGCGAACGGCAATCGGCCGGCCGCCGGCGCGCTCCAGGAGCGCGTGACGCCGCTCCACAAAGAGATCGTCGGCAAATTCGGCCCCGCCGGCGTCAAGGCGGCGATGGATGCCGTCGGACTCTACGGCGGGCCCGTGCGCGCGCCCCTCGCAGCGGTGTCGGACAAAGACCGCGAGCGCATCAGCGCGCTCGTGCGCGGTGACTGACTACGAAGTGCTGTTCCACGAGCTCGCGATTCCACGGCTCGTCGGCACATCCAATCACCAGAAAGTTCGTGAGATCCTGAAGCGCGAGCTCCGCGCGCGCGGCTTCACGATCGAGGAGCACGTGTTTTCGGGTAGACCATCGCGCGCATTTGTTGGCTCACCGCGCCACGTGAACGGCATCAACCTCATCGCTCACGGCCCGACCGTTCGCCCGTCGGTGTGGTTGGTGGCGCATTACGACTCGAAGGGCCAGCCGATTTCGATGGCCTTGAGACTCATCGGCTTCGGGGCGTTGCTGCTGGGTGTGCTCGCGCTGCTGATCGCGATCGTTCCGGCGATCGTCATTCTGGCATTCGGGCTGATCATCGTGTCCCAAAACCGGATCAACGACAACTCGCCGGGCGCGCTCGACAACGCCAGCGCCGTCGTGGCGATCTTCATGGCGATCGATCAGTTGTCCGCACGCAATGCTGTCGGTGTGATTTTCCCCGACGCCGAGGAGTTCGGGCTCGTCGGAGCGCGGGCGCTCGCCGCGGATCGCGCCGATCTGCTCGCCGACAGCGCGGTGATCAATCTGGACGGCCTGGACGATGCGGGTCGCGCGACCGCGTTCATGCACCGGCCCGGCAAACTGATGGCCGCGGTAGCGGCGGCGGTTAACGCGCGGACGTGGCGCTGGCTGCCCGTTATCGTCGACGGCATCGCGCTCGCGCAAGTCTCGCGCGAGTGTGTGACGATCATGAAAGGCGGCTGGCGAACGATGTGCGTGGTGCACCGGCCCGTCGACGGTGTGGCGCGCCTGCGGCTCGATGGCGCGGCGAGCGTCGCGGCGGGGCTGGCGCGCGTGCTGCGCGGCTTCTAGTTTTCAACGGAGGAACCTGGGGCGTAGCCCCGGGGATTGGGCCCCCGCCTGGGGGCCCTTTTTCTTGCGAGGACATCCAGTGTTCGGACCGAAAACCCAGTGCGTGGTGGTCGTCGGTGCCCAATGGGGCGACGAGGGGAAGGGAAAAATTGTGGACGTCCTCGCCGAGCGCGCCGATTTGGTGGTGCGCTATCAGGGCGGTGCCAACGCCGGGCACACAGTCGATCTGGGCGAAGGTCAGTCGTTCGTGTTGCATCAGATCCCGGCGGGGATCCTGCAGGGCGCGGTGTGTATCGTGGGCAACGGCGTCGTGCTCGATCCTGAGCAATTCTTCGCCGAGCTGGACGCGCTTGAGGTGCGCGGGGTGCGCACCCACCACAAGCTGCACGTGTCCGAGCGCGCCCATCTCACGTTGCCCTATCACAAGCTCCTCGATCGTGCGCGCGAACGGGAGGAGAAGATCGGTACAACGGGACGGGGCATCGGGCCGACGTACGAAGACAAGTACGGGCGCCGCGGCCTGCGCGCCGGCGACTTGCGCAATCTCGCGCGCGCGCAAGAACTCGTTCGGGTTCGCGTGGAAATGGCGAATCAAATGCTGGAGCTGCTCTCCGGTCGCCGCGGCAACCAAGAGCGCGCCAACGCCGAAGAGCACGTGCTTCTGCTCGAGCGCCTGGCGCCCAGGCTCCTTCCTTTGACGGTCGACGCCGGGCGCGTGGTCTGGGAGGCGCTCGAGCGCGGCGAATCCGTGCTACTGGAAGGGGCCCAGGGCGCGTTGCTCGATGTCGACCACGGCACCTATCCCTTCGTCACCTCGTCCAACACCACGGCGGGCGGGGCGTCGGTGGGCGTGGGAATCGGCCCGACCGCGATCGACGCCGTCCTCGGCGTCGTGAAGGCCTATACGACCCGCGTGGGCAATGGGCCACTGCCGACCGAGGCGGAGCCGGTACTCGCGGAAAGGATTCGTGAGCTGGGCGGCGAATTCGGCGCGACGACCGGGAGACCGCGGCGGTGTGGATGGTTCGATGCGGTCGTTGTCAAATATGCGGTCCGAGTCAACGGATTGACGGGGTTGGCGGTCACGAAGCTCGATGTGCTCGACACGTTTGCGGAAATACCGGTCGGGGTAGGCTACGAGCTCGACGGAGAAACGATTGACTGCATGCCCGCAGATGTCGAAACGATTGGACGCGTGAAGCCGATCTATGAGACGGTGCCTGGTTGGCAGAAGCCCCTCAGCGGCGTACGGCGTCTTGCAGATCTCCCGGCGGCGGCCAGGGCTTATGTGGATAGACTGCAAGACTTGGCGGGCGCGCCTGTTCGCTATGTCAGTGTCGGCACGCGTCGAGATCAGATTATCGAAGTCTGAGCACACCGTTGGCGGAAGGCCCCAAGACGCCTGAGCGGTGAACAGCTGCCAGCGGTTAGGAAAAGGTCCTGCTCGCATTATTCTGGTGACGCTGGTCGGACCCGTCGATTGTACCTTCGCTGCGTGCTATTCAGCGATCTGAAGGCGTACCAACACGCGCGACGCGTTGCCATGCTGTCGCGTCTACTCATCAATCGACTGCCTCAATCCGAACATGATCTGGCGGATCAATGGCGGCGTGCTGCAAATAGCATTGCGCTGAATCTGGCGGAGGGAGTGACTCGAAAAGTTCGCGTTTCTGTGCTGCATTATGCAGTCTTTAGTGCAGTTTACAGTTTAGTACTTTACCTAGGTCATTCGACTCGTCGTTGAAGTGACGAGGCTTACAACTCGGCACTCCTTTTGCTTGTAAGGGGGCAGAACTCTCGAAAAGGGCAAACCGCCGGTGACGGCGGGGCGCAAAGCTAGGGGTCTCTCGAGACAGCCCGGCTGCCAGAGTTGATCGTGCGCCGCCCATGCGAGAAAGACGTTCGCTTCGCTCACATCGGGTTCTAGGGCGCACGGTGTGCGGCAGGCGATCACCCCTTAGGGCAACCTAAGGGGTTTCTCGTTTTTAGTACCTTGTCTGCGATGCCTCCTGTCATCCTCGTCGCTCCCGCAGCCTTCAAAGGCACACTCGGCCCCCGCCAGGTCGCCGATGCCATCGCCACCGGTGTCCGCCGCGCGGCTCCCGGCGCTACCGTGCTCGAATGCCCTGTCGCCGACGGCGGCAATGGACTGCTGGATGTGGTCCTCGCTCCCGGCACGCTGCGCGAACGGCTACAGGTCACAGGTCCCATCGGTGAATCGGTGTCGGCGGAAATGGGCTGGATCGACGGTGAAACGGCGATCATGGAAAGCGCCTCGGCATGTGGTCTCGCCCTGGTCGAGCCGGAAGACCGCGATCCGATGCGCACGACCACGCGCGGCGTCGGGGAACTGATCTGGACAGCCGCCGATCGCGGCGCCCGCACGATCGTCGTGGGACTCGGCGGCACCGCCACCGTAGACGGCGGGACCGGCGCCGCCCGTGGCTTCGGCTGGACGTTCGAGAATGCTGCCGGCAAGCCGCTCCCCGACGGGGGCGGGGCGTTACAAGATCTTGCGTCCTTTGGCTCGGGCTGGGGGATTGCCGCACGCGTCGTCGCGCTTGCCGATGTCGCTACGCCGCTCCTCGGTCCCGAAGGCGCCGCGCCGGTCTTTGGACCGCAAAAGGGCGCTCGACCAGAGGAGATTCCGCAGCTTGCCGCAGGGCTCGAGCGATTGGCGGAACTCTGGGCGCAGGCTGGGCGGCGGGATCTCGGAACTCTGCCGATGGGCGGCGCTGCCGGCGGGCTCGGCGCGGGACTCGTATTTTTCGCGAAAGCGGAGCTCGTGCGGGGCGCGGAATGGGTGCTGGAACGCGCCGGCTTCGATGCGGCGCTCGCGAAAGCCGACCTCGTCATCACGGCTGAGGGCGTATTCGACAGGACGTCGCTCGTTGGAAAGGCGCCGGGTGAGGTGGTGCGGCGCGCGCAAGCGGCGAAGAAGCGCATTGCGGTCGTCGCCGGCCGCGTGGAGAGCATGATCGGCGTGCACGCCGTAGGTGGCGACGGCACCGGTCGCTTGCTCGACGCTCCGGCACTTGCCCGGATGGCGGAACAGGTCGCGCGCGAGGCGCTGCACATTTAACTTCCGGCTCCTTATGCCCGCGCCCGCAACTGCTGAGAAGATCATGGATAAGCTCGTGTCGCTCGCGAAGCGACGCGGCTTCGTCTTCCAATCCTCCGAGATCTATGGCGGCCTCGGCTCCGTCTGGGACTACGGACCGCTCGGCGTCGAGCTCAAGAAGAACATCAAGGAGCGTTGGTGGCGCTCGATGGTTCACGAGCGCCACGACATCGAAGGCCTCGACGCGGCCATTCTGATGCATCCGAAGGTGTGGGAGGCGTCCGGGCACGTGTCGGGATTCACCGATCCCCTGGTCGACTGCAAGCAGTGCAAGAATCGTTTCCGCGCCGACGATCCCAGAATCAAAGGCACGCCGGGCCAGCCCGACGCGCAGTGTCCCGGCTGCGGCAGCAAGGGTACGCTCACCGCGCCGCGGCAGTTCAATCTGATGTTCAAGACGTTCATGGGTCCGGTCGAAGAGCAGGCGGCGGTCATTTACCTGCGGCCCGAAACGGCGCAGGGGATTTACGTCAACTACCTGAACGTCCTCCAGTCGTCGCGGCAGAAGATTCCGTTCGGGATCGCGCAGATCGGCAAAGCATTCCGCAACGAGATCACGCCCGGCAACTTCATTTTTCGGACGCGCGAGTTCGAGCAGATGGAAATGCAGTTCTTCGTGAAGCCGGGCAGCGAGAACGAGTGGTTCGAGAACTGGCGCGCGGAGCGGATGAAGTGGGTCGAGGGGCTGGGCATTCGGCGTGAGAAATTACGCTGGCACCAGCACGGCAAGGACGAGCTCGCCCATTACGCCAAAGATGCTTATGACATTCAGTACGAGTTCCCGTTCGGCTGGCAGGAGTTCGAGGGCATTCACAACCGCACCGATTTCGATCTCTCGAATCACCAAAAGCACGCCGGCAAGAAGCTTGAGTACTTGGATCCCAAGACCAACGAGCGGTTCATCCCCTACGTGGTCGAGACGTCGGCGGGAGCGGATCGCACGACGCTGGTCGTGCTCTGCGACGCCTATAGAGAGGAAGAGGTGAAGGGCGACGAAGCGTCCGAGGGCGGCGACACTCGCGTCGTGCTGAAGCTCAAGCCGTCGCTCGCGCCGCTCAAGGCGGCGGTCTTTCCCCTCGTCAACAAAGACGGCATGCCGGAGCTCGCCCACAAGATCCACGACGACCTGCGCCGGTACTTCAACGTCTTCTACGACGACGGCGGATCGATCGGGCGCCGTTACCGCCGCCAGGACGAAGCCGGCACGCCCTTCGGCGTCACCATCGACGGCCAATCCACACAGGATCAAACGGTCACCGTGCGCGATCGTGACACGCTGAAGCAGGATCGCGTGTCCGCGACCAAGCTCGTCGACTACCTGACACAGAAGCTCGCGGGTTGAAGCGCGTGTTGCTCGAGTGCCGCGATCTGTTCTTTCGCGGCAAGCTGCAGGAAACCGTACGCGCGGGAGGCGCCGAGCCGGTGCGCGAGCCCCCGTACGACCTCGCCGTCGTCCACCTCGACCAGCTGCAGGCTGAAGGGCGGATTCGCGAGCTCGTCCAGCAGGGAATTCCGGTGCTGGCGTTCGGATCCCACGTGGACGCCGCCGCGCTGCGCGCCGCGCGGGAAGCGGGAGCGCGCGCAGTCCCAAATTCACAAATCGAATCCGCGCTGCGCGCGCTGCTCAGCGGCTAACGCGTGCGCCGGCGCGATGGACGCCTACCGCGGCGGCCGCGCGATTCCTCACGAGCGTCCTGACGATTTCGCGCCGGCAGCTCGACGCCGGCCCGCCGCGCGTTCGACAGACCGATCGCAATCGCCTGCTTGGTGTTGCGCACGCCGTATGCTGGGATGCGGAACACTGGCTACTGCGGGCGGTAGAGGGCGGGCAAGACCGGGAGCGTGGCGGTGACGTCGCTCAGCGCCCGCGCCGCTCGAGCCCGCTATCCCGGCAAAGCAGAAGGCGCTCGGCGGCATCGAGACCGGCCAGATTTTCAAGATCGTGCTCCGATTCCGCCAGGCGTTCTGGGAACAGGACGACTTCGTCAAGGAGCGTCGCGGGAAATCGCGCATCGACGGCGCCGGCATCAACTTCCTGCACGCCCACGGCGCCGAGCTGCCCACGTGGTGGACGTCGCTGCCGGTGCGGTCCCCGGTGCTGGTCGGGTGGGTCGGCGGTATTGCCGCGGAGGCGATGCTGTCCGAGGAGCCGGTCTCGCGGCTCGAGCGCAGCCTGGTCGCGCTGTCAGAGATCCTCGCCGTGCCGCGACGCCAGCTCGAGGAACAGCTCGACGCCTGGACGAGTCACGACTGGCATGCCGACCCGTTCCCGCGCGGCGCGTGAGATTCTGCGGGTGCTAAAATAGATCCGACCTTTCGTCAGGACTCGCGCATGCCGGTCGTCGCCAAGACGGTGATTCTGCTGATCTGCTCCAACATCTTCATGACCTTCGCGTGGTACGCGCACTTGCGGAATCTCAGCCAGAAACCGTGGATCGTCGCGGCGCTCGTGAGCTGGGGGATCGCGTTGTTCGAATACCTGCTCCAGGTGCCGGCGAATCGCATCGGGCACACCCAGCTGCAGCTCGGCCAGCTCAAGATTCTGCAGGAAGTCATCACGCTCAGCGTGTTCGTGCCGTTCGCGACGTTCTACATGAAAGAGCCGGTCCGACTGAACTACGTGTGGGCGGGACTGTGCGTGTGCGCGGCCGTGTTCTTCGTGTTCCGTAAGTAGGATGCGGCAATCGTCCACGTGGCTGCGACTCATTGCGGTCTTCAAGTTCTTCAAGGCGGTACTGTTCCTCGCCGTCGTGGCGGGCGCGTTTCAGCTGCTCACTCCGGAAGCGGCCGAGCGGGCCCAGCGGTGGATCGAGGGTGTGACGTTGCGGGTGGATCGGCGCTGGGCGCACCAGGTGATTGCGCTGATCAGCGGGCTGCGCGGCAATCGGCTGGGGATGGTCGCGGTCGGCGCGTTCTTGTATGCCGCCTTGTTCACGACCGAGGGCGTGGGCCTGTGGATGGGAGAACGGTGGGCCGAGTATCTCACCGTGATCGCCACACTCTCCTTCGTGCCATTCGAAGTCTACGAGTTGATCCACAAACAGAGCGCGCCCCGCATCCTCGCGCTGATCGTCAACCTGGCCGTCGTGGCGTACTTGATCTACCGTTTACGACATGACGATCGCAGCGCCGCGGGATCGTGAGCTCCTGCGCCATTTCCTCGCAGCCATAGCCTACCGCACGCAAAAAGCGCTGCGCGGTGCACCGACGCACTATCCGACGTTCAGCGCGGGCAATCGCGTCCGCACACCGGTGGAATTGATTCGACACATGACCGCCTTGATGGGATACGTCCGTACGTTCTTTGAGGGCGGCTCCTATCCGATGAAGCCCGAGCCGCTTCCGACTTTTGCGGACGAGGTTGCGCGGTTTCATGCGGTGCTCGAGGATGTCGGCGCGTTGCTCGCGAGCGGCGCGGCGTGCTCGCTCAGCACGGAGCGGCTATTACAGGGCCCATTCGCGGATACGATGACGCACGTCGGTCAGCTGGCGATGCTGCGGCGTCTCGCCGACTCACCCGTGGCCCCGGAGAATTTCATCTACGCCGACATCCGCACCGATCGGCTGGACGCCGATCAGCCGCCGCCGGCGCGGCCCGACAAGGACTGGCCCGAAAAGCCGTGACTACGGCCCCAAGCACGATGAGCCAGATGATTCCTGCGACGCTAAATGAAGATCCGAAGGAGGTGAGCGATAGCCGCCGCCTGCGGCGAGGCACACCGGGTTGGACTCAATCCCTACACCCTTCGGGTGTTGCAGGGCTGCAACACCGGAGACCGTTTCTGAATCGGCACGCTTTGGTGGCGGCGGGTACTACAGGATGAATCGACTCGAAGGAGAGCTCATGCGACCGGCCGGTCTCATCGGGGTGCTGCTGATCGTGTTCGGCGGTATTGTGTTGGCCCTGCGCGGCGTATCCTACGTCAAAGATCGCGATAAAGCCGACCTCGGCATCGCAACGATCACGACGGAACGGCACGGCTTCATCCCGCCGTGGGTGGGTGCCGTCGCGCTCGTGGCCGGGGTAGTACTGCTGTTTGCCGGGCGAGGCACCAGGACGCCGCAGCTGTAGGGTTGACGAAATGAACGGGCCTCGCAACGAGGCCCGATTCTTTTGAAACCGGGTACTCCTCTAATGACTTTGATCATTGCCGCGCCCACCGCGCCCCGACGGCTCCCATGCTGCTCTCCACTGGCGTAGCCGGACTCGACGACCTTCTCTACGGTGGTCTTGCTGCCGGCGGGCTGTACGCCGTCGAGGGCGACACCGGTGCCGGCAAGACGACGCTCTGCCTGCAGTTTCTCCTGGCGGGGGCTCGCCAGGGCGAGCGCGGGTTGCTCGTGACGCTGTCGGAAACGGCCGCCGACCTCCGCACGATGGCTGCATCGCACGGGTGGGACATCAGCGCCATCGAGATCCTGGAGTTGGTCGCGCGCGACGAGAGTCTGTCGCCCGAGACGCACTACGCGATGTTTCACCCTTCGGAGGTCGAGCTTACCGAAACGACGCGCGCGATCCTCGCGGCGGTCGAGCGGGTCAAGCCGGTCCGCGTCGTGCTCGACTCGCTGGGGGAGCTCCGCCTGCTTGCCCAATCGTCGCTCCGCTACCGGCGCGAGGTGCTCGCCCTCAAGTATCTGTTTGCGCGCACCGGGGCGACCGTGTTGATGGTGGACGATCCCCGCAGCGGGAATGTCGAGCTCGCGATCGCGAGCATCGCGACCGGCATCATCACGCTGGAGCGCGACGCGACGGAGTACGGCGCATTCATGCGCAGACTGCAGGTCCTCAAGATGCGCGGCCGGGCCGTACGCGAAGGCTATCACGACTGCCGGATCAGGACGGGTGGGCTGGAGGTGTATCCGCGGTTGATCGCGGCGGAGCACACCCAGTCCTACGCGCGCGCGTCGATCAAGAGCGGTCTTGCGGAGCTGGATGAGTTGCTCGGTGGCGGGCTCGCGCGCGGCACCGGCTCGCTGTTTCTCGGTCCAGCCGGCAGTGGCAAGTCTTCGCTCGCGGCCCAGTATGCCCGCGCCGCGGCGGCCCGCGGCGATCATACGGCGATTTTTCTATTCGATGAGTCGATCGCCACGTTCCTCGAGCGTTCCGCCGGGCTGGGCTTCGACGTCGCACCGCTCGTGAAGGACGGCCGCGTGACGCTGCGACAGATTGACCCCGCCGAGCTCTCACCCGGAGAGCTTGCCTACTACGTGCGGCAGACCGTCGAGGGGAACGACACGCGTATCGTCGTCATCGACAGTCTGACCGGCTACCTCAACTCGATGCCCAGCGAAAAGCTGCTGACCCTGCATCTCCACGAGCTGCTGACCTATCTCGGTGGCCGCGGCGTCACCAGCATCCTGCTCATGGCGCAGCACGGGATGGTCGGAGGCAGCGCGCAGACACCGATCGATGCGAGCTACCTCGCCGACACCGTGCTCTTGCTCCGGTTCTTTGAAGCAAAAGGGGAGGTGCGCATCGCCGTCTCCGTAATCAAGAAGCGCACCGGCGTCCACGAGCGGACCATTCGCGAACTCAGCTTTGAAAAGGGACGCATTACCATCGGCGACCCGATCACCGACTTCGTCGGCGTGCTCTCAGGCAATCCGCAGTTGGTCGGTCAAGTGACGCCGGCGCGCGAGCGCCGCGCTCGGGGAAACACCTAAACGACGCGAATGACGAACCGCTTGCTGCTGCTGCCGCCAACGGCACGCGACGCCGAGCTGAGCTTGAACATTCTCGCCGCCGCGGGGCTCACGGCACATGTATGCGCCGACCTGCCCGAGCTGTGCCGTGAGATCGCGGACGACACCGGTGCCGTGCTCCTGACCGACGCAGCGCTGACCAACGGCAACGCGCAGCTGCTGATCGAGACCCTCGAGCGGCAGCCGCCGTGGTCCGACATCCCGGTCATCCTGCTTTCGCCGCTCGGCCCCGACTCTCCCGTCGCGGTGCGAGCGATGGAGGCGATGAGCAACGTCACGGTGCTCGATCAGCCAGTCCGGATGATGACGCTGGTCAGCGCACTCCGCACCGCCGTGAAGGCGCGACAGCGGCAGTTAGAGCTCCGCGATCGGCTGGAAGCGTTGCGCCTAGCGGACCGGCAGAAGGACGAGTTCCTCGCGACACTCTCGCACGAGCTGCGCAATCCGCTCGCTCCCATCCGCAACGCCCTGCACGTGCTGCGCCTCGCCGGCAACGACGAGCAGACGCGCACCCGGGTCATCGACACGCTCGAGCGTCAGACCGGCAACGTGATCCGCCTCGTCGATGATCTCCTCGAGTTGTCCCGTATTAATGAAGGCCGGATCGAGCTGCGCCGGGAGCGCGTCCAGTTGAGCGCGATCCTGCGGAGCGCGCTGGAATCGAGCGCTCCGGTGGTCGAAGCAGCGGGCCACGAGTTGATTGTCGCCGAGCCGCCCGAACCGGTCCTGCTGTACGCCGACCCCGTCCGGCTGATACAGGTGATCGCGAATCTGCTGAACAACGCCGCCAAGTACACCGAGCGCGGCGGGCGGATCGTCGTCAGCACTCGCGTGTTCGGCTCGGAGGCGGAGATCACCGTGCGCGATACCGGCATCGGGATCGCTCCCGATATGTTGAGTCGGATTTTCGACATGTTCGTGCAGGCGGACAGCTCTCCCGAGCGCGTCCGTCAGGGGCTCGGCATCGGGTTGACGCTCGTCAAGCGATTGGTCGATTTGCACGGGGGAACGGTGGAGGCGCGCAGCGCGGGACTGGGGAAGGGGAGCGAGTTCATCGTCCGCTTGCCCGCCCTGGCCGATCAGCGCGCGCCTGGCGGCGACGTCACGGGACGCCCGGTGGCCGGCGTGGAGCGGCGGAAAAGCGATCTCGCGCGTTTCCGGATCCTCGTGGTGGACGACCATCGCGACGCCGGCGAGAGCCTAGCCACGCTGCTCCGCCTGCTCGGGCACCAGGTGCGCGTGGCTTACGACGGCATTTCGGCATTGGAAGCGGCGCGCGTTTTCCGTCCGCAGGTCGCGCTGCTCGACATCGGAATGCCGGGCATGGACGGGATCGAGCTGGGGGCGCGGCTGCGGCGCGAGCCGGAGCTCGCCGGGCTGTTGCTGGTCGCGCTCACGGGATATGGGCGCGACGAGGACCGCAAACGCTCCGGCGCCGCGGGATTCGATCACCACCTCGTCAAGCCGGTGGACATCGCCGCGCTGAACGGCTTGCTCGCCCAGCATGCCGCCCAGCTGAAGACCCAGCCTGCATGAACATCCGGGTGCCGCGGATCCTGAGACTCTTCTGGGCCGCCATCACCGGCTGGTCCAAGGACGATGTGCCGCGGTTCGGCGCCTCACTCGCGTACTACACGCTGTTTGCCATCTCGCCGATCCTGATCATCGTGATCGCAATCGCGGGAACGGTGTACGGCCCCGACGCGGTCCGCGGTCAGATCGTGGGGGAGATCGAAGGGCTCATCGGGCGGCAGGGAGCGCAAGCGATCCAGGCGATTCTGCAGAGCGCGCATCAGAACAAGACCGGGAGCCTTGCCCTCGTCATCGGGACCGCGACGCTGGTCATTGCTGCGAGCGGCGCCTTTCTCGAGCTGCAGCACGCCCTCAACACGATCTTTCGCGTAAAGACCGACACGAAGAAGTCGGGCATTGAGCGGCTCATCATCAGCCGGCTGCGCTCGTTTGGGCTCGTCATCTCCATCGGGTTCCTGCTGCTCGTCTCGCTGCTGGTCAGCGCCGCGTTGACCGCGCTGTCCAGCCGCATCGAGCGCGATTTGCCTGGCGGGTCTGTGCTGCTGCAAGTCAGCAACGTGATCGTCACCCTGGTGGTGATGACGCTGCTGTTCGGCTTGATCTACCGGCTGCTGCCGGACGTGCGCCTTGCGTGGCGGGATGTTTGGACCGGCGCATTCGTGACCGCGCTGCTCTTCTCGATCGGCAAGTTTGTGATCGGATTGTATCTGGGCCATTCGACCGTCGCGTCGAGCTACGGCGCCGCCGGCTCGATCGTCGTGCTGCTGGTGTGGGTCTACTATTCGGCGCAAGTCATCCTGCTCGGCGCCGAATTCACGCGCGTGTATGCGGAATATCGTCGCGGCGGTACGCCGGCCCCGCCGAATCACCTCGCGCGGCGCGATCCGATGGCGCATCCGTCCGCGCCGAAGGCAACAGGTGTCGTGAGGGATTAACCCAAAGATGCAGGAACACTTCAGAAACGGCGGGGTCTTGCAACGCATGGCGAAATGCGAAGTCTGCGGTAACGAGTACCACCTCTCGATTCGAAATCAGCCGCGACGGCACCAGCTACATCTTCGACAGCTTCGAGTGTGCGATTCACAAGCTGGCTCCGAGCTGCGAGCACTGCGGCTGCAAGATCATCGGGCACGGGATCGAGGCGGACGGGGCGTTCTATTGCTGCGCGCACTGCGCTAGAATTCTTGACAGGTACCTTCTATCAATCAATCCAGACGTCGCTGATCGTCGAGGTCCCGATTACCGATTTTCGATCGCCGTCACCACCCCCCCTGCCCCCGGCGCCCCCGGCGCCCACGGAGCTGCTGGCCGCCATCGTCGAGTCGTCCGACGACGCGATCATCAGCAAGACGTTGCAGGGAATCATCACGTCATGGAACGCCGGCGCCGAGCGCCTGTTCGGGTATACCGCGCAGGAGGCGATCGGCCGGTCGATCTTGATGATCATCCCGGACGACCGCAAGCACGAAGAGGACATGATCCTCGGCCGGCTGCGCCGTGGCGAGCGCATCGACCACTTCGAGACGGTCCGGATGGCGAAGAACGGGCGACTGATCGACATCTCGCTGACGATTTCCCCCATTCGCAATGACAGGGGCGAGCTGGTCGGGGCGTCGAAGGTCGCGCGCGACATCACCGAGCAGAAACGTGTGCAGCGCGAGCTCCGCGAGGGCGACACACGCAAGAACGAGTTTCTCGCCCTGCTCGCGCACGAACTGCGCAATCCGCTTGGCCCGATTCGCCATGCCGTGAAGATTCTCCGGGCGCGGGCGCCGAGCCCTGACGAGCTGCAGTGGGCGACGAACATCATCGATCGACAAACGGAGCACATGGTGCGGCTCGTCGACGATCTGCTCGACGTTTCGCGGATCACGCGGGGGGCGATCGAGCTGCGACGTGAGCGGATAGACGTGGCATCGGTCCTGCGGTCGGCGGTGGAGGCGAGCAGCGCGCACATGGAGCGCGCGGGCCATCAGCTGCGCATGACCCCGCCGGCGGAGCCGCTGTATGTCGAAGGCGATGCCACGCGTCTCACGCAGGTCCTCACGAACCTGCTGGACAACGCCGCCAAATACACCGACCCCGGCGGCCACATCTGGCTCTCCGCCGAACGGGAAGGCGAGCAGGCGGTAATTGTCGTGAAGGACTCGGGGATCGGAATCGATCCCGACGTGCTGCCGCGCATCTTCGACATGTTCACGCAGGCCGGCGGGTCGGTGGAACGGGCGCAGGGAGGACTCGGCGTCGGGTTGGCGCTCGTGGAGCGCCTCGTGAAGCTTCACGGCGGCAGCGTATCGGCGTACAGCGCCGGTCCCGGTCGGGGCAGCGAGTTTACGGTGCGACTGCCGCTGGCGGTCGCGCACCGTCCGGCACCCGAGCGGACCGCCCGGCCGGTGGTCGCGACGACGACGCGCTGCAAAGTCCTGGTGGTGGACGACAATCTTGACTCGGCGGACAGCCTCGCGATGCTGCTGCGGATGATGGGACACGACGTGCAGACGTCGAATGACGGCGAAGATGCGCTGCGGGAGGCCGCCGCTTTTCAGCCGCATGTCGCGATTCTCGATATCGGGTTGCCCAAGATGAATGGGTACGATCTGGCGCGAGAGATTCGCGCGCAGCCCTGGGCGCGTGAGATCGTGCTGGTGGCCCTCACCGGTTGGGGGCAGGACCAGCACCGCCGTCGGTCCGCCGAATCGGGGTTCAATCATCATCTGACAAAACCGCTCGACCTCAATGTTCTGCAGCAGATCCTCGCCGAGGCGGACACCTGTACGACGGACGGTCCCGCCGCGCGCTGATTGCTGTTCGTCGTTATTTTGAAACTCCATGATCCATACGACGACGGTCTCACTGCCGCCCGCCGACGTGCTCGCGCGCGCTCAAGAGTTCTTCGCGGAGCGGGTGCCCGCCAGCTCGGCGTTCGTAGAGAAGCAGGGCCCCACCTTCCTGAATCTTCGCGGGCAGGGTGGCGAGGAGCTCGTGATCAGCGCGTGGGATGACAAAGAGAAGGGCGTCACGCGCGTCCGCGCATCGACGCTGTTCTTCGACCAGGCGCTCGACCGATTCTTGTCCACACTGCCACTCGCGTCGCAAGTGGAGGTCGCATGACTGCCCCGATGCCGGTAGGCGAGCGCTACGCAGTTCGCGTGATGGTCACACCGGCGTGGGAAACGGTTACGGTCCAGGTCGAAGACACCACGACCGTGACCCGCTTGAAACACGAGGCATTGCGCGCCGCTCTCAAGACGACGGCGAATGAGGACGCGTTCACCGTCAAGTTCCGTGGCGCCACCGTCTTCGACGAAGCGACGACCCTCGGCGCGCTCGGCGCGGTGCCGAACGCCCCCTTCATCGTGCTGCCCACACGGCGCCAACCGGTCCGGTGAGCACCGACTCCTTCACCCGCGCCGTCACGATCTTCGCCGTCGGGTTCCTGCTGCTCGACGCCGTGCTGTTCGCGCTGGCCGAGCGATGGGTGTGGGCGGGTGTCTGTGGGACCGCGGCGTTACTCGTCGTGATCGGCTGGCGGCGCTATCGCCGCGCGATGGCCGAAATCGCCGCCGCGCGCCGCGACTGGAAACGCGAAGTCGAATCGATTCGCGACCTGCTGCACACCACGCATCATCAGAACTAAGTGACCGTCGCGGTCGTCTGGAATCCGGCTTGCCGCCATCACTACGCCGGCGCCGGTCATCCGGAACGGCCGCAGCGCTTCGAGGCCGTACTGGAGGCGCTCCGCCATCCCTCACTCGGCGAGACGGTGCGCTGGGTCGAAGGCGCAGCGGCGGACCGCTCGGCGCTCGAGACGGTTCACCCCGCTCCCTACGTCGACCTGCTCGAGGCGATGGCGGGTCGAGGCGGCGGCGCGCTCGACGGTGACACGTTCATGGGCCCGCGGAGCTGGGAGAGCGTTTTGGCATCCGCCGGAGCCGCGCTCGCAGCCACCGATCAGGCGCTCGCATCGGACACCGCGTTCGCCGTGACACGGCCGCCGGGTCATCACGCGCTGGCCGAGCGCGCGATGGGTTTTTGTTTCGTGAACAACGTCGTGCTTGCAGCGCGTCGCGCCCAGGCGCGCGGCTGCGCGCGCGCGCTCATCGTCGACTGGGACGTGCATCACGGCAACGGCACGCAGGCGCTGGTGGAACGCGATCCAACGATTCGGTTCGTGTCCATGCACCAGTATCCGTGGTATCCGGGCACCGGGGCCGCCGAGGAGCGTGGCGTCGGCAACGTCTTCAACGTGCCGCGCCCGGGCGGCTTGCCGCGCGCGACGTATGTCCGCGACTTTCTCGCCGGCGTGGACGCGGCGCTGTCGGACTGGCACCCCGACGTGCTGTTCATCTCGGCCGGATTCGATTCACTCGCCGGCGACCCGCTCGGCGAGTTCACGCTCGAACCCGATGACATCACGGCATGGACGCACGCGCTGCGCGAGCGCATGGGGAAACGTCCGATCGTCGCGGTGTTGGAAGGCGGTTATCGCCTCGATTTGCTCGCGGCTGGTGTCGTCGCGCTCGCGCGGGCACTATCTTGAGCAAATGCCACTGAAGCTGTTCGTCGAGCAGACGTCGATCACTACGCGCCATCCTTTCGCCATCTCGCGGGGATCGACCAACGGCTACAAGCGCGCCTGGGTCCGGCTGGTCGACGGCGACGGCCTGGAAGGCTGGGGCGAAGCGGATCCTTCTTCTTTCTATGGCGAGTCGCTCGATACTGTCTTGAAGGGTTTCGAGAAACTCGCCGCGCACTTGCCGAGCGATCCGTTCGACCTCGAGGGCGCCGAGGCGCGGTGGGAGAAAGTCCTGCCGAAGAACTGGTCGGCGCGGGCCGCCCTATCCGCGGCGTTGCACGATCTGGTCGGCAAAATGCTCGAGCAGCCGGTGTGGCGCCTGTGGGGACTCGATCCCAAGAAGGCGCCGCTCTCCTCGTTCACGATCGGCCTCGATTCTCCCGAAAAGATGAAAGCCAAGGTACGCGAGGCCGAGCAATATCCGATTCTCAAGGTGAAGCTCGGCACCGATCATGACGAGGAAATTCTTTCTACCATTCGCGACGCGACCGACAAGCCGATCCGCGTCGATGCCAACGCCGGCTGGAGCGTCGCGCGCGCGAAAGAGATGATCCCCAAGCTCCAAGAATGCGGCGTCGAGTTCCTGGAGCAGCCGCTCGAACCGACGGATCTCGATGGGCTCACGGAGATCCGCCGGGTCGCGACCAAGCATCACATGCCGGTCGTCGTGGATGAGAGCTGCCTGATCGCCGCCGACATCCCGCGCCTCGCGGGCCGCGTGGATGGGATCAACATCAAGCTGGCGAAGTGCGGCTCGCTGCGCGAAGCGCTTCGCATGATCGCGACGGCGCGCGCGCACGGCATGCTCGTCATGGTCGGCTGCATGATCGAGACCTCACTCGGCATCACGGCGGCCGCGCATTTCACCCCGCTCGTCGACGCCGCCGATCTCGATGGCGCCGCGCTCACCGTGGACGATCCGTTCCGCGGTGCCACGATCGATCAGGGGCAGATTCGCCTTCCGATGGAGCCGGGGCTCGGCGTCAAGAAGAAATGAATGCCGCGGTAGCCCTGCCGGTCCCCGTCAACCGCTCCTACATCTACGCAATCCCTGAATCGCTCGCGGCGCGCGTCGTGCCGGGCGCGCGCGTCGTAGTGCCGCTGCGGCGACGGCGGGTGGTCGGAATCGTCACGGAAACGGTCAGCCGGGTGCCGTCAGCGAATGTCGCGGTCAAGTCGATCATCGCTGCGCCTGATGCCGAGCCGGCGATTTCGCCCGCGCTGCTCGATCTGGGCCGGTGGATCTCCGACTACTATGGCGCGCCGCTCGGCCTCGCGTTGCGCGCGATTCTGCCCGGGCCGCTCTGGAGCGTGGCGCGGCCCGCCGGCCCGGCACCCGCGGCCGAGCGCCTCTTCGTGCTGACGAATGGGCTGGATTCCTTGCTCGAGCGAGAACGCCGCTTCAAACGGGCGCCCAAGCGTCGCGCCGTCTATGAAGCGGTGGAGACGCTCGGCGGCTCGGCTCCCGTCTCGCATCTGGTGCGCCAACTGAACATCTCGCCGGCGGTGCTGGACGGCCTGGTCGAACAGGGCCTCGCGCGCATCGAGCGCCTCCCCGAGATGCGCGATCCGTTTGCCAATCTCTCGTCGCCGCCGCCTCCCGAGCTGACCGAAGCGCAACGCGCCGTCGTGGCGGGAATTCAGGCGACGCCGCTCGAACAACCGGTGCTGTTGCAGGGCGTGACCGGATCGGGAAAGACTCTGGTCTATCTCGATGTGCTGCGCGGCGTCGTCGCGTCGGGACAGGGCGCGATCTTGCTCGTCCCGGAGATCGCGCTCACGCCGCAGACGGTTGCCCGCGTGCGCGGTGTGTTTGGCGATCAGGTGGCTGTGTTGCACTCGGGTCTATCAGATGGAGAGCGGGCCGATGCGTGGCGGGCGCTGCGACGCGGTGAACGGCGCGTCGCCGTGGGGCCGCGGTCGGCCGTCTTCGCGCCGGTGCAGCGGCTCGGCGCCATCGTCGTGGACGAAGAGCACGAGCCGAGCTACAAGCAGGGCTCGGCGCCGCGCTATCATGCGCGCGACGTGGCGGCGATGCGGGCCCAGCTCGAAAGTGCGCGCCTGCTACTGGGAAGCGCCACGCCCTCGCTCGAATCGCTGAGCAACGAGCGGCTCGCGGTGTTCGCGCTGCCGAACCGTATCGGCGCGCGGCCGTTGCCGCCGGTCGAGGTCGTCGATTTGCGCAGCGCGCCGCGCGTGTCGGACGCGGGTCCGATTCCCTGGAGCGAAGCACTCGACGGCGCGATCACGAGCGCGCTGGAGCGCAACGAGCAGGTGATTCTGCTCCTGAATCGCCGCGGCTTCGCGACGTTCGTGCAGTGTCCGGCCTGCGGCAACGTGCCAAACTGCCCGAACTGCGCCATCGCTCTCACCATGCATCAGACGCCTCCAGCACTCCGCTGCCATTACTGCGGGCACGAGCAAGCGGTGCCCGAGATCTGCGGGATCTGTGGCCACCAGACCCAGCGGCTCCGCGGCCTGGGCACGCAGCAGCTCGAGCATTTCCTGGGCGCGCGGTATCCGCGCGCGCGGATTGCACGCATGGATCTCGACACCACCTCGAGCAAATGGGCGCACCATCAGATCCTCGAGCGCGTGGCCTCGGGTGAGGTCGATATCCTGCTCGGCACGCAGATGATCGCGAAGGGATTGGATTTTCCCAACGTCACGGTAGTGGGAGTGGTCGACGCGGATACGGGATTGCACTTCCCCGACTTTCGCGCGGGCGAGCGGACGTTTCAGCTCGTCGCTCAGGTCGCGGGTCGGGCGGGACGGGGGCCACGCGGCGGTCGGGTGTTCGTCCAGACGCGCGCCCCCGATCATCACGCCATCCGCGCCGCGGCCGCGCACTCGGTGGCGCAATTTGCGGCGGCCGAGCTGCCGCTGCGGTCGCCGCCCAATCCGCCGTATCCGCCGTGGACCGGCCTGGTGCGCTTCGTGATCGCGACCGACGACCATGCGCGCACTGCCGATCTCGCCGAGAAGGTGGCCGGGTGGCTGCGGCGCGCATCGCGCGAGCGGCTCGACGGGATGCTCACGGTGCTGGGGCCCGCACCGTGCCCGCTCATGCGGCTCAAGGGGAACTGGCGCTGGCACGTGCTTGTGAAGGCGCCCGAGCCGCGCGTGCTCGGCCGCGTGGTGCGGGCCTGGCGCGCGAAGGCGCATCGCGCGGTGAGGGTCGATCGCGATCCCGTCTCACTCTTGTGAAGCGCGTTTCTCATCGGGTATTTTGACGGGCCGTGAGTCGCCCACGCTTTCAGTACCGACCGCCGAACTTCACCGCGCCGCCGCTCTCGAACGCGCCCGAGGCGCGCTTCACACCCGCGCCCGCCGACGGAGTTCTGCCCGACGGTTTTTTTTCGACGACGAACCTGCCGACCTACGTGAAGTTGCCGAGCGGGTGGCGACGCCCGCGCTTGCCGCGGATGGATTGCGTGATCGTGCAGGCGGCATCGGATGATCTCCTCGTTACCGAGCCGCGGCGCGTCCGGCGCGGTGAGAACGTCGCCGTCGGAGCGGCCGAGGATGGCAGCGAGGGAATCTTCGTGCACGCCGAGGGATTTCTCGGCGGCACGCACAGCCCCAACGAATTCCGGTTCATGGCCGCCGAAGTCTCCCGCGAGCGGCCAGTCGATTACGGCGTCCTCGCGCAGCTGCTGGGCGAAGAGCAACAGCGTGGCGGAAAGATTCTGTGGGTCATCGGACCGGCGCTCGTGCACGCGCGCGCGCGCGAAGACATGATCTGGTTCATCGAGCACGGCTACTGCAACACCCTGCTGGGCGGCAACGCCGTCGCCGTGCACGATCTCGAGGCCGCGATCTTCGGCACGACGCTCGGCATGTCCAGCTCCGGCGAGAGCGTGGAAGGCGGGCACGGCTTGCACATGCGCGCGATCAACGCGATCCGGCGCGCCGGCTCGATCGAGAAGGCGGTGAGTCAGGGCATCGTCAAGAGCGGCATCATGCACGCGCTGGTGAAGCAGCGCATTCCCTACGTGCTCGCCGGATCGATTCGCGACGACGGCCCGCTGCCAGGCGTCTTGGCCGACACACTCGCGGCGCAGGACGCGATGCGCGCGCATACCGCGACCGCGACGTTCGCCATCTTCGTGGCGACGGCGCTGCACGCCATTGCGGTGGGGAATATGTTGCCCGCGTTCGTGGACTCGCCCGTTACGGAGGACATTCGCCCGTTGACCACGATCTGCGTCGATCAGACGGAGTTTGTGGTCACCAAGCTGCGGGATCGCGGCACCCACCAGGCGTACGGTGTCGTCACCAACGCGCAGGACTTCATGCACGTATTGCGGTTTTACGTGGAGCGATGGCAGCAAGCCTCGGCGCCGGCGCTTTCTCACCGCTAGCACCGCCACCCGGGCAAGGCGCGGGCTGGGCGAAGCTCGCGGCCGCGGTCGAGGCTCAGGTCCCCCCTGGGGAGATCGAGACGATCTATGTCTTTCGCCCCATCAAGCGAGAGGGAAAGGAATGGGGCACCGCCGTCGTCACACGGAAAGCGCCGGACGGACGGTTGCGCGTCTACACGGCGAAATACATGCTCATCGTGCGCGGCAAAGACCGTGGGCAGTCGAAGATCGAAGTGGTCGAGGTCGCGTTGAGTCCTGCGGAAGTGCTCGCGCAGGTCATGCAGGCGACGGTGGACCGGGGTGGTGGAGATACGGAGCCGCCGGTCGAGCTGGGTCCCGCGGTCTGGTACGAAGGGAGGTAGTTCGAGGTTGATCGATGCCCGAATGTTCATCCCGACCAAAGCCTTTCTGACGAAAGGCGTCGGCCGGCACAAAGAGAAGCTCACCAGTTTCGAGATGGCGCTGCGAGATGCGCACCTTGCCAACTTCAATCTCGTCCGGGTGAGCTCGATTTTCCCCCCGCATTGCGAGCTGGTCGACCGGGAAGAAGGCATGAGCATGCTGAAGCCCGGCCAGGTCGTGTTCGCCGTGATCGCGGAATCTGCGACGAACGAACCCAGCCGTCTCGTCGCCGCTTCGATCGGCGTGGCGATGCCGGCCGATTCCTCGCACCACGGCTACATCTCCGAGCACCACAGCTACGGGCAGAGCGAAACCGTCTCGGGCGAATACGCCGAAGACCTCGCCGCGTCGATGCTGGCGACGGTGCTGGGCGTGCCGTTCGAAGCCGACAAAGCCTGGGACGAGCGTCGAGAGCAATGGCTCCTCTCCGGAGAAATCGTGCGCACGATGAATGTCACGTCGACGGCCGAATGCGGATCGGACGGGCGCTGGACCACCGTGGTGTCGGCCGTCGCGTTCTGCGGCTAGCGTGCTTGTCGCGTTCGCGGCCGGGCTGCTGAGCTTCCTCTCGCCCTGCGTCTTGCCGCTGATCCCGAGTTACGTCGGCTTTTTAACCGGGATGTCGGTCGAGGAGGCGGAGCGGCGGCGCGGTACGGCGCTGCTGCACGGTCTGTGGTTCGTCGCCGGATTCTCCCTCGTTTTCATCCTGCTGGGAGCCGCCGCGTCCGCGATCGGTCATCTGCTCCGGGATTATCAGGTCTGGGTGGGCCGAGTCGGCGGCGTGCTGCTGATCCTGTTCGGGATCTACCTGTTGGGCATCGTGCGACCGGCGCTGCTCATGCGGGAGTGGCGCATCCAGCTCGCGCGCAAGCCGATCGGCTATTTCGGCTCGGGCGTCGTCGGCTTCACGTTCGGTGCCGCCTGGACGCCCTGCATTGGCCCGATCCTCGGCGGCATTCTGACGCTGGCCGCGACGCAAGCAGGTTTGGGGAAGGGCATGGGGCTGCTCGCGGCCTATGCCCTGGGGCTGGCGGTGCCGTTTCTGGTCACCGCGTTCGCCCTCGACCGGTTTCTGGTCTGGTTTCAGCGATTCCGACCTTACATTGTATGGGTCGACCGTGTAGCCGGCGTTCTTTTGATCCTCCTCGGTATTCTTTTGCTGACGGACAGCTTTACGCTGCTTGCGACCTACTTGCAGGGACTTACGCCGGGCTTTTTGCGGGATCGGCTGTAGAATGTCATTTCAGGAATTCTTGAAATGTCGCGTAACCACCTCTGCACTCGAGAGGACCTTATGAAGCGCTTTGCGATTCTGGCGGCTGCCGTCGTCTTCGGCCTGACCGCCTGCCAAAAGAATCAGGATCAGAGCCAGGCCAATAGCGACACAACGGCTCGCAATTTGACGCTCGCGCCGGCGGAATCGACGCAGCAGCTGCGCGACGTGCCGGCCAATCCACCGGCCAACCCACCGGCGTCGACCCGCAATCCGACGAACCGGACGAACCGCACGACGCCACACGCGCCCCCACCGCTGGCTAAGCCCGCGACAATGACGTTGGGTTCCGGTTCGAAGCTGGACATCGCGGCGACCGACACGATTTCATCGCGCACGGCGAAAGTCGGTGATGGATTCACAGCGCACGTCGTCGAGGATGTGAAAAACGCCGCGGGGCAGGTCGTGATCCCCGCCGGCTCGGTCGTCAAAGGCTCGATTACCGCTGTGAAACCGGCACCCAATCCCCATACACCGGGGACCTTGACGCTGAGCGTTGCGAGCATCACTGTACGCGGCACCTCGTACCCGCTCGATGCGGCGGTCGACTCGATCGAGACGATTCACAAGGGGCGCGGGGTCACCACGGGTGACGTGGCAAAAGTCGGGGCGGGGGCGGCCGCGGGCGCGATCCTGGGCCGAGTGATCGGGGGGAATCGGAAGGGCACGATCATCGGCGGCATCGTCGGCGGCATCGCGGGCGCCGGCGTGGCGACACAAACCAAGGACTCGGACATCGTTCTTCCAGCGGGGGCGCACATTATCATCAAGCTGAATAAAGACCTCGCAGTCGCGGCTTCATGACGCGATGATCCGCACCAAGCTGTCCACGATGATGTTCCTCCAGTTCTTTATCTGGGGGGCATGGTACACGTCCATCGCCGTCTACATGTCGAATCACGGCATGGGCACGCTGACGCACTGGCCGTACACGGTGAACCCCGTGGCGGCCATCGCGGCGCCGTTCTTCCTCGGCCTCATCGCGGACCGCTATTTCGCCACCGAAAAGGTGCTTGGCATTCTGCATCTGCTGGGCGGCTTGATCCTCTTCGCCGCCCCGCAGTTCGCCGCCCAACCGACCACGTTCATTCTGCTGCTGCTGCTCTACAACCTGTGCTACATGCCGACGCTGGGGCTCGCCAATAGCCTCGCGTTCCATCACATCCAGTCGCAGGAGCAGCAGTTCCCATACATCCGCGTGTTCGGCACCATCGGGTGGATCGTGGCGGGGTTATTCGTCAGCTTCGCGCTCGGCAAGATCATGGGCGGGGTCGCCGAGCAGACACCGGGTCCCCTGTATACGGCGGCGACGGCCAGCATTCTGTTGGGCGTGTTCTGCTTCACGCTGCCGCACACGCCGCCGCCCGGGCGCGGCCAGCCCGTTTCGCTGCGCAGCATCGCCGGTCTCGACGCCCTGAAGCAGCTGGGCGACCGGCCCTTCTACGTCTTCATCATCGCGTCGTTGCTGCTCTGTATCCCGCTCGCGGTCTACTACAACTTCACGCAGCTGTATCTCGTCGCGACGGGTGTCAAGGCGATCGCGGCCACGCAAACGGTGGGGCAGGCGTCCGAGACGATCTTCATGCTGCTCATGCCCATGCTGTTCCTGCGGCTGGGCGTGAAGAAGATGTTGATGATGGGCATGTTCGCCTGGACGCTGCGCTACGCGCTCTTCGCGCTCGCAGCTCCCGCCGCGGTGTTCTGGATGATCGTGCTGGGTATCGCGCTGCACGGTCCGTGTTACGACTTCTTCTTCGTCACCGGCCAGATCTACGTCGACAAGAAATCGACGCCCGCGGTGCGCGGTCAGGCGCAGGGTTTCCTCGTCCTGGTCACGTATGGGGTCGGCATGCTGATCGGGGCCCAGATCGCCGGCAATGTGTACGATCGCTTCCTGGCGGGCGCGACCAGCCTGTCATTGCCGCTGTGGCGCAGCTTCTGGATCTTGCCGGCTGCATTTGCCGCCGCGGTGCTGATCTTCTTTGCGGCAATGTTCCGGGCCTCGGCTACTTCACAGCCTCAGCCCGCGCCAGCCAGAAGCCCGGGATCAAGGGAAGGATAAAGGTCAGTCCCCGCAGGAGCACCGTGCCCGCGACGGCAGCTTCGAGGGGCACGTGAAACGCGCGTAGCATCGCAATCGCCGTCCCGTCGAACGTGCCCAGTCCTCCCGGCAACAACGACATCATCGCGACCACGGACGCCATCGTAAACGACGTAAACGCCGCCGCCGCGGACACCGTCGTCCCCATCGCCTGCAGCACCGCCCAGAGGGTCGCGGCGTCGAGCGCGATCAGTGCGAGCTGCAGCACCGTCCCTTCCACAAAAAACCCGACGTCCCGCATCACATGGGGCGGGTGCTCGCCGATGCCGGCGAAGAACCGCTCGAGCGGCTTGATCTTGCTCATCCACCGCGGAATGCGCTTGCGATCCTGTGTGATCCAGAGCAGTCCCCAGAGAAACACGCCGATCACTATGGCGAATACGGTCGCAAGAATGGTGACCAAGCGGCTGACGCGGCCGTTGATCCACAGAATCGCCAGCGCAGCCGCGATCGCGATGCCGTTGGCGATGTAGAACGAGATCAATCCCGCGAGCACGGTGGCGACCGCGCTCTGGTGGGACATGCCACGGTGGCCGAGCCCGCGAGCGACGAGCACGTTGCCCGAAAGACCCGCGGACGGCAGCGCCTGGTCCATGAACACTTTCACGACACCCAGGCGGACCATCTGGAGCAGGGAACGATGATGATTCTGGTGCGCGAGCGCGCGCTGCCAGACCGCGCCGGCGCAGACGTAGGTCCCCGCCTGGAAGAGGAGCGCGAGAAGTAGCCACGCGGGTCGCGCGCGCTCGAGAAGCTTGGCGAATTCCTCCGGCTTCCCGAAGCGCACCGCAACCACGACGACCACGCAAAGCAGGAGAACGCCGGTAACGAGACCGGCTCGCACGCCAAGTTTCACTTCGTCTTCTTAAAGCGGCGTGCGGCTAGTGTTCCAACTCCCGTACCCAGATGTTGCGATAGCGAACCGGATTGCCGTGATCCTGCAGCCTGAGCGGCAATTTGTCCGGGTGCGCCTTGTACGGCGGCCGCGCCTTGTTCGCGGTGGGTCCCACCAACTCGAAATTGTCCTGTATCAATACGCCATTTAAGAGTACCGTCATCCGCGCGGGACTCTCCAGCGAGCCGTCCGCTTTGAAATGCGGGCGATGGAAAATGATATCGTACGCTTGCCACTGGCCGGGGCCGCGCGTGGGGTTCACGAGCGGCGGATTCTCGCCATAAACGGCGCCCGCCTGTCCGTCGGGATAGGTGTCGTTGTGATAGGAATCGAGCACTTGCAGCTCGTAGATGCCCATCAAGAACACGCCGCTGTTGCCGCGCTCCTGGCTCTCGCCTGTGACCACCGATGGCGTCGCCCACTCGATATGCAACTGGACATCGCCGAACGGACGCGCCGAGACGAGCATGCCGGTCCCAGGCTTCACCTCGACGTAGCCGTCTTTCACGATCCACTTCGCAGCGGTGCTGTCTTCGGCGCGCCACTGCGACAGGTTCGACCCGTCGAACAGCACGATCGCGTCACTCGGCGGCGGGCCCGGGTCGATTACGGGCGGGCGCGGGCGATCCATCGAATGCTGCGGCCACTGCGTGGAGACTTGGAGCATCATCAGCAAAGCTAGCGGGAGAGTCATGGTTTCCACGTCCCCTTTGCCACCGCGGGCACGAACGTCTCGACACCCGGTCCCGGGAAGTCGAGCGTCTTGCCCTGCTCGGCGCTCATGTAGGCGGTCATCAGAACTTTGACGACCTGGAGGCCGTCGTCGAACGTCAACGCACCCGGCGTCTTATTGAGGAATGCTTGCACGAAATGGCGGTCTTCGGCCTCGTAGCCGTACGCAACCGCCTCGTTGGCCACCACCGGCATCTGGCCGATCTCGGCGTTCTGCTTCTCGACGATATCCTCGCCGGCCTTGCCCTGCACTTCGCGACTGAAGAACAACTTCAAGCCGGTATCGAGCGAATTCCATTGCAGCGAGTACTCTGGCCCGAGCAGCTCGGCCGAGAGCCGCAGTCCCGGCCCGACGAAGCTCCACGACGTCGTCGCCTCGCCGAGCACTTTGAAACCGTCGTCCGTCGCGAACTCGATCACCACGCTCGCGAAATCCTCCGACGGAGTCTTGGCGTAGTTCACGTCTTTCCCCATCGCTGCGCTGAGTTTCTTACTGTACTCGGGGCGCGACCATTTGAGACTCGCGATGTGCGCCGTGATCTTCCCCGGTCTGACGGACGTCTTGGGCTTGCTCGGGTCGGTGAGTAAATGCTGCACGAGCAGCGACGAGTGGCACATCATGTCATTCAGCACGCCGCCGCCCTGTTGCGCGCCTTGCCAGAACCATGGCGCGTGCGGACCCGAATGCTCTTCGGCGGCGCGCGCGAGATACGGCCGGCCCGTGGCCTTTGCGCCACGGCCCCACAGCAGCGCGCGCCCGACTTCCACCTGCGGCGCAAAGACTTGATTTTCGAGATAGCCGGTCGGTAGCCCGACTTTCTTCACCAATTCCACCACCTGCTTGGCCTCGCTCACGTTCCGCGCCAACGGCTTCTCGCACGCGAGGCCGAGCAGCTTGCCTTTGCCGCGCTCGATCGTGCTGACGATCTCCTGGACGTTTTCGATGCGCGCGTGATTGGGACCGGAGAGCCAGAGCGCGTCGATGGCGGGATCCTCGACCATCGCGGCGATCGAGGGATACGGCTTCGCGTCGCCGACGCCGAGCTGCTTGGACATCGCGGCCGTGCCGGCGGCGTTCTTCTGGTTGGGACTCCAAACGCCCAGGATGTCGGCGTCGCGGACGCCCTGGAATCCGATCAAGTGGAACTTGGCGTTGAAGCCGCTGCCGATCATGCCAATGCCGAGTCGCTTGCTCACTCAGTCCTCGTATTTGACGCCGAGTTTCTGGAGCGCTTCCGGCGGGCAGCCATTCCAGTCCATGTTGAACACGTTGCCGCGATAATCGAGATCGGTGACGCCCATCTTGCTGGTAAAAAATCCCGACGCCGTCATGTCGCGGAACAAATTGAAAAACGCGACGCCCTGACTCATCTCGGGCTTCGCTTTCTTGGGCCACGCGATGTCGTCGAGAATCGCGGTCTGCTGCTGCGGGGTCGCCGCAACGAACGTCTTGCCGAAGCGCTCCTGCGATTCGTTGTCGAGCCACATGAGTCCGCCGCGCATCGGCGTCTGGCCGTCCGGCCGATCGTTCAGCATGAAGTCCATGTATTCGGGCACGCCGGCCTCGGTCGCGCTGCCCGAGCGCTCGTCGCGCGGGATCACGAGATCGGCCAGCACGCGCACCGTGTCCCACTCGTGCGGCGTGAAGAACGCGGGCGCAAACGGGCCTTTCGCCGCCTCGCGCGCCAGTTTCGCCGCCCGCGCCGCTTCCGCGGGCGTCCACTTGAACGCGGCCGTCAACGCGGCCAGCGCCATCGCATTTACCGCTTCACGCCGCTTCATAGCGCCCTCTTTTTCAATTGGTCCGCGATGTATTCGGACGTGCGCCACGCGAGCGCCATGATCGTCCAGGTGGGATTCTTGTCCGCCTGCGACACGAACGGCGCGCCATCGGTGACGAACAGGTTCTTCACGTCGTGCGCCTGGCAGTTCGCGTTCACCACGCTGGTCTTGGGATCCGCTCCCATCCGCGTGCCGCCGAGCTCGTGGATGATCACGCCGCCTGCGGCGATGCCGTAGCCATCCTCTTTACTCGGCATCTGACCCCAGGGCGTGCCGCCCATCTCGGTGATGAGCGCGCGGAACGTCTCCTGCATGTGCTTCACCTGCAGATATTCGCGGTCGGTGAATTTCCAGTGGAAGCGCAGCACCGGGATCCCCCACTTGTCGACGACGTCGGGGTCGATCTCGCAGTAGCTGTCGTCGTTGGGAATCATCTCGCCGCGGCCCGAGAAGCCGACGTAGGCGCCGTAATAGCGGCGGTAGTCGTTCTTCAGCTGCCTGCCGTAACCACCGCCCGCCGGATAGTTCTGGATGCCGCCCCCGAAGCCCGCCTCGGGCAGTCCCGCGCCGCCCCAGACCTCGATGTGATAGCCGCGCGGGAAGCCGAGCTTCGAGTTGTCGAGCCACCACGGGATGTAGACGTGCATGCCGCCGACGCCATCGTGATTGTGCGGCACGTGATCCATCATCTTCGGCACGAAGCCGCCGACGTCGGTGCCGGTGGTATCGGTGAGATACTTGCCCACCGTGCCGCTGCCGTTCGCCAGGCCGTTCGGGAACAGCGACGACTTGGAGTTGAGCAACAGGCGCGACGACTCGCACGCGCTCGCCGCGACAACGACGACGCTCGCGTCGACGTGGTGCTCGCTGCCGTCCTTGGTGTCGATATAGGTGACGCCGTTCGCCTTCCCGGACCTGTCGACCGTGACCTCGCGGGCCATCGCGTTCGTGAGGAGCGTCAGCTTGCCCGTCTTGAGCGCCGGCGCGATGAGCACGTTGGTGGACGAGAAGTTCGAGTTCGTCTTGCAGCCGCGGTTGCACTGGCCGCAGTAGTGGCAGGCCGCGCGACCGGGCAACGGGCGGGTCAGGATCGACAGGCGCGACGGAACGCACGTGACGTTCAGCCGCTTGGCGGCCTGCTGCACCAGGAGCTCGTAACAGCGCGGCTTGGGTGGCGGCAGGAAAATCGAGTCGGGAGCGTTGGGCAGTCCTTCCTTGCTCCCGAAGACGCCGATCAGCTGCTCGATCTTGTCGTAATAGGGCGCGACGTCTTCATAGCCGATCGGCCAGTCGTCGCCGTTACCGTCGTGCGTCTTGCCCTTGAAGTCGCGCGGCCCGAAGCGCAGCGAGATACGACCCCAATGGTTGGTGCGGCCGCCGACCATTCGCGCCCGCCACCAGCGGAACTGGCTGCCGGCCGCGACGGTGTAGGGCTCGCCGGGGATTTCCCAACCGCCGACGCAGCCGTCGAATTCACCGAATGGCTTGAGCTTGGTCGAAGCGCCGCGCCGCGGCGAATCGTACGGCCAGACGAGCATCTGAGAATCGGTCGTGTTGTCCCACGGGACGCCGGCTTCGAGGACGGTGACGTTGACACCGGCGCGCGTGAGGACATACGCCGCCATTCCACCACCCGCTCCCGAGCCCACCACCACCACGTCGGCCATGCTTAACTCCTTTGAGTCAGTCCAAGGATTGAACTCTTGCGGGCAATACCGAGTGCTCGGCGTCTCGACTTTTTTTGGGGCTATGCAGTTCACTCATGAAACGAGAGGACCACATGACCCGGAATAACTGGATCGCCCTGGCCGTTTTGACGAGCGTCGCCACGTTCGGCGCCTGCTCGCCAAAGGGTGGGCAAGCTGGCCAGCCCGATCGCACTGTCGACCAGCAGAACACTGCGCGTGATCGGTCGACCCTGCCAGTGTCGCTGACCGTGCCGGCCGGCACCCATGTCGACATGACGGTCAACCAGGAGCTGAGCTCCCGCAAGAACAAGCCGGGCGACACGTTCACGGCAAACGTCGCTCAGGACATCACCGACGCGGCCGGCACCGTCGTGATCCCGAACGGCTCCAAGGTCAACGGCAGCATCGTCGCCGTCAAACCGGCGCCGAACCGCCGGACTCCGGGCACACTGACCGTCGCGCTGTCGACGATCGAAGCGAACGGTAAGACGTTCCCGATCCGCGCCACGATCGATTCGGTCAACCATCAATACGAAAGGCAGTCGATCAACGGCAGTGATGCCGCGAAGGTCGGTATCGGCGTTGCGGCAGGCGCCGTGATCGGCCAGGTGCTGTCCAAGAACACCAAGGGCACCGTTATCGGGGCCGTGGTGGGTGGTATCGCCGGCGCGGGTGTTGCCGCCGAGACCAAAGACATGGACATCGTCATCCCCGATGGCTCGCACATCACCGCCACCGTCACGGAGCCGATGACCGTCGCGGTCGATCGTGGCGATCTGCAAAAGCAGAAGACCAGGTTGACCAAGTCTCGGATGTACTAGTAGCCAATTGCACCGCCGGCGATGCGTGGGTCGGCCACTCCGACCCATCCGCCGGCGGTTCTTTCTATCCCGGCCACGAAACCCGAATGACCGCGCCGCTGCTCCAGCTTGTGTCCCATTGCTGCGAGCGCGCGCACCGTCGCGTCGCTCAAACCGCCACGCTCGTAATACGTCTGATCGGGTAGCGCCTGGTGGTGCACGCGCGGCGCGGCGATCGCGTCCGCGAGACTCATGTGCTGATCGAGCACGTTGAGAATCACCTGCGCCACCGTCGTGATGATCGTCGGCCCGCCGGGTGATCCCACGACAAGCTGCACCTGACCCGCCGAGTCGGTGACGATCGACGGCGTCATGGCCGAGAGCATGCGCTTGCCTGGCGCGATGGCGTTCGCTACGCCCTGAATGAGCCCGTACATGTTGGGCTTCCCGGGCGCGGACGTGAAGTCGTCCATCTCGTTATTCAGCAGGAATCCCGCGCCCGTCACGGTGACGCCGCTGCCGAAGCCGCCGTTCAACGTCGTGGTCACGGAGACGGCGTTGCCCTTGGCGTCCACCACCGAGTAATGCGTCGTCTCCAGCGGCTCGCCGCCTCCTGTGCTCTGCGGCGGCGTCGGCGTCGCGCGCTGCGGGTCGATCTGCGAGCGCAGGCTCGCCGCGTACGACTTCGACAGCAGGCGCTCGAGCGGCATGTCCACAAAATCGGGATCGCCGAGGAAGCGATTGCGATCGATGAATGCGCGCCGCATCACTTCCGTGAGCAGGTGGACGTACGGCGCCGTCCCGAACGCGGGAAGCGTGTCGTAGCCCTCGAGCATGTTCAGCATTTCGCCCATCGTCACGCCGCCCGAGGACGGCGGCGGCATCGAATAGATCGTGTAGCCGCGATAGGTGAGCTCGACCGGCGTCCGCCACTTGGGCTGATAGCGCTTCAAGTCGTCCTTCGTGATCAACCCGCCGCCCCGCTTCATCTCGGCGACAATCAAGTCGGCGATCCGGCCGCGATAGAAGACGTCGGGCCCGGAATCGCTGATCAGCTGGAGCGTGCGGGCAAGATCGGGCTGCTTCCACAACGTCCCGGGCGGCGGCGCGCTGTCGTGCACCAGAAACTGCGCGCGGCTCGCCGGAAAGCGCGCGAGCAGTTCGCGGTCGGCCGCGATGTCGCGGCTGCGCGCCGTGTCGAGCACGTGGCCCTGCGCCAGGCGAATCGCGGGCGCGATCACGGTGGCCCACGGCAGCGAGCCGTAGCGCTTCCAGGCGGCGTACATGCCGGCGACGCTGCCCGGCACGCCGGCGGCGAGATGTCCGACGATGCTTTTGTCGGTGACGTTGCCCGCGGAGTCGAGATACATGTCGCGCGACGCGGCCTGCGGCGCGGTCTCGCGGTAATCGAGCGCGGATACAGTGCCGTTCGCGGTGCGCTGCACGATGAAGCCGCCGCCGCCGATGTTGCCGGCGTCGGGCAGCACGACCTCGAGCGCAAATCCGACCGCGACGGCGGCGTCGATTGCGTTGCCGCCTTGCTTCAAGATTTCCACACCTGCCTGACTGGCGAGCGGATGCGCGGAGACGACCATCGCGTGCGGCGCGTCCACCGCTCTCGCGCGCAGCGTCCACGTCTCGGGAATGTTTGCGGTGCCGACGATGACCGGCCCGCGGCGATGCGCCGCGCGACCCGCGGCCGGCCTGAGTGCCGGCCCCGCAGCCTCCCCGGCGCCGGGACTGGGTTTGCTCGTGCTAGTGCTTGCGCAGGCGGTGGCGACGAAGACGAGTACAGGTGTGAGGATCTTTCGCATTCGTAATCTTATCTTCTAATTCTCCTCCATGACAAACCGCGATTTCACCGATCCGAGAGCCACCGAGCAGCGCAATCCACGCACCGAGCGCATCGATGTGGCGTCGAGTCTCGAAATCGTGGACCTGATGAACGCCGAGGACGCGACCGTCCCGAAGATCGTGCATGGCGAGCGCGAGCGGATCGCGCAGGCGATCGACTTGCTGGTCGAGACATTTCGCTCCGGCGGCCGGCTCATCTACGTCGGCGCCGGCACCTCCGGCCGCCTCGGCGTGCTCGATGCCGCCGAATGCCCGCCGACATTTGGCGTGCCGCCGACCATGGTGACGGGCGTAATTGCCGGTGGCTATACGGCGCTCGTGAAGAGCGCCGAGGGCGCCGAAGACGACGTGAACGCGGGCGGCGCGGCGATCGACGCCGCCGAAGTCACGAAGCGCGACGTCGTCGTCGGCATCGCGGCGAGCGGCACCACGCCCTACGTCCGCATGGCCCTCGGCCGCGCGCAGACGATCGGCGCGAAGACGATTCTGGTCACATGTGCGACGCCGCCGAAAGTGTTGGCCGAGACGTGCGACATCGTGATCAATCCCGTGACCGGCCCCGAGGCGCTCACCGGCTCGACCAGGATGAAGGCGGGAACCGCGACCAAGCTGGTGCTCAACACACTCACCACCGGCGCGATGATCCGGCTCGGCAAAGTCTACGGCAACCTGATGGTCGACCTGATGGCCTGGAGCAGCAAGCTGCACGATCGCGGCGAGCGGATCGTGATGGAATGTTGCGGTGTGACGCGCGAGGAAGCGCGCGCCGCGATCGAGCGCGCCGAGGGCAGCGTCAAGCTCGCGATCGTCATGATTCGCAGGAAAGTGGATGCCGCTGAGGCGCGCGGCCTGCTCGCGGCCGCGGGGGGATTTGTCCGTCCCGTCGTCGGCGATCCGCCACGGGTGATACGATGACCCTCGCCGTGGGCGTCATGTCGGGCACCTCGCTCGACGGCATTTCCACGGCGCTGGTTCGGCTGTCCGACGGTCAAGCGCAGCTCGTCGCGTTTCGGCAGGAGTCGTACACGTCGGCCGAGCGCGGCGCGATCATCGATGCGATGGCGCGGGGCACGCCGAAAGACGTCGCGTTTCTCCACGTCGCGCTCGGCGAGC
>DATGEQ010000117.1:0-49763 GCA_035309945.1 Gemmatimonadales bacterium | reverse complement strand
GATGTTCACTCGCACATCGGCGTGTACGCTGCACCGGGCACATTTGCCGAGTCGGATGGCAATGAAGCGACGAACCCCGTGACTGCCGAGGTCTGGGCCGAGCATTCGTTCTGGCCGCAGGACCCGCAGATTCCGCTCGCGATCGCGGGCGGCGTGACGACGATTCAGGCGCTGCCGGGATCGGCCAATCTCATCGGCGGCCGCAGCGCGATACTCAAGTTGATTCCCGCCCGCTCGGTGCAGGAGATGAAGTTCCCGGGCGCGCATTACGGATTGAAGATGGCGTGCGGAGAAAATCCGAAGCGCGTGTACGGTCAGCGTGGCGGCCCCTCGACGCGCATGGGCAACATGGCCGGGTACCGGTCGGCCTTCATTCAGGCGCAACAATACCGGCAGCGCTGGGACAAGTGGAACAAGGATCATCAGGGCGACAAACCGGAGCGTAATCTCCGCAACGAGACGCTCGCCGAGGTACTGCGCGGCAACATCTACGTGCAGAATCACTGCTATCGCGCCGACGAGATGATGCAGATGCTCGATCTGGCCCACGAGTTCGGGTTCAAGATTCGCGCGTTCCATCATGCGGTGGAGGCGTACAAGATCGCGGATGTGTTGGCCCGTGAAGGGACGGCGGCCGCGGTGTGGGCGGATTGGTGGGGCTTTAAGGAAGAGGCGATGGACGGCATTCACGAGAACGCCGCGCTGTTGCAGCAGGCGGGCGCGCGCGCCGACATCCACTCCGACGATCCGGGGGGCATTCAGCGACTGAATCAGGAAGCCGCGAAAGCGATGTACGCCGGCCGGCGTGCGGGCATTCCCATCACCCGCGATCAAGCGCTCCGCTGGTTCACCGCCAATGCTGCCTGGATCCTCGGCATCGACTCGGTCGTCGGCACGCTCGAGCCCGGCAAGATGGCCGACGTCGTGCTCTGGTCGGCCGATCCATTCTCGGTGTACGCGCAGGCCGTGCAGGTCTACAACGACGGCTGGCTCGTGTACGATCGCAACGATCCGGCGCATCAGCCCAAGACCGATTTCACGCTCGGCCAAGGGGTGGGGAGGCAACAATGATTGCCTTCCTGCTGGCGCAAACGATCGCCATCACCGGTGGAACGGTCTATCCGATCTCTGGAGCGAAGATCGAGAATGCCACCGTCCTCATCCGTGACGGCCGGATTGCGGCCGTCGGAGCCAACGTCGCCGTTCCCGCGGGCGCGACACGCATCGACGCGTCGGGCAAGGTCGTGACTCCGGGATTTATCGACGGCGCCGGGCAAATGGGCCTGCGCGAAATCGGCGCGGTCGACAACACGAATGAGTACACGCTGCGCGGTAACGATGTCGCCGCCGCCTTCAATGTACTCGAGGGCATCAACCCCGCGTCGATGCTGATCGCGGTGACGCGGATGGAGGGCATCACCAGCACGCTGGCCGTGCCGAACGGCAATCTGATCTTGGGGCAGGCCGCGCTCATCGATCTCGACGGCGTCACGATCGAGGCGATGCGCGTGAAGTCGCCTGCCGCGATGGTTGCGGACCTCGGCGAAGCATCAAAGGGAGCGGGCGGCGGGTCGCGCGCGGGCGCGGCGGAGCGCCTGCGGCGCGTGCTGAACGACGCGCGGGAGTACGCGCCGCGCCGCGCCGATTACCGGCGCCGGCAAATTGAGGAGCTCAGCGCGAGCGCCGCCGATCTCGAGGCACTCCAGCCCGTGCTGCGGGGGGAGCTGCCCCTCATCGTCATCGCAAATCGCCGCAGCGATATCGAAACGGCGCTGCGGATCGCCAAGGAATACAAGCTCAAGCTGATCCTCGCCGGCGCCGCCGAAGGCTGGATGATTCCGCAGGAAATCGCGGCCGCCGGCGTGCCCGTGCTGGTCGAGCCGCTCGACAACATCCCGAGCTACGACGCGCTCGGCATCCGTTACGAGAACGCGGGATTGCTTGCGAAGGGCGGCGTGAAAGTCGCGCTCATGGAGACCGCGACCGAGAACACACGCGATCTGCGGCAGCAGGCGGGCAATGCGGTGGCGAACGGGATGACGTGGGAGCAGGCGCTGCGGGCCGTGACGCTGACGCCGGCGGAGGTGTTCGGCGTGGCCGACCGGTATGGATCGCTCGAAACGGGGAAAGTCGCGAACGTGGTCGTGTGGAGCGGCGATCCGTTCGAGTTTTCGACCGGAGTGGAGCACGTCTTCATTCGCGGGAGAGACATTCCGCTCCGCAGCAGGCAGACGGAGCTACTGGACCGCTATCGCACGCTGCCGCCGAAATACTAGACGCTAGTTCTTTTCATCGACCATCGCCCGCAGCAATGCGGGCGAGTTGATATTGTAGCCGAGCAACGCCGGCTTCCCGTCGCGAATGCGCCAGGTGAATGTCTCTGTTGCCTTGTCGATAGCGAAGGTGGTGCGATAGACCAGCCGAACCACCGTCCCGTTGCTTGTTGTGAAGCTGACATTCCAGGTGAGGAGCGTGTCGCTCTGCAGCGTGCCAAACCGTCGCTGCACCATACGCCACAAACCGTTCGCGTCTTTTTCTGAACCGGCGTTCCGGAACTCCGGATCGGCCTGCTGATAGATCGAATCGAACTGGCTCAGGTCGAGCTGCAGGTGAAAACGCTCGGTCGCTTGCTGGGCGGCATCTCGCTGGGTTGTGGCGTTGGTCCAGAAGGCAAACGGATTGCAGGCCAGGGCTGCAACGAGTGAAACGGCGAGCGCGCGCATTGCTATTGTATAACCCCTCAAACAAGAAACGGTAGGGATCATCTCTCCCTACCGCCGCCTCCCGCCCCTGTACCGCCGCCGACCCTAGTTCTTCGCCGTTTCTCGCACGGCTACCGGATACACACTGACCTGCATCCGCTCCTTATTCTTGTGCTCGAACTTGACTTGTCCGTCCACCGTCGTGAACAGCGTGTCGTCCGACGCGCGCCGCACGTTGCGGCCGGGATGAAACTTCGTCCCGCGCTGCTTCACGATGATGCTACCCGCCGTCACGAATTCCCCGCCGAAACGCTTGACACCCAGGTATTTCGGATTCGAGTCGCGGCCGTTGCGCGAGGAGCCGACACCCTTCTTATGAGCCATGAATGCCTCAGCCGACCTTCACGTCGGCGATTTTGATTTCGGTAAAATCCTGGCGGTGCCCGGCATGGCGCCGGTAGCCGGTCCGGCGCGCGAATCGAAAGATCCGGATCTTCTTGCCTTTGCCATGCCGCACGACTTCGGCCGTGACCTTGGCGCCTTTCAAGCGCGGCGCCCCGGTCTGGACGTTCTTGCCGTCGCTCGCAACCAGGACCTGATCGAACGAGACTTCGTCGCCCGGCTTCGCATCGAGCAGCGGGACTTTGATCGTGACACCGGGCTCAGCGCGAAACTGACGGCCGCCGGTGGTGAAAATGGCGTAACTCATAGGGCGCGGAACCTAAACAATGACAAGCAGTTGGTCAAGGTAGGGCGCCGCATGCCGCGCCCCTGCTTCTTATGCTACCGCATACTGCTCCGTCACATCCCGGCCGGCCGGCCGAGCCATCATGCGGAACTCATCCAACCGCATCATCGGATCATCCCGTACTTCGAGCTCGAGGCCGGTTTGCTTCTCGAGTTGCCGCAGGAAGTTAGGCTCCTGCTCCACCAGATAGAGCGCGACTTCAGGATGCAGCCGCACTGAGAGCTGTCGCTCCTTGTGATCGGCACCGGCCCGCTTCAGCGACCGCTCCATGCGGCGGACCACGACCTCGGGACGGAAGACCCGCCCCGTACCGTTGCACGTGGGGCATTCGGTCGTCATCGACTGCCAGAGCGACGGGCGGACGCGCTGGCGTGTCATCTCGATCAGGCCGAGCTCGGAGACAGCGAACGCCCGCGTGCGGGCGCGGTCGCGGCCGAGGTGCGTGCGCAGCTCCTGGAGCACCTTGTCGCGGTTCGACCGCGTCTCCATGTCGATGAAATCGACCACGATGATCCCGCCGATGTCGCGGAGCCGGATCTGGCGCGCGACCTCGCGCGCGGCCTCGAGATTGGTGCGAAAGACGGTGCTTTCGGGATCGCGCTTGCCCGTGTAGCGGCCGGTGTTGACGTCGATCGAGATCAGCGCTTCGGTCGGCTGAATGATGAGGTAACCGCCGGTCGGCAGATCGACCCGCTGCTTGAACAGGTTGCGGATCTCGGCCTCGATGTCGTAGGCGTCGAAGAGCAGGGTCTCGTCGGTGTACAGCTTGACCTTGGGTAGCAGCTCGGGGTCGATCTGCTTCAGGTACTGCTCGATCTCGTTATACAACAGCTTGGAGTCGACCAGCAGGAGGTCGACTTTGTCGGAGAGCAGGTCGCGCACGATGCCGCGCGTAAGGCTGGTCTCGCGCTGTACGAGTTGCGGCGCGCGACCGGACGACTCCTTGCGCTTGATCTTCTTCCACAGCCCGAGCAGGTGGTCGATCTCGCGCTTACAGCTTGCTTCGGTGAGATCGTCCGCCACGGTGCGAATGATCCAGCCGCCTGAGTCCGCCGGCACGAGCCGCGTGACCATCTCGCGGAGGCGGGAGCGCTGCTCGCGATTCTCGATTTTGCGCGAGACGCCGACCTTCGATGCGAACGGCATGTACACGAGAAAGCGGCCGGCAAGCGAGACCTGCGCGGTGACGCGCGGTCCCTTGGTACCGATGGCTTCCTTGATGACCTGAACGAGCTTGGTCTGACCCCGCTTCAGCTCATCGCCGATGTTGGGAATTGGCCGGCGGCGCGTGCGCTCGCGACCGCGGCGATTCGCCACGGTGGGTGCTGCGCCGGCGCTTTTGGCGTCTCCTCCGCCGTTGCCATTCCCATTCTCTTCATCCGCATCGGCCGAAGACTCGCGATCTTCGGGATCCTCGTCCTCGTCCGCTTCGATCAGGTCCGAAGCGTGAAGGAACGCGCTTTTTTCAGCGCCGATTTCGACGAAGGCGGCTTGGATGCCGGGGAGGACGGCCTCGACTTTGCCGAGGTAGATGTCACCGACGGAGCGGTGGGAGTCGGGCCGATCGACCAGCAGCTCAACAAGGCGGTCGTCCTCGAGAATGGCCACGCGGGTCTCCCGCTGGCTTCCGGAAATCAATATTTCGCGCTTCAAAGCAGTTGCCCTCGCGCCCCGCTGGGAAGCACCCAGTGGAGAGCCTGTGGTTGTCCCAGCAATAGTCGAGATCGCCAGTCCACTGCCCACCGACTCGCAACTGGGGTGGAACCGGCAAGGAGATGAATCGATTGGAGAGGCGGCTCAGAGACGCCAAAGCCCAATGCATGAGGGTAAAGCTAGGAAGGGTGGAAAGTTGGGTCAATCGATCAGACCGCCCAGGAGCTGCCGGGCAATCACAATGCGCTGAATCTCGCTCGTTCCCTCCCCGATTTCGCAGATCTTGGCGTCCCGCATCATGCGCTCCACCGGGTATTCGGTGGTATACCCGTAACCGCCGTGCAGCTGGACTGCCTTGGTCGTGGCCCGCATGCAGAGCTCGGAGGCATACAGCTTGGCCATCGCCGCTTCCTTCTTAAACGGGTGCCCATGCTGCTTGAGCCAGGCTGCGTGATAGACGAGCTGCTTGGCGGCCTCGATTTCCGTGGCCATGTCGGCGAGGGCGAAATGGACGCCCTGGAAGCCCGCGATCGGCCGGCCGAATTGCTTACGCGTGGACGTGTACGTCAGGCACTCCTCCAACGCCCCCTCGGCCAGTCCTAACGCCAGCGCGCCGATGCCGATTCGACCACCATCCAGCGTATGCAGGAACTGCCGGAAGCCGTTGTTTACCGGTCCGAGCACATTCTCTTTTGGAACGATCGCGTCCTGAAAAATCAGCTCACGAGTGTCAGAAGCACGCCAACCGAGCTTATCCTCCTTCTTGCCGGCGAGCACGCCGCGGTTCTTTGGCAGCTCAGTGGGCGGCGCGTGGCCGATACCGACGCGCTTGGTCTCCTCGAGATCCGACGTGTCCTTAGTGACGATGAAGGCCGTTATGCCGTGCGTTCGCTTCGCGCTGGGATCGGTGCGTGCCGTGACGCAAAAGATTTCCCCGACACCGGCATGCGTGATGAAAATCTTCGATCCATTGAGTACGTAATGGTCGCCCTTGTCGACCGCCATCGTCTTGGTCCCTCCGGCGTCCGAGCCGGCGCCGGGCTCGGTCAATCCGAAGCCGGCCAGCACTTTGCCCGCAGCGAGGAACGGAACGAAGCGGCGCTTCTGCTCATCGGTCCCGAAGTCCATGATCGGCGATGTGCCGAGCGTGGTGTGGGCGCTGATGGTGATCGCGTGGCTCGCGTCGACCTTGGCGAGCTCGTGGATCACGATGATGTAGGAGAGATAATCCATGCCCGACCCGCCCAGCTCTTCCGGCCATGGAATGCCGAAGAGGCCGAGCTCCGCCATCTGTTTGATGTTGTCCCAGGGGAAACGGCTCTCGAGATCGTACTGGCGGGCGGTGGGTCTGACGACGGATCGCGCGAAATCCCGAACCATTTCACGCACCTGCAAATGATGATCCGAGAAGTAGAGGCTATCGTGCATGTGGAAAATATAGTTGGGCAGTTGCGCAGACGGCGAAGTTGCAACGTCAGACTTCTCCAAAGTATTCCAGGATGATCGCGCGGTGATTGGTCCGAGCCTCGACATAATTTCGCATCTCGGGACTGATATTCCCCCATCCAAAATCGTCTCGCCTCCACAGCACGACACACTCTGCATGCGCGCCGTCTCGGCCGGCCCTGCCGGCCTCTTGGTAGTAAGCCTCGATGGTCGGCGGCGGCCCCCAGTGGAGCACCTGCCGGACATCCGGTTTGTCGATGCCCATGCCAAACGCGCTCGTCGCAACGATCACGTGCGCCTGGTCCGCCAGAAAAGCGCGCAGCACACGACGCCGCACGCGGGCGCTCAGGCCCGCGTGATACGGCGCCGCCCGTACGCTCGTACGCAACAGCGCCCGCGTGATCAGCTCGGTCAACCGCCGCGTCGGCGCATAGATCAAGGAAGCACCCGGAGCATCGCGCACGCGCTCGCGGATGATGGCGAAGCGCTGCCGGTCATCGCGGACGCGGCAGACACCGAAGACGAGATTCGGCCGGTCGAACGATGTGACGACAACCTCCGCTTCAGGCATCCGGAGGACTCGGAGGATATCGGCCCGAGCAGCCGGCGTCGCGCTCCCCGTCAACGCAATGGTGGGCGGGCGGCCGAGCACTGAGCGGAACGTGCCCAGCCGCCGGTACACCGGCCGAAACTCGTTGCCCCATTCTGTGATGCAGTGCGCCTCGTCGATCGCGAGCAGCGCGACGGGCGTCGCCGCTGCCACGATCCGGCGGCTCAGCGTGGCCAATCGCTCTGGAGCGCAGTAGAGCAGGGCGAGGCGTCCTTCAGTCGCCGCATCCAGCACTTCACGCCGCTGCCCGCCGTCCAGCTGGCTGTTGACGTACGCGGCCGCGATTCCACGACCTTGCAGCGCGCTCACCTGATCCTGCATCAGCGAGATGAGTGGTGAGACCACGAGCGTCAGCCCATTGCCCAGGAGCGCCGGGACTTGATAGCACAGTGACTTGCCGGCGCCGGTTGGAAGAACCGCGAGCACGTTGCGGCCGGCAAGCAGCGGCCCTAGCACCTTGAGCTGGTGGACGCGAAAGCGTGGATGGCCGAAGCGCGTGGTGAGGATCGCGCGAGCCGCATCGAGGCCGCCGCTGAAGGGCGTGGGTGCGCTCACGCGATAGTATGGCGCCGCGCGTGCCCGCCCCCCTACCCCAAAAACGCGTCACGGGGCACGTTTACGCGTCATGCGCACTATCGGACTCTTACCTTTCCTGGCACTGCTGATGACCACAACCCTCCACGCGCAGTCCATTACCTATCCGGCGGCTCGCAAGGATGACGTGGTCGACGACTATCACGGAACCAGGGTCGCCGATCCGTACCGCTGGCTCGAGGATGTGGACTCCCCGGAGACGCGCGCCTGGGTAGAGGCCGAAAATCGCGTCACGTTCGGATATCTCGAGCAGCTTCCGGAGCGCGAGCGGATTCGCCGCCGCCTCACCGAGCTGTGGGATTATCCGAAGTACGGCGCGCCGTTCAAGAAGGGCGGCCGTTACTTCTTCTTCAAGAATGCGGGATTGCAGAATCAGTCCGTCCTCTACGTCCAGAGCTCAGGGACGGCCGAGCCGGAGGTGCTGCTCGATCCGAACACGCTGTCGACCGACGGCACGGTCGCATTGTCGACGATCGCGTTCACCGAAGACGGTCAGACGATGGTCTATGGCACCTCGGGGAGCGGGTCCGACTGGCAGGAATTCCGGATCCGCGACGTGCAAAGCCGTCAGGACCGCAGCGATCACTTGAAGTGGATCAAGTTTTCCGGGGCCGCCTGGACGCACGACGGTGCCGGGTTCTTCTACAGCCGCTATCCCGAGCCCCCAGCGGGCACCGATCCGCTCCTGCAGGTGAACCGTGACCAAAAGGTCTATTACCACAAGCTCGGCACCGATCAGTCCGCGGACCGGCTGATCTACGAGCGGCCTGACCATCCCGACTGGGGCTTCTCCGTTGGAGTCAGCGACGACGGTCGGTACGCCGTCTATAGCGTCTGGCTCGGCACCGATCGCCGCAACCGCGTCTACTATCAGGACCTTGGCGATCCGGTGCAGCCGCGGCTCGATGCGCCGGTCGTCCGTTTGCTCGACGCGTTCGACGCGTCGTACGGATTCATCGGCAACACGGGTCCGACGTTTTACTTTCACACCGACAACGGGGCACCCAAGGGTCGCGTGATTGCGGTGAATACCGCGGACGCGGCGCCCAATGCGTGGCGCGAGCTCGTGCCCGAAGCGCAGGACGTCATCGAAGGGTCGCAGATCGTCAATCACCGCTTCGTCATCCGCTACCTGCACGACGCGTACTCCGAGCTCCGGCTCTTTGCGCTCGACGGTAAGGCTCTCGGCGACGTGCCGCTTCCGACCCTCGGCTCGATCGTCCAGGTGACCGGGGAGCCGCGCGACAGCGAGATGTTCTACGCGTTCACCTCGTTTCTCTATCCCACCACGATCTTTCGGCACGACTTCGCGACCGGTAAATCCAGCGTGTTCAAAGCTCCCGAGATCGCGTTCGATCCATCGAGGTACGAGACCGTGCAGGTCTTCTACACGAGCAAGGACGGTACGCGCGCGCCGCTGTTTCTCACTTATCGGAAGGGGTTACGGAAGGACGGAACGAACCCGACGTACCTCTATGGCTACGGCGGCTTCAACATCAACATGACGCCGGCGTTCTCGATCGGCGTGCTGGCGTGGCTCGAGATGGGCGGTGTGTATGCGCAGGCCGTGCTACGCGGCGGATCCGAGTACGGCGAGGCGTGGCATCAGGCGGGCATGCACGAGCACAAACAGAATGTGTTCGACGACTTCATTGCCGCCGCCGAGTATCTGATCGCCGAGCGGTACACGTCGGCGCCCAAGCTCGCGATCGGTGGCGGATCGAATGGCGGTCTGCTGGTCGGCGCGGTGCTCAATCAGCGGCCCGAGCTGTTCGGCGCCGCACTGCCCGCGGTTGGCGTGATGGACATGCTGCGATTTCACAAGTTCACGATCGGCTGGGCCTGGGTGACCGAGTACGGCTCAGCCGACAGCGTCGGACAGTTTCCCTATCTCTATCGGTACTCGCCGATTCACAACATCAAACCCGGGGCGCACTATCCCCCGACGTTGATCACCACCGCCGACCACGACGATCGCGTGGTGCCGGGCCATTCGTTCAAGTACGCTGCGACGTTGCAGCGCGCGCAGGGTGGGCCCGCGCCGGTGCTCATTCGAATCGAGACCAAGGCGGGTCACGGCGCGGGCAAACCGACCGCGAAAGTCATCGAGGAGCAGACCGACCGCTGGGCGTTCCTTGTGCACAACCTGCACATGCGGCTGCCAGCCGCGACGCCCGCGGCGCCTCGGCCCTAGGAGAAGACGCATGCCGAAAGTGAACTGTTCGCTGTGCGACACGGCCGTCGAGGCGCGCACGCTGCATTCACCGCAAAAACTCGAGAACCGCCTGCTCGATTTGATCAAACAGGATCGCCCCGAGTGGGAGGGGAAACGCGGGATCTGCTCGACCTGTCTCGATCAATACCGCGCCAAGAAGTTCGTCGGCTATTTGGAAGCCGAATATCAGAAGCTCTCGGAGCTCGAGCACGCGGTCGTTTCGAAGATCACGCGGCGCGGGCGCGTCAGTAAGCTGGTGCATCAGGACTTCGACAGTCAGATGAGTGTCGGCGATCGCGTGGCCGATAGAGTGGCCCAGTTCGGCGGGAGCTGGCGGTTCATCGGGATTTTCGCGGTCATCATCATCGTCTGGATGGGTGTGAACAGTTTTTTGATCGCGCGTCACCCGTTCGATCCCTATCCGTACATTCTGCTCAATCTGGTGCTCTCGACGCTCGCCGCGCTGCAGGCGCCGGTGATCATGATGAGTCAGAACCGCCAGGCGCACAAAGACCGCATGCAGGCGAATCAGGATTACGAGATCAACCTGATGGCGGAGATTGAAATTCGGGACCTGCATGACAAGCTGGATTCACTGCGATTCAAACAATGGCACGAGCTCTGGCACATCCAGAAGCGGCAGATTGAGTTGCTCGAGCATCTTTGCGCGCGCGACGCGAATCCCGCGGCTACGGTGCCGCCCCCCACACCCTATGTTCCCCCTGACGTATGACGGGTCGGTAATGCGACGGTAGACCGCGGCATTGAGCCGCCGTCGTTCTAGCCCGCGTCCTTCCAGTCGATCGGGTAACTGCGCCCGCATTCGGAGCACTTCGCGTTCTTCTGCCCTTCGGGAACCACCGCGCGGGCGTGACAGCCGGGGCAGACGAGATGTGGCTCGCGCACCACGCTCCAGCGGTCGGGCCGGTCACCGCGGATTTCCAAATCGCCTTTCGGAATCCGGACTTCGACGTGGTGGACGTCGAGCACCACGTATTCTTTTTGGGGATTCTCGACGACGCGATACCACGCGCCCCGCCGAAGTCCCTGCCCTTCCGCTCGATCGCCCCGGCTCCGCGCCCACCCGATGTCAACCATGCTTGCCTCGCACGAGAACGAGTATCGCAGCCTGTGGCACGACGAGGTACGTCTTGCCTTCGAATGTGATTTCGACCGCGGCTTTGCGGAAGAAGAGCGCGTAATCCCCCACTTCGGCCTGCATGGGCAGGTACTTCACGTCGGTCCCGCCGGAATGCGTCTTCCATGGCTCGTCGTCCATGCTGGCGGGCTCGGCCATCGGGGTACCGGGGCCCGTCGCGACGATGCGCCCGCCTTGCACCTGGCGGCTTTCGAGCGCCGACGCCGGCAAATACAGGCCGACGTTGGTGCGCTCTTCTCCCTCCTCGGGAGTGATCAGCACGCGATCGCCGACGACGATCAAACGTTTCGGGTCATCCGACACGCCAGATGATTAGCCTTTCATCGGCATTTTGCGCAAGTCGCAAGGGGCCCGTGACCTCGGTCACCCTCTTTTGCTTGACTTGTCCGGTCCCGTTTATAACAATGTGCCCCGCCGACCTCCCTCTCCGGAGCGCCTAAATGCAAGATGTCACGAACGCCGCGCAGACCCAGCAATGGAGCTTTGTGCTCCAGCAGCTGGTGCAGTGGGTCGTCGCGGGATTCACGTGGATCATCCCGATCCAGGCGCGAATCTTCGATTTCGTCCTGCGCGGGGACTCGTTCTGGGGTCTCGCGGCTACGTCGGTGCTGCTCTTCCTGCCCGCGATGGCGGTCATCGCTGGACTGTGGATGACCATGGTGGCCGTGTACACGATCCCGTTCCGGCTAGGTCGGTCGGTGACGCTGCTTCAGGCGGTCTCGCTTGCGTGGTGGGACGTGCTCCGCATGTCCTGGTTCTATTGGGCCGGACTGGTTCGCTTCGTGGTCGTCCTCGTGGGTTGGGTCTGGGGAATCATCAAGGTCGGCGTCCAACTCATCGCCGGGACCATCAAGGGTGCGATCACGTCGCCCCTTGCGGTGCTCGATGCGACCTCGCGTCGTCCGGGTGTGCCGTGGGCGGCGTTCTTCCTGCTGATCGTGTGGTCGGCGGTTGAAGCGACAATCTTCACGTTCACCCTGCGTCCCACGATGAGTGAGCTGCTGGCCGATCTTACGGGCTACGAGGTCAACGGTTTTGCGCTCGTCGTCATGCTGTGGATCTTCCTTTCGATCATCATCGCCGGCTCGTTCGCGTGTATCCAGGTCCTGAACGACGCGATCAAGGCGCGTCAGGCCGGCAATATCGTGTTCATGATCCTGGTCGAGATCGCCGTCGCGATGTTCGAGGTGCTGTTCCTGTATCGCGAGCTGGTCGACGCCATGACGCCGTGGCTCGCGCAACAGGGCATCCAGCTCGGCATCGTCGGCACGATCGGCCTGGCGTTCTTTGGCTGGGTTGGCGTGCGCGGCATGACGTGGTTCCTGTTCGGGCGTTTCGGCGCGCCGGCGCTGATCGCCGTGCTGGGCCGCCAGCCGCTCTCCGTGGAAGGTGGCGACCGGCATGGCCCCGCGCCGCAGATGGCGGACTATTGGAAGGGCCCGATCGCGGCGCTCAAAGCCGAGCGCGAATGGTTCCGGAAGGAAGCGCGCGAGCTGTTCGAGCTCGTATCGCTGCCGGTGTTACAGGTCGTTGCTTCGGGGTTGAACTTTCTGTTCGTGGTCTTCACGGGCCGCGGGCACTTCACGCTGCCGTTCAAGTCGATCGACGATGTCCTGTCGGCCACGCATTTCCCGGCCCGCGTCAGCGGCGAGGTGGCCAGATGAGGCGCCCCCCCCGCCCCAGCGTGGTTGCCGGGCTGCTGGCCCTCGGGTTGGTGGCCGGCTGCACGCCGCCGGCAAACGCGCCGCCGCCCAAGAACACGCTCGTCGTTGGCCTCGACATCTCGGGCTCGTTCCGGAAGAGCGGCCAGTTCGACGACGCGCTGCACTATGCGGCGCTCTACATCTACGGTCACGTCAACGGACTGGGTGGCCTGAGGCGCACGACGGACGTCTTCGTCGGCTCGCTGGGCGGGGAGCACGTCGGGCAGCCCAAGACGTTCCACCCGATTCAGGATCTCGAAGGGAAGACACCTTCGCAGATCGAGTCGGACCTGCGCACGTGGTTCCCCGAGGAAGATCCGATCACCGACTTCAATGCGTTCTTCCAGCGCACGGCGGTGCACATCAAGCGCCAGAATCTCGTGCTGGCGCCGCTCAACATCGTGCTCTTCTCGGACGGTGTGCCCGATTTCCCGGGCGCGGGACGCCTGCCTCCCACACAGCTGTATGCCAAGATCGACGTGAGCCCGGTCGAGTACCTGTCGCGGAACGTCACGATTCGCTTGCTCTACGCGCAGCCGCAGCAGGCGCAAAACTGGGAGAAGTTCGTGCCGCGCAATCGCGTGAAGATTTGGACGCAGGACGAACAGGTCATGGCGGGCTGGCATCGCCATGAAGTCCAGGGCGTCGCGATGGAGCGGCAGGACTCGCTCTGGAGCTGGACGCAGCAGATCGTCGACTTCCGGGTCAGGCGCGGAAAGATCCTTTAACGAACCATCCTCACCCAGTCGTCAGGATTCGGTGCCACGTGCGGCACGAATCCGCGCCAGAGCTTGTAACGCAGTTTTCCCAATCCGGTCGGGTTCCGGCCGTCTTTCACGAGCGGAATCACCCGCGCGATTCGCCGAGCGAGCGCCCGCCGCTCGCTCCGCCACTTGCCGCCATCCACCGGCCGATACTGCGCCCAGCCGATCGAGCCGCACAGTCCGGCAGGCCCGAACAGGTCCGACGTCAGCATGTCCTCGGCGAACACGCGGTCGGGCCCTTCGAACATGTGCAACACGTCATGCAAGGCGACGATCGCCCCCGGCGCGAGGTGCGCCCGAAAGAGGTCAAGATCTTCGCGGGCGCCGCGATACGTGTGATCGCCGTCGATCCACAAGAGTCTGATCGGCCGAATCCAGCCGCGCGCCAGGTCGCGTGAAAAGGCGCGGTGTGCTTCGACGGCCGCCGCGACGCCGGCGGCGCGCAACGAGGTCTGAAAGTCGTCCCAGGACGACGTGCCAGAGCCCGCTGCGGGATCCGTGACAGAAGGCGATGAATGCGGATCGACGGCAACCACCGGTGCGAGGCCGTAACGCGACGCGATCGATGCCAGGCCGACGGTCGATTTTCCCTTGAAGCTGCCGATCTCGAGAATGACGCCGCGCGCGGGCGCGCAGGCCGCGACGAGCGCGAGAAAGCGCGCCTCGCGCTCGGTGAGGAATCCCGGGGTCGCGCGTACGCGGGCCCACGCTTCCTCGATCGCCTGGTCCAGACCGTCGGGTGCTGAGGGCAGCTGGCTGATGGCTGATGGCGGCGTCAGCAGTACTGGTCGAACGCGGCGGTAAGATCGGCCGCGATGTCGCGCGCGTTGCGGCCCTCGATGTTGCGGCGTTCGAGCATGAACACGAGCCGCCCGTCCTTGAAGAGCGCGATCTGTGGCGACGAGGGCGCGTAGCCGGTGAAAAACTCTCGCGCCCGCGCCGTGGCCTCCGCGTCCTGTCCGGCGAAGACCGTGAGCAAACGGGCCGGCCGGCGCTCGTGCCGGAGCGCGAGCGCCGCCGCGGGCCGCGCGTTGCGCGCGGCGCAGCCGCACACCGAGTTCACGACAACCAGCGTGGGAGCGCGCTCGGTCGTGAGCGCGGCATCCACGGCCGCCGGCGTCCGTAACTCTTCGAAGCCCAGCCGCGTGAGCTCCTCGCGCATCGGCCGGACCATTTCGGGATCGTACATGGGAACATTGAGATTGTGCATACGCTCCAGCTTGTTTGAGTCACTTCTTCAGAAACGCGCTCAACGCCGCGCGGAAATCGGGCGTGCTGCGGCTGACGGCGTTGACGTCGGCGCCGAGGCGCAAGCCGTCATCGAAGCTCAAGCCGTCGAGCTGGTAGAACTGTTGCTTCGTGAACGCCAGCGCCGACGGGCTCGCCTCGGCGAGGACGCGGAGGACTTCGGCCGCCTGCTCTTCGAAGTCCGCATCCTCGTATACCCGCGCCGCCAGACCCGCGGCCGCGGCCTCCGTGCCGTCGAGCAGCCGACCCGTGGCGGCCAGGTCGAACGCGATCTTCTCGCCGACGGCGCGGCGCAGCATCGTCATCACGATGGCGGGCACGAAGCCGCGCTGCACTTCGGGGTAGCCGAATTGCGTCGACTCCGCCGCGAGTACGAGATCGCACGCGGTGGCGAGGCCGCAGCCGCCCGCAAGGGCGCGCCCATGCACGAGGGCGACGATCGGTTTCGGCAGCCGCCGCATCCGCACGAACACCTGCGCGAAGTGCAGCGCCGCCCGGCGATTCTGATCGAGCGTATGATCGGCGGACGCGAGCAGCTCGTTCAGATCCATTCCGGCGCAGAAGTCGCGGCCCGCACCGCGCACCGCTACGACGCGGACGCTGGCGTCGAGATCGGCCCCGTCGAGGGCGGCCAGCAGCGCGTCGATCATCGCCGTGTCGATGGCGTTGCGCTTGTCCGGTCGATTCAGCGTCGCCGTGAGTATGCCGGCGCTGACCTCCACGAGCACGCGGTCGCTCACTTGTCGACCTCGATCTCCATCCGCAGGAGCGCGGTCGAAAACACTTTGCCCTGGGCATCGGTCTTCAGCGAGATGGTGCCGCCGCCGTCGAGCGCGCCGTGCAACAGGAAGTTGAGCGCGTGGAGATTGGGCAGCTCAAAGCGCTCGACTGGACCGGTGATCATCCCCTTGAAGTGTCGCGCGACACGCGCCGCCGTCACCTGTTTCACGAGTACAGGATAATATGCCGGCTTGAGAGCGATGAGCCCAACGTTGGCCGTGTCGCCTTTGTCACCCGACCGGGCATGGGCGAGCTGAATCAGCCGTGCGGTACCGGTCCTGGACCGCTTCTTCATGCGGTAATCAGCTCTACCGCCGGTTGCACCATCTTCTTGTCGATGAGCGCGGGCCAATACGCCACGATCTCCTCCGGCTTCGGCCGTCCGCCCGCAAACCCCGTGACACTGGGCGGACCGTTGAGAATGAGCGGCGCGATCTCGTGCGTAAAGCGATCGACCGGCTTCTCATCGCGCGCTCGAACGCCGATGCGCAGCTGTACCTCGGGAATCGCGCCCACGTCGATGTCTGCCAGCGCCAGCGCTCCGTGCGTGGCATTCGCACCCACGAACTCGGTGTGAATCGCCTCGAACTGGAGACCCAGCCCCGCGAGCCGCTGCCGCAGGATTCGATCGGCCGCTTTCGCCTTGGCCAGTGCATCCGGCCACGCGTACACGAGCGTGCCGACCGCCTTATACCCGTAAAAATACGCGACCGAAACCTTGAGCTTGTCGGTGGCAGGTTTTCCTTTGATCCCGGAAACGCGCACCCGGTCCTTGCCTGCTTGCTTCAACTGGATCGTCGTAAAATCGGCGACGCCGTCAGGCGTGATGTAGGCGTGCGGATCCCCCATCTCGTAAACCAACTGCTCCGTCACCGACGCGACGTCGATCCGACCGCCGGTGGCGGGATGTTTCACTATGTCGAAGGTACCGTCGGCTCTTGCTTCGACGATTGGGTAACCGACGTCCGCCATGTCGGGGATCGTCTCCCAGTCGCGAAGGCAATTGCCGCCGCTGCATTGCGCGCCGCACTCGATGATATGCCCCGCGACCGTTCCCGCGGCAATCCGATCCCAGGCGTTCCTCGCCCAGCCGAACGCATGCATCAGCGGCCCGAGCGTGAGGCCCGTGTCGGTCACGCGACCCGTGATCACGATGTGCGCGCCGCGCTGCAGCGCATCTACGACCGGCGCGGCGCCGAGATACGCGTTCGCCGAAAGCACGCGATCGCGGATGTCGTAGAGCGGCCGGCCGGTGTCGAGATTCTTGAGGTCGTGCCCGCGCGCGAGCAGCCCATCGAGCCTGCCGAGCAGGTCGTCACCCGTGACGACGCCGATCGTGAGCTTCCCCGCGAGCTTGAGGCGCCGGGCCACCTCGGCGACCGCCTGGGCGCAGGCGCGCGGATTCACGCCGCCCGCATTGGCGGTCACTCTGATTCCCCGCTCCACGACGATCGGCAGAATGCGCTCCATCTGTGCGATGAAGTCGGTCGCGTAGCCGCGTGCGGGATCCCGTGATTTCTGTTTTTGCAGAATGGACATCGTGACTTCGGCCAGATAGTCCATCATGAGGTAATCGATCGGGCCGCCGGTCACCTGCCGGTAGGGTGCTTCCAGCCAATCGCCCCAGAAACCCTGGCCTCCAGCGACGCGGACAAGGCGCTCCTTCCTCGCCGGTCGGGTGGTCACCGGAGGCCGCCGGCCCCGTGCGCCGCCGCCGTCACCACCGCCCGTCGTTGCGCGACCGATCCCGTGGGCGTCGTGAATCGGGTCTCGATCAGCGCGCCAAAACCGTCGGGCATATCGACGGACGGTGGGCTGGGCAAGCGGAGCACGGTGCGTCCTCCCGCCACGACCGACAGCGGCGTGCCGTCACCGAGCGGTTGATCGAGACCGAGGAACCGAATGCGGGCGTCGCCGCGCCACGCATGCGGCAGTCGCGCAAACGCCGGATAGAACTCGACCGAAAGTGGGACGCCGCGCGTGGAATCGGAGAGCGTGACGGTCAGGCGGCCAAAGGCGTAGTTCAGCGGCTCGTTGCCGCCACGAATTTGCTGCCCGGTCGAGTCGTAGACGGTCAAGGAAAAGTCAGTCAGCTCGTCCCAAAAATCGGGTGGGAGATTCAGATCGACCTCCATCTGTTTCGCCCAGCGCGGCGGACGGACCTGAATCGACTCCGCGGGTTGCCCGCGGCCCGCGATCGCATAGCTCCGCTCGGCACCGACCAGGCGGTAGGAAATCCGGCCGCTGGCGGTGCTGCCCCCGCCGCCCCCCGGGCTGGTCGCGACTCCGTCGGCTTCCAGCGTCCCATGCTCCGCCGGTGCCAGCGCGACGGGCCCCACCTCCGCGCGCACCGTTGCCGTCGCTCCCGCCAGCGGCGACGTGATCACGTCGAGCTCATAGACGCCGGACACCAGACCCTCGGCGGGAACGGTGATCACGGCGGTACCCGCCTGCTGCTCGCCGATGTCGATGTCGTCCGGCGCTACGCGCGCCGGCTGACCATTGGGCTCGTACAACCGGACGGTGGCGCGCTGGGCCTGAGAGTCGGGCAGCGTGACCGTCGCGCGCAAGGTGACGTCCGACTGGGCGACGCGAACGAAGTACCGTTGCACCGCGCCGGCCGTGATGGCACGCTTCTCGTCGAACAGGTCTTTCGTGCCGAGGTCAGTCGGGACGATGACGGTGTTGACGAGCTTGAACAGCGGGCCGGCGATCGTGTCGTGCGGGTTGAATGCGGTGACGGTTCCGACGTAGAGGCCGGGCGCCGCCAGCGCGCTGCGCTTGTACGTGACGGGAATTTGCGTCGTGCGCGGCGCGGCATCGACCGAATCGTCCACGACGAGCCACGCAGCGTCGGCGCGCAACGCGAACTCCGCGGCCCGTAATCCGGCGAGGTGGCGCACGCTGAACGTCTCGATGCTGTCGGATCCGGTGAAGCCGTTGCGCCAAAACGCCGCCGTCACCCCGCCCGCCGCTTGCACCAGATAGCTGGAGCCCTGGTGTCCGCCCTCGAGCCACTGATAGGCCGCTTCGAGCAACGGCATGCCGGCGCCGTCGTCGAATACGCGCGCGCCGCTCAGCGGTCGCGCAGAGACGCGCAGCGCCTGCACGATGTCCGCGGCGCTCGCACGGCGGCCTTCCTGCGCCAACGCCGACACGAGACACGCGGCGAGGCCGGCGGCGTGCGGCGACGACATGCTCGTGCCGCCCTTGATCTCGTTCCCCGTGTCCCAGCGCGGCACGCTCGAGAATGCCACCCCAGGCGTCACGATGTCCGGCTTGGCGAGCTCGCCGCCACGCGAGCTGAACCAAGCCAGCAGGTCGCGCGCCGGCGGCACCCCCTGTTGCGGTGGTCGCGTGAACGGTCCGGGGTAAACCGCGCCGACCGTCAGCGCGAGGTCGGCCGAGCCGGGGAAACCGAGCGTGGAGAGGCCCGGGCCGTCGTTGCCGGCGCTGATGGCGAAGACGGCATCGGGGTGGGACAGCAGGAACGCGTCCACGATCGAATCGATGACCGCGTGCCCCTCGTGCTCGTTGCCGACGCCGAAGCTCATGTTCAACACCAGCGGCAGGTTGCGCGCCTGCGCGAAGCGCGCGGCGTAGTCCATCGCGCGCATCATGCTGCCGTGCACCGTCACACCACCCCGGGCGTTGTTGGCGATCTTGAGGCCGATGATCTGCGCGCCAGGCGCGACGCCATCGAAGCCGGCGACGTCGAACAGATTGTAGCCCGCCGCGATCCCGGCCACGTGCGTGCCGTGGCCCGACGTGTCGAAAAACAGATCGAGCACGGGCGTGCCGTCCGATTCGCCGAAATTGGCGACGAGCGTGAGCGGCTTCTTGCCGAGCGCGATCGTCTCGCGTCCCTGGCGATAGTCGTGCAGCGGCATCTCGTCCTCGAACGAGCCGTTCAGATTGGTGTCGATGAAGGCGACCCAACCGTCGGACGCCTTCACGACGATGACCGGAAACTCGTCGGTGTTGCGGCCATTGCCGTTGACGTCGCTCGCGGGCAGGCGGCCCAGCGGCAGCTCGCGGAACACGCCGCGATACCACGTCGTCGCGGTCGTAAGCCGTCCGATGCGCGCCGCCCCCTTCAGCTCGGCTTCGGTCGGCGCGGGAAACGGCGTCAACGCGACGCGCCCTTCGCCGGAGAAGTCGCGCAGCTCGATGATTTTCGGTGCGCCGGTGCTCGTTGCGATCAGTCCCGGCACCGCCGGATCGATGCCGCTGTCCAAAATCGCGATCAAGACACCGCGGCCGTCGTAGTTGGGATGCAGCGACCGAAACGCGTCTACACCCGTGCTTTTCAGCGGCATGAGGCCGAGCATGTAGGCCACGGCGGGATCGACCGCGGGCTGCGGTGCCGCCGCGCGGCTTGCATCCGGGAGCGCCGTCGTCGGCGCGGGAGGGGGGGCGGGTTTGACGGTGGGTTTGATCGTCGCCTGGCTGGAAGCGCAGGCGGTTGCAAGAACGAGAATGGCGGCGCGAAGCTTCACGTGAGACTCGGCAGGACGAAGGCCCCGAGATGCGGGCCGGTGAATTCGCCGGACACCTCGAGGAGAAACGCGAGTGTATCGCGGGTCTCCTCGGGTGTGAGGATTGCATCGACAAATCCGCGCGCGCCCGCGAATTTGGCGTCCAGCTGATGCTCGTAATCGGCGCGCATTGCATCGACGGCTGCGGCGTTGGCGGGCGCAGCGGCTTGGCTGCCGTACACCGCCTGCACCGCGGACTCTCCTTCCATCACTCCCATGCGCCCCGTCGGCCACGAAACGATGAAGTCGGGATCGAACCCCTGTCCTGCCATCGCATAATAGCCCGCTCCGGAAGCGTGGTTGGCGGTGAGCACCAGTTTGGGAACTGTTGCCGTCGCCATCGCTTCGACGAACCGGGCGCCGGCCCGGATGATACCCGTATGCTCCGCCTCGGTCCCCACCATGAACCCGGAAACATCCTGAATGAACAGCAGCGGAATCCGCTCGCGGTCGGCGTTCTCGATGAAATAGGCGACCTTCTCGGCGCTCTCCGTGTAGATGATGCCGCCGATCCGCGGCGCCTCGTGCTTCTTTCCTTTAATGACGCCGCGCGAGTTGGCGATCACCGCGACCTGCCGCCCCTCGATCGCAGCGTGTCCGCAGATCATCTCGGGCGCGACGTCGGGTTGGAATTCGTCCAATCGGCCGGCATCGAATAGGCACGCGAAGACGGCACGGGCGTCGTAGCTCATGCGGTGGTCCACCGGGATCAGCTCGTACAGCTCCTGCAAACCCCGCTTCGGCGCCGGGTATGTCCGGCGCAGCGCCGCCGCATGGGGCAGCCGCCCCACGTACTCGCGAATCCGCGCGAGGCAGTCTTTGTCGTTCTTGGCGCGGTAGTGGGCGACCGCACTGATCGCCGTATGCGTTGCCGCGCCGCCCAGCGACTCCGCGTCGACCACCTGGCCCGTCGCGCCCTTGACCAGATTCGGCCCGCCCAGGCCCATGAACGACGTCCCTTCGACCATGAAGATCACATCGGACAACGCCGGCAAGTACGCCCCCCCGGCAATGCACGGTCCCATGACGGCGGATACCTGCGGCACTTTGAGATAATGCCGCATGATCGAGTTGTAGTAGAAGATGCGCGCGGCGCCGTACTGGCCGGGAAAGACGCCACCCTGATATGGCAGGTTCACTCCCGCCGAATCGACCAGGTAGACGATGGGGATACGTTGGCGCATGGCGACTTCCTGCGCGCGGAGAATCTTCTTGATGGTTTCGGGCCACCACGAACCTGCCTTGACGGTCGCGTCGTTCGCAACGACGACGACGGGGCGGCCGTCGATCCGCCCCAGTCCCGTTACCACGCCGGCCGCCGGCGCTTGCCCGTCGTACTGATCGTACGCGACGAGCAACCCGATCTCGAACCACGGTCCGTCTTTGTCCAGCAACGCGCCGACTCGCTCGCGCGCGGTCAGCTTGCCTTGATCGTGCTGGCGTTTGATGCGCTCGGCGCCGCCCGCCTGCTCGAGACGGGCGCGCAGTTGCTTGTACTCATCGGTGAGGGTCTTGAGACGCGGCGGTTGCCGGGGGGAGCTCACGCGGTGACGTGCTCCGCCGCCCACTCCTTGATGTATTTGACGAGATCCGAGGTCGGTGTTCCGGGGCCGAACAGCTTGCCCGTGCCCTGCGATTCGAGCGCGCTCATGTCTTCGGGCGGGATGATGCCGCCACCGGTCAACAGGACATCGTGCCGGCCGGCGGCATCGAGCAGCTTGCGCACGCGCGGAAACAGCGTCATGTGCGCCCCCGAGAGGATCGAGAGGCCCACGACGTCCACGTCCTCCTGGATCGCCGCCTGCGCGATCATCTCCGGTGTCTGATGCAGGCCGGTGTAGATGACCTCCATGCCGGAATCGCGCAGTGCCGCCGCGACGACCTTCGCACCCCGATCGTGGCCGTCGAGGCCGGGTTTGGCGACGAGAATCCGAATCGGCCGCTTGCCCGCAGGGGGGGCCATCAGGCGCGGAAGCGCAACAGTGCCGCGAGGCCGTCTACGACACGCCGGGCTTTCTCGTCGTAGAGGACATCCACCTGCGCGCGCTGACTCAGCGCTTCTTCTACCGCCTCATCGATGCGTTGATCGTCGTCCTGTCCGTCGGCCAGCAGCGTGCGCACCTGGCCGCGGCTCAACGCCTTGAGCGTGGCTTCGATGCCGTTTACCGCCCAGCCGCGCGGGTCGCCGTCCTTCACCGCTTCGGCATGCGCGCGCTCCCAGGCGCGCTCCCGCTCGTCGCGCAGCACGAGCGTCGCGTCGCGGACCTCAGCCGGCGTCGCTTGCTTGGGATTCAGCTTCACGACGCCGAACACCAGATCGTGGACATAGCTGTGAAGGTGCGGGATCACCGCTCCGGCGTCCACACCGACGCTTCCCAGGACGATGCCGCTCAGCGGCTTTTCGCGATTGATCTGGAAGATGCGGTCGGCGATCTGGGCGTAGAGGCGCTGCTTTTCGGCGCGGATGCGGTTGTGATAATTGAATTCGCCGATCCCGCCGGTGCGTCCGCCATGGAATTTTCCGGCCCGGGACGCCTCGATGCCGGGGAGGCCCGGCAACTCCACACAGTCGTAGGCCGTCACCTCGAAGAACCGTGCTGCCGTGCGATCGTACACCACGGACAAAATGGTGCCGAATTCCTCCTCGAGACCAACGAGCTCGCGTATGAGCGGCTGATGGTTGACGGCCAGGCGGGAGCGATGCACGTACGGAAGCGGTACGGCTGCGAACAATGCCAGCGCGCGCGAAGCGAAGATCGCGATGCCGCGCGCGCGCGGCAGGCGGGTCGACTCCTCCAGATGATCCAATACCTGGCGCAGACTCGCCGCGATGGCTTCGCGATCGTCGTGCGACAGCGCCTGTCGCGCGAGCGCCGCTTCCCGCTCGCGGACACGATTCTTCATCTTGATGAGGTACTTGCCGCGGGTGCGGTCGCGCGGCTCGAGCTTCAGGTAGCACGTCACGACCCAGTGCGGGCCGGGTGCGATCTGCGCCAGGCGCGCGATCGTCGCCTGGACGTCTTGCTCCGTGATGGTCGCGGGTAGTGCGCTCATGGGTCTAGAAGAAAACAGGTTCGCGGTATGCTCCCCAGACACGCTCCAGCGCGTGCCGGATTTCGTAGAGCGTGGCGTAAGCGCGCGCGCAGTCCAGCATCGGCGCGATCACGTTCTGATCGGACTCCGCGGCTTGCCGCAAGGCGGCGAGCCGCTGCTCAACCAAGGTGCTGTCGCGCTCGGCGCGCAGCCGGGCCAGGCGGCGGCGCTGATCCGCTTCGGCATCACCGGCGACCCTGAGGATCTCCACGGGATGATCGTCGTCCGACAGGAATTCGTTGACTCCGACGATCACCTGCTCGCCCAGCTCCACCTGACGCTGGAAGGCGGCGGCGGATTGAGCAATCTGCCGCTGGAACCAGCCGGTCTCGATCCCCCGGACGACTCCCCCGATCGAGTTGATCTCGGCGAACAGCGCTTCGGCCTCGCGCTCCAATTGATCGGTGAGCGCCTCGACGTAATAGGAGCCGCCGAGGGGATCGATCACGTCGGGAACACCGGTCTCGTGCGCGAGAATCTGCTGGGTGCGCAGGGCGACCTGGACCGACTGCTCCGTCGGCAGCGCCAGCGTCTCGTCGAGGGAGTTCGTGTGCAGCGACTGCGTGCCACCCAGCACGGCGGCGAGCGCCTGATAGGCGACGCGCACGATGTTGTTGAGTGGTTGCTGCGCCGTGAGCGTGACGCCGGCCGTCTGACTATGGAAGCGCATCATCGACGAGCGCGCCTGTCTGGCGTCGTAGCGCTCGCGCATGTGTCGCGCCCAGATGCGTCGCGCGGCGCGCAGCTTGGCGATCTCCTCGAAGAAGTCGTTGTGAATGTCCCAGAAGAAGGAAAGGCGGGCGGCGAAGCTGTCGACGTCCAGCCCGCGGGCCACGCCGCGCTCGACGTACGTGAAGCCGTTCGCGAGCGTGAACGCGAGCTCCTGCGCGGCCGTCGCACCGGCCTCGCGGATGTGGTAGCCGGAAATCGAGATCGTGTTCCAGAGCGGGGTGTGGGTGGCGCCCCACTCGAACATGTCGACGATGACCTTGAGCGCGGGCTCGACCGGATAGACCCATGCGTGCTGGGCCATGTACTCCTTCAGGATGTCGTTCTGCACGGTGCCCCGTAGTTTCGCGATCGGCACGCCCTGCTTTTCGGCCGCGGCGACATAGAAGCAAAACAGAATTGCGGCCGGGCCGTTGATCGTCATCGACGTCGAGACCTGATCGAGCGGGATGCCGTCGAACAGCGTCTCCATGTCGGCCAGCGACGAGATCGCGACACCGCATTTGCCGACTTCGCCCTCGGAGCGCGGATGGTCCGAGTCGTAGCCCATGAGTGTCGGGAAGTCGAAGGCGACGGAGAGGCCGGTCTGGCCGTGGTCGAGCAAGAACTTGTAGCGCCGGTTCGTGTCGGTCGCGCTGCCGAAGCCCGCGAATTGCCGCATCGTCCACAGCTTGCCGCGGTACATCGTGCGATGGATGCCGCGCGTGAACGGATATTCGCCGGGAGCGCCGAGCTGCCGCTTGGGATCGAAGTCTTTGAGGTCGTCCGGTACGTAGACCGGTTTCTTAGTAATGGTCATCGGTCACTGATCATTGGTCATTGATCATTCTCCGCGCTCGCCGCCGTTCCTCATTTTCGCCAACACTTCAGCAGCGACGTCATAGGGCGTCCGCTTCCCGGCGGCCACGTCGTCGAGTCGGCGCGCCAAGAGGACTTCGGCGTCCGTCTCATCCCATACCCACTGACGGATCGCGCGGTTCACGACGGCGCGGGTGCGGGCTGCGAGACGCCGTTTGCGGCGCTCCTCGAGCTTGCCGGACGACGCGAGGAACTCGTGGTGGCGGTCGAGCGCGGCGACGAGACCGCCGATTCCCTCCCCCTGCGACGCCACCGTTGTGAGTACGGGCGCCTCCCACGAGTCGTTCGCCGCCGCCGCACCGCGCCGCCCTTCGCCGCCCTTCGCCGCCCCATGATGTGCGTGCACGTGTCGAAACGCATTTCCCCGCCGAATCCCGAGCATCACCTCGATCTCCTGGCGCAGCTTATCCGCCCCCGGCCGGTCGCTCTTGTTGATCACGTACAGCTCGGCAATCTCCATTACGCCCGCCTTGAGCGTCTGAATGCTGTCGCCCGATTCCGGCACGAGCACGAGCACCGTCGTCTCCGCCGTCGCCGCGACGTCGAGCTCGGTCTGCCCCACGCCGACGGTCTCGATCAGAATCCGATCGAACCCGAACGCGTCGAGCACGTCGGCGACTTCTTCGGTTGTTGTGGCGAGGCCGCCTTGGGCACCGCGCGTGGCCATGGAGCGAATGAAGACGCCGGGATCCAGGCTCACCGACTCCATGCGAATGCGGTCGCCCAGCAGAGCACCGCCCGTGAACGGGCTCGTGGGATCGACGGCGATCACGGCCACCTTGAGCCCGCGTTCGCGGTAGGCGCGGACCAACTGCTCGGTGATGGTGCTCTTCCCCGCCCCGGGGGGTCCGGTAATGCCGATGCGCTGGGTGGTGCTCTTACCGATTCTGTCGTGGAGCGCCGAGAGGACGTCCTCGAAGCCGGCGCGCTGATTCTCGACGAGGCTGATCGCGCGCGCGAGCGCAGCCGTGTCGCCGCGCTTCAATCCGTCGAGCAACGCCTCGAGACGCATATGTCCTAAGGATAACGGCGGCGTGGCGGTCACGTCACCTGCCGCCGCCGAGCGCGACGGTACGCACCGGTCCCGGCCGCACAGCGACGCGCTCGACCCGAGTGGCGCTCGCGGCGAGCACGTCGAACTCCAGGCCTTTGAATGTGAACCGCTCCCCGGCGCGGGGAATGCGGCCCAGAGCTTGAATCAGGAGACCACCCACCGACCGGGCGCCTGCCCCGAGCGTGGCGCCCAGCTTTTCTTCGAGCTCGGCGATCGGCGTGTTGCCGCTGACTTCGACGACACGGGTTGCATCTTGAATGGACGGTGCGGGCTCGAACAACTCGCTGACGAGATCGTTGAGAAGATCCTCGAACGTCACCAGTCCCGCGGTGCCGCCGAACTCGTCGAGCACGACCGCCAGGTGCCGCCCCCCGCGCTGCATTTCGAGCATGAGATCGGCGGCGCGCTTCGTGCCGGGCACAGTCAGCGTCGGGCGCACCAGAATCGGATCCTCGGGTTGCCGGTCGAGCAGGTCGAGGGTGTGGGCGACGCCGACGACCTCATCCAACGAGCCGCGATAGACGGGGTAGCGGCTGTATCCGGACTGTTGCAGCACGTGTGCGGCTTCGGCCGCGAGGATGCCTTCGGGTAGCGCGACGATGGCCGTGCGCGGTGTCATCAACTCGCGCACCGGTCTATCGGAGAACGCCAGCACGCCGGAGACGACGGCCATTTCATCTGTTGCCGCCAGGGTCTCGGTATCGGCCGTCGAGATCAGCGCCTCGAGTGTCGTGCGGGTCGAGCGCTCGCGGCGTGGGATGAACGGTGCGAGCACGACGCCCAGCCGGTCCATCACCGGCATCGCGCCCGCGACCAGCCCTTCGGCCCAGCGGCGTCCGACGACGCGCGGCACCAGATAGGCGGCGCTGATGAACAGCGGGACACCGACGACGATCGTGAAGATGCCCAGGAACGTCGGCGTCGTCGCGGCCAACAACCCCGGCATCGCGCCCGCCGCGAGCAGCACCCCCAACGTCGTGAGCATGTTCGCGGTCGCGATCGTGCGTCCGGGGTTTTGCAGCAGGCCCGCCGTCGCCGCCGACCCGCGCAGCCGGTAGGCGACCCACCGCGTCAGCTCGTGCTGGCTCACCGTGGCGGCGGCGACCCCGATCGCCGCGGAGACGCCGGCGATCAGCAAGCCGACGAGCAGGACCACGAGCGCGACGCTCATGCCTTCTCGAACGACACCTGGGTGACGCGCCGCTGCTCCACGCGCTCGACGACGACGCGATATCCGTCGAGCGTGAGCTCATCGCCGGGCCGGGGCACGCGGCCCAGCACGGAGTATACGAGCCCGCCGACTGTTGAGACCTCGGCGTGCGCGATCGTGGTGCCGAGGGCCGCCGACAGCTCGTCGAGGCTGGTGCGCCCATCGACCCACAGTCGGCCGCCATCGCGGTGAATCGCGGGAGTGGTCTCGGTGTCGTACTCGTCGCGGATTTCGCCGACGATTTCCTCGAGGATGTCTTCGCGCGTAATCAGCCCCGATGTCCCGCCGAATTCGTCGACGACGATCGCGATGTGGGCCGGCGTGCCCTGAAAGTCCCGAAGCTGATTGTCGAGCGTCTTGGTTTCGGGGACGAACGCCGCGGGCCGGATGAACGACTGCCAGCGTCCCCCCACCCCCCCCACAGCCCCCATCCCCGTCCCGGCTTCCGCGAGACCGATCGCGATGGGGACGAGATCCTTTGCGAACACGACACCGGCGATATTGTCGGGCGTGCCGTCGACGGCCGGGAGACGCGTGTGCTGGCTTTGCCTGAACGCCTCCAGCACGTCTTCGGTCGAGGCGGAGATGTCGACGCCGGTCATGTCGAGGCGCGGCGTCATGACCTCGTGAACTGTGGTATCGGCAAGCGTGAATACGCCGAGCAGCATGTCCCGCTGCGCGATGCCGAGATCCGGCTGCATCGGACGCGGCGTGTGGATGACGCGGTGCAGGCCGCGATCGGCCCAGGCGAGCAGCCAAAGCAGCGGGCCGAACGGCGCGAGGGTGCGACGGGCGAGCGGCAAGGCCGATTGCGAGAGCTCCGGCGCGATACGCGCGACGCTGCGCGGCAGCGCGTCGCCGATAATGAAGAGCAGCAGCGTGGCCACGAGGAGCGTTACCAGAGCTTCCACCCACGGCCGCGTCCACCATGCGACGGCATGCGCCGCCGCGACGGCGCCCAGGACGAGCAGCGCGAGGCGCGCCACGTGCAGCGCGCGATGCAGCGGCACGCTGCGCTCCGCGGGGATGGGGGGCGCGTCGCCGAGCGTATGGAGCGCCTCGCCGACGGCGGCCTCCTCGGCCAACGCGAGCAACGCGGCCCAAACCGCCGAACCGATGGCGCCGACCAGGCCGACCAGCTGGAATGCCGCGGCGGTGAGCATCAGCGCGCCAGACGTTTGACGTAGCGCTCTTGCAGCCGCCACATCCGCGAGCGCGTGCGCCCGCGTCCTTCCGGATGATCGTACCCGAGCACGTGCAGCGTGCCGTGCACCGCCAACCGGATCAGCTCTTCGCGGACATCGGCGCTCGCGCCATGGTGAGCGGCGGCGGCGGCAGCGGGACAGATGTACACGTCGCCGATGATGCGCCCGTCCGGCTGCGGCAGTGCGTAGGCGATAACGTCCGTCAGGCTCCTGCGTCCCGTCGCGCGTCGATTCATGCGGCGCATGGCCTCGGCGGAAAGAAAAGTGATCTCGACGCGCGACCGTGCAGGCGCGCGCTGCCACTCCAGCACGCGCTGCGCGATGCCCATCAGCCGGTCAGCGCGCGGCGGCCTGGTGCCACGTCGCACTGATGCCGCCGCTGGACTCCGGATAGTCGATCCGGTTGTGATACATGCCGCTCAACACGATCAGGAATGCGGACTTTACCTGCTCGATCTGCTGCAAGGTGAGCGGCGCTTCGTCCAGCTGCCCGGCGGTGACTTTGGTGCGCACGATGTGATCGATCGCTTCCTCGATCTTTTGCGGCGTGAGGTCTTCCAGCACCCGGAGCGCGGCTTCCACCGAATCGGCGATCATCGAGATGGCGGTCTCCATCGATCGCGGCTTGGGCCCCGGATACGTGAAGTCTTCGAGGTTACGGGCTTCCTTGCCGTCGGCCTTCTTGGCTTTATCGAGGAAGTAGGTGATCTCGGTGGTCCCATGATGTTCGGGGATAAACGCCGCCACCGAATCGGGAAGATCGGCGTTCCGGGCCAGCTGCAACCCATCGGTGACGTGCGCTTTGATGATTTGCGCCGACTGCAACGGCTTCAGGCGATCGTGCGGATTGTTGCCCGGGATCTGATTCTCGACGAAGTACAGCGGGTTGTTGACCTTGCCGATGTCGTGGTAGTAGCAGCCCACCCGGCCGAGCAAGCCGTTCGCGCCGATCCGGTTGCAGGCGGCCTCCACGAGATTCGCCATCGCTACACTGTGGGCATACGTGCCCGGCGCCTCGAGCGACAGCCGCCGCAGCAGCGGCCGGCTCGGATCGGACAGCTCGAGCAACGTCAGGTCGGTCGTGATGTGCGTGATGGATTCCGCGACCGGGAGCAGGAAGAAGGTCAGGCCCGCGGACACCAAGCCATTCAGCGCGCCCCAGAGACCGCGCAAGCCGATCTCTTCGATGGGCCAGCCGGTGGCGAGGCCGAGTGCGAGCGCGCCGGCGAGATAGCCGCCGACGATGATCAGCACCGGCGCGTAGAAGTTGCTGCGGCTGCGCAGCGTCTTGACCGACAGCGCCGCGGTTACGCCACCGACGATGCAGAGGAACGTTGCGGGTGCGTCGTGAAAGACCGGCTGCAGTCCGACGACGACCGAGAGAATCATGGCGGCGATCATAGAGACGCGGCCGTTGAACAGCACCGTCATCATCATCGCGAGGAACGGCATGAAGATGATTTCGGGATGCAGCGGATAGAATCGGGCGACGAGTCCTGCCTGCACGAGCAGGACCGCAAAGAGACCGCCGATCAGGCTCACCTGCCGCACGTCGCGGTAGGTCTCACGCCGGTAGAACACCATCAGCACCCAGAAGATCGCGATGATGAGGGAGTCGCGTAGCAGCGGCCCGATGACTCCTCGAATCGAATACGTGGTGGCCGCGCCGCGCCGCAGCAGCTCCTGGTGCAATGCCAGCAGCCGCTCGTGTGCGTCATTGGTGACGATCTCACCGGGCGCGACGATGCGGTCGCCGGCGCGGACGATGTACTTGCTGGGGTCGACGCTGCCGCGCAGCTCGTTGCGGCGCCGCTCGGTTTCGAGGGGTTTGGGAATGAGCGTCGGGCGGAAGAACTGCCGGACGAGCTTGAGATACAACAGGTCACCGACGCTCGAGCCGGGGTCCGGGTGCAGCTGTTTGGAGCTCGCGCGGCTCAGGTACTGCGCGAAGGTGAGCACCTGATCGCGCTGGACCGACGTCTCGGTCGAGCCGCGCCGCACGATCAGCTCGCGCGACTGCTCGCCCTGCAGCACGCCCGGCCCCGTCACACCCTGCGCGAGCGTCCGGTCGAATAACTTCTGCAGCGACTGCTGGACCGCTCGCCGCTTCCCCCCCTTGCTCAGATATGTCGCCTCCGGCAGCGACACCGGCACGCCGTAATCGGCGGCGGCATGGATGATGGCCTGGGGACCCTGGTCGCTCGCCGCGTCGACGGCGCTGAAGAACGCGGCCATCGTAGTGGCGCTCGAATCGTACGCGTGTTGCCGGAATTCGTAGATCGGCTTGGCAGATGCGGCGAGCTCTTCGGCCTCGCGCTGGAGCTCGTCCTCCGACTTGTTCACGACGAAGTTGAACGGCGCGACGATTTCCTTGTCGGAGCGGGCGCCCGGCTCGAGCAGCGGCGCGACGTCCGCGGAGCTCGACGGGAACGCGACGTGGGCGATGAGCGCGAGACCCGGCACCCAGAGCCAGCGTATCAGGTGATGCCGAACCTGCTCCTGCGTCGGGAGCTTCATCTCAACCCTGGGCGTCTTCGGCATAGGCGCGGATGATGTCGCGAACCAGGCGATGGCGCACCACATCCGCGTCGCCGAGATAGAGGAAGCCGATGCCTTCGATGCCGGGCAGGATTCGCTCGACTTGCAGGAGCCCTGAGTCTTCGCGGTTCGGCAGGTCGATCTGCGTCTTGTCGCCCGTAATCACCGCGCGCGAATTCACGCCGAGGCGCGTGAGAAACATTTTCATCTGCATGCCGGTCGCGTTCTGCGCCTCGTCCAGGATGACGAATGCGTCGCTCAACGTTCGGCCCCGCATGTACGCGAGCGGCGCGATCTCGATCGTGCGCGTTTCGAGGGCCTTCTGCACGCGCTCGCGCGGCATCATGTCCTCGAGCGCGTCGTAGAGCGGTCGCAGGTAGGGATCGACCTTCTCCTGCAGGTCGCCCGGCAGAAAGCCGAGATTCTCGCCGGCTTCGACGGCCGGCCGGGCGAGGATGATCCGGCGCACGCGCTTGCGGGCGAGCGCGTCGACGGCGGCGGCGACGGCGAGATAGGTCTTGCCGGTTCCGGCAGGACCGATTCCGATCACGATGTCGTGTTCAGCGATCGAGCGGAGGTACTCGCGCTGTCCGGCCGTCTTCGGTTGAATGACGCGTCGCAGCCCCGGCAGAATGATCTTCACCGGATCGGCGCCGGCGCTCGGCCGGCCCAGCTCGCCCTTCTCCTCGTCCACGATCAAGCGCTCGACGTCGTGCACGTCGAGATTCTCGCCCATGCGCGCGAGATCGATGAGGGCCTGCGCCACGGGACTCGCCTTCTCTATCGCCGCGGTCGAGCCCGCGAGCGACAGGCTGTCGCCTCGCAGCGAGACGCGCACGCCGAGCCGGCGGGCGAGCTCCAGGAGATTGGCATCGTTGACGCCCGCCAACGCGAGCGGATCCACGCCTTCAACCGAGAGCCGGTGGACGACGTCGTCACTCATGCGGAGGCACCACCTTGATGTGAAGGGCGGCCAGATCGTCGGGCCGCGCGGGAGCCGGCGCGCCCTCGAAAAGCGCCCGTGCGGCCGTGGTTTTCGGGAACGCGATCACGTCGCGCAACGAGCCTGCGCCGGCCAGCAGCATGGACACGCGATCGAAGCCGATCGCGAACCCGCCGTGCGGCGGCGCCCCGGCGGCGAGCGCGGTGAGCAGGAATCCGAAGCGGGCGTCGATCTCGGCGGGCGAGAGGCCGAGGTGCCGGAACACCGTTCGCTGGATCTTGGGATCGGTGATGCGGATCGAGCCCGACCCCAGCTCGTTGCCGTTATAGACGGCATCGTAGTGCAGCGCGCGGCAGGCGAACGGATCGCTGTCGAGTTTGCTCACGTCCTCGGGATGCGGCGACGTGAATGGATGATGGGCAAACACCGGTTTTCCCGTCTCCGGATCGGGTTCGAACAGCGGGAACTCGACGACCCAACAGAACGCATGCGCGCGCTTGGGCTGCGGCGCCAGCCGGCGGATCACTTCCTGGCGCACTTTATCGAGTGCGGGCGACGTCACGCGATCGGGTCCGACCGTCATGAGCGCGACGTCCCCGTCGCCAACGCCGATCGTGCCGAGCGCGTCGGCGGTGAAGTGTTTGCCGACGGAGCCCGAGAGCTGCTCGCCCTGGCGCTTGACCCACGCGAGGCCGGGCGCGCCGTGCGTCTTGGCGGTCTCGGCGAGCTGGTCGACATCCTTGCGAGAGAGCGTGCCGCCTCCAGGCACGGCGATGCCGCGGACGCGCGCGCCATTCGTGGCACTCTGAAAGAACGGCACCGCCAGCGGCCGCACCTGCGACGTCCAGTCGGAAATCGGCAAATCGTAGCGCAGGTCGGGCTTGTCGGTCCCGTAGCGTTCCATCGCCTCACGCCACGTGAGCCGCGGGAACGGCCGCGGAATCTTGTGTCCCCCTTCATCCCACAGCGCGACCAGCACGTGCTCGACGTAACCGATCACGTCTTCCTGCCCGACGAACGACGCCTCGATGTCGATCTGCGAAAACTCGGGCTGCCGGTCGAAGCGCAGGTCCTCATCACGGAAACAGCGTGCGATCTGAAAGTAGCGGTCGAATCCCGCGACCATCAGCAGCTGCTTGTAGATCTGCGGCGACTGCGGCAACGCGTAGAACTCGCCGGGGTGTACGCGCGATGGAACGAGATAGTCGCGCGCGCCTTCCGGCGTCGGTTTCGTCAGATTCGGCGTTTCGATTTCGAGAAAATCGATATCGCTCATCGCGCGGCGTGCTCGCTGCAGCAGCCGATGGCGCAGGATCAGATTCGCCTGCAGCTCCGGACGCCGCAGATCGAGATGGCGATGCTTGAGCCGGAGCTCCTCGGTCGGGAGATCCTCGCCCTTGCCGCGCGCGACCGGAATCGCGGGCGTCTCCGCCGGCCCCGCAACGCGCAACCCGGTCGCGTGAACCTCGACGTCGCCCGTCGCCAGCTCGGCGTTCTTCATGGCGGGCGGTCGGGCCACGACATCGCCCTCGATCAGCAGCACGGTCTCGGGCCCCACATGCTGCGCGAGCGCCACGACGTCGGCCGCCGCCCACCCCGGACCGACAGCGACCTGCACGAGCCCGTCGCGATCGCGCAAATCGATGAACACGATCCCGCCGAGGTCACGACGGCGGTGGACCCAGCCGCCGAGGCGCACGTGCTGCCCGACGTCGGCCGCGCGCAACGCGCCGCAGCGATGCGTTCGTAAGCTGGTCCGAGTCACCGATGCGTCTATACGGCCTCCGCTTCGCATAAAATCCGGTAGAAGTCTTGAGCGTCGTTGGCCGCGAGCAGTCGCGCCCGGATCGGCTCGCGCCGCACGAGCCGCGAGATCCTGCTCAGCGCTTTCACGTGCGCGCCCGCCTGCGACTCCGGGCCTGCGAGCAGGAAAAAGAGCCGCACCGGTTCTCCATCCACCGTTTCATAGGGCACTGGCGTCCGTGCCGTGCCGGCAACCGCTATGAGATTGGCGAGGGCTGGAGTCTTACCGTGTGGAACCGCGACGCCGTAACCGATGCCGGTCGGGAACTGCCGTTCCCGCTCCATGACGGCTTGCAGAACATCAGGAGCGGCTCCGTTCCCCCCCACGAGGAGCTCCACCAACTCCCGGAGCACGCCATCCTTGCTCTGGGCCCTGATGGGGACCCGGATGCGATCGGGAGTCAGGAGTTCGGAGAGCCGCAATGGAGTATGTCCCAAGTGCCGTAACCGATTGAAGATAGTTGACTTGAGTTGACGGCGCCACGGCCTTGAGTAAACGTTCGGCATGCAACGCATTGGCCTGCCATTGGTTGGACTGTTGGCGCTCCTCGGACAACCGCTCGACGGGCAACAGGCAGCCGGAGCCATGCTATGGCGCGTCGCGGCGACGACGCTGGCCACCCCGCCGGCACTCGCGCTGGGCCCAGCCGCCGCGCTCTGGAATCCCGCGCAAACGGAAGATGGTGCGCGCCTCCAGGTCGGCATCGAAGCGATCCAGACACCATCCGCGGTAGACGCCAGCGGGTTGATCGCGACTGTACGCATTCCTTCCGGCGCTTTGGGCCAGCTCGGCGTGATCTTTGGGCGCGTGGGACTGAGCGACATCTCGCAAACGATCGATAGCCCCGATCCGACAGGCGGTACGATTGCCGTGTACACGTACGCGGCCGCCGCTACTTGGTCGCGGCTGATCGGACGCACGAGCGTGGGAGCGACGCTCGCGTTTCACGAGACGCGTCTGGACGTGAACAGTGCGGATCGCTGGACCGTGGACGTCGGCGCCAGTCGCGAGATCGCGGGCGACAGGCTACGCCTTGCCGCGGCGACGCATTTCTTCTCTTCACTCAAGACGAACGATCCGGCGCAGGATGTGTTTGCCGGAATCGAGGGCCGGCTATGGAGCCGGCCGGTCTCCGGCGATCGGCTGGTGGTGCGCGGCCGCTACGGCATCGCCTTTGCCCACGGCTTCTCCGCCGATCACCAAATCGGGATCGGCGGTGAGCTTCCGAAGACCGGGGGATTGGACATCATGCTCGCCCGCGACGGCGGCTACGGCGAAAAGAGCAGCAGTTGGCGTCCCGTCGTCGGCATGCGTGTGATCATCGGGAAGTATCGCGTCACGGTCGCGCGCGATGGCGGCGTCAACGATCTGGGCTCGGCGTATCGCGTCGGCATCGACATGCGGTTCAAATGATCGATCTCTTGAGTCTCGCGCCCGCCGCCGCGAAAGCGTCGCTTGAGGCATGGCTCGCGCAGCGCGGCGAGCCGGCCTATCGCCTGCGCCAAGTCTTGCCGCGTCTCTGGCAACGGCCAGTGGGACGCTGGGCGGACGCGACCGACCTGCCGGCCGAGTTACGTACGGCGCTCGATGAAGCCTGTCCCCTCACGCGGTTGACGCTGCGCCTGCATCAGCAGTCGAGCGATGGTACCGAAAAGTTCCTGTGGGCGCTGGAGGACGGCGAGGCCATCGAGTCGGTGCTGATTCCGGAAGGTAAGCGACGCACCCTCTGTATCTCCTCGCAGGCCGGCTGCGCCCTCGGCTGCGTGTTTTGCGCGACCGGGCGGATGGGCTTCCGGCGCAACCTGACTGCCGGCGAAATCGCGGGTCAAGTGCGCGAGCTGATCCTGCGCAATCCCCCGCTCAAACCGACGAACATCGTGTTCATGGGAATGGGTGAGCCGCTCGTGAATTGGGACGCGGTGGACACCACGCTGACGATTCTCAATCAAGCCGACGGGCTAGGCATCGGCGCGCGACACATCACCGTTTCAACGGTGGGGATCTTGCCCAACCTGGCGAAATTCGCGGCGCGGCCCGAGCAGTTCCGGCTGGCCGTTTCGCTGCACGCCCCCACCACTGCCCTGCGGCTCGAGTTGATGCCGATCGAAAGGAAATACACGCTGCCGGAGCTGATGAACGCGCTCACGCAGTTTCGCCGCCGCGTGACGCTCGAGTACGTCTTGATCGGCGGGAAGAATGATGCGCTCGAGACCGCGGACGCGCTCGCGAAGCTGGCGCAACGACTGGAAGCGATGGTCAATCTCCTGCCGCTGCATCCCGGCGGCGCTCCGGACCTGACGCCGAGCACGCATGCCCAGATGCTCGCCTTCGAGCGGCGACTCAAGCAGAACGGTGTCGAAGCGGTGCTGCGTCGCAGCCGCGGCCTCGACATCAGCGCGGCGTGCGGCCAGCTACGGGTGGAAGCCGAGACGGCGCGTACTCGCCGCGCCCGCAAAGTCGGCGCCGAGGAGCACGCTCACATCGAGTAGCTTGTCGCTGTCCAGTTCGATCGCGATTCGTCCCTGGCCCAGAGCCGCCCGTACGCGTTCCGCCGCCTCCCGACCCCCGCGACGGACGATGATGCGCGTAGAATCGAGCGCGCCGCCGGCCGCATTGCCGAAATACACCACGTCGATTCCGGCTTGACGGAGGGCGCGCGTCGCCACCCGCGCATCGCCCGCTCTGCCGCTGGCGTTGAGCACTTCGGCGGTGATGGCCGATCCCCGATCACCCGGAATCGGCGTGGACTGCTTGTCGGCGCCGGCACACGCGGCAACAATGACCGCGAACGTCACGACCCGCTTCACGCTCGCGCGACCAATGAATTCCAGAACGCGACCGTCTCGGCCGGCAGCGCCCAGCCCGAGCGCAAGATCCAGTCGATGCGGCGCCGGGCCACTTCGCGCAGCACCGCGTCCCGCTGCGTGGGGACCCAGCGCGCGAGCTTGTCGCGGTCGGCGTCGGCGGTCGAGCCATCGCGGCCCGGCTCGAGGTAGTCCGCGAGATAGAGCATCCGGCCGACGTCGTCCCAATCTGCCCAGCCGATCGTGTGATAGCGGACGGCATCGAGCACGCCGCGGTCATGTTCTCCCGCAGCGGCCGCGCGGTCCGCGGCGGCGGGACCATGAGCGCGCGCATCTCCAAGCGCAGCGTCGCGGAGCGCGTCATGGAGCCAGCCGGCGCGGAGCCAGCGGTCGCGCTCACTCGCCTCCACACCCATGTCGTCCGCCCAGCTGGTCAGCAGCGCAACCACGCGCGCGATGTGCGCGCGCCGTTCGGTGGAGACCTGCGCCCAGGCCGGCACGCTCATGGTGTCACGCGCGGATCGGCGCCGACGCCTTCGCCGAGGACGACGTTGTCGAGCAGCCGCGTCTTGCCGATGCGGGCGGCCACGACAGCCACGGTATGAGCGGTCACGCGCGGCACCGGCTGTAGCTCCTCGTCGATCAGCGCGCAGTACTCCGGTATCACTCCCGGCGCGTGCATGGCTTCGAGGCCGACACGCTGCAGCCTGGTCGGGTCTGCTTCGCCCCCCCGCCACGCCTGTTCCAACGCCCGCAGCGCGCGCGACAGCACGAGCGCCGACCGGCGCTCGTCGGCGGTCAGATAGCTGTTGCGGGACGACACCGCGAGGCCGTCGAGCTCGCGGACGGTCGGCGCGATGTCGAGCGTTACCGGAAAGTCGAGATCCTTCACCAATCGTTTCACCAGCATCGCCTGCTGAAAATCCTTGCGTCCAAAGACGGCGACGTCCGGTTCCACGATGTGAAAGAGTTTCGTCACGACGGTCAGGACACCCGTGAAGTGCCCCGGGCGCGCCGTGCCTTCGAGCGTGTCCGCCACCGGCCCGGGAACGGCACGTACCAGCGGCTCCGCGGGATACATCGCGGCGGCGTCGGGCACGAACAGGCAGTCGACGTCGTGCTCCGCGGCGAGTGTGCGGTCGCGCGGCAGGTCGCGCGGGTAGCGGGCGAGATCTTCATGCGGACCGAATTGCAGTGGGTTGACGAAGATGCTGACGACGACGCGGTCCGCGAGCTCGCGTGCCCGGTCCACGAGGCGTACGTGGCCTTTGTGGAGGTACCCCATAGTGGGAACGAAACCGATGGTATGACGGCGAGAGCGCTCGGAGCGAGACCACGCGCGCATCTCGGCCAGGCTGGAGAGCTCGCGCAAACTAGAACTCGCGCTTCTTCATCTCCGAAAAGAAGTCGCGGCGCTCGATGTCTTCGTCCGTAGTCTCGGGCGGGAGCGTCGGATCGTAGCGGCGGCGGGCTTTGGGCTTCGATTTCTCAGCCTTCGCCATGTTCTTCTTGATCAGCTTCGCCAGCCTTTCCTCCTCGGTCTTTGACATATCCCTCCCCGTTGGTCGGAATGATCGTCGGAATGATCAATGGTCAATTATCAATGATCAATGGCCGAGAATCAACGACGATCATGTTCATTGATCATTGTTCATTGTGCATTGATCTCTTGGCTCATTTGCCGAATGAGTGCTCCGGTCCGGGGTAGCGGCCCTCACGGACCTCGGCGGCGAACACCCGCGCCGCCTCGCGGACGTCCTCCGCAAGCGCCGCGTACTTTTTGACGAACTTGGCGCCGAACTGGTCGTTGAGGCCGAGCATGTCGTGCAGCACGAGAACCTGCCCGTCGCACGCCGGCCCCGCCCCGATGCCGATCGTGGGAATCGTGAGCGCCTTCGTGATCTGCGAGGCGAGCGGCGCCGGCACCAGCTCGAGCACAATCGCGAACGCGCCGGCGTCCTCGAGGGCTTTCGCGTCGGTCTTGAGACGCTCCGCGCTCGCGTCGTCGCGTCCCTGGACGCGGTGACCGCCCAGCGCGTGCACCGACTGCGGTGTCAGGCCCAGATGTCCCATCACGGGAATGCCGATATCCACCAGGCGCCGCACCGTCGGCGCGATGTGCTGGCCCCCTTCGAGCTTGACCGCCTGGCAGCCGCTCTCCTTCATCGCGCGGCCGCAGTTCCTGATCGCTTCCTCCGGCGAGACCTGATAGGTGAGAAACGGCATGTCGCACACGACCAGCGCGCGGTCGCTGCCGCGCCGTACCATCGTTGTATGGTAGATCATCTGGTCCAGCGTCGCGGAGAGCGTGGAGGAAGCGCCGGCCAGGACTTCGTTGAGCGAGTCGCCGACGAGCAGGATGTCGATCCCGCTTGCATCGAGCAAACGCGCGAACAGCGCATCGTAACAGGTGAGCACGACGATGCGCTCGCCCTTCTGCTTCATGTCGAGCAACGCGCGCGTCGTCACGCTAGCCATCGGCAGTCTCCCCTTGTTCGAGCGCGGCGATCTCGCGCTGCCAGAAATCCCGGTTCGGCAGCTCCGGATGCGGAATGATCAAATCGGCATGCCGCACCTGCTTGGTCCCGTACCGCACGATATCGAGATCGAGTGTCCGCGGTCCCCAGCGTTCGCGCCGCATCCTGCCTCTCTCGGTCTCAATGGTGCGGCAGTACGCCAGCAGCTCGCTCGGGGCCAGCGTGGTTTCGAGCAGCACCATTTGATTCAAATATGACGGCTGCGCAATGGGTCCGAGTGGGGCGGTTTCTTCCACACGCGAGGCGGCGACAAGTCGCGTGCCTGGGAGCGCGCCAAGTCGTGCTCGCGCGTGCGCGAGGTGGGTCTCGCGATCGCCAAGGTTCGACCCGAGGGCCACGAACACCCGCTCCGCGGTCACGGCGGCTACGCTACGTTGGCGAACCCCCTCGTCAAGTCGCGCAGCATGGTGGCGACCTGCTCGAGGTCCCGCGTCGCGCGCTCGAGATCGGTGAGTCCCTCGGCGGCCTGAACGGCCCGCGTGGCGACGTCGTCCGCTTCGACGCGATTCTGCCCCGCGATGCTGGCGACCGCATTGATCCGCTCGCGGAGCCGGTCGAACGCCTGCGTCTGCTCTCCCGCGGCGGCGGTGATGCGGCCGGCGTGGGCCGTCGCTTCCGCCGTCGCGGCGACAATCGCGTCGAGCGCCTCGAGCGCCGCTGCCGAAAGCTCTTCGACGCCGCCGACGTTGACTTGGCCGCGACGCATTTGCTCGACGACCTCGCCGACTTGGGTGTGGATGTCCTGCACCAGCTCACCCGCCTCGGCCGCGGCGGTAGCGCTCTGCTCGGCCAACCGGCGGACTTCGTCGGCAACGACGGCAAAACCCTTGCCGTGCTTGCCGGCGCGGGCGGCTTCGATCGCGGCATTGAGCGAGAGCAGGTTCGTCATGTCCGCGAGCTCGCGAATCGAAGCGATGAACCCGGTGATGCGACGACTCATCTGGCCAAGCTGCTGCACCTTGCTCGAGCTCTCGCCGACGAATGCCTTGAGCGCGACGAGCCGCTCGATCGCTTCACGGATCTGGGTGCGGTTGCGGCTGGCGACGTCGCTGGCCGCTGTCGAGGCCCGCGCAGCGCCGGCACCGTCGTCGGAGACGCGGCGTGAGACCTGCGCCAGACTCTCCGTTGCCTCGAGGCCGCCCGAGACTTCGCCCTCTTCCCGCCGCACGCCGGCCCGAATCACGCCCGTCGACTGCGCGACGGCCGAGGCAGCGACTTTCAGCGCCTCGGCGGTTTGCGCGATGGTCGCGAGTTGGCGCGTCATACGGTCCACGGTCTCCACCAGCGGCCGCCGGAGGTCGGTGATGTGGACCGCGGTGGCGAGCTGACTCGCGAACGTCGTGATGGTCAGGATATCCTGCCGCCGGTAACAGTGCTTCTTGTGATGCTCGAGCTCGAGGGTGCCGATGACTTGATCGCCGAACTTGAGCGGCACGATGACGAGACTCTGAACTTCGAGCGGGGCGTCGGCGACGCGCCGATCGCGGGTGACGTCGTCGATGACGACGGTTTCGCCGCTCGCGGCGACGCTGTCACGCAACGTCCGCGTGTCCTCGGATGGATCGCCGCGCCCCTCGCGGCCGCGTTCCGAGCGATGCACGAGCGTCATGCCGTCGGCGTGCAGGCGGTAGATCCGGAAGTCGCCCCAGTCCACCAGCCGATTGGCCAGGCGCTCGATGCGCTGGAAGGAGTCCTCGAGGCTGATGTTCGCCGTGATCACCGCTTCCATCGCGTGAATCTTGTTCAACTCCTCGGCGGAGATCGCTTCTTCGATCATCTGCTTCAGCAGCAGACCGAGGAACGCGAGGACGAGACCAACGATGAGCCAGGCGACAAACGACCACGCGACCACCGCACCGACAAAGATCGTCGCGGCCAGCAGCGTCGCCGCGTAACCGATCACCTCGTACCGCACGATCATCAACCGCTCGGCCGGCTCGAGCTTGGCGCGGATGACGAGGCTGAAGTAGAAGAGCACGCGCCCGAACAGGAAATACGCGAGTGCGTATCCCGCAAGGACCGGCAGCAGGTCGATGCCGAGCACCGGTGCGCCGCCGGGCATATCGAGCCAGTATAATCCTGCCGCGTAGATCCCGTACGCCGCGACGAGCGCGATGACCTCGCGACCCAGATTGATCCACGCAACCCGCAGCGGCTTGCGTTGCCAGAGCGAGTCCGTGACGATCGTCCCGCCGGCGATCGCCAGCGCCGTGGCCGGGATGCCGACGAGCAGGCTCCCCGCGACGCCGACCAACGCCGTCTGCGTGAGATAGGAGTACTTGCTGAGCGGCACGGACAGGCCGCGCAACGCGATCGTGGCGCCGAACAGCGCGATGATTTCGGGGATCTGACCCAGCCAGCGCGGATCCATCACGAGCACGACGATCAGCAAGGCGGTCCCCACCCAGGACAGCACCTGGCTGTAGAGCGTGACGAAGCGGCTGATCTTCATGCGTGCACCGCCGCTGCCAGGTCGCGCGCCAGCCGCTCCATTCCGGCAATGCCGTCCTTGGTGAGCGCGTCCATCAGGGCGCTCCCCACGACGACGCCGTTCGCGGATTTTGCCGCTGCCGCCGCTTGCGCCGCCGTCCCGATGCCGAAACCGACGGCCACCGGAAGCCGGGTCGCCGCCCGAATGCGTTTGACCTGAGCGTCGAGGTCGGCGGGCACGGTGTCGCGCGCGCCGGTGACCCCGAGTCGCGAGATGAGGTAGACAAAGCCGGTCGCGCCGGCGAGCGCGGCGTGGAGCCGCGCGTCATCGGTCGTCGGCGCGACCAGGCGAATGAGCGCGAGGCCGCTGCCGCGCACGGTCTGTTCGATGGCCGGGTCGGCGCCAGCCGGCAGGTCGGTCAGCAACACCCCGGCTACGCCCGCCGCTCGCGCTTCCGTCACGAAACGCGGAAGGCCATAGGCGAGCACGGGGTTGAGGTACGTCATGATGATGATCGGCACCGGCGCGGCAGCTTTGCGCACGAGCTCGAGGACCCGCGGCACCGTCATCCCCTGTGCGAGTGCCGTGTGCGTCGTGCGTTGAATCGTGGGGCCGTCGGCGAGCGGATCGGAGAATGGGACACCGATCTCGATGAAATCGGCGCCTGCGCCGGCGACGCGGCGCACCGCGTCGAGCGAAGCATCGAAAGTGGGAAAGCCGGCGGTGAGATACGGAATCAGCGCCCGGGACGTGCCGAGCGCGCGCCACCGCTCCGCGATGGCATTCTCAGACAAAGTAGTCGCTGACGTTGATCCCGTATTTGACGGGGTCGGTGACTTTCACGATCGTGCGCGGGTAGTTCCCGTTCGCATCTTTCTCTGAGAGATCCACCACATTCCCCGGCGTGAGCAACGCGCCGTCCGGAGTCGTGACCAGCCGGACGACGGGCCGGTGCACGTGCGCGACGTCGGGATTGGCGCTGTGCACCAGCGCGACCTCGTAGGTATCGAGGATCACGCACGTGCCGACCGGATAGATGCCGATCAGGTTGATGAACGCCTTGACGACGACCGGATCGTAGCCGCGCCGCGGATTCTCCCACATCTCCTTGAGCACCTGGTCGGGCTGAATCGGCACGGTCTGGTAGACGCGCCGGCTGGTCGCGGCGTCGAAGCCGTCGGCGACCGCGATGACCTTGGAGTAGATCGACATGATCCGGTTACGGATCGATTTCGGATAACCGGTCAGATCGACCTTCATGTGATGCTCGTACGCCACCACCATGCCCCGGTACGGGATTTCCCCGTAGCCGCGCAGGCCGAAGAGCGTCAGCACGCCCAGCCAGGGGTGGGCCTGCATGATGCGCCACTCTTCTTCGGTGAGGCCGCCTTCCTTATTGAGGACCTCGAGCGGCACGCGGGACTTGCCGACGTCGTGGAACAGCGCCGCCATGCCGAGATCATAGAGCTGCAGCTTGGTGAGGCCGAGCTTGCGGCCCAGAGCGACGGAAAAGATGCAGACGTTCACCGAGTGGGTGAACGTGTATTCATCGTAATCGCGGAGCGTCGTCAGCCCGACCAGCGACGATTCGTTGTTGAGCACCTGATCCACGATCGCCTGCACGGCGCGCTTGACCTTCTTCACGTTCGCGGTGCGGCCCATGCGGATCGAGTTGATGACTTCTTTCGTCACCGCGACCGAGCGCGCGTAGGTGCGTTTGGCTGCTTCCTTCTGCCGCTCTTCCTCTTCGACGTCTTCCTCGGCCTCGAGCGGCGGCTCGACGCTGATGTGCGTCACGCCGCCGTCGCTCAACTTCTGTGACAGCTCGAACAGCTTGTTGGGGTTCGCTTCCTTGGCGGCGTAGGCGAGCAGCAGCGACGCGAAAACCTGCAGTTGCTTGCGGTCGACGCCCTCATCCACCCGGACCGCGCCGATCGCGCATTGCCGCAAGACGTTCAGGATGTGCGAGAACGACGCGTAATTGTCGAGGTCGAGGCGCAGCCGCGTCGAATTCACGAAGATGAACTCGCCCTGCAACCGGATCTCGAGCTCGCGCTCCACGTCCAGCAGCTGCTTGGTCGTGGCCGCCAAATCGTCCAGCGCCTTCTGCACCTGCGTGTTCTCGATCGGGTAGAACTTGAGCGACCGGAAGGCCGTGTATAGCACGACCAGGAAGTCGCGACCGGCATGACGCAGGAAGCCGTCCGTGGTCTGGACGGTCTCCATCATCGAGGGTCGTTTTCCTCCCGGCGCCGTCACGACGGAGTCCCTCCCGTCTCCCGCAGCGCGCGGCTCACGGCGTTCCGCACCAGCGGCTCCTTGTCCTGTGTCACCTTCTGGAGGATTTCCCTCGCCGCCGGTGTGCGAATCTTGCCGAGCGCCATGGCCGCACAGGCGCGGGTCTCGGGATCTTCCTTGCGGGCGAGGAGGCCGCCTTTGGCGACCAGGAGTTTCTCGAGCGTCCCGATCCCCCCCTCTCCGGCGAGCGCGCCGTAGGCTTCGAAGAACGCCATCTTCTCGGTCAGATCGGCGTCCTTGAGCTTGTTGCCGGTCACGGCTGCTTCGACGCGCGGGAACGCGTTGCGATGCCCGCGCTGGCCCAGGAATTTGACGGCCGCGATGCGGACGTCGCGCTCCGGATCGTCGATGGCTTTTTCCAGCAGGCGCGTCGCGCTCGGGCTGCCGATCGTGGTGAGTGCTTCTACCACGGCGAGCTTCAGCTCGCGTTCGCCGCGCTCGAGGAGCGGCCCCATCCCGTCGGGCGCGCCGGGTAGTTTGAGCCGCCCGGCGAGGCGCACCATCTCGAGCTGCACGTTGGTGTCTTCGCTCGCCAGCGCCTTCAGCACCTCCGTCGCATGCGACTGTGCCAGCCGCTCCGCCGAGGATTGCACCAGGCTCTTCACGCGCTCGTTGTTCAGCTTCGGCAGCCACCCCATCAGCGTGCCGAGCGCCTCGGCGCGCAGCTCGCCGAACAGCTCGCTCAGGTCGTCCTCGGTGGGATGGCTGGTCGCTTCATCGAGCGACTGCAGCAGCTGCGCCAGTGCGTCCGGCTGCGACAGCCGCGTCGGCAGACCTTCGAGAATCTGGCGATGCTCCGGGATCAGCTCGCGCGCTCGCTGCAGGATCACCTTGCACTCACGGAGAATGAACGCCACCGACCGGAAGTCGCCGGCGCCGAGCAAATAGGGAATGAAGTTCTCGAGGATCGAGATCAGCTCGGCGCGGACCGTGCCGTAGGTTTGCAGCTCGAGCAGATCGAACAGCATCGCGAGCACGTTGCCGCGCAGGTCCTGCGCGTACTCGCGCTCGATCTCCTTGTGTAGGTATTCGATCTCTTTGTCGTCGAGGAAGTAGAGCGTGGTGTCGAAGTCGTCGATCGAGACGAGCCCTTCGCGCTTCGGCGGCGCCTCTTCCTCTACCTGCCGGCGGACCGTGCGCGGATCGGTGGTTCCCGCGTCCGCACCGGGAGTCCCGCCGCCGCCGGCGAATGACGCCGCCGTCTTGTCGGACCGCTCGATGGGCACCGCGTTCTCGCTCGCGAGCTCGCGGAAGGTGTAGGTGATGAACTGAAAATCTTCGGCCCACAGCAGGGTCAACAGGTCGTCGGGCGCATCCGCCTGCAGGTTTTTGGCTTGCTGCAGCACTGCCAGGAACCGCACGATCTCCACTTCTTCGACGCCTGGCTTGAACGAGAGCGAGCGGACGCCGTCTTTGTATAGCGTCCACGCGATACTCTCGTTGCGCTGATCCTGGGTGTAGACCGGATGATCTTCCCAGCGCATCTCCGTCTCACCGATGTCGAAGACGAGGTCATCGGTCGCCTGCCAGATTTGGCGGAACGCGCTGCGGATGTTGTCGACGGCGCGCTGATAGACGGGATTGTTGGGCAGGTAGAGCTGCGTCGCCCGCATCCCCTTGCTGACGACCTGCATCAGCTCTTCGACCTGTGACGGCGGGAGGGCGAGTTCGGGGAGATCGGCCGCGGGATTCGTCAGAGCGTCGCTCCCGTAAGCTCGGCGACCATGGCGACGTCTTTGTCGCCGCGGCCGCTCAAGTTGATGAGGATGAGATCGTCCGAGGGTCGCCGCGCCTTCATGACCCAGGCGATAGCGTGGGCGCTCTCAAGAGCCGGCAGAATGCCTTCCAACCGCGACAGGGCGGCGAACGCATCGAGTGCCTCGCGGTCCGTCACGGCTTCATACAATACGCGTCCGGTGTCTTTCAGGTAAGCATGTTCGGGACCGACGCCGGGATAGTCGAGCCCGGCCGAAACACTATGCGCGGGCTGGACTTGCCCATCGGCGTCCTGCAGCAGGTAGCTCATACTTCCATGAAAGACGCCAGGCCGGCCCGCGCGTAACGTGGCCGCGTGTTTATGCGTGGTGAGTCCCTCCCCCGCCGCCTCCACGCCGACCAGCTGAACCGACTTATCCTCGAGGAACGCGGTGAACATTCCAATCGCGTTCGAACCCCCGCCCACACATGCCACGACCGTGCTCGGCAGCCGACCGAACTGCTCGAGCGTCTGCGCCCGCGCCTCGCGACCGATGACCGATTGGAAATCGCGGACAAGACGGGGAAATGGATCGGGTCCGACCACGGAGCCGATGATATAGTGCGTGGTCGTGACATTCGTGACCCAATCGCGCAATGCCTCGTTTGTCGCGTCTTTCAGGGTGCGCGTGCCCGACGTCACGGGTACCACCTTCGCGCCCATCAGCTCCATCCGATACACATTGAGCCGCTGGCGCCGCATGTCTTCCTCGCCCATGTAGACGACGCAGTCGAGGCCGAAGCGCGCGCACACCGTGGCAGTCGCGACGCCATGCTGACCGGCGCCCGTCTCCGCGATGATCCGGCGCTTCTGCATTCGCTGCGCGAGGAGGACTTGTCCCAGCGTGTTGTTGATCTTGTGGGCGCCGGTGTGGTTCAAGTCTTCGCGCTTCAACAAGACGCGCGCGCCAACTCGCGCCGACAACCGCGGCACGGCCGTGATCGGTGTCGGGCGGCCGACGTAGTGCTTGAGCAGAGAGTCGAGCTCGCCCCAGAATTGCGGATCGTTGCGCGCCGCATCGTACACGCTCGCCAGTTCCTCGAGCGCATGCATCAGCGTTTCGGGGACGTATCGGCCGCCATAGGGGCCGAATCGACCGGCTTCGATCGTCGTCACGTTCTCCCTGTTCGCCGAACTCCAACGAGTGCTCTGACCGCCTGCTCCGGATCCGCTTGTCTCGCGACGCTCGTTCCGACCAGCACGAAGTCGGCACCCGCAGACGCCAGCCGCTCGACATCGGTTCGCGTCTTGATCCCACTCTCGGCGACGACCGGCACGCTCGCGGGTATCCGGGCAATCAACGCCTCGGCCGCGCTGAGGTCGGTGCGAAACGTGTCGAGATCGCGCGCATTGATGCCGAGCATCGCTCCATCCTCTGCCGCGGCAAGTGCCGCGTCCAATTCGGTCGCGTCATGGACTTCGATCAACGGCATCATCGCGAGCGATGTGACGATCCTTGCGAGCCGCTGCAGCTGCGTGGCCTCGAGGATCCTGGCGATCAGCAGCACGGCGCTCGCGCCGGCCGCCCGCGCTTCGTAGACCTGTGCTTCGTCGATGACGAAATCCTTGCGGAGCAGCGGCACCGCGACAGCCGCCGCGACATGTCGCAGGTCATCGATCGAACCGCCAAAGTGCGCCTCATCCGTGAGCACCGAAACCGCGACGGCACCACCGCGTTCGTAGGCCCGTGCGTGCGCCACGGGGTCCAAGTCTTCCCGAATCGCGCCTTGGGACGGTGACCGCCGTTTCACCTCGGCGATCACGCCCACGGTCGTCCCCGACTGTCGCGGAAAGCGCCGCGGTGTAGGCGATCGCCGAGCGGCGCGCTCCAACTCGGTCGCCCTGGTCCGCAGCACTTCGACCCTGGCGCGGGTCACCGCCACGATAGCATTGAGCGAGGTGGGGCGCGGGTTATCTGCCATCCTTGCGTTCGGTCGTTCTTCGGGTAGATTATGGTTCGGTAAATCTTCGGGAGCCAGTATGCCAGTCACGCGGCGCCAGCGCGAGATCCTCGATTACATCGCGAAACACCTCGAAGAAAAGGGGTATGCCCCGAGCTTCGAGGAGATCGCCCGCCAGTTCGGTTTTCAGTCCCTCGCGACGGTCCATGAGCACCTCACCAATCTCGAGCGCAAAGGGTACATCCGGCGCACGCACAACGAGAGTCGGGCGATCGAGATCGTGCCGCCGAAGGGGCAAACCGGCGCGACCGAGTTGCCGCTGCTCGGTCTGGTGGCGGCCGGTGCTCCGATCGAAGCCGTCACCGGCGACGAAACGATTGCGGTCCCGGACGAGCTTCTGCCGCGCCGCGGGCGGAGTTACGTCCTGAAGGTTCGCGGCGACTCCATGATCGACGAGCACATCAAGGACGGCGACTACGTGGTCGTTCAGGAGCGAAACCAGGCGGACGCCGGACAAACCGTGATCGCGTTGGTCCATGGGGAAGGCGCCACCGTCAAGCGCTTCTATCGTGAACCCGGCGGTTGGATCAGGTTGCAGCCCGCCAACGAGAATGTGCAGCCGCTGCGGTTGAACGAGCGCGACGTCATCGTGCAAGGCGTGGTCGTCGGCGTCATCCGCAAGTACTAGCCGTTGCTTTGCGCAGCCGGTCGAGCGCTGCCCGCGCCGCACCGGATGCGACCACCTCACGCGCGCGTCCGATTCCCTCGGCGAGCGATGCCGCAATTCCCGCCACATAGATCGCCGCCCCGGCATTGAGCAGGACGGCGGCGAGCCCCGCGTGATCGGGACCTCCCGCGGCTGTGCCGTTGCCGAGAATGCGTTCGAATCGTGCGGCGTTTGCCGCGGGTTCCCCGCCCTGAAGTGCCGTGACGTCTTTGACGGCAAGCCGGAATCGTTCCGGATCGATCTCCCACGTGCGCACGGTGCCGTCTTTCACCTCCCAGACGTCGGTCACGCCGAGCGGCGAGATCTCGTCCATGCCGATGCGACCGTGCACTACGAGCGCGTGCTCGGCCCCAAGACGCACGAGTGCCTCGGCAACGATGGCGGCGCGATCGGGTTCGGCGACGCCGATGACTTGTCGCTTGACGCCCGCGGGATTCGCGAGTGGCCCGACGAGATTCATCAGCGTCGGAGTGCCGAGCTCGCGGCGAACCGGACCGACGTGCTTCATCGCCGGATGAAAACTCGGCGCAAAGAGAAATACGACGCCCGCTTCGCTCAGCACACGGCTCGCATTCGTGGCATCGAGCACGATGCGGACGCCCAGCGCCTCGAGCACGTCGGCGGAGCCGCAGCGCGAGGTGTAGGAGCGGTTGCCGTGCTTCGGTACGACGGCACCGGCACCGGCCGCGACGAATGCCGCGACGGTGGAGATGTTGAACGTGGTGACGTTGCCGCCGCCGGTTCCGCAGGTATCGACCAAATGCTCGTGCGTGGCCTCGACGCGGATCATCGCATCGCGCAGCGCGCGCGCCGCGCCGGCGAGCTCATCGGCCGTTTCGCCTTTGGCGCGCAATCCGAGGAGCAGGCCACCGATCTGCGCGGGCGTCGCCTCCCCGCTCATGACGACGCCGAACACCTCCGCGGTTTGCTCTTCGGAGAGCGATTGACGATTGGCGAGCGCGGCCAGCGCGCGGCGCAGTGGGGAATCCATCGAGAATTAAGGCTATCACCCTTGTCAAATAGTGACAACGAGTTGCATCTTTCTGCGCGTGACAAGCCGCCCCTTCTTAGCGGTGATCCATTATGACGGGGGTGGCTTCGCGGGGTGGCAGCGGCAGCCCAGCGATCGCACGGTCCAGGCCGAATTCGAAACCGTACTCGAGCGCCTGATGGGTCGCAAGACCGCCGCGACCGCCGCCGGTCGGACCGATACCGGGGTCCACGCGCTCGGCCAAGCGGTCAGTTTTGCTGCTGGCGAGCGGTGGCAGGCCGGCGATATGCGACGGGCGCTCAATGCGCTCCTGCCACGCGAGATTTGGGTTCGAGAAGTGCATCGCATGACGCCAGGATTCGATGCACGGCGCAGCGCCACCGCGCGGCGCTACCGATATGTGATCGGCACCGACGAGCCAGCTGCGTCGCCCTTCCGGCGGCCCTATGAATGGGCGTTGGGACAGCCGCTGGACGCGACTGCGTTGGAGGATGCCGCGCGAGCGCTCGTCGGGGAGCATAGTTTTCGCGGCCTGGCCGCGGCCGGTGCGAACACCACCCATTACCGATGCCGCGTGGCGCTTGCGCAATGGGCGCCGCGAGCGGACGGAACGGGGATGGCGTTCACGGTCGAGGCCGATCGATTCCTGCATCACATGGTGCGCTTCATCGTCGGCACCATGGTCGACATCGCCCTTGGCCGGCGCCCGCCGGCGGATTTCCCC
>DATGEQ010000116.1:0-5121 GCA_035309945.1 Gemmatimonadales bacterium | reverse complement strand
CGAGACGCGGCGCACTTCCGCATCGTCCTCGCCCGACACCACCACCTCGAGCGTGGTGGTCAGCGCGCCGTCCCGCCGGGTGATTTCGGCGCGGTCTTCGGTGAACCGGGCTTCGTAGGCATCCGGGACGGCGCCGCTGGGTTGGTAGCCCGCCGACCAGGACTGACCCGTCTGCGCATCGCGCAGAAAGATGTAGGTACCCCAGCAGTCTCGCGTGGCGTCTTCGCGCCAGCGCGTGATCGCGAGATCGCGCCAGCGGCTCGACCCCGAGCCCGCCGCCGTGATCATCACCCCGTAGCGTCCGTTTGAAAGGAGATGTGTCCGGGGCACCGCGTCGTACGGGGTCGTGAATCGGCGCACGACCGGCACCGCGTGCGTCCCGGCGTGCGCCGCCGCGGGGACGTCTTCCGCGCGAGGCCGGGCGACCAGCACGTCGCGCGGCGTACGCTCCTGCAGGAGCAGCTCGGTCGCCTGCACGATCGGGTCCGCGTGGAATCGGGTGCGCATGGCCCCATCGTTGAGCACGTTGGCGAGCGCGACCACCGACATGCCCTGATGGTGCGCCAGGTACGCGCGCACGATCGCGACATGTCCCCCTTCGGGCACCCGCGTCCGCGTGTAATCGAGCGCTTCGTAAAATCCATACGCCCCCGTTCCACCGGCCTTGGCAATCCGCCCAAAGTTCTGCGCCGCCTGGCTGGGATCGATCATGGACGCGAGCGCGGTCGCGTATGGTGCGATCACCAGATCCTCACTGAGTCCGCGCTTGAGCCCTAAGTCCGGCACCCCAAAGCTTGTGTATTGGTACTCGAGGTTCAAGTCCCGCGCGTTGTACGCCGACTCCGAGATGCCCCAGGGCACGTGGCGTTCTGCGCCGTAGGCAATGTGCCGCCGCACCGCCAGTTCGCACGTTTGGCTCAGCAGGCTGCCGGACGGCGACATCATCACGAGCAGCGGCATGAGGTACTCGAACATGGAGCCCGACCACGAGATGAGCGCGGACCCGTGGCCCACCGGCGTGAGCGCCCGGCCGAGACGAAACCAGTGCGACGACGGGATATCGCCCTTGGCGATGGCGATGAAGCTCGTGAGGCGCGCCTCGGACGCGAGCAGGTCGTAACAGTTGGCGTCCAGGGCGCCGTCCGTGACCCGATACCCGATGGACACAAGCCGGCGCGTATGATCGAACAGAAAGCTGAAGTCCATTTTCCGGAACATGGTCTCCGCCCGCTCTGTAATCGCGGTCAGGCGGCGAACGAGCGCGGCCGCATCGTCGGCTGAGCGCCGGACGGCGTCTGCCAGGGCGTCGACATATCCCAAGGTGTCGGCGGCCGCGGATGCCTGGTCGAGCAGGCCTGCGCGGAATGCGGCAAGCTCCCGCAATGCTCCGTCGAAGCGTTCCGGAATGTCCGCGAGCGCAGGGAGCGGGTGAAACAACGACTCGATCGATGCCCACTCCGGCGACCGCCGCAGAGAACGTGCGGTCATTGGGGTACTCCCGCCGGAATCCAGCCGGATCCACGGAACAAACATCGCCGCGTCCCGGGTGTGACTTTCGACGCATGCCGCGACGGCATCCGCCCACGCGCAGAACGTGGAGTCGGGAGCGTCTCCGCGTTCCTGAGCGAGGGCGTGAGCGATGTCGGCGATGGTGTGCGCACGCGTTCTTAGCTCGATGAACCGCGCCGCCCACTCGACGGGAGTGACCGGCATCGGCTGCAGCGAGTTGACCAGCGCGTCGATCGCATTACTGAGCTGCTTCCGGGTGACGATATGCGTGCGAGACGTCTCCGCAACGTCGGTGAGCGCTTCGCGCAAGAGCGCAATCGTGTCGTTCAGGCCGGCGAACGCGCGCTGTCCGAGAAAGGAATGCCGGACCAGTTCCCGGCAACCGTTCCCGAGGGCGAGGAGATGCCCGGCAAGGTTGCCGCTGTCCACTGAGGAGACATACTTGGGATCGAGCGGACGAAGTTCACGCGTGTCGTACCAATTGTAGAAGTGCCCGCGAAACGATTCGAGCCGGCCCATGGTCTCGAGGGTGCCGTCCAATCGCGCAACGGCGTCCGCCGTACCCAGCCAGCCCAGGTCGCGCGCCGCCAGCGTGGACAGGAGATACAGCCCCATGTTCGTCGGCGATGTTCGATGGGCCACGACCGCCTTCGGATTCTCCTGGAAATTATCGGGAGGCAGCGCGTGGTCCGCCGGAGTCACGAATACTTCGAAGAAACGCCACGTCCGGCGCGCAATCACTCGAAGCGCTCGAGCGTTCGTCTCGGAGAGCGGCTCGACCCGGGTGCGCCTCGGCGGCAGGCTGATCCACCGTGCGACCGCGGGTGCCGCGATCCAAAGCACGATGAACGGAAGCGCCGCGGCCGGCTCCGCGCGCCGTTCAACGGCCACCGCCGCCGGCACCGCCAGCGCAAGCACCACGCCGCCGGCCATGCGCGCATAGATTCCGGAGAGCGCCGGATCGCCCCCAAACCCGGTCTGCGTTGCAGTCACCCACTCCAAGAGACGCCGGCGGGTGATCAACATACGCCCCACCGTGCGCAGAATCGCGTCCAACATCAGCCATGTCTGAGACGCCAACAGCGTCACCGTAAGCCCGATCTGGGACGCGCCGACCGAAAGGTCGGTGAGGGCGGCGCGAACATAGGTGCGCCTGGAAATCCCTCGACGAGGGGGCGTGAATCCGATGACGAAGGCCAGCAGCGCGGGGATCGCGATCGTCGCCAAGATGAACGCCGTCCACACCCAGGCGGTGGCCGACGGCAGCAGCCAGGCAGCGGCCAACGTGAAAAATGCCGCCGGGGCGGACAACGAGCGCCGCAGATTGTCGATCATCTTCCAGCGGCCGATCGCGGGAATCGCGACCGCGCGCCGCTCTCCCGACGTTGCGCGCCTCCGTCCGAAGACCCACGGCAGCAGCTGCCAATCACCGCGCACCCATCGATGCTGCCGGGCCGCCGCCGCTTCGTAGTGCGAAGGAAACTCGTCGAACAGCTCGATGTCTGACGCCAGCGCAACCCGCGCGAAGATACCTTCGAAGAGATCGTGGCTCAGCAGCGCATTATCCGGCACCTTGCCCGCCAAGGCCGTCTCAAACGCATCGACGTCGTAGATTCCCTTGCCGGTGTACGAACCTTCTCCGAACAAATCTTGGTAGACGTCCGACGTCGCGGAAGCATACGGATCCATGCCGCGCGGGCCGGAGAAGATGGTCTGGAACAGCGATCCCTCGTGGTCGGCCGGGAGCGATGGGTTGATGCGCGGCTGCACGATCCCATAGCCTTCCACGACGCGCCCGGCGGACGGGCTGAAGCTCGGCTGATTGAGTGGATGGGCCATGGTCCCGATTAAACGACGCGCGGCGCCTCGCGGCAGACGCGTGTCCGTGTCGAGGGTGATGACGTACCGAACACCCGACGGGGCGTGCACCGGGCGTCCGCCGACCGGCAGAAACGTCGTGTTCGCGCCGCCCCGGAGCACCCGGTTCAGCTCGCGCAGCTTCCCTCGCTTGCGCTCCCACCCCATCCACGTACCCTCGCGCTCGTTCCAGACACGCTTCCGATGAAACAGCAGGAAGCGCTCTCCGCCGTCAGACGCGGGACCGTAGAGTGTGTTGAGCTTCACGACGCCGTCCACCGCGACGGCCAGGAGTTCGTCGTCACCGGAGAGGCTCTCGGCCGGCGCGTCCAGCCAGTCGGTGAGCAGCGCAAAGCGCAGTTCCTCGTCCGGGTTCGCCAGGTAGTGGACCTCCAGCCGCTCCACCAGCTGTTCCACCTGATGTTGGGCCGTGAGCAGCGCGGGCACGACGACCATCGTTCGCAGTTCCCGCGTGACTCCGTCGCGCAGCTCCAGCCGCGGCAGCACGTGCGGCTTGAGTGAGTGGGTCACGGCCCGGTTGATGAGCGCGATCGCCAGGTCGGAAGCCGGCACGACGGCGAGGAGGCCGAGCAGCAAGAGCCCCCACGCGGCGATTCCCGCGTTCCGTTCGTACAGCAGCGGCAGCAGCACGATCAGGGCGGTAAGGAGGGTAATCGACCCGAGGTAGCCCGGCACCGCGCTTCGCAAATAGAGGCGCAGGAGCCGGTCTCGCCAGACGAGGCGGTAACCGAGCTCGCGCTCCAGCGCCGGGCGTCCCCCGGCGATCAGGTAATAACCCGCATCCGCGCGGTCCTCGCGCGGCGGGCCGTCGCCGGACGGCTCTGGGAGGGCCCGTGTGATTCGGCCCACCACACGTCTCACGACCTCGATTTCCGAATGCTGCGATCCTCGCGAGAGGTCCTCGATCGCATGGCGGTACGAATCCCGCGTGGCGAAATCCATCTGGGCGAAGTTGGTTTCGTGCCGAAGTATTTCGTCCGCCAGGCTGACGCTCTCGAAGAATTCGGCCCAATCAAAGTCCGTCATCAAACGCATGCTGGTGATGATGTTCCGTACCGTGACGGTCATCGCAGCCTGTGCCTGGTGCCCGGTCCGGACAATGTCGTCGGCCGTCGTCCCCAGCGCCGCCACCCGCTGGTCGAGCCAGCGCTGGACAACATCCACCTTCGGGCCGAGATCCCGCAGACGCTGGACCAGCTGTACGATAAAGGCCGTGCCGAGCGGCGTTCCTTCGGCGCGGCGGAGGGCCGCCTCCGGTGAGATCGGAGCGTGCCCGTCTGCGCCGATCACGCTGTCAATCAGCATGTCGACATCCTGGCGCGCGGTGCGGTTCCGCACGATGCGCTCGGCCAGCCTTCGCAGATTCTCGACGAGCACCACGCGGAGGCTGATGGCCACGGCCCACAGCTCGCCGATGGTGAGCGGTTGTACCCGCTGGTACGCCGTCACAAAGCGGCGCAACGTGTCCGGATCGAAACGGCTGTCCGTGTGCGCCACAAAGGCCCAGGCCAGACCATACACGCGCGGATACCCGCGCAGGGGCCCCGAGGCGAGCTTCGGAAGTTCGCGGTAGTAGCCGGCGGGCAGATCGTCTGCGATCTCCCGGAGCTGCTGGTCGACGATGTGGAAGTTATCAACCAGCCATTCAGCCGCGGGTACGACCGCATACTCGTCCCGGATCGCCGGCGCAATCACCCGATACGAGTCCAGCAGCACGCGGCCGTTCTCTGCCAC
>DATGEQ010000115.1:0-9654 GCA_035309945.1 Gemmatimonadales bacterium | reverse complement strand
TCAGTCGCCGGTACCGCACGTTCGCCTGAGCCCCGAGCGCGGCGGCAATGCCCTGGGCGGTGTGTTCGACCAGCCGCGGCGCATCCTCGAAAAAGCTGCCCCCGAACGTCCGCACCGTACCGCGCAGGTGGGCGCGATCGGGAATCACGTTGAACGCGCGACCCGCGTGGACCTCGGTCACCGACACGACGGCCTCCGACAGCGGATCACGCCGGCGCGACACCAGGCTCTGGAGCGCCGTGACGACATGGGCCGCCACCAGGACCGGGTCGATCGTCTGATGCGGCGCGGCCGCGTGACCACCTCGGCCCACAATCTCGATCTCGAATTGATCGACCGATGCCATCACGGGCCCGGCCATGATGCCCACGGTGCCGACGGGCAGATCGTTCCAGAGATGAATCCCGAATGCCGCATCGACGCGCGGCTTGTCGAGCACGCCATCGCTGATCATCGCCTGCGCGCCGTTCGACGCTTCTTCGGCCGGCTGAAATGCGAACTTGACGCTGCCGCCCAGATCCAGCGCCGCCAACCGGCGCGCCACCTCGAGACCGATCGCGACGTGCCCGTCGTGCCCGCACGCGTGCATCTTGCCCGGTTGCTGAGAGCGATACGGGACGGCGTTGGCCTCCTCGACGGGAAGCGCGTCCATGTCCGCGCGGAGCAGCACGCAGCGCCCCCGCGCGCGCTGCTTCACGCCCACAACGCCGGTCTTGCCCACACCCGAAGTCACCTGATACTCGAGCGCGCGCAGCCGCTCGGCGACCAATCCCGCGGTCCGCGTCTCTTCGAACCCCAGCTCGGGATGTTGATGAATGTCGCGCCGTGTGGCGACCAATGACGCGCGATCGACCGGCGGGGGACTGGTCATACCAGCGAGCTTGGACACAATCGGTTCAACACACAGTCAGCGCACCTGGGTCGGCGCGCGATGCAGACCGCACGGCCGTGCAGGATCAGGGTGTGCGAAAACCAGGTCCAGTCGTCCCGCGGGACGATCGTCATCAGTTCCTGCTCGATCTTCACGGGATCCTGCTGGCGGGTGAGCCCGAGGAGCCGCGTGAGCCGCTGCACGTGCGTGTCGACGACGATGCCCTCGTTCTTTCGGAACCAGGTGCCGAGGATGACATTCGCCGTCTTGCGGCCAATGCCGGGCAAGGCGGTGAGCTCCTCCATCGTCTGCGGGACTTCGCCGCCGTGCCGCTCGACCAGCGCCTGCGCCATGCCGATGATGGACTTCGTCTTATTGCGGAAGAAGCCGGTAGACTGGATTTCTTTCTCCAGCACGCGAGGGTCGGCCGCCGCGTAGTCCGCCGCCGTGCGGTATTTCGCGAAGAGGTGGGGCGTCACCATGTTGACGCGGGCGTCGGTGCACTGCGCCGACAGAATCGTCGCGACCGTCAATTCCAGTGCGCTGTAGTGATGCAGCGCGCACGTTGCGTCGGGATATTCACGCTTGAGCTTCGCGATGATCTTGCGCGCTCGCGCCTCGCGGTCAGCGGCGGCGGCGACTTTTGTCTTCATGGTCAGGCGGAATCTAGCAGGCTCAATAGCCTCCCCGTGAGCAGCAGGACCTCGCCCGCGTTGGCGACCGAATACAGTCCCGCGGCTGATCCTCCAGGCAGCTTTGGAGCGAACGCCGTGCTACCGTCGGGCCGGCTGGCGGCGATTTCGATTTCACCGCCCTTCGCATCGGCGCGATCCGCGCGCCCATCGAGACCGACGGCGCTGAATCCTGGACGGTCGGGCCGCATGCCGAAGATCGCCAGGACCGCGATCCCATTTTCTCGGCTGCCCTGACTCACGAACATCCCGTCCAGCGGCTCGACCGGACCGCCGCTGCTCGGTGATCCCCAGACCCGCAGCTCGGGCAGCTGCAAATATTGGGACGCGTGCCGCACCGTCGTCGTAATAGAGGGCTCCGCGATCGCGCGCCGCAACACTGCTTCGCTGACCTGACGAACTCGGCCACCCGACGCCCAGAAGAGATACGCGTGATGCAGCAAGAGCACATGTGCTTCGAGCGCATCGGGTCCCGCGCCCTCGGGCACGATCTCGCGCAACAGACGGCCCACGGGATCGAGCAACACGAACTTGTCGCGGTCGGCGGGCGCGGCTTCCGCTTGCTCCAGGGCTACCGCGATCGCCGGAAAGCGCGCCGGTGCGATCTCGCCAAACACGAGCGAAAACGGCGTCGCCCTCATTCGCTGGGCAGGAATGGATCGAGCGCGCGCACGAAATCGGCGGTCGCTTCGACGTGCGGGCAATGTCCGAACGGCAGCTCGATGAGCTTGGCGGACGTCAGAGTTGCGAGCTCGCGCGAACCGGCAATGGGGAGAGGATCGAACGTCCCATGCACGAGGAGCGCCGGTGGTGGGGAAACGCGAGCGACGGTTTGCTCGAGCCGAGGACGGAGGTCGTAGTCTCCAAGACTCCTCCAGACCGCTTCCTGCGTCCGCGCCGTCACGCGAAACGCCGTGAGATTCTTCGCGTCGCGGAAGTCGCGAAAGTAGCCCGCCACCGATAACTCGAACGCCCGGCGCTGGTAGGCCGCCGGGTCCTGCTCGCGCAAGCCGCTCGTGCGCAACACCTCCCGCTCACGCTGGATGTCGGGACTCTGCATGCGCCTGGCGAATTCGGCCTCGAACTGGCGGCGATAGGCGGCGGTAAGCGAGGCGGGCGACACCAGGGCGAGACGCTCCACTCGCTCGGGATGCTCGAGGAAGTACAAGACCGCGAGCAGCCCGCCCCACGAATAGCCGCACAGTGTCAGGCGGTCGAGCTCGAGATGGCCGCGCAGCGCCTCCAGGTCAGCGACGTGCTCGCCCCAACCCACCGGCGTATCGCGCGGGACCGGCGATTGCCCGCCGCCGCGTTGATCGTAGTAGAACAGCGCGCGACTCCGAGCGAGCAGATCGTACTGCGGTAACAGGTAGTCGTGCTGCGCGCCTGGGCCGCCGTGCAGCACGACGACGGTTGGTCCGCTGCCGATCCGGCGGGTGAAAAGACGAACGCCGTTTACTTCAACGAACACGTCGGAGTTTTTCAGAGCAGGACCGCGAGCGCGTCCGCCACTTCCTTTATATCGGCGTGCTCCCGCTCGCCGAAGCCGTTGGGCACGTCGGAATCGATATCGAGCTGACCCAGGATGTGATCGCCGCGGCGGATCAGCACAACGAGCTCCGACTTGGTGAACAGGTTGCAGGCGAGATAATTCCCGACCGCCGTCACGTCGGCCACGTTCTGGTCGCGCCGCTGGGCGACTGCGGTTCCGCACACCCCTTTCCCGACGGGGATCCGCGTGTGCTCCGTCTCGCGACCCGCGAACGCTTCGAGTACCAGCTCGCCGCCATGCAGCATGTATCCATACACGGACGTGTAGGGCGGGCCCCATGCGCGGACGCGCTCGCACGCCAGCTGCAGCAATGCCTGGCGCCGTTCATCGTGCAGGTGCGCCGCCCGCAACGCGCGCACGACCTTGGCGGCTTCCGTCGCCGAGCCCGTCGTCACGTGCCGCGCTTGCCCAACACCGTAGTCGCCCGCCGCTCGACGCCGTCGCGCTTGCTGACGATCACGACCGTGTCGCCGGGTTGATGACTGCGCAGCGCGTCCGTCATGTCGTACAGATTCGCGACGTGTTTGTCGCCGATCGCCGTGATCACATCGCCCCCCGCGAGGCCGGCCCGCTCCGCAGGGCTGCCGGCTCGTACGCCCGTGATGCGGACGCCATCGGTGACGCCGCCGCCACTCATGTCGGGAATCGTACCGAGGTAAGCGCCGTAGCCCGCTCCACCAGCGCTTGCCTGCGGGCGCGGCGACTCCACGAACGTCAGGGGCGCGGCGCGGTTCGCGAGCACCAGCGCCAAGTCGGCCACGAACTGCGCGATTTGCGCGGTGCCGTTCGCGTTGATCTTCTGCCAGTCGTCCGTCGAACGGTGGTAGTCCTCGTGCAGGTCGGTGAAGAAATGCAGCACGGGGTGGTGGGTCGCATAAAAGACGCTGTGATCGCTTGGCCCCCAGCCGTCGCCGGATGCCCGGAGATCGAATCGCGGCGGCGTATTGAGCGAATCGAGGAGCGCTGGAAACTCACGGGCCGTAGCGGCCCCGAGTGCGAGCAGCCGCGCGTTCCGGAGCCGTCCCACCATGTCGAGGTTGAGCATGGTGTAGAGGGAGTGTATGGGCTCCGGCGTGGCGTGCTGCACGAAGTACGATGAGCCCAAAGTGCCGAGCTCTTCACCGCTGAACGCCACAAGCACAATTGTCCGGGCGGGATGCTCGCGCGCCAGGATGCGGCCGATCTCGAGCAGTGCCGCCGTGCCGGAAGCGTTGTCATCGGCACCGTTGTGGACGCGTCCCGTCGAATCGGGGTCCAGCGCTCCGAAGCCGCCCAGGCCGAGATGATCGTAATGCGCGCCGACGACGACGACTTCACCGCGCAAGGCGCGCGACGCGCCCGGAATCACGGCGACCACGTTGCGGGTCGCCGCGCCGCCGAGGCTCGTATGTAGTACGGCAGGCGCGTCGGGCGGAATCGTGAAATTCTGAAAAGAAGCGCTCAGTCCCGCGCGGGTGAAAGCGTCGCGGATGTACGTCCCCGAGCGCGCCAGCCCTGCCGTACCGATGCCACGGCCCTCCTGGCTGTCGGCCGCGAGATAGCGCACGTCCGCGAGAATACGGCGCGCCGCCGGCGAGAGCGTGTCTTGGGTCGCAGCGAGGAGTGTGAGGAGTAACAGTGCAGTCATGAGCCGTACTCTATAGATTGAGCCTCCCCATGGCCAGCCCGAAGGAATTCGCCGCGCTGTTCGCGCGCACGTTGGATCTGTTTCGTGACCCTGCGGCGAAAGAAGAACAGAAGGGGCAGTTCCGCACGCTCGCCGGACTGGTCAAGAACGAGAGTGTCACGATCGTCGTTCACGAAGGAGGCTTGGCCGTGAACGGCACGGGAGTGAGCGAGAGCATGCTGCTCCAGCGGCTCGAGCTGCACTCGGTCCAAAAGATCGCAATCCCAGCCGATCCGCCGGTCTCCGAGCTTTTCGATCTGCTGCGCCTCCTGGCCGAGCAGCCGGGTGACGAGGACATCGCTGCGCGGCTGCGCGGCAATGGAGCGAAGCGGATCGCCATTGTCATGCAGACGTTCGCGTTCGACAGCCCCGCGCCTGTGGTTGCCATACCGTCTGCCCCGCTCCCGGAGCATTCCCCGCCGGTACCGCGAGACTCGGCGGCGCCGCTCAAGGAGCAGGAGGATATTCCCCAGATCGTGCGCGAAGCGAGCGCCGCGCACGTGGCATTCTCGCCGGCAACGGCGGCGACCCGATCCACGATGGATTTGATCGCCGAGCTCCGGGCGAAGCCGGAGGGGGCGCAAGCGGGAGAGCTGCTCGCCGTGCTCGGCCGGCAGCTGGAGAGCGCGATGAAATCCCGCAAGACCTCACAGGCGCTGGCGATCGTAGCGGGCATCGTCCGCGCCGAGCAACAGGTCACCGATGCAACCCGCCGCCGGCAGTACTCGATCGCCCTCAAGCGGATGTACAGCAAGGGGCTGCTCGAAGCGATCGCGGAAGTCGCGAATGATCCGACCGATCGCGAAGACTCGCTGCTCGTCTTGCGCAGGGCAGGGGAAGACGGCGTCGAGGTGCTACTCGATCTCCTGGTGGCCGCGCCGACTATCGAGGAGCGCCGCGGGATCTTCATGGCGCTGACAGGAATGAAGGAAGGCACGGATCAGCTGGTCCACATGCTCGGCCACCACCAGTGGTTCGTGGTGCGTAATGTGGCGGAGCTGGCGGGCGAGCTCGGTTTGGAGGAAGCCGTTCCGGCGCTCGCGCAGCAGCTCGACCACGAGGATGAGCGGGTCCGTAAAGCGGTCGCGCTCGCCTTGGCAAAGATCGGGTCGAGCGCGGCGGCGGAGCCGCTGCGCCGCGCGCTGCGCGACAAGTCTCCCAGCGTCCGCATGCAGGCGGCGTTGGGAGTCGGCCGCAAGTCGAGCGCCCTCGCCATGCCGCTCGTGGTCGCGATGGAAGAGGAGGAAGATGAAGAGGTAGAGCGCGAGCTGATTCTCGCGCTCGGGCGGATCGGCAGCGCCTCGGCGGTGCAGGCGCTGATCAAATTCGCCCAGCCGGGCGGTCGGCTGTTCGGGCGAAAGCCCGCGGCATTGCGCGCGACTGCGGTCGAAGCGCTGCGGCTCGCGGCGACACCTGCGGCAGTCGGGACTCTCGAAGGGCTCACCGATGACGGCGACAAACAGGTGCGTAGCGCCGCGCAATCGGCGCTCGCGGACCTCAAGCGAAAATAGGGCAGATTTGTCTGCCTGAATGTCTGTTGCATATCGCCAAGAAAACCGCATTACGCAACGTCAAATAAGCTGACATCAGCACGGGCAAATTTTGCTCCGTATCAAGGTCGTATCTTACGTCGCCACTGAGACTTAACCTAACGTGTCGTTTCTGGGTGCACTTCTTGCCCCCGTGGGTCGTGCTGTTTCGTGTGTCAACGACCCTAGGGTCAGGAGAGATCATGAAAAGCATTCGTGTCCTGTTTGTCTTAGTCGGCCTCTCGGCGTTGCCGCTTGTCGCGGTCGCCGCGCAGGGTCAATCCGGCGGCAACGCAAACGCGAACGCCGCCGCGAACCGCTGCAAGAACACTCCGGAGGCTGGCCAGAACGGCAACAGCCAGCGCGGGGCCGCGGCTGTCGCGCAGGCCCAGGCGAACAAGTGCCCAGCTCCTGTGGCGCCGCCGCCGCCGCCTCCTCCGCCGCCGCCGCCGGCGCCTCCACCGCCGCCGCCGCCGCCTCCTCCGCCGCCGCCGCCGAGTCCTCCGAGTGGCATCGATCAGGCCCAGGGCACGGTGTACGCGGACCTAGATGCGAACGGCATCTTCAGTCCCTTTACGGGTGACACGGTGCTTGCGGGCTGGAGTGTCCAGCTCATGTGGAACGGCCAGGTCATCGCGAGCACGACGACGGACGCGAACGGTCAGTATCTGTTCAGCGGCCTGGCGGCGTTTACGACGTATGATGTCTGCGCGTCGCCGCAGACGGGATTCCAGCAGGGTCCGGCTATGACCGGAATGACGTACGACGCGTGTGGTGGATCAGGTTACTCGTTCTCGATGAACACCACGTTCCAGACGGCGTCCGTGCTCAATTTCAGCATGGTCCCGCTGCCATAGCACAGAAACACTCCTGGCCAACTGGGCCCCGGGCGGTTCGCCGGGGCCCAGTTTTTTCTGGAACCCGTTGTCGAGGTTATTGCGGGATGAAATTGGTCTTTGGTTCCAACCGTCGCGCAAAGACCGCCAACAGATCCGCGGCGCGGTCCAGGTCCTCGAGCGCGACCATCTCATTCGGGCTGTGCATATAGCGATTGGGCACACTCACGAGGCCGGTGGGAATCCCGCGCATCGCATTGTAGATCGCGTCGGCATCGGTGCCGGTATCGCGCGGCGCGGCCTGGACCGTATACGCGATCTTCGCTTGTTCGGCGCACTCGACCAGCAGATCGAAGACGACGGAGCTCACCGATGACCCGCGGCTCAGCACGACGCCACCGCCGAGTTGGTGATCGCCGGAGTGCTTCTTGTCCGCGCCCGGATAATCGGTCGCGTGCGTGACGTCGACGACGATGGCCACGTCCGGCTCGATCCCAACCGCACTGGTCCGCGCGCCGCTGCCTGTCCAGGCGATCTCCTCGCGCGTAGAGGCGACCGAAAACACCGCGGCGTGCTTCGGCCGCTCGGCGGCCAGGCGACGCAACGCCTCGGCCGCGACAAACGCGCCGATGCGGTTGTCGAGACTCCGGGAGACGATCCGCCCATTCGGATACTCTTCGACGCGGCTGTCGAGCACGCCGGCATCGCCGACGCGGACGCGCTTGATCGCCTCGTCATGGCTCGTCGCGCCGATGTCGATCCACAAGTCGATCACCTTGGTCACGCGGTCGAGATCTTCCTTCTTCAACTGATGCACGGCCTTTTTGCCGACGACGCCGTGGACCGGACCCTCGCGCGCGAGGAGCAAGACGCGCTGGCCGACCAGCACTTGCGAGTCCCAGCCGCCGATCCCGCTGAAATAGAGAAAGCCGTCCTCATCGATATGCGTGATTTGAATGCCGATCTCGTCGATATGTCCCGTGAACATCACCCGCGGTTTGCCCTTGGGGTTCAAGGCGGCCACGGAGTTTCCGTGCACGTCCGAGGTGACGTTGTCGGCAAAGGCGGTGACTTCGTCACGCCAAACGCGCGCGGGCGCCAGCTCGAACCCCGACGGTCCGGCCGTGTCGAGCAGCTTCTTGAGGAAGGCGACGGTCTTGATGGTCACGCTGTCGTTATGGTGTCGGTTTGGTGTCTATTGTTTACGCAGGCCGGTGCGATAGAGCAAGAAGCCGAGAATCACGAACATGATCAAGGCCGTGATCGCCGATGCCGAAACCGGGTTGTGATACAGGCTCACCGCATCCGCGAGCCAGTCGGCCGATTTGCCGGTTCTACTCCCCCAGCCTGCGATGGCAGCCACCGCGATGCCGCAGATCGCGCCGCCCGCGATCAGCCCGCTCGCAAACAGCACGCCCGGCCCAGACTCGATTTCGGCGAGTGAGCGATTGTCGGAGCGGACTCTGCGCTCGACGAGCCAGCGCACGATACCGCCCGCGAACATCCCGGCCGAGGTCGTGAGCGGAAGATAGACGCCGACGGCCACAGGCAGCGACGAGACCCCCATCAGCTCGATCGCGATGGTGAGAAAAACGCCGATGATGACGAGCCCCCAGGGCAGCCTGTGCGTGAGGATTCCGTCGGTGATGAGCGCCATCAGCGTTGCTTTGGGCGAATCCAGGCGCTTCAGCTCGTGCCCGCGGTATTGGTGGATGCGCCCGCCGATCCCAGGATCGATGACGTAGCGGATCGTGTGCGTGCCGGGATCGACGAGGTACTTGCCCGCCGGGACGCCCTGCGTTTCGACGTAGACGCGCACGATCTGATAGCTGCTGTGGTCGATCGAATCGGTTCCGCCGATCCCGAAATTCGCCATCCGCTCGGCGTGCACGACGACGTTGCCGTCGGGGCTCGCGCCGCTGGCCGGAGCGACGAATCCCGCACGCTGCTCGGGGACCTGATAGCTGTAGGCGCTATTCAGGAACGTGAGCGTCCAGCCGACCGCGAGGGCCGATCCGATCGCGCCGATCAGAATCGCGATTTGCTGGCGCTTTGGCGTGGATCCCACGAGAAACCCTGTCTTCAGGTCCTGCGACGTGTTGCCGCCGTTCGCGACCGCGACGGCGATCACGCAGGCGATCGAGATGGCGCGCACGCGATCGTCGATGTGGTTCCAGCCGAGCAACAGAAAGATGAAAGAAATCGCGATGAGCGACGCGATCGTCATCCCTGAAATCGGGTTCGCGGAGCTGCCGATCTGACCACAGATGCGGGAAGAAACGGTGGTGAAGAAGAAGCCGAACAGGATGATCAGGATGCCGCCGAGCAGATTGACGCCGATCTGGGGCAGCAGCGCGAGCACGATGGCGAGCGCGATCGAACCGAAGACGGTGAGCGAAATCGGCAAATCGTCGTCGGTCCGCAAGCGCGCGCTGATCGCCTGACCCACGCGGCTCTTGCGCATGTCCGCAAAACCGGCGGCAAACGCGGCGACGATCGTGGGGAGCG
>DATGEQ010000114.1:0-77580 GCA_035309945.1 Gemmatimonadales bacterium | reverse complement strand
CGCTGCGATCAAAGCCGCAACAAACGAGCAGACCGTGGCGATATTGGTCGAGCCGGTGCAGGGAGAGGGCGGCGTGCGGCCGGTCGCGGCTGACTTCCTCGCTTTCCTGCGCCAGCAATGCGATGCGAAGGGCTGTGCGTTGATATTCGACGAGGTCCAATGCGGCTTAGGACGCACCGGCACTTTTTTCGCGGCCGAAGCCTCCGGGGTTACGCCGGACATCTACACACTCGCCAAGCCGCTGGGTGGCGGTTTGCCGATGGGCGCCGTACTCGTGAGCGATGCGATCGCCGCCGCCCTCGGCCCCGGCGATCATGCAACCACGTTTGGCGGCGGCCCCTTCGTTGCGACGGTGGCGCTCGATGTCGTTCGGACGATCGCCGAGCCCGAGTTTCTCGCCGCCGTGAGATCCAAGGGGCAATGGCTGGGCGAGCGGTTGCAGCGACTCACGGCGCGGAGCTCGCGGGTGCGTGAGGCGCGCGGGCGCGGCTTGATGTGGGGGCTCGAGCTCACCGAGGCGGCCGCCGTGACCGTCGCCGCCGCTCGCGATCGTCATTTGCTGGTGCTCACCGCCGGCCCGAACGTCATTCGCATTGTTCCGCCGCTGACGATCAGCCGCGACGAGCTGGAGCGCGGCGTGACCATTCTCGAAGAGGTGCTCTAGGTGACGAGTCTCTCGGTCGGGACCGCGACCACCCTCCGTCCCGCCACGCTTGCGGATGTGGCGGCGATGGAGGTATTGATGGCGCCTTTCGTCGCCACCGGCGATCTGCTGCCGCGCTCGAACTATGATCTCTGCCGGCATATCAAGGAGTACGTGGTTGCCGAAACGCCGGACGGCAGCCTGGTCGGGACGGGAAGTCTGAAGGTCTACAGCACGCAGCTCGCCGAGGTCGCCGGACTCGCGGTCCGCGACGATCAACAGGGCAGGGGTGTGGGAAAAGCGCTCGTCGAAGCCCTGTTGGTGGACGCGCGCGCTCTCGGCCTTTCGGAAGTTTTTGGCCTGACTCGCAAACCACTGTTCTTCATGCGACTTGGCTTCCGTGTGGCGGAGAAGGAACAGTTCCCGCTCAAAGTCTGGGCCGACTGCGCGCGTTGTCCGCGGCAGCACGCCTGCGATGAGGTGGCCGTAGCGCTGACGCTTTAAGCTCCCCTCATCTAGATTTCCCGTCCCATGGCAACATCGCGCGTGATTTTCTGGGATGTGGATACCCAGTACGACTTCATGAAGGCCGACGGCAAGCTCTACGTGCCCGATGCCGAGCAGCTCGTTCCCAATCTCCGCAAGCTGACCGATTACGCGCATGGCCATGGGATTCGCATCGTCGCCAGCGCCGACGATCACGTGCGTGAGCATCCCGAGATCTCCGCCACTCCGGACTGGAAATCGACCTTTCCGCCGCACTGCCTGCGGGGAACGCCCGGTCAGCGGAAGATCGCGGAAACCACGCTGCGTGATCCGCTGGTCATTGAGCCGGAACCTCAGGAGCCCGCTTCTCTGGCCGCGAAAGTCCGCAATCACCGCGGCGATATCCTCTTCCATAAGCATCAGTTCGACGTCTTCTCTAATCCCAACGTTCTTTCCGTCCTCGACATCCTGAACCCGCACGACATCGTGCTGTATGGCGTTGCCCTCGACGTTTGCGACAAGTACGCGATCGAGGGGCTGCTGCAGCACCGGCCGCAGGTGCGCCTGTTTGCGGTCGCCGACGCCATGAAGCCGATCGACCGCGACGTTGCCGAGCACCTCCTGAAGGAGTGGGGCGAAGAGGGGGTGCGGCTCGTGAAGACCAGCGAAGTCGTGATGGGAGGATTGGTCGAAGAGCTCGAGCGAGCCAGCGCATGACATCAACTGCATCGTTGCCCACGCACGAAGTCCCGGTTCCGACGTTCGGGAAGTTTTTCCTGCCCGGACCGACCGACGTGCATCCGGAAGTCCTCGAAGCCATGATCCGGCCGATGATCGGTCACCGGTCCGGCGCGATGGAGAAACTGCTGCAGGGTGTCGCTCCGAAGCTGGCGGCTGTCTGCCGGACCGAGCGGCCGGTGTTCGTCGGTACCACATCGGCCACCGGGTTCATGGAAATGGCGGCTCGCAACGGGGTGCGCCGCCGGGCACTCTCGCTCGTCAACGGAGCGTTCAGCGAGAGGTTCGCGGGCATCGTGGGCGCCTGCGGTAAGGAGTGCATTCGTCTCGACGTGCCGCTGGGTGGCGCGATCGAGCCCGACATGCTGCGCGACGCGCTCAAACGCACGCCGGTGGATGCGGTGACCTGCGTGCACTCCGAAACTTCCACCGGCGTCCTCCAGGACGTCGCCGGATATGCGGAGGTCGTGAAGGAATTCGATGACGTGTTGCTTCTGGTCGACGCCGTCACCTCTATGTGCGGCTCGCCTGTGGAAACCGATGCCTGGCATCTCGATTTCGTGTTCACCGGGTCTCAGAAAGCGCTCGCATTGCCTCCCGGACTTGCGCTGGGCGTCGCGTCCGAGCGGCTCGTCAACCGCGCCAGGACGCTCGAAGATCGCGGCGCGTACTTCGATGTCATCGGCTTCCTCAACGCGACGACGAAATTTCAGCCCACGAATACGCCGGCCATCTCGTTGCTGTATGCGCTGGAAGTGCAGCTCGGGCGGATCGAGCGCGAGGGCGGGATCGAGGCACGCTGGAAACGGCACGACGCGATGCGGCGGCGCGTCGAAGCGTGGGCCGCGGAGCACGGCGTGAAGTACTTGCCGCGCGAAGGCCGCCACAGCTGGACGGTCTCGTGCTTGCGGCTCCCCGAGGGGAAGCATTCCAAGGAAGTCGTCGCGGCGCTCAAGCAGCAGGGCTGGACGATCGGCGCGGGCTACGGCGCGCTCAAGGACTCGACCATCCGCATCGGACACATGGGAGATCACACCGTCGAGGCGCTGGATGAGCTGCTGCCTCTGATCGGTCAGGCCCTGGGATGACGTGGCGCGTCGTCGTCGCCGACCGCGTCGCGAGCAGCGGCCTCGAGCTGCTCTCCAAGACTCCCGACATTCAAGTCATCGACGTCGCCGGTAAACCGGCGGAGCTCGACAAGGCGATCGCCGGCGCCCACGCGCTGATCGTGCGCAGCGAGACTCGTGTCACCGCGGCGCTCATGGCGCGCGCGCCGCAGCTGCGCGTCGTCGCCCGAGCAGGCACCGGGGTCGACACCATCGACGTCCCCGCCGCCACCCGCCGTGGCATCGCGGTCATGAACACGCCGGGCGCCAATACCGTCAGCGCCGGCGAGCACGCGCTGGGATTGCTGCTCGCGTTGGTTCGCAAGATTCCGGACGCCGCCACCGCGATGAGGCGCGGCGAGTGGGACCGCAAGCGCTTCGAGGGAACCGAGCTTCGCGGCAAAACTATCGGCGTCGTAGGCCTCGGGCGCATCGGCGGCCACGTCGCGCAGCTCGCGCGCGCGTTCGGCATGCAGGTCGTCGGCCACGATCCCTATCTACTCCCGGAACGCGCCGGCGAGCTGCATGTGCGACTGCTCCCGCTGGAACAGCTGCTGCGCACCGCCGACGTCGTGACGTTGCACGTCGCGCTCACCGACCAGACGCACCACCTGATCGATGCCGATCGCTTGAAGCTGATGAAGCCGACCGCCGTGCTCATCAACACCGCGCGCGGGGAGCTCGTGGACGAAGCCGCGCTCGCGGAGGCGATCAAAGAGAAACGCATCGGCGGCGCGGCCATCGACGTCTTCGCGGTCGAGCCGCTCCCGGCGGACTCGCCGCTGCGCGCGCTCGACCGCGTGATCCTGACGCCCCATCTCGCTGCCTCGACCGCCGAGGCGCAGGAACGCGTGGCCACGGAGATCTGCAGCGGCGTGCGCGAGGCGCTCGTCGCGGGTGATCTCTCGCTCGCGATCAACGTGCCCGGTATGGGCGGCGACCTGCTGCGCCGTGTCGCACCGCTCCTCGACCTGGCGCGCCGGCTCGGCCGGCTGGCGCTTGCCTTGGCACAGGGTCCGGTGAAATCCGTCGAGGTCGCCTACGGTGGGAAGGAAGAAGGCGCGCAACGTCCCGTCCTCGTCTCGGCGCTCGAGGGTCTGCTGTCGGCGATGAACGCCGGTCCCGTCAGCCTCGTGAATGCGCAGGTGCTCGCGGAGGAGAAGGGCATTCAGCTCGGCACGAAGACCGGAGCGCCGGAGCCCGGATTCGAGACGTCGATCGGCGTGAAGATCGACACCGCGCGTGGCCGCGTGCGGGTGACGGGGGCGCTCATTGGAGACAGTCATGGTCGCGTGATCCGAATCGACGATTTCCACGTTGACGTCGTGCCGGACGGCTGGATGCTCGTCGTGCGGAATCGCGACGTCCCCGGTGTCATCGGTCGCGTGGGGTCGGCGCTCGGCAGTGCCGGCATCAACATCGCGAGCTACCACCAGGCGCGGCGCGCGCCACAAGCCGGTTCCAATGGGCCCGGTGATGCGCTCGCCGCGATCAACGTCGATCAGGCGCTGACCAACGGCGTGCTGGACAAGCTGCAAGGATTGCCGGACGTTGTGGACGTCCGACTCGCGAACTTCGGAGACTAGCATGAGGCTGGCACTGGGTCTGCTCGCGCTGTGCGCATCGGTACCCGCGGCGGCGCAGGTACCGGATCACGTCAACGACCTGCTGCGACGCATTTTCGCGTCGGCGGAATTCGCGCCGCAGCGCTTCGGACCGGCGCGATGGATCGAAAACGGCACCGCCTATACGACGGTGGAGAAGTCGGCGGCGAACCCCAATGCCTTCGACATCGTCCGCTACGAGACCGCCACCGGCAACCGCAGCGTGTACGTCTCCGCCGGCCAGCTGGTGCCCTCCGGTGCGAGCGAACCGCTCGACTTCGACGATTACGCCTGGTCGGCGGATGGCAACCTGCTCTTGCTCTTCACCAACACCGAACGCGTATGGCGCCAGAATACCCGCGGCGACTACTGGGTGCTCGACCGCAACACGGGTGCCCTGAAGAAGCTGGGCGGAGCGAACGCACCACCGTCGACGCTCATGTATGCGAAATTTTCGCCCGCCGGCGATCGCGTCGCCTACGTGCGGCAGGGAAACGTCTACGTCGAGCGACTTTCGGACGGCGCAATCACCCAGCTGACGGCCGATGCGGATTCGCTGCACGTCAACGGCATGACCGATTGGGTCTACGAGGAAGAATTCGACCTGCGCGACGGGTTTCGCTGGTCCCCTGACGGCACGAAGATCGCCTACTGGCGCTTCGACATGACCGGCTTGGGAACCTATTACCTCGTAAATGATACCGACTCGCTCTATCCGAAGATCACCCCCATTCAGTATCCCAAAGTCGGGACCAAGAACTCGGCGGTACGCGCCGGGGTCGTGAGCGCAAATGGCGGCACCACGACATGGCTGCAGATCCCGGATGATCCCCGCGAGAACTATCTCCCCCGCATGGAATGGGCGGGACCGACCGAGCTGGTCCTGCAGCGTATCAATCGGCCGCAGAACACCGACCGTGTAATGCTGGCTGATGCGGCGACAGGCGCGACCCGAACCGTTCTCACCGAGCACGATACCGCCTGGGTCGATGTGGTGGACGAAATCCGGTGGCTCGCGAAGGGCACCGAGTTTCTGTGGACGAGTGAGCGAGACGGCTGGCGGCATGTCTACAGAGTCAGCCGCGACGGCAAGCGCGTCACCAATATCACGCCCGGCAATTTCGACGTCGTCGACGTCACGGCGGTGGACGAGCCCGGCGGCTGGTTGTACTACATCGCCTCTCCCGACAACGCGACGCAGCGCTACTTGTACCGCACTCGACTCGACGGAAAAGCGGCCGCGGTGCGTGTGTCACCCGCCGCCGCGACGGGTACGCACTCGTATCGGATTTCGCCTGACGCGCACTGGGCCTTCCATACCTACTCGCACTTCGATACCCCGTCGGTGATCGAGCTGGTGCAGCTACCGTCGCAGCGCGTCGTCCGGACCCTGGTCGACAACGCCAGACAGCGCGCGGCGATCGCCCCGCTGATCGCGCGGCCGGGGGAATTTTTCAAGGTGACGGGTTCTGACGGAGTCACGCTCGACGGCTGGATGATCAAGCCGGCGAATTTCGACTCCACCAAGAGCTATCCGCTGCTGATCTATGTCTACGGCGAGCCGGCGGGACAGACGACGGTTGACGCCTGGAGCAGCGGGACGTTATGGAACCACGTGATCGCGGATCAGGGCTACGTCGTGGCGTCGGTGGACAATCAGGGCACGCCGGCGCCGCGGGGCCGCGCGTGGCGCAAGGTCGTGTACGGTGCGATCGGCATTTTGTCGAGCCGCGAGCAGGCCGATGCGGTGCGGGCCCTCACCGGATCGCACCATTACCTCGACCCGTCGCGCGTGGCGGTCTGGGGTTGGAGCGGCGGCGGCTCGAGCACCCTGCAGGCCATGTTCCGTTACCCAGACGTTTACCAGGTCGGGATGTCGGTGGCGCCCGTGCCGGACGAGCGGCTCTACGATACCATTTATCAAGAGCGCTACATGGGCCTGCTACGAACGCCGGCGGACAGCGCGCGCTACCAACGCGCTTCGCCGATCAATCAAGCCCAGGGGCTCAAGGGACACCTATTGCTCGTGCACGGCTCCGGCGACGACAACGTGCATTATCAGGGCTCGGAGCGCTTGGTGAACCGCCTGGTCGAGCTCGATAAGCCGTTCGATTTCATGGCCTATCCCAACCGCTCGCACTGCATCTGCGAAGGCCGCGGCACGACGCTACACATCTTCTCGCTGCTCACGCGGTACTTGCTGGAGCATCTGCCCGCCGGGCCGCGTTAGTCCGCGGCCTGTTCGCGCTCCTCGTCCGCTAACAACCGGAACGACTTCACCGCGCCGGTGAGGCGGTCGGCGGCTTCCGCAAGCTGGTTGGCGGAGGACGCGATCTCCTCCGTCGATGCGCTCTGCTCCTCACCCGAAGCCGCTAATTCCTCAGCGGACGCGAGCAGGCTGTCCGTCTGCGCCGCCACCGTTCCCAAGCGGTTGGCGATCTCCTCGACCAGAGACCGCATTTCGGCGGCGGACTGCGCGATGTCGCTACCCCAGGCGGCATTGGCATCGGCCTCGGCGGCGACGGTCGCCAGGCCCTGCGCCGCGGTCTGCGACGCCTCGCGCACCGCGGTGCCTCCCTCGGCCAGTCGGACCAGACGGTCGCGCGTCGCCTGCACGCGCGCGAGCACGCCGCGGACGGTGTCTGCGGTTTCACCGGCGGCTGCGGCGGCGACGGACGCGAGCTTGCGCACCTCATCCGCCACGACCGCAAAGCCGCGGCCCTGCGGTCCTGCGCGCGCCGCTTCGATCGCGGCGTTGAGCGCGAGCATGTTGGTTTGCGTGGCGACGGCTTTCGTTTGCGCGACAAATGTCTGGATCTTCGCCGTCGCCTGCGCCAGGGCCTCCGCCTCCTCCGCGCCCTTGGCGACTTCGTCCGCGAGTTTACCGAGCCGCGCCGTGCTCTGGTCCAAGCCGTCCTTGTGACGACGCGCGAGCACCGAGAGCTCGGCGTTACGGCGGGCGGCTTCGTCCGCGCCCTGGGCCAGTTTCGCCGCAATCTGGAGAATGCGTGCCGCGTCGTCGGCCGCGGCGCGGACGAGCTGGGCCTGCTCGCCTGCGCGCCGCGACAGGTCTTGCGACGTCGACGCCATCTCCTCAGTCGAAGCGCTCATCTCCTCTGTCGACGCGGAGATCTCGGTCGCCATCGCGGCCGCTTCGTCGGCCGCGGCACGGATCGCGCCCACCAGCCGCCGCAGCGCCACCACCATCGAATGGACGGACGACATCAGCTCGGCGACTTCGGCGGCTTCGGCGCGATGCGTCGATACGGTGACGGAGAGATCGCCGCCCGCGACGCGGCTCGCGATCACGCCCGCCGCCCGCACCGGCTCGGTCACGAGCCGTCCGAGGCGCTGTGACAGCCAGAAGAGCGCCGCGACTGCAATGGCCGCGACGAGGAGCGCGCCAAGCCAGACGGCGCGCTGCGTGCTGCGGGCGGCCGCAAACGCCGACGTCTGCGGCTCGCGATAGAGTACCCACCAGCGGCCGGCTTCGAGGTTGACGGGTACGCTCACGACGAGCTCGTCCTCGCCTCGCACCGTGCTGATGCTGGCAATCCGCGGCTCGGCGCCGAGCGGCACGCGATCCCGGTCGGGAAGACTTTGGAGCAGGAGGGCGGCGTCCTTCGCGACCAACAAATTCCCTCGGCCGTCGACCAGCTGCAGATAGGCGCCGCCGCCGACGTCCTGGATACCGAGCAACGCTCCCAGCCGGTTGAGGGCGACCACGCCCTTCAGGACGCCGAGCGTTTGGCGCGCGCGGGGTGGGGGGGCGCGAATCGCGACGTCGACCTCCACCGACGCGGCGTTGGCCGCCGAGTCGAACTGTGCTCCGCCCTCGAAGTGGCCTTCGGACACGGCGCGTTGCCACCAGGTTTCGTCGCGCTGCACGAAATCCGACGGCCGATCGGATGCGACGACGGTGAGTCCATGGCTCTCGGTGACGAGGATTTCCGCGAAGTCGGAGCTCGACGTGTAGGCCCGGAGATAGTCGTGCAGCGCGGGGTCGCCGCCCAGTTGCCGGGTGGCGTTGAATGTGCGCTCAAGATCGGGGATGGCCATGCGGTCGAGGCCGCGGCTGGTTGCCGATTGCCCGGCGGCCTGGACCGTGCTGATCATCTCCGGCGCGCTGGCCAGCGCTGTCGCCTCGCGCCGCCGCTCTTTCATGTACTGGGTAACCATGGCGGCGGCGCGGGTCGCGACGTCGCGGCCGCGCTCTTCGGCTTGGTGTTGCAGAACGGTCCCGACGCGGCTGCTGGTGAGCCAGGCGACGAAGACGACGAGGAGGACGGCGGCGCCGGTCCCCGAAATCAGAAAGCTCTGGCGGAGTTGCTGGGCCTTGATGGCCATGCTTTAATATTCGGCACGCATGCGTGACGTCCCAAGCTACGATCCGGCTTCCCTAGAGGCAAAGTGGCAGGCCCGCTGGGCCGAGCGGCACACGAACGAGCCCGATCTCGATCGGGCGGCCCGGCCGTTCTACAACCTCATGATGTTTCCTTATCCGTCAGCCGAAGGGCTGCACGTCGGGAACATGTTCGCCTTCACGGGAGCGGACATTCACGGCCGCTTCAAGCGACTCCAGGGTTACGACGTGTTCGAGCCGATGGGCTTCGACGCGTTCGGCATCCATTCCGAGAATTACGCGCTCAACATCGGGACGAATCCCGCCAAGCTCATCCCCCAGAATATCGCGGCGTTTCGCCGGCAGCTCAGGCGCTTCGGCGGCATGTTCGACTGGCGGCACGAGCTGTCGACCACGGATCCCGCGTACTACAAGTGGACGCAGTGGCTCTTTCTCCAGCTCTTCAAGGCGGGGCTCGCGTACAAGAAGCGCGCGGCGGTGAACTGGTGTCCCAAAGACAAGACCGTGCTCGCGAACGAGCAGGTCATCGACGGCCGCTGCGAGCGCTGCGACACGCCGGTCGAGCAGCGCTTCCTCGACCAGTGGTTCTTCCGAATCACCGATTTCGCCGAGCGGCTGCTCGCCAATCTCGATCACATCGATTGGTCGCACTCCACCAAGCTCCTGCAGCGGAACTGGATCGGGCGGAGTGACGGCGCCGAGCTCATTTTCGAGACGCCGAGCGGCAAGAAGATCACGGTGTTCACGACGCGCCCCGATACGGTGTTCGGCGCGACCTACCTCGTGCTCGCGCCGGAGCACCCGGTCGTCGACGAGCTCACCGCGGTCGAGCAGCGTGGCGCGGTAAAGGCCTATCAGCGCGAGGTCCAGTCCAAGGACATCGTGTCGCGCCGCGTGGGTGACAAGACCAAGACAGGCGTCTTCATCGGCTCCTATGCCCGCAATCCCGCGACGGGGGAGTCGATCCCGATCTGGATCGCCGATTACGTGCTGATGGAATACGGCACCGGCGCGATCATGGCCGTGCCGGCGCACGACAAGCGCGACTTCGAATTCGCGACGCAGTTCAAGCTTCTTATTCGGCAGGTCGTCGCGGTCGAGGGCGAAACTTTGCCCAGTGTATCGGAGAACGGCGTGCTGATGAATTCAGGGCCGTTCGACGGCACGCGGTGCCTCGACGGCGCTCGCAAGATCGTTGCCTGGCTTGAGGAGCGCGGGCTCGCGACGCCGCGCGTCCAGTATCGCTTGCACGACTGGTGCATCTCGCGGCAGCGCTACTGGGGCCCGCCGATTCCGATCATCTACTGCGAGAAGTGCGGCGTGGTGCCGGTGCCGGAGAAGGACTTGCCCGTCGCGCTCCCATACATCGAGGACTTCCGCCCCGACGACACCGGCGTCAGCCCGCTCGCGCGCCACGAAGAGTGGTACTTCGTGAAATGTCCGCAGTGCGGGGCGAAGGCGCGGCGCGAAACCGACGTGTCGGACACGTTCCTCGATTCGGCCTGGTACCATCTGCGCTATCCGTCGACCGAGTTCGACGACCGGCCGTTCGACCCCGCGCGCAGCAAGAAATGGCTTCCCGTCTCGAGCTACATCGGCGGCAACGAGCACGCCGTCCTGCATTTGCTGTACGCGCGCTTCATCAACCTCGTGCTGCAAGATCTCGGGCACGTTCCCTTCGAGTCGCCGTACCCGAAGTTCCGCGCGCACGGCCTGATCGTGAAGGACGGGGCCAAGATGTCGAAGTCGCGCGGCAACGTCGTCGTGCCCGATGTCTATATCAAGGAATGGGGCGCTGACACGTTCCGCATGTATCTCATGTTTCTTGGTCCCTTTCAGGAGGGCGGCGATTTCCGGGACACCGGGATCGTTGGAATTCGGCGCTTCCTCGAGCGCGTCTGGACGCTCATCCATGACCTCGGGGCGGGGGGGGGCGCCAAGACTACCCCGGCGGCGGAGCAGAAGCTGCATCGCACGATTCGCAAAGTGACGGCCGATACGGAGGCGTTGCAGTACAACACCGCAATTGCAGCGATGATGGAGTACGTCAACGAACTCCGCGAGCAGGGCGCGGGGAGCAGGGAGCTACTGGAGCCACTCGTGGTCATGCTCGCGCCCTACGCTCCCCATATCACCGAGGAGCTGTGGGAGATCCTCGGCCACCAGGAATCGGTGTTTCAGGCTCGCTGGCCGGCGTATGACGAGCGCCTGGCTTCCGCAGGCGACGTCGAGATCGCGGTCCAGGTGAACGGCAAGCTGCGCTCGCGTCTCACCGTGCCGCGTGGGATGGCGGAAAAGGACGTCGTGAATCGCGCGCTCGCCGATGAGGCGGTGAAGAAGTTCGTCGACGGTCAGAAGGTGAAGAAGGTGATCTTCGTGCAGGACCGGTTGGTGAACCTGGTCGTCTAGAGCGTCTTCGCGACCAGCTCACCGACGAAGTAGCCGACCGCCGCGACTCCCAGTCCGACCACGAACATGTCGATGCCGCTGCGAACGACGCCGCGGCCCGTGAAGAAGCTGCGTGCCGCGCCCACGCCGAAGTGCGAGAGCATCGCGATGCTGAAGGCCACCCAGATCGCGGCGCGGCCCTGCAAAACAAGAAAAGGAAATACTGGAATGAACGCCCCGATCGCAGTCGCAAGACCCGTGATCCAGCCTTCGCGCAAGGGCGTGGCGTGTGCCTCACCAATCTTCAGCTCTTCCCGCACTTGCTCTCCCAGCGCGCGCTCCGGATCGCGCATCACCTCCTCGGCCATGCGCTTTGCGGTCCGCGGGTCCACGCCTTTCGCCTGATACTGCAGCTCCATCTCCTCCATCTCGACGTCCGGCATGAGCGCGATCTCTTCCTTCTCCATCGCGATCTCGTGCTCGTAGACTTCCTGCTCGCTCTTCGCGGCGAGATAGCCTGACGCTCCCATCGAAAGCGCGTCGGCGAACATGCCCGCCACGCCGGAAATCATGATCATGTGCGGCTGGACCGCCGCGCCGATGACGCCCGCGACAAGACCGAAATTCGCCGTCAGCCCGTCGTTGAAGCCGTATACCACGTTGCGCAGAAAGCCGCCCGACCCGGTCTTGTGCCACGGCTCGGCGTCCTTGCCGGCGAGATCGGCCAGCGTGCCGGCGTGCGCGGCGGACTCCTTGGCGAGCTGCAGCGACACCTCCTTCGCGTCGGCCTGACCGCTGGCTTTATGAAGGTTGAGATAGCCTTTGACTTCGTCGCCCTCCTCGCGCAGCAGCATCGGCAACAGATAGCGAGTCCCAAAGCGCCGGCCGAACCACGCGCGCAGTCTCGCATTCAGCGACGGCTTCGCATGGTCGACGCGATAGCCATGCTCGGCCAGGAGCTTGCTCCACATTTGAACGTGGCGCTCTTCCACTCCCGCGAGCTTGATGTAGACGTCTTTCCGGTGAGGATCGGGTTCCTGTCCAGCCAGCGCGAGATAGAGAAAGGCTGCGTCAGCCTCGTCCTGCCAGTGATGTAACCACTCTTTCACGTCGGGTGTTGGCATGCGCGCTAAGATATCTGCGATGTCGTCAAGTTCCTACTGGGTAACTACTTAGGAAACCGACGCACGACGCGCGAGGTACGACGTACGTTGGTCGCGACGCTATAGCTCGTTGTCGCATCTAAACTTTCGGACATGACAGTGGCCTTCGCCGTTCCCGATGTCATCGTCGCCCGCGCGCAAGCCGGAGATGAAGCCGCCCTCGAAGCCCTGTACCGTGCCTTCGAGACGCCTGTCTACAACCTCGTCCGGCGGATTCTGCGCCGGCCGGAGGACGCGGAGGACGTGCTGCAGGAGACGTTTCTGGAGGTGGTGCGCAACCTCAAGCAGTATCGCGGTGAGGGACACTTGTGGGGCTGGATCCGGCGCATCGCGACCACCAAGGCACTGATGCGCATTCGTCGCGAGCAGGTGCGTCAAACGGAGTCGCTGGACGAGGAGCCCGGTAAGCCGGGGATGCACATCGGTGCCAACCTCGATTTGGAGCGGGCGCTGGAAACGTTGTCCGAGACATCGCGCGCGGTGGTGTGGCTGCACGATGTCGAGGGATACACACACGAGGAAATCGCCGAGCAGATGGGAAAGACGGTGAGCTTTTCGAAGTCGCAGCTGGCGCGGGCCCACGCGCGGTTGCGGCGGATGCTCGATGAAGGAGCACGCGCATGATGCACTGTACGATGGAAGATCTGGGAGCACTGCAGGCGCGTGAGGCGTCGGTGTGGGCGCGCCGGCACATCACTACCTGCGCTCAGTGTCAGGCGGAGCTGGAAGGACTCTACCAGCGTGTCGCGCAGCTCAAGGCATTGCCGGCGCTGCATCCTCCGCGCGACCGCTGGCCCGTCATTCAGGCAACATTGCGCGCCGAGCGCTCACGCCGCCGTCGCACCTGGGGGACGTGGACCGGCAGCCTCGCCCTCGCCGCCAGTATCGCCGCCATCCTGCTGATCCAACCGGGAAGCCAGACGCCGCTGCACGCTGAGTTGAGCCAGGCGAAACAGCAGTCGGCGTCATTGGAAGACTCCCTGAAGCAATACGATACCGACGGCCGCGTCATGAGCGGTCATGCGGCTGCCGTCGTCGCGGATTTGGAAGACCGCATTTCCATGCTCGACGGTACGCTCGCGCAGCAACAGCAAAGCGCGCGGGAAGATGCCGAGCTCGTCAAACTGTGGCAGCAGCGCGTGGATCTGATGCGGGAGCTGGTGAACGCTCACGCCACGCGCGCGCGCTACGTCGGGCTCTAGGAGCCCCTGGGGGAGGGAAGCAGATGGTTCGCAATTTCACAGTGGCAGCGCTTGCCGTTTGTCTGATGTGGCCGGCCGCGGCGAACACACAAGCCACCGCGCCACGAGCCCGTGCGCGGCCGCGGGTGCGGGTCGAGACGCGCGACGGACCATATACCTTGGCGTTCACGGGCAATCGCGGCCGTATCGGCGTCATCGTCGACACCAAAGCCGACGCGTCCGGCGATAAGGTCGGCGCGCGTATCGAAGGCATCACACCCGGGGGACCGGCCGAGAAGGCCGGCCTCAAGGCGGGCGATGTCATCACGCGCTTCAACGACACCAGTCTGGCCGGCGCGACGGCCGAGCGGGATGAGGACTCCGGCCCCGGTATGAAGCTGATCGATCTGGCGCGCCGGCTCGAGCCGGGCGACACGGTCCAAGTTGAGTACAAGCGCGGCAGCGACACGCGCAAGGCGACGATCGTCGCCGAGGACCTCGGTGGGGGGATGGCCTGGACGGGATCGATGGAAATGCCGGACATGGCTCCCCTCATGGGAGATATGCCGAAGGTACAGATGGGTCCCGGCAGTGAGTTTGAATTCTCGTGGGGTAGCCCGTGGGGCGGCATCGAGATGGTGAAGCTGAATCCCGACCTCGGCGATTACTTCGGAACCCGCGAGGGCGTGCTCGTCGTGAAAGCGCCGGAAGACTCGGCCCTGGCGCTGAAGGGCGGCGACGTCATCGTGTCGATCGGCGGGCGCAAACCCTCTTCGCCCGAGCAAGCGATGCGGATTCTCCGCTCCTACGATGTGGGCGAGACGGTCACGCTGGACGTATTGCGGAAACAGAGGCACGTCGCTGTGTCATGGAAGGTGCCGGACCGTGACGAGCGGATGTTCAGGATGACGCCGCGCGCGCATGAGGAGCCGAGCTGGTTCAGGATCGCGCCGGACATTCGGCAACGGATCCAGATCCCGTTGCGGCGGATTCGCGATGTGATTCGGACCAGCCGGGCGATCTAACCGGCGCCGAAAGTCGTGATCGTAGGGGCGCAGCATGCTGCGCCCCTACTGTTTCATCAACTGCTACCGATTCGGCCCAATCAGAATCGCATTCGTCAACAGCTTCGCTGGCCCCCGCCAGAAAGCGCGAAACAACGGGTCACTCAAGAACAGCACGACGTGCCCGTTGCCCTGGTTCTCGACGACGGCCCAGGTCGAGCCCTTGAGCAGCCGCGCGGTGTTATCGGGCCACGTGAATCCCGACAGCACGAGCGAGTCTGCCGGATCGGTGAACGCGACGGCGTTCGCGCCGCTCTTCGATGGCCGCCAGAACGTGTCGCCGTCGATGAACACGGGGAGCCGGTCGCGCGGATAACCCAGCGTCAGCCAATGCGTGGTGTCGAGGGTGGCACGAAAGATCGAGCCGGGAATCCACTCGACTCGCCCGCGCGGCGGAGCGGTCTTCGATACCATTGGTGGCTCGGCGCCCGGGAGCGTCGTGTCGGCCGCCGCGCCGCTGTCCGGCGCGACGGTGGTAACGCTCGTCAAGTCCACGTCTTTGTTCGACGCCAGGCTGCCGGCGCCGCCATAACCGATCAACGCGCCCCCTGACCGCACCCACGCTTTCAGCTTTTCGACTCCGTCATCGCCGAGCTCGCGCCGCATGCGACCGCCGGAACCATCGGGGATGATGATGACATTGAAGGCATCGAGGTCCGACATGCGACCAATCGCGCGCAGCGGGACGGGGGTGAACGGCGCGTTCAACTCCTTGGCCAGGTAGTACCAGAGCCAGCCGTAGCTCGTTTCCCAGATGCCGTCGCCGGCAGCGACGAGGATTTTGGGCGCGTGTAACGCGATGACTTCGTCGGAGCCGATGCCGTAGTCGACCGAGTCCGGGAACGCGGTTTGGACGGGAATGACCGGCACGCCAAGAGACGGACCCAGGGCGGCGATGCGCTCGTGCAAGGCGGCCGGATTGCGCTGCGTCCGCGCGATGAATGCGCCGCGCGGGTAGGAGCGGCCGTCGGCATGCACGGAGGAGCGCGCGATCGACAACAGGAATCCCTCGCGCTCGAGCGCCAAGGCGAGCTTGGCGGCGCCGGGCCTGTCGTTGAGAAAGAGATAGGCACTCGTCGCGTGCGCCGGCGCCGCGGGCGGCGGCACCACCGAGTCCGTCACGGCGTCGCCGGCGGGGCCTCCCCCGGTGTCCTCGGTCCAGTACGCGTCGAGATTGAACGACATGGGCAGCGACCAGGCGGTGATGTCGTAGAAGCCGTAGTCTTCTCTGTCCGTGCTTTCGCCCCTCCGCCGATTTCGCTGAAACCGCGCTTGCTGCTCCGCAACGAACGACGCTCGAAACTCCGGGTCCGGCTCGAGCATCCCCTTGGCGACGCGGCGCTGCGGCTGGTTGAGATCGATCACATAGGTGCCGGCCGGGAACGTGCGCGCCATCCCTGCGCTCCGCCGCGTCAGATAGCTGTGGGCCGCGCGTGATGCGAGCGGTTGCCGGAGCCGAGTCACCTCGATCCCGTTCCTGAGCAGCAGTCCTACGACATGCGCCGCAGACTGGGGGTCGTCGCCCGGCACGATGACGACGCGCTTGATCCGATCGGTGGCGGCTTCGGCCATGGCTGAGCGGCGGAAATCATAGTAGTCGGAAAGGCGGTTCTGGCGATTTTTGGCCGTCGTCTCGAGCGTGGCGAGCGAGGCGACGAAATGATGCGCGATGCCGTCGCGGAAGGTCGAGATGCTGCCGTCATCACGGCGGAGGCGGAACTCGGGTCCCCCGTCGGTTTCGTACGTCATCCCGGTCGCGCCCTGGAAGGTAGACCACTCGTCCCAGTAGCCGACGTAGAAGAAGTCGAACACGCCGCGGATCTGGTATTGCCAGCCGTACTTGTCGAACGCCGCAGCATTGCCGCGGCCATAGGTGTCGAACCACCGGGTGGTTTGCGCGGGCAGATTCATGTTCACGGCTTGCGCTACCGGAGGGAAGAAAAACGTCGGCGTCGTCGAATGGTGATCGACGAAGACCTGGGGATGCCAGCGCAGCTCACCGTCCATCATCGCCCGGACCTCAGGCTGGCTCTGCGCCAGGAGGTCGCGGTTCATGTCGAAGCGGTAATGGCTGTAGCGGCCCGTGATACTCCAGGGCTCATTGTGCTCGAACGCGAAAGGGTTATCGGCGCCGATGCCGACTGAGTTGTACCACGCCGCAAAGCGCTCGTGACCGTCCGGGTTGGCGGATGGATTGAGGACGAGCACGACCGATTTGAGGATCTCGAGCGTTTGCGGTTCCTCAGAAGCGGCCAGCTGGTAGGCGACCTGCATGGCCGCTTCGAATCCGGCCGGCTCATCGCCGTGGACGGAGTACTGAAACAGCGCGACCGCGGGACTCTGTGCGGCGATCGCGGCGGCGCGCGCGGCCGACGTTTTCCGCGGATCGGCCAGCTCGGCCATCTCGGCGCGGACCTGGTCGAGCTTGGCGAGATTGGCCGGATCGGAGATGATCAGGGCGCGGATCGGCCTGTACTCGCTCGTGCGGCCCCAGGTCTCGATCCGCACACGATCGCTCGCGGTAGCGACCAAGGTGTCGAGATAGTGTTGCATAACTGCGTACATGGTCTGTTGGTCGCCGGCGGCGTATCCGGTGATCTGCTCGGGCCGGGGCACGGCCGGGCGATAGGGGCCGCGCGAGTAGAAGTCGAACGGCTGTTGAGCGATCAGCGGGGACGCAAACACGAACAGCAGGGAGAGCACGGGGCCGGCGCGCGGGCGGGGGCGGGGGCGCATGGCAGTCCGGGTTGAGGTCAGCCAAAACAGCAACGGATCTCTTGTTACGCGCGGCGTCGTGCCGCGGGCAACGCCTGGTCGAAAGAAGCGAACTCGAATGGCTTGGGGACGCAAGGTCGCCCCGTGCCGTCGAGGAACCGGCGCATCTGCTCGTTCACCAGGTCGCCAGTCGTGAAGATCACGCGCTCGGCGTGGGAGGGATCGTTGCTGCGAAGGCGTTCGTAGATCTGCTCGCCCGATAGATCGGGCATGCGCATGTCCAGAATTACCGCGTCGTACTTCGTGCCCTTCAACCGTACCAGTGCATCCTCGCCGCTGGCCGTGGTTTCCACCTGATGACCTTTGCCGGCGAGATAGCGCTGCAGCGAGACGCGAACCGACGCTTCATCGTCCACGACGAGCACGCGCAGGCTGTCGTTGCCGAGGGGGTGCGCCTGCGTCACTGCGGCGTGCTCGCCCGACGTGCGCGGCTCCGTGATCGGGATCTCCACGACGAACCGCGCGCCGGCCTGCGGCGGCGGGACGTTTTCGGCCCAGATTTTCCCTTCGTGCTCGCGGACGATGCCCAGCGAGATCGAGAGGCCAAGCCCGGTCCCAGAGCCCGTCGGCTTCGTGGTGAAGAAGGGGTTGAAGATCCGCTCGATCAAGTTCGGCGGAATGCCGCCACCGGTGTCCTCGACCTCGATCCGGATCGCGTCGCCGTTGCGCCGAGTCCGCACGGTCAGATGGTGATGATGGCCGTCCCGCTGCTCCATCGCCTGCTCGGCGTTCGTGATCAAATTGAGGAAGACCTGCTGCAGCTGATGCGCGTCGGCCATCGTATCGGGCAGGGTTTCGTCGTACTCGCGCCGGACGTCGATGCCGCGCACGCGTAGCTCATAGCCGCGCAGCTCGAGCGTGTCGTCGAGCACCTGATTGATGGCCGTGAGAATCTTTTCGGCTTTGTGCTGGCGCGCGAAGGTGAGGAGGTTCTGGACGATGCGGCTGGCGCGTCGAGCTTCGCTGTAGATTGTTTCCGCCGCGGTCCGCTGATCGGGCGGGAAGCGCTTTTCGGCGAGCAACAGCTGCGCGAATGCGGAGATGCCGGCCAGCGGGTTGTTGAGCTCGTGCGCTACGCCGGAGACCAGCTGCCCGATCGCCGACATCTTTTCCGATTGAATCAGCTGCTCCTGCAGCATCTTTTGATCGGTGACGTCGCGGATCAAGCAGAGGACTTCTTCGTCCTTTTGCGGCGTCGAGTACGTCACGGAGATGATCCGGACCTCGCCATCCTTGCGGTAGAACTGCGTCTCGAACAGACCGGTCTCGCCGGCGAGAGCCTGCTGGAAGTGGCCCAGCGCCTTCGGGAGGTCGTCGTCGGGGAGCATCGGGGCGAACCACTGGCCGACGAGCTCCTCGCGCTTGTAGCCGGAGATGTTTTCCGCCGCATGATTGACCGTGGTGAAGCGGCCGTTCGCGTCCAGTGTGACGATGGCATCCGAGGCCGATTCGACCAGGTGGCGGTAGCGCGCTTCCGAGCGGGCGAGTGTTTCCTGCGCGCGCTTGGGTTCGGTGATGTCCCGGAGCGTCGCGACCGTGCCGATGATTTCACCGTTGACGCGGAAGGGACCGCTCGAGACAGCGACGTCGCGTTCTTCGTTGGTTGCGTGATTGACGACGCGCGTCTCGTACCGCTGCGTCTCGCCGGCGAGCACTTTGTCTTCCCGCGAAGCCACGTGGGCGCGCTCGGCGGCCGTGACGTGATCGGAGATCGCCTGGCCGACGACGTTGTCCGGTTCCCAGCCGAGCAGCTGGGCGCCGGCCTGGTTGGCCGCCAAGACACGGCGATCCGTACCCGTCACGACGACTGCATCGGGCAGCGCGGCCACAACGTCGGCCGCTGCCTGGAGCAGGTCCAGTCGCTCAGGAGAGAGCGGGCGCTTACCGGCCGCGGGTCCGGTCCCGGTCCCGCGTGCCGGCGAGATGCGGCGAGCCTTACTCACGCGTGATAGGAAGCCTCCATCGACAAACGCATCAACCGCAGACTCTCGAGCGCGGCTTCGGTGATCGTTCGCGGATCGTCGCCGCCGTTCTTCACGCAGTCCTTGATGATCTCGAGCGCATGGATCGGATGCTCGTCGTCGTACTTGGCGTGCTCCTCGAGCCACCAGCGGCCGCGCGGGCCGATCTTTTCGTTCTTCGCGAGACCACGCAGTGCCTTCTCGGAAATCTTCTGGGCGACTCCTTCAACTGCGTAGTTCGTCGCCGAGACCGCCTGGCCGAAGTCCGCGTTGCGGCACATCTCGGTGAGGTATGCGTGGAATTTCTTCGTTTCGGGAAGCATCGCCTCCGGCTCCTGAAAGCGCTTCTTGGGGACGTTGAAGCCGTCGCCCATGGCGCGCCACATCGCGTCGTGCCGGCGCTCGACACGGATGTTGTCCTTGAAGAATTCCCGGCCCATCGCTGGCGAGCGATCGAGCAGCATCTGCAGCCATTGCGGGAAGTCCCGAATGATCGGGTAGAAGGCGACGAGAAAGTTCTGGATCTGGCCGTCGACGAGCTGATTCTCGGACGCGTCCACGATGACAGGCGTGTCGAGGATCGCCTGACGGCTCGGCTCTAGTGTCGCGTCCAATTCCGACACCCACGTAGGGTGCGGGGTGATCTCCACGGCCATTGCTGCTCCTATTCCCGGGCGCGGGTGGGGCGTTCAAGGGATCGGCGGTCCAGCGTGGCCTGAATGTACGAGTGGCCGTCGACATTGCAAGCTTAAGTGCGATAGTGACTTGGCGCACAGCCTCCCGACGGAGGCTTGACAAGATATATCGTGTAAGAATATCGTCACGTAACATCTCACAAGAAGGCAGCAATGCGTGGCAAATGGGACTGGGAAGGGTTTGGTTTTACCTGGGGTCCGCGGTCTTGGGGGTTTCGAGGGCCCAGGCGCCGGCGGCAGTGGTTCGGCGCCGGTGACATGAAGTACGTGATCCTGAAGCTGCTGCGCGACAAACCGCGCCACGGATACGAAGTCATGAAGGAGCTGGAAGAGCAGATGCACGGCTGTTACACGCCGTCGCCCGGGACGGTCTACCCGACGCTGCAGTGGCTCGAGGATGAAGGCCTGGTCGTCGCGCGGGAAGTCGAAGGCAAGAAGGTCTACGAAATCACCGACACAGGGCGGGCCTTCCTGGAAGAACACAAAGACATCGTCGACGACATTTTCGAGCGCGTCGCCGCAACGGTTGAGCGTACGGTGGGCGGCTCGATGGCCGAAGTGAATCGCGCGTTGGGGCGGCTGGTGAAGTCCGTGTATCGGACCGGCTGGCGGGCTGACAACGACGCGACGCGGAAGCGGGTCGCGGAGATTCTCACGACGGCGGTCGAAGAAATCGAAGATCTCGCGAAGTCCGGGGCCGGCACGGCCTGACGTTCGCGCGGTCACTCTAGTGGCGGGCCCTCAGCTCCTCGAGGGCTCGTTTCACGTAGACCCGTGTCATCTGCTTGCGCCACGACAAATCGAAATCGGTGTTGTCCATCGGTTTCGAAGGTTGATAGGCTGCATCTGCCGCGGCGGCGATCGCCTCGTCTGAGAGCGATGAGCCTTTCAATGTTGCGCCCGCTGCGGGAATCTCCTGTGGGTAACTAGCGACGCCACCCAGGACGACTCGCGCATCCCCAACAGTCCTGCCATTCCACCGGATCCAAGCGGCGACGCCCAACACGGGGAAATCAAAGGAGCCGCGCCGCCGCAGCTTGTGGTAGACCGCGTCCCACCCATTGGGCACGGGCAGGCGCACATCGACGAGGATTTCGTCCGGCTGTTTGGTGAGATAGTTGATCCCATCGTTGTTGTAGAATCGGCCCGCGGGAACGATGCGCTCGCCTTGCGTTCCCATCAGTCGATACTCGGCGCCGATCGCGACCATGACCGGTGCCACATCGGATGAGCTGACGGCCCAACAGCGTGGCGACGACGGCGCCACCCAGCAAATCGCACCGTCTTTTTTCATGCAAAAGTCGATCGACTTCCGCCACTCATAGCTTTGGTTGTAATAGTTGCAGCGCGTATCGAGACACAGGTTGCCGCCGATGGTGCCCATGTTGCGAAGCAGCGGTGTGGAGACCAGGGCTGCGGCGGTCCGCAGGGCCGATGGGCCGAATGGTGGATCGGCTGTCAAGTCGCTGAGCGTGACGCACGCGCCAATCCGATTGTCCGACCGCTCGCGCAGTTCCGGGATCGCCATCAATGAGATGACAATCTTCGGCTCCTGATGACGGCGTTTCATGTTTGGATACAAATCAGTGCCGCCGGCGACAAACATGCCGTCCGGTCCCGCACCGGCCTTCATCCGAAGGGCTTCGGCGAGAGCGGTGGGTTGCAGATATCGAAACGCGGGTAATCGCAGCATTAGTGAGCTCGTTCCATCGCGACCGCTTTGCCGTCGCCGCCCTCCCACGGCGTCGGTACGCGCGTGGGCTCGGGCCAGGGAATCGCCGGGAATTCGCTCGGGCCGACGCGACCGGGCTCACCCTTGGCCTTCGCGCGCAGCGCTTTCAACACCTTCTCCGGCGTGATCGGCACTTCGTCGACCCGCACACCCACCGCGTCGTAGACCGCGTTCGCCACGGCAGGCATCACCGGCAGCAGCGGGCCCTGGCCGACTTCCTTCGCGCCGAATGGACCATTGGGGTCGGGATCTTCGACGAGATAGGTGACCACATCGCACATTTCGAGCGTCGTCGGGCTCTTGTATTCGAGCAGCGACGGGATCTTGTGCATCACGTTGCGGTTGCCCCGGTAAGCCATCTCCTCCATCAATGCTTCGCCCAGGCCCATGTAGATCGAGCCTTCGACCTGCCCGATGACCGCTGCGCTGTTGATCGCGCGGCCGACGTCGTGCGCGATCCAGATCGTCGGCACGCGCACGATTCCGGTTTCGGGATCGACTTCGACTTCCGCGACGCACGCGCTGTACGAGTACGCCGGCGACGGGCCGACGCCGGCGCCGCGATACTTTCCGGCGCTCTGTGGCGGCGTGTATGACCCAACCGTACCGATCGTGCCCTCGGCCGCCTCCGCCAACTGCACCGCCTCGGCGAACGACGTACCGCGTTTCGGATCTTTGCTGTCGAACACGCGGCCATCCGCGAACGTCACGCGCTCGGCCGGCACCTCCAGCTTCTTTGCGGCATGGACGGCAAGGATTTGGCGCGCGCGCTCCGCGGCTTGCAACGCCGCATTGCCGCTCATCAGTGTGACGCGGCTGGAATAGCTGCCGAGGTCGACCGGCGTGAGATCGGTGTCAGCGGTGACGACGGCGATGTCGAACGGATCGATGCCGAGCACTTCCGCGACGATATAGGCGAGGATCGAGTCGGAGCCTTGCCCGATTTCGGTCGAGCCGCAGAAGACGGTGACGCCGCCGCCGCGGTCGCATTTCAGCTGCACGCCGGAATGCGGCAGGTTGTTCCAGTAAATCGGCAGGCCGGCGCCGGAGATATAGCTGGAGCACGCGAGGCCGACCCCGCGGCCCTGCGGGAGCTTGCGGAATTTGCGTTTCCAGCCCGAGCCAGCGACGACCTTCTCGATGCAGGTACCGAGACCCATCGAGCCGACGCGCAGGTAATTCGCCGTCAAAGAATTGGCGGGGACGAGCGTTTTGAGGCGCAGCTCCGCGGGATCGATCTTCAATTCTTCCGCGATCTTATCGAGATGGACTTCGAGCGCGAAGCGCGGCTGCGGTGTGCCGTGACCGCGTTTGGGCCCGCACGGTGCCTTGTTCGTGAACGCGCGGGCGCCCTGGAAGTGGTAGCGGGGCACGTTGTACGTGACGGTCTGCAGCGCGCCCGTGTAGTAGGTGCTCGCCACGCCGTACGAGCCGTACGCGCCGCCATCCAGCAGCGAACGGAAATGCATGCCGGTGATCGATCCGTCCTGCTTCACGCCCGTGCGCACCCACATGAGTGTCGGATGGCGTCCGCGGTGGCAGTAGAACACCTCTTCGCGCGTCAACGTGATCTTCACGGGCCGGCCGGTCAGCATCGCGAGTTTGGCGACGGCGATTTCGTGATTGAATGGATCGCTTTTGCCGCCGAAGCCGCCGCCGTTGGGTGTGGCAATGACGCGGATCCGCGCCGGCGCGAGCTCGAGCACCTTGGCGAGCGCGCGATGCACGTAGTGCGGCGTCTGCGTCGACGTCCACAGCGTCAGCTTGCCGTCCGGCGACCACGTCGCGACCGCCGCATGCTGCTCCATCGGCAAATGCGTGTTGCCTTCGAAAAAGAAGAGATCCTCGCGGACGAGATCCGCTTCGGTAAATCCCGTTTCGACGTCGCCGAATTCGAGATTGATCAGCTTATGGATGTTGCCGCTATCGCCGTAGTCGTGGATCTGCGGCTCGGGATGCGCGACTGCCGCGGCGGCGGAGTCGAACGCGGTGAGCGGCTCGTACACAACCTTGATGAGGTCGAGCGCGGCGGTCGCCGCCTCTTCGCTCGTCGCCGCGACGGCCGCGACGGGATCGCCGACAAAGCGAACCTTGTCGATGCAGAGCGCGTGCTCGTCCTGCGACACGGGGAGAATCCCGAATGGAATCGGCAAACTCCTGCCGGTGAGGACGGCCTGCACGCCTTCATGCCGCTCGGCCGCGCTCGTGTCGATCGATACGATCCGCGCGTGCGGCTGCGTGCTGCGCAGCAGCTTGCAGTACAACATGCGCGGAAGCGCGAGGTCGTCCGCGAATTTGGTCGTCCCGGTGACCTTGGCGACGGCATCGACCTTACGGAGTGCCTTGCCGATGATGCGATAGGCCGAGGGCTTACCGGCCATGAATCTCACCGCGCATGCGCGCCGCTGCTGACTCCACGGCTTCATAAATCTTGATGTAGCCTGTGCAGCGGCAGAGATTGCCGGCGAGCGCGTGCTTGATTTGTTCGCGCGTCGGCTTGGGATTCTTCGCGAGAAGCGCTTCCGCTGTCAGGAGGAACGCGGGTGTGCAGTAGCCGCACTGGGCGGCGCCGAGATCCGCGAAGGTCTCCTGGAGCGGATGCAGCCGCCCATTTTCCGCCATGCCTTCGACCGTGCGGACCGCACGTCCGTCGCACGCCGCGCCGAGGACCAGACACGACAGGACCGGCGTTCCATCGAGCAGCACCGTGCACGTGCCGCATTCACCCAATTCGCAGCCATGCTTCGTGCCGGTGAGACTCAGATCCTCACGCAGGACCTCGAGCAGCGTCTTGTGTGGCGCAAAGGCAATCTCCTTGTGCTCACCATTCAGCTCGAGTGTGATCGACACCATGACGTAATCTTGATAAGAGGTAGAGTGGACGCCAGCTTCTGGCCATGATCAAACAGCTCGCCGGCCTCGCCATCCTTCTGTCGCTCGCTCGGCCACACCGCTGCCCCGCCCAGACCGTGCCGGACTCGTTGCGCACGCGGGCGATCGCCATCCTCATGACCGTTCCTCTCATCGACGGGCACAACGACATTCCGGATGCGATTCGCGAGCGCGGGGGACTCGATTCGGTCGACTTCGCGGTAAGTCAGCCGAAGCTCATGACTGATCTCCCGCGGCTGCGCGCGGGCCACGTCGCCGGCCAGTTCTGGGCCGCCTATGTCCCCACCACGACGATGGATTCCGGCCAGCATCCGGCGGTGTATGCGCTGGAGCAGATCGATCTCGTGCACCGGCTGTGCAGCACGTCCCGCAGCATGGCGATGGCATACACCGCCGCCGACGTCGAGCACAACTTCGCTGCCCGCAAGTTCTCCTGCCTGATCGGCATCGAGGGCGGCCACGCGATCGAAAACTCGCTCGGCGCGCTGCGAATGTTCTACGATCTGGGCGCGCGGTACATGACGCTGACGCACTGGCGGAGCCTGGACTGGGCCGTCGCGTCGACCGATACGTCCCATCGCGGCCTGTCGGCGTTCGGCAAGCAGGTCGTGCTCGAGATGAACCGGCTGGGCATGCTGGTCGACCTGTCGCACGTCAACGATCAGACCATGTCGGACGCGCTTCACACCTCGCGCGCGCCCGTCATCTTCTCGCACTCCTCGGCACGGGCGCTCACCAATCATCCGCGAGACGTGCCGGACTCGATCCTGAAGCTCGTCGCGACCAACCGGGGCATCGTCATGGTGAACTTCAATCCCGGCTTTGTTTCCGAGGCGGTGCGGGTCTACGGCGACAGCGTCGATGCGCGGTTGGAGCAGCTACGCGCGGAGGGAGCCGATTCAGCCACCCGCGCCGATTCGGTGAACGTCTGGAACGCCCGTGGACCTCATGCCACACTGCAACAGGTCGCCGATCATATCGAATACATCCGCAAAGTCGCGGGCGTCGATTGCGTCGGCATCGGCTCCGACTTCGACGGCATCACCGACGTACCGGTGGGTTTGGAGGACGTGTCGAAGTTTCCCGATCTGATCGCCGAGCTGCTGCGCCGGGGCTGGTCGACGGCGGACGTGAGGAAAGTTGCCGGATTGAATATCCTGCGCATTATGCGCGCGGCGGAGCAGGTCGCGAGAACCAGCAGGCAACAAAAACAGTAGGGGCGCAGCATGCTGCGCCCCTACCTGGCAATCATCTCCGCTGGCAATTACGGATTTTTTGGGGGAGTTGCGCTGCTGTCGTGACGGTCGCGGTTGACATCACGCCGATCCTGCCGCACGTCACGCCGGTCGGAGCGGCGATCACGCCGGTCGCTCCGCAGGTCGCGGCGGTCACCGCGAACATCACGCCGGTCCTGCCGGATGTCACGCGATTCCCGACGCGCCGCCGTGGTATCACCCTGCTTCATGTCCTGCCGGCGCTCGCGCTGGTCCTGCCGGATATCGTGATTGTCGTGCTTAATGTCGCGCCGATCGCTGCGCGCGTCACGACGATCACGACGCAAGTCGCGTCGGTCGCTGCGCACTTCGCGCTTGTCTCGGTTGGAATCGCCGGGCTGCTGCGCATGCACCACGGCGGGTACGCCAAGGGCCAGCGCGAGCAACGCGGCGACGAGTGTACGCTTTTTCATGGCCTGTCCTCGAGAAGTTTGTTGGTCCCGGTTGAGACGGCACGGTGGCTGATGCGTTAAGACCCTGACAACGGGACGGAGGCAACTGTGCGTCAAATCACCTGCTCAGAGGCCCCGTTCCACACCGATCGCGACTCCGCCGCGGGACAAAACGGGACTCGAGTGAATCGCGCTAACGTCGAGCCGCAGCGTCGTGCCGCGCGCAGCATTGTAGCGGACACCCGCCACACCGGTAAGCGTTTTCAGCGACTGTATCGAGCCGCCGACGAAGTAGCTCTCCCGGCCTCCGGCGCCGAGCACCGAAATGGTGGTGCGATGCGAAATCGCGCGCGATGCTCTGACGGATCCGGCCAGGTCCGTTCGGTGGGTTGGATTGCGGGACACAGAAAAACGCAGCGCCCAGGACATCTTGGCCGTTTCGGTCTCCAGGTGTGGCATCCAGACGTCCACCGGACCGACCACGTAATTCCAGCGTCGGTACCCGAGTCCCGCCGAAACGCGCGGTGCGACGAGCGCGCTCGCGTCCAACTCCCAGGTGTTCTTCGGCGAGAACACCGGGTGCTTGGACGTGCCTGCCTCGGCGGTGAGCCAGAGCCGTGGCGTCGGATGGAGAACCGCACCGATCCGCTCGTGCACATCCGTCTTGCCGAACCGGCCGAGCATCTCGGCGGCAATCCAGCCGCCGTTCCCGTGCGCTGACGTGACAGTAAACTGACCGCCGAGGGTCGACCAGTCCTGACTGCCGGAGACGGACTCGTACGAGCTCCAGGCCGACAGCCGCGCGTTTTGACCGAGGCACGGCGCGGCCAGGCACAGCGCGAGCAGTGCCGCGACACTCGGTTTTCCGAAGCCTTTGCGCGCCATGTCCCCCCAGACGTGGACGCCCTTGAACACGCTCACGAACGCCTTGAGCCGCCACCAGACCGTGCATTGGCGATAGCCGAAGTTCTCGAGTGAAGCGAACAGCAGCATCCGGAAGAGATCGTCGAACCGGCGATAGCGGCGGAAGCTGACTTCTTCGAGCACGACCGCCCAGATCGATAGCAGCATGCCGTACCCCCACGCGACCAGGACGAACAGGAGCGCAAATGAGACGTTGACCATTCCGAACACAAGGCCGACCGCCGTGATCAGGTAGCCAGCCAGCTCGACGACCGGCGCGAGCATTTCGCCGAAGGCATAGAACGGCATCGCCAGCAACCCGATTCGCCCGTAGCGCGGGTTGAAGAGCATCGATTTGTACTGCCACATGGCGGCGATCAGGCCCCGATGCCACCGCTCGCGCTGGCGCGACAGGACCTTCATCGATTCGGGCACCTCGGTCCACGCCACCGGGTCCGGAATGAACGGCATAACGTAATCGATCTTCTGCGCGCGCAGGTAGCGGTGCAGCCGCACGACCAAATCGAGATCTTCGACGATGCTGGTCGTACGGTAGCCGCCGACCGCCATCAGGTACTCCTTGCGAAACAGGCCGAACGCGCCGGAGATGATGAGGTTGCCCCCCAGGCGGTTCCAGCCGAGGCGGCCGAACAGGAATGCGCGCAGATACTCCACCACCTGGATGCCCGGCAGCAGCTTGCGGGAAACGCGGGCATCGATGACGCGCCCGTCTTTCACCGTGCAGTTGTTGGCCACGCGCACGGTGCCGCCCACCGCCGCAATCTCGCGGCCGAGTAAAAATGGGCGTGTGAGCCGCAGCAAGGCGTCCGGCTCGATGAGGGTATCGGCATCGACGGCTATGACCAGGGGAAACCGCGACGCATTGATCGCGGCGTTGAGCGAATCCGCCTTGCCGCCGTTCTCCTTGTCGAGCACGAGCAGTCGTGAGCGCGACCGCGAGCGGTACAGCGCGCGCAGCGGCATCGTCGCGATCGTCTCAGGATAGATGCGTGGAACTTCATAGAGGTCGAAGGCGTGACGCAGCCGCTCCAGGGTGTCGTCCTTCGAGCCGTCGTTCACCACCACGACTTCGTAGTTGCGATACTCGAGCGTCAGGATCGCCGTTACGCTCGCTTCGATCGTCGCGCGCTCGTTGTACGCGGGCACCAGGATCGTGATCGGCGGCAAGGCGTCGCTCTGCATCAGGCGCTGGAAGTCTTCGTCTTCGGCGAGTCGCGTTTGCTCCCAGATCTCGGGGATGGAGAGAATGAGCAGCACGGCGTAGAACGAATTCAGGACCAGGAAGTAGACGAGGATCGTCAGGTCCGTCCCCGCGATGATGTTCGTCAAGACGCTCACGCGGCGAACTCCGCCAGCGCTTGCGCGGGCAGTCCCAGCACCATCTGTGCGATCGTCCGCGCAGACGGATCAGCGCCGACTTCGGCCTCGAGCAGGGCATTGCGCCCTGGGGCGGCGAAGCGCATCAGCGCGAGCGCGGCGCGCAGCCGCACCCACCAGACGTCGTCTCGCAGCGCGGCTTTCACGAGCGGCAGCACGCTCACATCCGCGATCATGCCGAGCGAGCGCGCGGCCTGCGCGCGCACGGCCCAGGCATCGTCGACGATGAGGTGTTTCAACGCCGTCACCGAGTCGCGATGCGGAAAACTGCCGAGCGCCCGCGCCGACTGCACGCGGACTTCCGGATCGGGGTGATCGGCGAGCGCGGTCAGGCGTTCGCGCAACGCCGGCTCGCCCAGCCGGGCGGCGAATTCGGCCAGCCGGGGAAGGGCGGGGTCTTCGCTACGGCGCAGGCGCTTTTGCAGATGTTCGACTACGACCGGGCGTGAGCGCAGCAGCATCGCGGCGTAATAGGCCTGCACGGTCGGTGCGAGTTGCGGGAGCCGGTCGAGCGCGGCCAAGGTGAGCCGCGTGTTTTCCATGCGCTCGAGGCTCGCGACCGCTGCCACGTGCACGGCAGGATGCGGATCGTCGATGAGGGTCGTGAGCCGCGCGACGTCGCGAGGTGTGGCCGCGACGCTCAGGAATCGAGCAGTTTCGAGCCGCTTCCACCAGCGCGCCGAGCTGCTGTTCGCGCGGACCAGCCTGGCCCACCAGGTGTGCTCGAGCGCTTCCGCCAGCTGTCGCCAGCGCTCGCCAGGCACGCGCGCCGACCATTTGACGAGCGCATCGATCGCAAGCGGGACGGGCAGACGCGACAGCCCGACGAGCACGCCGGCGAGCGGGGCGGCCCCCGCGGTCCAGCGGCGCATCGAGGCATCGACCGCTTCGCGGCGAGGATTGAGGCGCGAGCTCCGGCGCAACCGAAACCAGCGGTTCAGGACGATCAGCGCCATGAGGGCGCCGAGCAGAAATCCCTGGACAATGGCAACCACGATGAGAAAGGTGTGCGCCTTCATCGGCCCACCCAGCGCCGGATTTTCTCCAGCGCCACGCGCAGGCTCATCGGCTTGACCATGTAGTCGATCGCGCCCGCCTCAAGACCACGCAGCTGCTCGGTCTCGCTGCCGTGCACGGTCGTGAAGACCACGCGGAACTTCCCCGGGCATTTCTGCTGCAGCTCCTCGAAAATTGAGTACCCGTCCAGCGCCGGAAGGTCGACGTCCAGGAGCAGCAGTGGCGCTTGCCTCGTGCCGCGCGTGTCCATCGTTTCGAGCACGTCCAGCGCCTCGCGGCCATTGTGAAAGTGCAGGAACCGATATCCACGCGCCTCGAGACCAAAAGTGAGCAGCTCTCCCAAGGCAGGATCATCCTCGACGACGATTACTTCGGGAACGTCCGGCTCCGACATTGCGGTGGAGGGGGGCGGCAAAGGGGCGGCGATCAAAGGCGGCGGCGCAGGGGCGGCGACGTCAGACGGCGGTGCCGCGGCGGGAGCAGTAGCCTGTTTCGTGAAAAGCGACGCTGCGAGGCGGCGAACGAACGCACGAGTCATTTTGCCGCGGTCCCCCACGCCGTTGTCGGGATGCTCGAGCCAGCGTTTGGCGGCTTCTTCGAGCTCGGCGGCGACGACCGAGGCTTGGGGAAATCCGAACGATCCGGCCGAGCCACGCAGACGATGGGCATCGCGGCGCAGCGTTTCGATTGCGGCCGTGTCGTCGCCGGCGGCGATCAGCCGCTCCGCCAGCTCTGCGATTGCGCCCAACTGATCGCGCGCGCCTTGGAGGTACTCGTCTCGGACTCCGGGGGGCAGCCCGAAGTCGTCGACCTGGGCCGAGCTCACGGGCTCCAAGATATAACTAGCTTGTCTTTCGACCTAATGACCGATTCCGTAGGGCTTTGCGCGACGTGCCGCTGGGTGCGGAGTGCGACGAACCGTCGGGGATCCGTCTTCTACCGCTGCCTGCGCGCCGACACCGACCCCCGGTTCCTGCGCTACCCGCCGCTACCGGTTCTGCAGTGCCCCGGCTACGACCGGCGTGATCCACTTACTGAACCCGAGAGCGATCGCGACAAGGGCTGACGCAAGCAGAATCCGTTGCCTCTCAGGCGGGGGCCTCCAGGACGCGCAGGCCCCCGCCTGTCCACGCATCTCCCCGGGTGATCGGCTAGGCGAATTCCGTGCCGGGCGCTACCGCGTGCTCAATGGTGCGCGATTGTGACCGTTCTCACTTGCAGATTGCCTACCACTCACTCACTTTGGTTCGGACGCTCGCCCGCGCTGTATCTCCTTAGTCGAAAGGGTTTTGTGATTCAGCAGTTCTTCTTGAAGCATTTCGAGCGCGTTCTGGTGGTGCTGCTCGTCGCTTCGATGCTCGTCATCAATTCCCTGATCGACCAAAAGTTCGCGTTTCTGAGCTTCTACTATCTACCGATCATTCTCGCGGGCTTTTATGGCGGCCGCCGCTTCGCCGTCGGATCCGGATTTTTTGTCGTAGCGCTCGTGTTGTTCTTCCAGGCAACGCAGGGCCTCGGCGACGCGCCGGGGTTGAGCGAGGACACGCTGTTGACGCTGGTCCCGTGGGCCGGCTTTCTCATCCTCACCGGCTACGTCGTGGGCGGTCTGGCCGAACAGCGCGCGTCGCGTCTCACCGATCTCAAGAACGCGTATCTCGCTACGCTCGAGGTGTTGACCTTTCACATCGAGTCAGCGGAGACGAATCAAGAAGGTCATTCGACTCGCGTGGCCGAGCTTGCGGCAGCCATGGGCGCAGAGCTCAAGTTGCCGGCGGGCGAGCTCGAGAACCTGCGGATCGCGGCGCTCCTGCACGAAGTGGGAACGGCCGATCAGCGTTTGCTGAAGCTGCTGACGCGCTCCGTGACGGATGAAACGTTGGCGGTCGCGCGCGCGCTCCGCGGCGCCGCGCAGATCATCGCGGAGTACTCGCATTACTACGAGATCGTCGGCGATGAGTGGGATATCGAAGCGCTGCCGATGCCGATGACGGTGAAGGTGCTCGCCGTCGCCGACGCATTCGAGACGCTGCAGATGGCGACGCCGGTGCGCCCCGCGTTCACGCGCTGGAGCGCGCTGGAGGAAATCGAGAAGGGTGCGGGCCACACCTTTGCGCGCGAAGCGGTGCGCGCACTCAGAATGGTGGCCGGCCGCCCCGAGGCGTTGCGCGCCGGCTAGTCGTTCTCGGGGGGAGGCGCGTTCCGGCCGCTCGCCACTCCACCGGCTACACCGACACCCAACGCCAACATCGTCCCCACGCCAATCGCGGGCAATAACGTCGCCGGCAGCAGCGCCACCGCGGCAACGGCTCCCGCGACGAGCGGCGCGGCGGGTCTCTTAACCGCATCGACGTAGCGCAGCCGGCGCCGGACGAAGTTCTTGGTGACGGTGTATCCCCCGACCAGCGCGGTGCCGGCCAGGATGAGGCCCAACGTCGCAAACATATGATCTCCTGTTGAGTACGGGCCTGTACGCAACTTGCCAGGGGTGCGTTTCAGGCGCAATCTCGTTTCCGATGGCAACCGGGCTACGCGACATCGATGCGGCGGAGCGCACGCAGCTGCTGCGCGTCGCGGTCCTGTTTGGTCCTCCCTGCTTCATCATGCTGACGATGGCCTGGTACTTCGCGCACGCCAAGGGCTGGATACCGGGGTGGATGGAGGCGTTGCTCACGGTACTCAACATTCCGCTGGCCGCCGCCGCCGTCGTCGCCATTCACAAGTCGGTGAATGCGACCTCGACCGGGCTGGTCAAGATGATCTTTGCGGCCGGCGACATTGCGCCCCCGCGAACGTATCCGCGGCAGGACGTGCTGATCGTGCGCGGGGAGTATGCCGAGGCGGCCGACTGGTTTCGCGATCATATCCGGATCGAGCCGGACGATCACGAGGCTCGCATCCTGCTCGCGCATCTCCTGGAAACGAAGTTGGCGGGCTATGATGAAGCCGAGCGGCTCTATCTCGAGATTCGCAACGCGCAGCCGCCGGCGAGTGGTCGCGAGCAAATGCGCGCGGCGAATGGGCTGATCGATTTGTATCGGAAGACGGGACGGACCGGACGGCTCCGTGTGGAGCTGGCCCGATTCGTGGATCGCTATCGCGGGTCGCCGCTCGCGGTCGGCGCGGAACGCGAGCTCAAGGAGCTGAAGGCGCTGGACGCTACCAGCGAATCGCCGCACTCCCCCAAGTAAATCCCGACCCAAACGCCGTCAGGACGAGCACGTCCCCTGGCGCGAGCCGCCCCTCGCCGATCGCTTCATCGAGCGCGATCGGAATCGACGCCGCGGTGGTGTTGCCGTACTTCTGAATGTTGCTGTAGATCTGATCGTCGCGGAGGCCGGCCGCCTTCTGGACCATTTCAATGATCCGCAGGTTGGCCTGATGCGGGACGAGCAGTTTGATGTCGGCGGAAGTGAGTCGGTTGGTCTTGAGGGCGATGGCGACGGATTCGGGCATCTTGATCGAGGCGAACTTGAAGACGTCACGTCCTTCCATCACCGCCCGATGCAGCCCCTGCTCCAGCATCTCGACGCTCACATACGGATCGTGCGCCAGACCGGGACCATCGACCCAGAGCTTCTCGGCATAACGTCCGTCGGCGAAGATGTGCGTCGATAAGACGCCGCGCCCGTCGTCGGCAATGGACCCCAGCACTGCGGCGCCCGCGCCATCGCCGAACAGCACCGCCGTGTCGCGGCCGCGCGTCGTCTTGTCGAGGCCGCGCGAGTGGACTTCCGCGCCCACGAGCAGGATGCGCTTGTACTGCCCCGTGCGGATCCACGCGTCCGCGATCGAGAGTCCGTAGATGAAGCCGCTGCATTGATTGCGCACGTCGACGGCCGGGATGTCGGTGAGACCGAGCTCGCGCTGGAGAAACACGCCGTTGCCGGGCTCGAAGTGATCGGGCGTGCAGGTGCAGTAGATGATGCAATCGATGTCGGCTGGAGTGAGTCCCGCCTTGGCGAGGGCCTTCTTGGATGCTTCGCGCGCGAGCGAGACGCCGGTATCACCCTTGTCCACCCAGTAGCGCGTCTTGATGCCGCTGCGCTGCACGATCCATTCGTCCGACGTGTCCATTATTTGCGCGAGATCGTCGTTGGTGACGAGCCGCGCGGGGACGTGAAAGCCCGTCGAAAGAAATGCGGTGCGTGGCATGCGCGCTCTGGGTTGCGGGTGGCGATGCAGGTACCCAAGATTAGCGCATGGACCTGACGGTGACCAGCGAGCAGTACGAAGCGGTGCGCAACGCCAAGCACCTCCCCGATGTGCTCAAGCAGGCGCTCGACAAGGCGAGCAAGAACTCCAACGGTCGCGTGCTGCACCTCACGTACGAAGAAGCGACCGCCTTAAATGAGCTCGCTGCCTGGAACGTGCACACCGACGCCGCCGGCAACGTCACGCCGGAGTCCAAGCTCTTCGACGACCTCGTCCGCGCCATTCTCACGCACCCGGAGTACTGAATGCGATCGTTGCTGTTGTTCGCATGCCTGACCATTCCTTTGTCGCTCTTCCCTGATCCCGGTTTCGCCCAAAAACGCGCCATCCGATTCGAAGACTTCATCGCGTTGCAGAGCGTGAGTGATCCGCAGCTTTCCCCCGACGGCAAGTGGGTCGCGTACACCGTGTCGATCCCGTCGCTCCAGGACAATCGCAACGTCTCCCGCGTGTGGCTCGCGGAAGTGGCGACGGGGAAGTCGCGCCAGCTCACGAACGGTCCGGGATCCGACCGCCAGCCGCGCTGGTCGCCCGACGGCAAGACGCTCGCGTTCGTCTCGACGCGCGACTCGGGCGCGCAAGTCTGGGTGATGCCGAACGCGGGCGGCGATGCGCGCAAAGTGTCGCATCTGCCGGACGGCGCGTCCGACCCTGTCTGGCTGCCGGATGGATCCGGCTTCCTGGTCACGAGCGACATCAAGTGGCCCGTGGATCAGGAGATCGATCGGCGCAACGGTGACTTTCCGACCGGCGCGCGAATCTGGACGGGGTTCCTCTGGCGCCACTGGGATGAGTTCCGGGCCGGCCAGCGGCAGCACCTGTTCCGCGTCGACCTCGCGACGGGGAAGGGCACCGATCTCACACCCATCGATCACGACGTGCCGACCATCGCGACGAGCGGTGATGGCGACTACGCGGTCTCGCCCGACGGGCAATTCCTGGTCGTGGCGATGCATGGTGACTCAACGGTTGCCGACAACACCAATGTCGATCTCTATACCATCGACGGTCCGATGCTCCACCGGATCACCACCAACCAGGGCGCCGATAACACGCCGCGGTTTTCTCCCGACAACCGTTGGGCGTCCTTTCTCTCGATGGAGCGCGCCGGGTTCGAAGCCGATCGGGTGCGATTGATGGTCGCCGACCGCAGCACGGGCATGGGTTCGCCCGTCGACGCAACTGCCGGCTGGACGCTTTCCATCGGCTCGTACACGTGGTGCCCCAACTCGAAATGCGTCTACGCCGTCGTCGAGGAGCGCGGGCGCGACAACATCTATCGCATCGAGATTCCGGGCTACAAACGCACGCGCGTCATCACGGGCGGCGTGAACACCGGCGTGCAAGTCGGTCCCGATAACAAGACGCTCGTTTATCTGCATCAATCGAACTCGCAACCGGCGGAGGTCTGGGTTTCGGGCAAGGCCCTCACGCATCAGAACGACTCCGCGCTCGCGACGCTCGATCTGCCGCCGCTCGAGGAGTTCGGCTTCGTCGGCGCGCTGGGCGATTCAGTGTTCGGCTGGCTGCAAAAACCGCCAGGTTTCGACCCGGCCAAGAAGTATCCGCTGATCTATTTGATCCATGGCGGACCGCAGGGCGCCTGGACCGACAGCTGGGGCCCCCGCTGGAACAATCAGCTGTTCGCGTCGCGCGGCTACGTCGTCGCCGAGGTCAACTTCCACGGCTCGACGGGCTACGGGCAGAAGTTCACCGACGCCATCTCGCAGCACTGGGGTGACTACCCGTACGAAGACCTGATGAAAGGACTGGATATCGTCGCGCGCTTGCCTTACGTGGACTCGACGCGCATGGGCGCAGCGGGCGCGTCCTATGGCGGCTACATGATCTATTGGCTCGCGGGTCACACGAACCGTTTCAAAGTGCTCGTTGCGCACGACGGCGTGTTCAACACCGTGAGCATGTCCGGCAGCACCGAGGAGCTGTGGTTCCCGGATTGGGAGTTCGGCGGGCCGGTTTACAGGAACAGGGACTTGTACGAGAAGTGGTCTCCGTTGAATCATGTGAGCGACTGGAAGACACCGATCTTGATCGTGCACAGCCAGCTCGACTATCGCGTGGACTTGTCCGAGGGCTACCAGGCGTTTACGGCGGCGAAGCGGATGGGAGTGAACGCCAAATTCCTGTATTTCCCGGACGAGGGACACTGGGTGTTGCGGCCGCGCAATCGCCGGATCTGGTGGGGCACCGTCCTGGACTGGCTGGGGGACTACTTGAATGAAAGACCTCACCCGTAGCACGCTGCTGGCGATCCCGCTCGCCTTCCTCATCTACACGACCGTGCTGCCCCATCAAGGGTTGCTCGGCTGGGACCTGCTCGACGCGTTCACGCTCGCGTTCTGCTTCACCTACGTCGGGCACTGGGTCGAGGTGGTCCTCCTCAAGATCCCCGGCATCGAAACGTCCGGCGGAAAACTGATTCGCGTCCTCGGCTGGTTTGCGGGCGGGTTGTGGTGCTATGAAGTGGCGCGCTGGTTGCTGCTGCTCTACGGCCGCAACACGACCGAGCTTCCCGGGTTGCTGTGGGGCGGGCTGTTCTTTGTGGGACTCGAGTTTGTGGTCCACGCGATCTTGCAGGCCTCCGGGAAGCCAAACTTCTACTCCGGGCAGCTACAGGAAACGCGCGTTTAGCCTCAGGGCTCGGGCTGTTTCCTCAGTCCTTCGAGCAAGTATCCCGTCGCCACCCCGGCGACGACCATGAGCAGCCCAAGCCATCCAAGCGCGGTGAGTCGTTGGCTAAAAAGGAGTAGGGCGAGCAGCGCGCCGACAACCGGTTCGATCGTCGCCGCCACGGATGCGGGCGCGGCTTCGATGCGTTTCATGGCGCCGAAGAACAACAGGTTGGCGGCGATCACGGAGCCGGCGGCGAGGCCGAGCAGGCCGCGCCAGGCGGCGGCGGACGGCGGCAAAGTTGGCGTGCGGCCGCCGCCCCAGATCGCCAGCGCAATCCAGATCAACACCACGCCCCCGATCGCCTCGAGGAATAACACCTTCACGACGCCGTAGCGCGGCGCGGCCCAGCGTCCCATGAGCGACGTCAACGCGTAGCTCAGCGCCGAGAGGAGTCCGCCGGCGACGCCGGCCGTCACTCCCATGCGCGCCGCTTCGGCGCCGGCATTGCTGCCGCCGGTGACGGTCAGCGCGACGCCCACCATGACGAGCACCGCGAGGGCGATGCGCGTCGGCGTGAGCGCTTCCTTGAGGATCAGCCGCGCCAGCACGGCGACGATCACCGGCGCGGTGTAGAGGAGCGCGGCGGCGCCGGCGACTCCCACGCCCGCGATGGCGAACTGATAGGCGATCTCGAACAGCGCGACCATGGCGCCGCCGCCAAGGCCGACGATGAGCCAGCCGCGTCGATCGGCGCGAAACAGGTCGCGGCGGAACAGCCCGCCCCAGATGGCGAGTGCGATCGTGCCGATGAGCACACGCCAGAAGCCGATGCTGGTCGCCGGCATGAGATTGTACAAGCCGGTCGACAGCGGGCCGGTGGTGCCCCACGTGGCGCCGGCGCCGAGGGCGAAGAGGTAGCCGATGACGCGACTCGGTCGCGTGGCGGTAGCGCCGGAGGAAGCGGCGGTCACGACGCGATATTGCCGGCCGTGAGTTCGCCGCGCAATACCGTCACCGCCTGGCCGCCGATCTTCACGCGGTCACGGACGACCCGCAGCCGCAGCTCGCCGCCGCGCGCCGAAGCCTGATACGCGCTCAGCTCGCTCTTGCCGAGTTTCGCGCTCCAGTACGGAGCGAGGGCGCAGTGCGCGGAGCCGGTCACGGGATCCTCGGGCACGCCGGACTGCGGCGCGAAGAAGCGCGAGACGAAATCGTACGTGCTCCTGCCGTCCGCGCGGCTCGTAACGATCACCCCCCGAGCCTGCGCGCGACCGAGCGCGGTGAGATCGGGATCGAGTCGCCGCACCGTCTGTTCTGAGTCGACCTCGATCAGATAATCGAATTTGCTGCGGCCGATGAACTGTGGCTTGGCGCCGAGCGCCTCGACGAGCCCCGCGGGAGCCGGGGCGGTCGAGACGGGCGTCGCCGGAAAGTCGAGCTCGATCCAGCCGCCCCGCCGATCGGCGGTCAACAGTCCGCTCTTTGTGTGAAACCGCGCCTGAGCGTCGGGCTGGAGATGACCGTCTTCCCACAGCACGTGTGCACTGGCCAGCGTCGCGTGGCCGCAGAGGTCGACCTCGACGGCGGGTGTGAACCAGCGGAGATCATACCCGTCCCGTTGCCTTACGAGGAACGCCGTCTCGGCGAGGTTCATTTCACGCGCGACGTCCTGCATCCATTGCGGCTTGGCGGGCTCGGCGAGGATGCATACCCCTGCGGGATTTCCCGCGAATGGCTTGCTGGTGAATGCGTCGACTTGCGTGATGCGGAGGCTCATGCCTCCAAATCTAACTCGCGCGCGTCAACGCAAACGTCGTTTTGCCGTGCAGCAGGCTGTTCTCATGCCCGATGATGAGCCGCGTCTCGGGATCATCGTTTCGCAGCACGAGCCGGAGATCGCGCGCATCGGCGGGGACATCGAACGCGATGTCCGTTGTGTAGGATGCGCCGGGAATCAATCGCCGTTTAAGCGCTTCAGTCGATCCGGTGAATCTCCGGTTCTGTCCGTCGATCAAAGCAACGTACCGGCTGTTCGGCGACAGCGGCGCGTCCTTGGGCCTCCATGGCGCGATCGTGGTCTCGTCAAAGCGCACCTTCACGGTGACCACTTCGCGCACGGAGCCATCCGGCAACGATTCCGACTTCGCGCCCAGGACCGAATAGGCGAGATGGCAGTCGATCTCGCAGATGTGCTTCTCGTCGCCGAGTGCCAGCACGCGATTGCGGCTCGTCAGCGATGCGGTCAGGAGGATGACGGCGTAGACGCCGAGCCCCGCGAGCAGGGTGCGGACCGCAATGCGCGCAACGCCGTCACGTTTGGCCAGGCGTGCGACGACGTAGGTGATGATCAAAACCACAGTCGTGAGGACAGCGCCCATAAACACCAGCACCGCCAGGGGACTCAGGCCGTCAGTGATCATGGCGCTACTCCTTTGCCTGCGGGACAGGTCGCATGCAGATCCGCGGCGCGCTCGCTCACCAGACGATGCGCTTTCGCTCGGCTCCAATTCCAGGTACGCCAATCCGCCGGCGCGCTCCAGCGCCGCAATAACCGCGACGCGACTTCGCAGCGATCGTTTTGATCGAGCCGTGGCATCGCGTCGAGCAGTGCGGGAACCGCATCGGCGCCGAGTGACGCCGCGTACGCGGCATCGAACGGGACGACCGCATCCGGGCGGTGGAGATTCGTGCGCACGATGAACGCGTCGGGATTCAGCACGTGGAGGCCGGCAAGAACGGCCAGCCCCTGCATCAGCGCGCCGAACGCAAAGCGCGCGCGGTTGCCGCGCAGCACGGTCCAGGCGAACCAGACGAACACGCCGACGAGAAAGACCATGAACGCCGTCGCATAGAGCCGCGTGGCCGACAGCCCATACGCGTCCACGTACAGGCGCATGCGCTCGAGCGCTGAGGCCATGACGAAAGCAAGCAGGACGAGCAGCAGGCCGGTGAGCTGGCGCACCGTCCGGATCTGCGGCGGTGTGCCGCCGCGCGTGAGATGATCGAGTGCTAACAGAACCGGTAGCACGAGCGCACTCGCCGTCGCCAGCTCGAAGAAGCCGCTCCGCGCGTACTCGGCGTAGGTGAGTCCACCGGTCTGTTCGACCAGGGTCGCACCTCCGAAGAAGTAGCGCAGCTGCACCACGACAAAGAGGAGAAACAGTGCGTCCAACAGGCCGAGCGCGACCGCGAATGGCGTGGGGCTGGTGGGGATGTATTCCATTTTCGGAGCGGCGATTGGTCGAGCGATGAGTCCCCAGCGCAGCAGACCGGCCGTCAGCGCGCCCCAGAAGCAAATGAAGAACGTGTGCTGGACGATGCGGACGGCATCGAAGTCGAAGATATTCTCGAGGACGTTCGCAAACACCCGATCGGCAGACGCGAACAATGCCGCAAAGATCGCGAGCAGCGGCACGGCGATCAGGACGCCGGCCAGGGCCGCGCGCGCCTGTCGCAAACGGCTCTTTCCTTCGCCTGGTGTGGCGCGCCAATCGATGTCGCGCGTAATCAGGAGCAGCACGCCGCCGATGCTCGCGGCGGTTGCGGTGACGCCCGCGCGCACATAATCGACCAGACTCCACTGCATGATGCGCTCGCCCTGCACGCTGGCCGCGGCAAAAGCGAGCGCCGCGATCAGCGCCAGCATGTCGAATTGCGCGAGCGGAGCGGCGTCGCGCCGGACGAACGCCACGCCCAAGAGGAGCGCGGTCACGGCGAGCCAGGCGGCGTCCGGCCCCGGCGTAATCCGGCTGCGGCGGATCAGCAGCGCTCCGGCAGCGAGCAGTGCCGTAGTGCCCACCGCGACGTTGAGGCCCCACGGCATGGCGCGCAGCAGCGTGTCGCCGACGAGGCCGCCGGCAAGACCGGCGGCGGCGATCTCGAGCCCGATCCTCGTCCGGCCGGTCACCGCGGTCATACCGCCTCCTGCGTGGGCAAGCCGCCGAAACGGCGGTCGCGCGAATGGAACTCGTGCACCGCGGTCGCGAGCTGCGACGGCCCGAAATCCGGCCACATGCGCTCGGTGAACCACAGCTCCGCATACGCGCATTCCCAGAGCAGAAAATCCGACAGCCGCTGCTCGCCGCCCGTCCGGATCAGGAGATCGACGTCGGGCAGCAGCGCGTTCGCGCGAATCGCTGCGCGGCCGGAATAGTCCACCGCGAGCCGCAGGTTGAGGCGCGTGCCTCCCGCGGTGGCCGCTTCCGTCGCGCCGATCGCGGAGACCAGCGCACCCGGCAACCGGTCGCGCCGGCCGATGATCGTGAGCCGGGCACCTTGCTCCACCAGCTCCGCCGTCTCGCTGCGCAGGTGATGGGCGAACAGCCGCATCAGCATCGACACTTCGGCCGCCGGCCTGCGCCAGTTGTCCGACGAAAATGCGTACAGCGTGAGATCGGTAATGCCGCAGCCGGGCGCGATCCGCACGATCCGGCGCACCGCTTCCGCGCCGGCGCGATGGCCGGCGGCGCGCGGCAAGCCGCGGCGCGTGGCCCAGCGACCGTTGCCGTCCATGACGAATGCCACGTGGAAAGAAGTACTTTGCATCATAAAGTTATCCCGCAAAAAAAAGAGTCCACCGTCAGCGTGCCCCCCCGCCCCCGCCCGCGCGGGTGGCGCGGATCAACGCTTCCATGTGATCGAGGTAGCGCTCGAGCGCCCGCCGGCCGAGGGCGGTGAGTCGGTATTCCGTTTTGGGAACGCGCTCCGCGAACGACTTGTCGCATGCGATGTAGCCCGCGTCCTCGAGCTTGCGCGCGTGCACGCTGAGATTGCCGTCGCTCGTCTTGAGCAGCGCCTTGAGCTCGTTGAACGTGAGGCGGTCGCGCACCGCCAGCGCGCTCACGATGGCGAGCCGCACCCGCTCGTGGATCAGCCGGTCGAGCTCCGCCGGCGCTGGTTGCGTTTTGGTTTTCACCGGACGTTCCGCTTCCGCGCGGTCGCGTGTGAGCCGCGCCATGTTGCTCTTAGCCACCGTGCCTCCGTGCGATGATGATGCCGAATGCGATGTTGAGACCGCCGAATCCCAGCGCCATGAGCCAGGGCGACAGCCCCGGTGCGAACAGGGCGATGGTGCCGAGCAGCATGAAGCACGCGCCCATCAGCGGGACGACCCGGACCGAGAAGGCGCCGGCCGTGGCGACGGCCGTACCGAACAGCAGCAGCCAGGTGGCCGGCATCAGCGCGAAGTCGCCCGCGCGATCGAGCGCGAGCGTCAGCAGCGCGCCGACGATGATGGGCGGCAAGAAGCTCAAGCCGAACCGCCGGCCGGGACCCGAGAGCAGCGGGTCGTTCGCGAGCCGCGCCTTCTGCACCATAGCGGCCCCGCCGACCACGACGCCGATGACCGCTTCCCCGAGCCACACCGCCAGCCAGTCGGTCGGACGGGCCTGCCGCTGGGCCAGCCAGGCGGCCGCCAGGGCGGTGGATCCCACGACGACCATACCCCAGCCCGGGACCGCCGTGAACGAACCCGCCCGCTCCATGGTGGAGCGAATGAATTTGAGGTTGTCGAGCGCTCGATCGCGAAGCGGCTGCGGGGACGTCATAGGAGAAAAACTGGCCACCGCTACTGCTTATGTCAAGTACTTTGCAACGTAAAGCAGATTACCGGTTTTTGCGGCGCCGGACGAGCTTCAGCCCGGACCACACGTCGTCCACGGCGGCGACCTTCACGTCCACGAGCCCGGTCGGGAGGGCCACCGCGCGCACGACATTCTCGGTGATGTCGGTCGCGAGTCCGGAGCGTTGCTTTGGCCAGGAAACCCAGAGCGTGCCGTCGGTTTCGAGGGCGCGCAACAGTCCGGGCAACTTGGCTTCGAGTACGGCGCGACTACGCGTGAAGACGTGGATGAACGGGTAGGATCCGCTCAAGCGCGACGCGACGGTCACGCCATCAGGCAGCTTTCCCAGGGTCGCGCGAAAGCCCCGGGGCGGATCGACGATCGCAATCCGCGTCCGGGGCTTTATCCCAAGCTTCTCTACGAGCGACCGACCAGAGTAGCCAGCCACACCGCTTACTGCACGCAATTCCCGTGCGGGTCGGGTTTCGGTTTGTCGACCACAACCCGGTGATCCAGGTTCGCTACGGCGGTCGCGATGTCGTACACGAATTGCGACACGTGCGCGAGCTTCTCGTAGTCGATGTACTCCGGCTCGTCCGTCACTTGATGGTAGTCCCGATGATTGCCGGTCGTGAAGAACGCGATCGGAATGCCGTACCGCGCATACATGTAGTGATCGCTGCGGCAGTAGTACTGCTCCGGATGTCCCGCCGCGTCGAACTGATAGTCAAACGTGAACGGTTGCTTGCGCTGCTTGTTGACCGTCTCGATCACATCGCCGAGCTCGGTCGAGAGCCGCCGGGTGCCGATGAGCTGCAAGTACCCCGGGCCACCGCCGTTCTCGTCATCCGCGCGACCCCGGCCGATCATGTCCATGTTGAGCTGCGCGTCGATCGAATCGCGCGGCACGGTCGGATGATCGGTGAAGTACTGCGACCCGAACAATCCCAGCTCTTCACCGGTATGCGAGACGAAAATCAGCGAGCGTTTCGGACGAGCCGTCCCCTTCGCTCCCGCGAACGCCTCGGCGATCTCGAGCAACGCCACCGTCCCTGAGCCGTCGTCGTCGGCGCCGTTGTAGATGGAATCGCGCCGCGCGGCGTGCAGCCGGTGGAGACTGTCGACGTTCACGTGAATCTGTTGCACCTGATCGGGGCTCACGCGATGCGTCGGCGCGGCGAGCACGAGCTTGCGCACGTCGTCGTTGAACGCGCGGATCGAGTCGTGATCCACCGCGTTGTTATTGAACCCGATGTGATCGTTGTGCGCGCCGAGCGCGACATATTGACCGCGAAGCTTGGGATCGCTGCCCGACAAAATCGCCACCACGTTGCGGGCCGGTGCCGGCGTTTCATTGAAGGAAATCGAGCCGTGCACCGTCTTCCCCAACGCTCCCGGCTGCAGACTGTCGATCGGCGCGCCCAAGAGCGTCCGCCCACCCGCACTCGTGACATACAGGTAGACCGGAAGTGTCGTCGTATCGCTCGCCGCGGCATCCTTGAGAATCGTCGCCGGCTGGCGGAAGAAATTCCTCGCCCCCGGCGGGAATGACTCCAGCGCGACGACCGCGATTCCGGCGGCCGTGCGATAGCGCGCCAGCATTGCGCCGCGGTTGATCCCCTGCTGCGGCGTCACGTTCGGACCGGTGTGCGCTCCCAATACGACAAACTTCCCGGCCGCCTGATCGGCGGTGATCAGCGTGCTGTCCGGCCAGACGCCGCCGTAGATCGCTTGCGTGGCGTCAAAGGGATGGGTTGCAACACCCGGATCGCGCGGGAAGAACTCGTCCCACGGCCGGAACGATGTGCCGTCGACCGAGAAGCTGGCGTTCGGATCCAGCTGGCGCTTCACGAGCGGCACGTTCTGGAAATAGCCGCCGGAGTCGCCGGCGGGCCGCAGCCCGAGGCGCTTGAACTCCGAAGCGACGTACGCCGTCGCCTTGAGATCGTACGCGCTGCCCGCGAGACGACCCATCATCGAATCGTCCGAATAGAGATAGAGGCGAGTCATGAGATCGGCCGGTGTGATCGCGGTCTGCGTGCGCGCCGGCGTGTGTTTGAGCGGGAGCGCCGTCTGCGCGGCCGCGGGTGCGGCGATGACCACGGACATGGCGACGCCGAGAAGACGACGAACTGCCTGCATGGAACGCGCTCCAGAATGAAGGGAAGGGCGAGCAGCACCTGCGAGTAAGACGTGCAAGTCTGTCGTTTGGTTGCGGGAGGTCACGTCGGAATCTGGTTAGCACCCGACTTCCGGCCACCGCCGAGCGATCGCGCCAGAATGCCGATCCCGGCACGTTGGCCTTCACGCCGCGGCATCACACGATACAGCAGAATGATCACCACCCACGTCAGCCAGCTCGCCCGCTCACTCCAGCTCAGCGAGCGGAACATGAACCACGGCTGCGTCACGGGCGCGGTCCACGCCTGCCAGTCGCCCTGCACGAGCGCCAGCGGCCGCGCGAAAACGCGATTGGTGTGGAATCCTTGCGCTCCCGGCTGCGACACGTTCCAGACACACGTGACCTGTCCCCAGCCGTGGTTATCGCTCGCGCCGACGACCACCAGATCGTGACTGCCCGCGAGCGCGATCACCTGGCGTCGCAAGTCGGACGGAAACGCCAGCGCCTTCGGCGCGCAGTTAACGATCTCGAATCCGTCCACTCCGGCGAGCACGAACTGGCCGAGCTCCTCCTGGTGATAGCGCCAGTACTCGGGGAGCGACGCGATGCTGAGTGCGCCCTGCCGCTCGATGGCGTTGAAGATGCGAACCATTCGCACCGTGGTCAGGCCGAAGCTGTCGCGCGGCAACGGCTCGACCGGCCCGATTGCCACGACGTGCTGGCCGTAGACGCTCCATTCGACGCCGGGCAGCAGCCGAATCGACGCCCCTTCGGGCGCGGGCATCGAACCGTCGTACACGATGTTGTGATCGGTCACGTACGACGCTTGAAATCCCTGGCGCTCGTGCCACTCCGCCAGCTTCGCCAGCGTCCATCCCGGCCGGCCGTCGTGCGACGCGTTCGTGTGCGCATGGTAATCGATGACCGTTCCAGGGCCGTCGTTGATCAGGCGCGGCACGGGACGGGGCAACACCAGCGCCGCGAGCACGAGCAGCACCAGCACCGCGGGGCCGACGAGGCTGGTCGCGACGACACGGCGCCAGCCCAGCGAGTCGCTCGCCGCGCGCACGGCGCCCCAGGCGGCCAGCAGCAGTATCCACACGACCAACGCCCACACCGCGCGCGAGAGGCTGAAGAACGTGAGTGCATCGAGTGTGTTGGAGAGCGGCGCGAAGAGGACGTACAGGATCGGGCGGTCGAGGTCGGTGCCTCCCGGCGCCGACCCGGTCACCGCATCGACGAGCGACGGGAACGGGTGAATCGCCGTCACGAGCAGCAAGACCACAAGTATCACGGCAACTGGATGGCGGCGCAGCAGGTTCACTCGCAAATTCCCCGCATGTCGGGTCGCGTAGAAACTAGTCACCTCGGGCTCTACACGCGATGCGCGGGCTTCATTAAAGAATGAAACCGCTCGGCGAACTGATCGACGTCGTGCTCGGGCCGCTCATGGACCGCAGCGCTGCCGACTGGGAGCGCGGGCCTCTCGGCAAATGGACCCCCGCGCAGATCGTCGAGCACCTCGCGCTCGGTCTCAACCTGAGCGCGGACACCTTCCAGGCGCGCCGCGGCCATGCCCCCATGTCGCGCCGGCGACGTACTCCGGCCGAGCACGTCGCCCGATTCTTCATATTCGGACTTCGCTGGTTTCCCCCCCGCCGCAAAGCGCCTGAGCGGACGGTGCCGGCGCCGCACGTGACCCGCGCGCACGCCGAAGCGCATTTCCTCGAGGGCATCGAAGCGTGGGACCAGGTTGACCGCGCCCTGATGCCGGAGCGGCGTGCCGATCTGTTCGTCAAACACCCGCGTATGGGCGACATGACCATCGAAGAGTGGCTGCGGTTCCACGACATCCATGCGCGCCACCACGCGCGGCAAATCCGCGAACGCCTCGGCATGGGCGAAACACCGTGAGTCGCAAGCGGGACAAGGAAAAAGTGGTCGTCCGGGTGCCCAATCCGCGGGCTCCCGTGCGCGAACGCCTCAAGACGCCCTCCCACAAGGTCCACCGTTCCAAGAAGGCGTATCGCAGGCGGGAAAAACACCAAGAAGCGGTACACCTCGACTAGATTTCGCGCACATGTCTGGAGCTGCCGCCGCCGACCCCGCTAATACTCGCGGGGATTTTACAGCCAATCCTCGAGTCCTTGTTCTCACGTTCATGGCGGTGCTCATCGGCGTCGCCAGCGCATTCGTCGCACTGATCCTCACGAAGCTGATCTACTTCTTCACAAATCTTTTTTACTATCAGCATCTCTCGACCGCCGATACATCGCCGGCCGACAATCATCTCCACCTGCTCGCGATCTTCATTCCGGTCATCGGCGGTTTGATCGTCGGGTTGATCGCGCGCTACGGGTCGGAAAAAATCCGCGGCCACGGCATCCCCGAAGCGCTCGAAGCGATTCTGATCGGACGCAGCCGCATGGAGCCGCGCGTCGCGGTACTGAAGCCGCTGTCGTCGGCGCTGGCGATCGGAACGGGCGGACCGTTCGGCGCCGAGGGTCCGATCATCATGACCGGCGGCGCGTTCGGCTCGCTGTTCGCGCAGTCGTTCCACATGTCGGCCGCCGAGCGCAAGACGCTGCTGGTCGCGGGCGCGGCGGGCGGCATGGCGGCGATCTTCGCGGCGCCGGTCGCATCGGTGCTGCTCGCCGTCGAGCTGCTGCTGTTCGAGTGGAAGCCGCGCAGCTTCATTCCCGTCGCGAGTGCGGCAGCGGTAGCCGCCGCGTTGCGCGTCCCGCTGATGGGAGCGGGTCCGGTTTTCCTCACGACGCCGCACGACGCCATGAACCTGCGCGCGCTGGTGGGCGCGCTCATCCTCGGCCTCCTGGTCGGGTTCGCGTCTGGACTGATCACGCGACTCGTCTACGCTTGCGAAGATGCGTTCGAGAAGGTGCCGATTCACTGGATGTGGTGGCCCGCGATCGGCGGCATCGTGATCGGCGTCGGCGGATTGTTCTATCCGCGCGCGCTGGGTGTGGGCTACGACGTGATTCGCGACCTCCTGAATGGCCGGATCGTCGGAATGTTTTTGCTCGGCCTGTTGGTCACGAAAGCCGTCATTTGGGCGGTGTCGCTGGGCTCGGGCCACTCCGGCGGCGTACTCGCCCCGCTGCTCATCATGGGCGGCTGCCTCGGCGCGCTGGCGGCGCCGCTCTTCCCGTCGGGCGACGCCGGCCTGTGGGCGACGCTCGCGATGGGCGCGATGATGGCCGGCACGATGGGCGCGCCGTTCACGGCGATCGCGTTCCTGGTCGAGGCGACGCACGACGTCAATCTGCTGCCGGGGCTGCTGATCGCCGCATTCACGGCGGATGCGGTCACCGTGCTACTGATGAAGCGATCGATCTTGACCGAAAAGATCGCGCGCCGCGGCACGCACGTGACGCGCGAGTACATCGTCAACCCGCTGCACCTCGTGCGCGTTGGTGAGGTGATGGAGCGCGACGTACCCACCGTGCCCGCGGCATTGCCGATCGACGGCCTCTTCGAGCGACTGGCCGAGGAGGATCCGGTGCTGGCGCGCCGCCAGGAATGGCCGGTGGTGGACGAGAACGAGCACCTCGTCGGTCTCGTAACGCGCGGCGACCTCGTGCGCGCGCTCGACCGCGAAGATGGCGACCACTGGTCCATCAAGGACCTCGGCAGCCGTAAGCTCATCATCACCCACGATGACGAGCTGCTCGAGGACGCGACGGCGAAAATGATCGAGCACGACATCGGGCGGCTGCCCGTCGTCGATCGGAAAGATCCGACGCGCCTGGTGGGACTCTTGGGCCGCGCGGGGGTAATGGCAGTGTGGCTGCACGCCACGCGCGAGGAGCAGACCCGCGACTCAGGGTGGCTGAGTGGGGGGTTTCAGCGGCTGCGCGGCGGGCTGGCGACGCGGCTCAGGCGGCGGAGGAAAAGTCACGGCGGAAAATGACGGAGACGACGCAGACCTATCAGCTGACCGGCTACAGTCAAACCCCAACCACCGCAACCGTGACGATTCGCTCCTTCGACAAACCGGAGCGGATGCGGCGCGCGCTCAAAGGACTCGGGACGTTCTGGGCGGCCGCGCTCGGCAGCGTATTCATTCCCGTCGCGCACTTCCTGCTCGTGCCGTCGTTCCTGCTGTACGGCATCTACACCTTCTTCGAGCGACTGAATGCCGATAAGATCGTCGTCATTGCCGAAGGAATGTGCCCCGACTGCGGCAAGCAGCAGAGCGGTGACGCGCACCTGCGGCAGCCAGAACCACAGGTTGCCGGCGAGACTGAAGTCCGGAACGCCGATACCCGCGAGCGAACGCGGATTGCGATCGGAGACCAGCGGCGTTTCCTGGCCGATCATCAGCTGCAGGTGCGTCCACTGCACCGTCCCGGTCGCGCGTCGCAGCGGAAACATCCGGTTGCCGGCAGCGGGCTGTTGGCCGCCGAAGAAATCGACGTCGACTTCGCCGCTGAAGCTGCCGCCGAGTACGTCGGGATCGGTGACAAAGACGCCGAGTCGCGTTTGCCGCATCGTCGCGCTGCCGCCGGTGATGCGCGTCGCGTCGGTGTCGGCGAGGACCGGCACGTCGCTGTTGTTCGTGCGGGCGCTATTATAGAACGCGTTCATCAGCACGGTGCCAGTGAATTCGACGGACCGTTTTGCCGGCGCTTGTTGCAGAGCGAGAACGCACAAGACAAGGACGCGAGTCACGGCTCGCTCCTGGCGAGTTGGTTAGCACTACAGTAAGCTCCACGCCCTCGGACGCAACAGTTTTCTGGGAGACGGACGGATGCGGGCTGTGACGGGAACGCTGGCGCTGGTTGTATTGTGCGGGTGGGGGCTCGCGTCGGACGCCGGCATCGCGGGACGCATTGCGATTCTCGAGAAGGACAACAAGCCGTCCCACGATTTGAGCGACGCGGTCGTCTATCTCGACGCGCCGGCGACGGCGCCGGCCGCAAGGCCGGTGACGGTCGAGATCGCCATCACCGACAAGACCTATGCCCCGCACGTCGTCGTCGTTCCACTCGGCTCCACCGTCCGCTTTCCCAATCACGACCCCTTCAACCACAACGTCTTCTCCGTCAGCGAGCCCAATACGTTCGACCTCGGGCTCTACGGTCGCGGCGAAACGAAGAGCCACACGTTCGATCATCCCGGCCTCGTGCGCGTGTATTGCAATGTCCACCCGCGCATGGTCGCGTACGTGCTCGTCATGGCGAATCGCTACTACGCGCAGCCGGCGAGCGACGGCAGTTTCACGATCGACAACGTGCCCGCGGGACGCTACAAGCTGCACGTCTGGCACGAGCGCATCCCCACCGAGGTCGTGAGAGACGTCGCGCCGGGCGGCCCCGACTCGACAGTGCAGATTTCGCTGGACGCGCGCGGCTACAAGTGGGAGCCGCATCGCAACAAGTACGGGCGCAACTACCCGACCAATGCCGGACGCGAGCGCTACTAAGCCGGCGTTCGGTCTCACGGCAAAGATCTTCATCGCCTCGACACTGCTCGTCGTGGCGGTGCTGGGCATCACCTTCGGCGTGACGTCGTTGCAGGCAAACCGCACCGCCGACGCGTCGATCCATCGCGCCCTGTTGTCGACGCGGCGCGCCGTGGACGACTATCTCGCGGCACGCACGCGCACGCTGGGGCGCGCGAGCACGGTGGCGACCGACGTGCCGCAGTACCGGCAGCGCCTGTTGAGTCGTGACCGCTCGGAAGCGCTCGATCAGGCGGACGACATTCGCGGCCTCATCGATGCGGCGTGGGTGCTCGTGACGAACAGCGACGGCATTCTGATCGCGCGGACCGATTATCGCGAGCAGACCGACCGCGACATGTCGGTCGCGCCGCTCGTCGCCAATGCGCTGAGCGGCGATCAGACGAGCGGCGCGTGGCTGGACGACGTCCAGGGGACGATGTTCATCGCCATCGGCACGCCGCTGCGCGATCGTCCCGGCGCCGCGCCGCTGGGCGCGCTGGTCGCCAGCTATCAGATCGACGACTCCCTCGCTGACGCCATCAAGAAGGCCACCAACTCCGACGTCGTGTTCTTCTCGCTCGACACGCTGAACAAGCCGGTCGTGGTGGGGAGCACGGTCCCCAAGCAGGACATCGCGCCCGCGCTGCAAAGCAACGTCAAGACTGACGCGCTCGCGGCCGATACCGGCGGCGAGGGCATGGCACTCGCCGCGTCGATGGGTGATCAGCATCTGATCGGTCTCGCGGGTGCGATCCGCTCGCCGAGCGGCGATCTGCGCGGCGGCTTCGTGGCGCTCCGTTCGCGCGAGGGGGAGCTCGCGGCGTTCAACGCACTGCGCCGGACCATGGTGTGGGCAACAGCGCTCGGCATCGTGCTCGCGCTGATCTTCGCGTTCGTGCAGGCGCGCCAGATCACGGGGCCGGTTCGCCGGCTCGCGGTCGCGACGCGGCAGGTGCAGGAAGGCGATTACAGCGTCGACATCGCCGTGAAATCGCGCGACGAGATCGGTATTCTGTCGCAGGCGTTCAAGGGCCTGGTCGAAGATCTCAAGGCCAAGGCCGCCCTGGTGGACTACATGATGGCCGCGTCGGGCGGCGCGGCGACGCAGCCGATCCAATCGATGCCGACCGCGATTCGCGCTGCCGGTGGCGACCAGATCCGGCCCGGCGCCGTCTTCGACGGCCGTTACGAGATCAAGGAGGTCATCGGCGCGGGGGGGATGGGCGTCGTGTATCGCGCGTTCGACCGCGAGTTGCAGGAGCCGGTCGCGATCAAGACGCTCAAGGCCGAGGCGATGGCGGGCGGCGGCGTGGCGCTCGACCGGTTCAAGCAGGAGATCAAGCTCGCGCGCCGCATTGCGCATCGCAACGTCGTCCGCACGTACGACCTCGGCGAGCAGAACGGGATGTATTACCTGACGATGGAGTACGTCGAGGGTACCTCACTCAAGCAGCTCATCGCGGCGCGCGGCAAGCTGCCCGTCGCGGTCGCGCTCACGGTCGGCAAGCAGTTGTGCCGCGCGCTCGAGGTCGCGCACGCCGAGGGGATCATTCATCGCGACATCAAGCCGCAGAACATCGTCGTGGAGCCGAGCGGGTTCATCAAGGTCATGGATTTCGGCATCGCGCGGCTCGCGAATCCGCCGAAAGGGAAGGGGCTGACCGAGGTGGGGATGTCGATCGGCACGCCCGACTACATGTCGCCGGAGCAGCTCTCCGGCGCCGAGCTCGATCAGCGCAGCGATCTCTACTCGGCGGGTGTGGTGTTGTTCGAGTGCGTCACCGGCGGCGTGCCGTTCGAGGCCGATACGCCGTGGACGCTGATCGCCAAGCATCTCGAGGAGGAGCCGCCGAATCCGCGCAGTGTGAACGGTGAGGTGCCGGAGGCGCTGGCGGCGGTGATTCTCAAGGCGATGGCGAAGAAGCCGGCCGATCGCTACGCGAGCGCGTCGGAGATGCATGATGCGTTGGCGCGGCTGGGCTGAACCCTCCTAGTCCGACCACGGCGCGACCGTCGTCTCGCTGACCCACCGGATCGGACCGAAGGCCTCAGTCACGACTAATCCGGACGTGGAACCATTCTACGATTGCGCCGAGCGAACGACTTCACCCTGCTCGGCGAACGGCCCGAGCAGCTCGACGCCGACTTCCAGCCGAATGCTGCCGTCCCAATACACCGCGACGTTTCGTCCGGGCGGAGCTCGCTGCGCGCGCACCGCGTTCCAGACGAGCCCGCAGCACTCCGGCACGACGCGCTACAACTCGCCCGCTTTTGCGCTGCGCCGGATGACGGCGAGGGGTACGCTGGGGATTCGTTCGAGCCGTACAGCGGAGACCGCCATGATCAGACGTTAGCGCTCAACCTGGAGAGTTGAAAGCGCGGTGCCGGGGCGACTCGCTGCTCCATGTTATGTGATCGGCAGTAGTCGACGCTGCTGTAATTCTCCGAGTAATTGGTCCGCCGATTCGAATCGAATCGTCTCAAACCCGAGGGTGCGGGCTGTTTCGATGTTCTGCTCTGAATCGTCAATGAACAAGCACTCGCTGGCCGATCTTCCGATCCGTTCCAGCAACACGCCGAAAATCCTGGGATCTGGCTTGACCAGTTTGACATCGCCGGACAGGAGGATCGTTTCGAACAACTGAAAGAACGGGTACCGTGTACGAACGGATGCGAATTTTTCACTGGACCAGTTGCTGAGCCCGTGGAGTTCGAATCCGGCCGCCTTCAGTGGCGGCAGCAGATCGACGGTGGCCTGAAGCGGGCCGGCAATGGATTCCTCCCATCGCTCGTCATACGCTCGGATAAGATCGGCATAGGATGGGAACCGCTTCACGAGCTCGGTGACAGCGAGCGAAAAGGCGCGGCCGGCATCCTGCTCCCGATTCCATTCTGTAAAGCCGATCTCGGCGAGAAAGCTTTCCATCGCCGTTTCGTTGTCGGGAAAGAGCTTGCGATAGAGGTACCGTGGATTCCAGTCGATCAAAACGCCACCGAAGTCGACGACGATAGCGCGTATGCGAGTCATTTATCGTGTTTTTGAGGTCCGTCGCGCTCGAAGTCATGCCATGGGCGCGATCGGCAGTTTCCGAATCCGCTTTCCCGTCGCGGCGAACAACGCATTGCACACCGCCGGCGCGATCGCCGGCAGCGCCGCCTCGCCGACGCCGCCCGGCGCCGCGTCATTGCGCACCAGCACCACCTCCACCTCCGGCATCTGCGCGAGCCGCAGCATCGGGTAGTTGTTGAAGTTGCTCTGCAGCACGCGGCCGCGATCGACGTCGATCTCGCTATACAACGTCGCCGTTAAACCGTACACGATGTTGCTCTGGCACTGCGCTTCGACCGTGTCGGGATTGATCACCGTGCCGCAGTCGATCGCGCACACGACGCGATGCACCCGCGGCGAGCCGTCCTGCTGGACCGAGACTTCAGCCACCTCCGCCACGAACGTGTCGCCGAATCGCCAAAGCGCGATGCCACGATGACGACCGGACGGCGCCGGTGACTTCCAGCCGGCCCGCTCGGCCGCTGCGTCGAGCACCGCGACGAGCCTAGGGCTCCCGCGGACCAGCTCGCGTCGATAGTCGTACGGATCCTTACCTGCCGCGCTCGCCAGCTCGTCGGCGAAGCCTTCGACGATGAAGCCGTTCTGCGACGGTCCGACTCCGCGCCACGGCGCGACCGGAATGCCGGGATCTTCCTTGACGCGCGTGAGCCGAAAGTTGGGAATCGGGTAAATCAACTCATCGGCGCCGCGCGTGATCATGAACGACGGTCCGTCCGGACCTACCAGCACATGACTCCATGCGACCGGCCGGCCCGCCGCGTCGAGCGCCGCGCGCATCACGTTGTACGTCGCCGGCCGATACACGCCGTTCTGGATGTCGTCCTCGCGCGTCCACACGACTTTCACCGGGCGGCCGAGTTTTTGGGCGAGCTCGACCGCTTCGGTCGCGTAGTCCATCGGCCCACCGCGCCGGCCAAAGCCGCCGCCCATGTACGTGACGTGCACCGTTACGGCTTCGGGCGCGAGACTGAGAATCCGCGCCGCCTCGCGCTGGATGCCCTGCGGATTTTGCGTGGGCGCCCAGATCTCGGCGCGACCGTTGGTGACATGAACGGTGCAGTTCATCGGCTCCATGCACGCGTGCGCGAGATACGGCGCCTCGTAGATCGCGTCCACGGTGCGAGTCGCGCCGCGCAGCGCCGCGTCGACGTCGCCCGTTGCGCGCACGGACTCTCCGGGCTGCGCGGCGGCGGCCGCGAACGCCTGATTGATCCCCGCAGTCGACCAGCGCGCGTTGTCTCCTTCGTTCCACTCGACGCGTAGCGCGCGCTTCCCCTGGAACGCAGCCCACGTGGTCTCTCCCACGACGGCGACACCGCGACTGATTTGCTGTACGGCCGTCACGCCCGGCACGGCTCGCGCCGCCGTCGCATCGAACGACTTCACCTGTCCGCCGAACACCGGACAGCGCGCGAGCGCCGCGAACACCATGCCCGGCACGCGCACGTCCATCCCGAACTCCGCGCGGCCCATGACCTTCGCCGGCGTGTCCACGCGCGGCACTCGCGTGCCGACGATCGAGAACTCGGCCGGCGACTTGAGCCGCGGATTCTCCGGAACCGGCAGCGTCGCGGCGCGCTCGGTCAGCTGGCCGTAGCTCTGACTCCTGCCGCTGCCGGCGTGTCTTACGAAACCCTTCTCGGCGCGACACTCCGCCGCAGGCACACCCCATACCAGCGCTGCGGCCGAGATGAGCATCTCGCGCCCGGCGGCGCCGGCGTGACGCAGCGGCTCCCATCCGGACTGCACGCTGCGACTGCCGACCGTCATCTGATCACCGTAGGCGCGATCGGCGTCCGCCTGGATCACCCGCACCTTTTGCCAATCGGCGTCGAGCTCCTCGGCGACGATCATCGGCATCGCGGTCCGCACGCCCTGACCCATCTCCGACCGGCCGGTCCAAATGTTGACCGTCCCGTCGGGCAGGATTTCGAGCCACGCGTTGGGCTTAAACGACGACGTGCGTCGTGCGTCGTCCGTCGTGCGTGGAAGATGGAATCCGATGATGAGTGTGGCGCCTGCGGCGGCGGTCGATTGCAGAAACTCGCGGCGAGTCTGTGTGGTGTGTGTCATGTTACACCTCGGCCGCGCGGTGCACGGCTCGGCGAATGCGTTGGTAGGTCCCGCAGCGGCAGATATTGGTCATTGCCCCGTCGATTTCCGCGTCGGTTGGATGCGGTTTTGCCGCGAGCAACGCGACGGCCGCCATCACCTGGCCCACCTGGCAGTATCCGCACTGCGGCACGTCTTCCGCGATCCAGGCGCGTTGCACCGGATGGCTACCGTCCGGCGACAGCCCTTCGATCGTCGTGACTTTGTGCGCGCCGACCGCGGCGACCGGCGTCACGCACGAGCGCGTCGCCGCGCCGTCCAGATGGACAGTACATGCGCCACATTGCGCGATGCCGCAGCCGAACTTGGTGCCCGTGAGGCCGAGCGTGTCGCGCAGGACCCAGAGGAGCGGCATGTCGGCGGGGACGTTGACGGTACGAGATTGGCCGTTGACGGAGAGTTTGAACTCGGGCATCACACACCTCCAAACCAAGGATATCCCTGATCCTCCCAATACCCGCCGGGCCGGTCGGCGGTGAACGTCACCGACACGAGGTACTTCGTCATCTTGTAGCCGAGCTTGGTGGGCGCGTAGAGCCGGAGCGGCGCGCCGTGTGAGACGGGCAACGGATTGTCGTTCAGGCCGTAGGCGAGAATCGTCTGCGGGTGCATCGCGCTCGCGAGGTCCCAGCCGTTGAAGTAGCCGGAGTCGAACGAATCGAACCGTACATAGCGCGCCTGCGGCGACATCCCGCACCGCTCGGCGATCGCGGAGAACGGCACGCCGTGCCATGTCGCGATCGCGCTCCAACCTTCGACACAGTGATGCTTGACGGTGTACGTCGTCCGCGGCATGGCTTGTAGATCATCGAGCGACAGCGTCAGCGGTTGTCGCACGAGTCCTGCGACTTGCAGGCGCCACGACTTCGGATCGCGCAGCATCGGCATCTCGGGTGAGATGAAATACATCGGCAGCTGCTGCGATCGCTGCGAGACGTCGTACAGCGGCGCGAGCCGACGCTGCGAGTAGAGAATTTTCTCGCCCACCCAGTCGTTGACGCGGCTGACATCCAACAGCAGCGGTCGCACGGTGTTGCCACCGTCCCAGCCGCACGCGCTCACGAGAGATGCGGGGCCAGCCGCTGCCGCGAGCCGGAGAAACGCGCGCCGGTCAATCATGGCTCGGGAATCTCCCGCGATACCACCCGGTGATCATCGCTCTGAGCGACGACGGATCGACGACAAAAACCAGAATCACGTGCACGATCAAGAAGGCAGTGAACAGCCACACCGCCCAGAAGTGCCAGTAGCGCGCCGCCTGAAATCCGCCGAAGAGTGCCGTGAGCCACGAGAACTGCGTCGGCTTGTAGATCGCGAAACCCGTGAGCACCGACAGCATGCCCAGGAAGATGATGAACGTGTAGGCGAGCTTCTGGAGCGGATTGTGTTTGCCCTGCGCCGGGTGCTCTTTGCGCAATCGCAGATAGTACTTCTGCATTTCGATCGCGCCTTTGATGTCACGCGGGCGAAACAGCAGCGAGCGCCACTCGCCGCTCGCGACGAGATACGACAAATAGAGCAGCCCGCCGAAGATCAGCGGCCACATCAGCGTGAAATGCCAGTTCAATCCGCCGGCGAGCCAGCCGCCGAGTTTGCTCCACGCGGGAAAACGCTGTCCTTCGAATGCGTTGACGTAAGACGGCTCGCCGCGCTCGCCGAACCGCGCGTACGCCGTGTAGATCTGCAAGCCGCTCGTGATCATTCCGACGAGCAACACAAACGTCAGCCAATGCGTGAGACGAACGATCCAATGATGTCGCTTGACGGGTTGGACAGGCGGCGCGGCGGGCGGTGCGGCCGGTGCGGGCGCGGCGGGTGCAGACATGGGGTAAGTATATTCTCTGCCATGCGCGCAGCAACGTTCATCGCGACCCTTGGTGTGCTCTCCTGCCGGCCGCAGCAACAAGCCGACGTGGCGACGAAGACCACACGCGACCCCGACTCGCTCACGTTTGCCGATGTAACACCCACCGATTCTGCCGATAGCGCGCTGCTCAAGCCGCGCTTCGTCTCCGAGCCGACGGTCCTCGTCTTCTGGATCGCCGCGTCGGACACGTTCACGGCCGAGGATCAATCGGAAGCGCTGCAGGAGCTGAACTCCACGACGGCAGGAATCGCGCCGACGCTCGCGCGTCACAACATCAAGCTCGTGCCGACCAACTCCGACACGATCTACGTCGCGCTTCCCAACCGGCAGCGCCGGATGATCTTGCTGAGCGGCGTGGACTACCCATTCGGCTACGTGTTGGTAGCGCCGGGCACCGCGGAGCGCATTTTAGCCGGACTGTACTCGGACGACGAGCTGCTCGACGAAGTCGAGGCCTACTTCGATCTGCCGTCGTCCGACAGCACCGGCACGAGGCCCCGGATCTCGACTTGAGCAAAGCGCTCCTGCTGCGCGGCGGGCGGCTGGTTAGCATGGATGCCTCCCGTCGCATTCTCGACGCCGACGTGCTCATCGCTGACGGGCGCATCACGAGAATCGGGCGGTCGGGGGCTCCGGCGGTCGGGCGGTCAAAACCCACCGTCATCGATTGTTCCGGTCTCGTCATACTTCCCGGGCTCATTCAGGCGCACATTCATCTCTGCCAGACGCTCTTCCGCGGACTCGCTGACGACCTCGCGCTCGAAGAGTGGCTCGCGAAGCGTATCTGGCCGCTCGAAGCGGCCCACACGAAAGACTCCGTCTACGCCTCCGCCATGCTCGGCGCCGCCGAGCTGCTGCTCGGTGGCACGACCGCGATTCTCGACATGGAGACGGTGCGCCATACGGACGCCGCGTTCGCAGCGCTCGAGGAAATCGGCATTCGCGCGACCGCGGGGAAGTGCATGATGGATTCGCCGGCCAGTCCGCCGGCGTTGCGCGAGTCCACCGACCAGGCGCTGGCCGAAAGCGCCGATCTCTGCGCGCGCTGGCATGGCGCGGCGGGCGGCCGGCTGCGCTACTGCTTCGCTCCGCGTTACGTGCCGAGCTGCACGGGTCCGTTGCTGCGTGCGGTGAGCGATTTGGCCGAGCAGAGCGGTATCACGATTCACACGCACGCTGCCGAAACGCCGCTCGAGCTCGACACCGTGAAGCGCGAGACCGGCCACGACGAAATCGCGTATCTCGATTCGATCGGCATTTCGGGCCCGCGCGCGGCGTTGGCGCACTGCGTGTGGGTGGACGCCGACGCCATCGCGCACCTCGCGCGCCAGCAGACCAACGTCGTTCATTGCCCCAGCTCGAACTTGAAGCTCGGCAGCGGCATCGCGCCCATCCCTGAAATGCTGGCGGCCGGCTGCCGCGTCGGCATCGGCGCCGACGGCGCGCCATGCAACAACCGGCTCGATGCGTTCGAGGAAGTGCGACTTGCGGCGCTGATCCAGAAGCCGCGCCTCGGCCCGGATGCGCTCCCGGCTGCCCAGGCATTCGAGCTCGCGACGCTCGGCGGCGCGCGCGCGCTCGGCCTCGAAGCCGAGATTGGGTCGATCGAAGTCGGGAAGTGCGCCGATCTGATCGTGCTGGATTTGGGCGGCCCGCACGCCCAGCCCGACGAAGCGGACCTCGTTTCGCGAATCGTCTACAGCGGGCGGGCAAGCGACGTGCGCCACGTCATCGTCGACGGCCGTGTCGTCGTCCGCGACGGCTCACTCGCGACCGCTGATGTGACGGAGATTCGCCGCGCGGCCAACACTCATGCTCGCCGCCTGCGTCGCGCTGTGGGCCTGTAGCGTCAGCTTTCGGGAGCGCCAGCGCCGTTGGTGCGGAAGCGTCGCGTCGTCTCCGATAAACGGGCGGCGGCATCCGAGAGCTGCTGCGACGTCGCGGTGAGCTCGTTGAGCGAAGCGATTTGTTGCGCGGTCGCCGCCGATGTGTGGCGCGCGCCGCTCGCGGCGCCTTCGGCGATCTCGGCGACCTCCGCCATCCGGCGCAACACTTCGCCCATCCGCTTGGTTTGATTTTCGGTTTCCGCCGCGAACGCGGTCGCGAACTGCACGGTCGTGTTGAGATCGGTAAAGATCGCGTCCAGCGCGCCGTGCACGGTCGTCGCGACGCTGCCGACGCCCTGCGCGGCTTCGCGCCCTTTCTGCATCGCATCCACGACGCGCGTGATTTGATCCTGCGTCGCGCGCACGCGTACTCGCACCTCCTCCGCCGAGCGTGCGCTCTGCTCGGCAAGCTTGCGGACCTCCGCGGCGACGACGCGGAAGCCGAGGCCATGCTGTCCCGCGCGCGCCGCCTCGATCGCGGCGTTGAGCGCGAGCAGGTCGGTCTGGCTCGCGATGCGGGTGATGCCGTCCACCAGCTTTCCGATCTCGCGCGATTCGCGGTCCAGCACGCCCGCTACTTCGGATGCGTGATCCATGTGGACGATGAGATTCATTAGCAGAGTGCTCGCGCGGGCGACTTCTTCACCGCGCCGGTGCGCCTGGAGGGCGATCTCGGTGATCTGCCGCTCCGCCTGTTGCGCGCGCGCGTGCAACGTCGTGGCGAGACCCGACGCCGCCTCGGAGTCCTGGCGGCCGTAGCCGATGAGCTGGCGCTGGCGCTCCGTGCCTTCGGAGAGCTGCGTCGTCGTGGTGGAAATCGCGTGCGAGGCGGCCTGCAGCTCGCGCGCCGCGGTCGCGAGCCCGCGCGCCATCGCGGCGAGCGTGTCACCTTGCCGGCTGATCTCGCGGATGATCTCGGCGATCGCGGCTGTCGTGCGGTTCACGCTGACGCCGAGGAAGCCGAGCTCGTCGGTCGCGCCGTTGCCGGCGCCGCTTTCCAGGCGCTGCGTCAGGTCGCCGCGCTCGATCTCGCCGAGCACGCTGCGGGTGGTTTGCAGGCGGTCGACGATCTGCACGAGCATGGGTACGAGCGCCACGCACGCGAAGACGAGCACGAGGCTTTCCTGGATGTAGAGCGACCAGGTCCAGCCGTGTCCCGCGACTTGCGCGAATGCCGTCACCAGCGTGAACGCCACGAGGTTGATGATCAACGCGCCCCACGCATCGCGCCGGTCGAGGTAGAGCGCGGCCTGGAGCGGGGCGATGACGTACGCGCCGTACAGCACGTGGCCATTGGGGCCCATTGCGTACAGCACCGCTGAAATGAGCAGGCAGCCCACGGCGATGTTGAGCTGCGCATACCACGGCTCGAACCGGCCACTGAGCACGAGCCGTCGAATGGCGGCGTTCGCCGCGGCGAAGATCGCGGCGAAGACGAGGATGAACCACCACGAGATCGTCGTGATACCGGCGAGCTTCACGGCCGCCAGCAGCGCGATGCCGAAGCCGACAAATCCCCAGCGCGCGCGGGTGTTCGTCAGCACGTACTGCCGCTGTTTGGCGAGTCGCTCGGCGTGGAGCTGCGCCCCGAGACTGGTCACATCCGGAACAGGTAGCTCGCTTTGAGAAAGAAGCCGTCGCCGGTGCGGGACAGCTGCCGAAAGCTGAACGGATCGGGCTCGGTGAGCGAGGCGCCATACCCGAAGAAGAGGACGGTTCCCGGCGTCGGCTTATACGAGATCAGGAAATCGTTGCGAAAGTCGGTGCTCGTAGTCCGGGTAGACGTCGTGCTGTTGATGACGAGCGTGTCGCCGGTGCGCGGATCGCGCAGCGCATCGATCTTCTGGACCGTGTACTGGCCGACGTAGCGAACGAAGATCGCGCGTGTGAGCTGATATTCGACCTTGAGCCGCGGAATGTTGGCGCTCGAGAACCAGCTGCCGTCGCGCGCGCGCGTGATGATCTGATGCGGCCACTGTGCGTCGAAATGCAGCGACGCCGTCGGTTTCCAGGTGGCGGCGAGAAAAATATTCGTCGCGCGGCCTTCCGCGGCTTCCGCGAAGATCGGACCCGATACGCGGCCAAGGCTGATGTTCACTTTTGCTTTGCGCTCCGGCGTCGCCAGCGCCACGGTACCGCCCCAGAGGTTGTACAGGCCGTGTGGGACCGCGAACGGTTTGAGAACGCTGCTCGAATCCATCTGATAAGAGGTGTAATCGCCCGGATCGAAGCGCTGGTGGTCGTTCTGCCACCGCGCATTGACGGTCCAGCCACCACGCAGCGTCAGGATCCACTGCTCGTTGATGTCGCCCTCGGCGGTGCTCGCGAGCTTGAAGAACTGATTGTAATGCCAGACCGGTTGGACCATGATGAACGTGGTCGCGTTCTCCAGGAACGCTCCCGGCCTGCCGTACCAGGTGAACCGGTTCGCGATGCGTCCCTGTACGACGTTCGTCCGATTCACGAATCCGCTGAGCGCCACGAAATCGGGACTCACACCGACGAATTCGGCGTGATTGCCGTAGGAGTAGCCGGTGCGATCGTAGACCGTGACGTCCCACAGCTCGCCCTTCTGCACGCCCGTACCGACTCCCTGTTTGGTCCACGAGCCGACGAGCTGCGCGGTCGAATACCAGATCTTTTTCCAGATCACGCGGGCATCGGCGCCGAGGACGCGATTCCAGTCGCCGCCCACCATGCGGTCGGTGTAGGCGAGACCGAGCGTCGAGCTCGCGCCCAGATCGCGCCGCAGCCGCAGCAGGTTGACGACGGGGTGCGCGCTGTTGGGCGTGCTGTCGGCGGCGTCCACGGCTCCGATATAGGCGACCGCGGTGCCGCCGATCTTGCCGGTCAGCTTGGCGCCGCCGCGCGGGGAGATGATGCGACGCGTGTAGATCAGCGCGTTGGGCGTATCGAACTGCTCGAGCCCCTCCAAAAAGAACGGCCGCTTTTCGGGGAAGAACAGGGCGAACCGCTGGTTCACGGTCACCTGCCCGACGTCCGCCTCCACCTGCGAGAAATCGGGATTCACGGTGCCCGCGGCGCTCAAGTTCTGCGTGACGCCCCAGCGCACGTTCATGCCGAGCTCGGGGTCGACGTTCTTGTACTGATACGACGACGGCGTCGCGGGCGCGCCGTCGAGCCGCGACGTGAACTCGGGCGTCACGTCCATCACCAGACCGCGTCGCAGGCCGGTCAACCCCTGGAGCGTTCCCGCTTGAATGAGATAGCTGGCGCTCGCGCGAATCACCGGCGCCCACGTGTCTTCGTATCCGGTATGCTGCGTGACGCGGGTGATCTGCAGACCCCAATCCTGCGGGTCGGCGCTCTGGTAGCGCAGGCTCTTGAATGGAATGCGGACTTCGACCTCGTAGCCCCACGGAGTCAGGTGGCCCGCCGACTGATAGACGTAATCGGGATTGAGATCGACCACGCCGTCGAACCGCATGCTTTGGTTCGCGCCTCCCGCCGCCCCCGCCAGGCCTTCGCTGCGCACGCCGTCCTGCTGCACGCCGAGCGGGTTGACGGCAAACAACAGCGCGCGCCGGCGGTCATGGAAGGTGTCCAGCAGAATTTGAATGTTGTCGTCGGTCCCGATGTTGTCGCGATCCGACAGCGTCGCGCGCACGACATTGCCGTGCGCTTCGTAAGCGCGAATGCCGAAGTAGATGGCGTCGGGAGCGTAAAACGTCAGCACTTCGGTGGAGTCCGCCGCCGGCCGGCTGTCGACCGGGATGTACTGCGTGAAACCCTTCAGCAGCGCCGCTTGCTGCCAGACCGGCTCGTCGAGCGCGCCGTCGATGCGCACGGTCGCGTCGATGCGGGGGATCCGCACGTGGATGTTGTGTAGGCGGCCGTCGTAAATCTGTTGCGGCCCGGCTGGAGACTGCGTGAGCAGGAGCAGAACGGCGAACATGGAACCAAACTAACGCGGGAGAAGGGAGAGGGGAGAGGTCCGCCGCGGTTCTCATTACGAACCGTCGCGTACTTGTCCCCGCTCCCGTCCCCCTTTGTACGCGATGCCGACTATTCGTATCTCAGCGCGACGATCGGGTCCATCGCCGCCGCCCGCCGCGCCGGCCAGATCCCGAAGAACAGTCCCACGACCGCGCTGAAGAAGAACGCGACCAGGATGGAGAAGAAATTGATCAGGGTATTCCAGTGCGCGATCTTGGACAACGCCACGGCTCCCAGCGACCCGAACAGAATCCCGATGATTCCCCCGACCATGCAGAGCACCAGCGCTTCCACCAGAAACTGAAACAGGATGTTGAACCGCGTCGCGCCCAGGGCTTTGCGCACGCCGATTTCGCGCGTACGCTCCGTGACCGACACGAGCATGATGTTCATGATCCCGATGCCGCCGACGAGCAAGCTGACCGCCGCGATGCCGGCGAGCAGATACGTGAACGTCTCGGTCGTCTGCTGGAACGTCGCGAGAATGTCCGACTGATTGCGGATCTGGAAATCGTTGTCGGCGCCGGGCCGGATCTTGTGCTCCTTCCGCAGCACGCGCTCGATCTCGATCATGGTCAGGGTCATTTGATTCACATTCGCGGCGTCCACCGTGATCGTGCGCAGGCGATCCGTTCCCATGATGCGGTAACGCGCGGTCTGCAGCGGAATCAGCACCTGCTCGTCCGGGTTGCCGAATCCCCCCGCCGAGCCCTTCGATGACAAGACGCCGATGATCTCGAACGGAATGCCGCGGATCTGCATCTCCTGACCGATCATGCCGCCGGGGTTCGCGTTGAACATGTCGGGAATCGCGGAGCCGAGGACGGCGACACGCCGGCGCCCTTCGTTCTCGCCCGCCGTGAACATGCGGCCGGCGGTGAACGTGTAGTTCTTTACGGCCGGATAGTTGGGGGTCGTGCCGACGATGTTGACGTTGGCGTTCTGCCCGGCCTTCTTGATCTGGAGGTTGCGGGTCAGCTCCGGCACGACGGCTTTGACGTAGCGCGCGTTCGCGGCCAGCGTGTCCGCATCAGCCACGGTGAGACTCACCCGCGCGCCGAAGTCGATGGCGATGCCGCCACGGAACGCCTGCCCGGGATAAATCGACAGCAACGTGGGACCGAGCGCCGCGATGCGTTCCTGCACCGACTTCTGGGCGCCGCTGCCGAGCGCCACCATCGTGATCACCGCGCCGACGCCGATGATGATGCCCAGCATCGTCAGAAACGACCGCAGCTTGTTGGCGCGGATCGCCTGGAGCGCGACCTGAATGATCTCGCCGATCAGCATGCTACGGTCTCGCGGGCGCGGCCGGCGGCGCCGCGGGACGGGCCGGCGTCTGCTGCTGCACGCCCGGCAGGCCGCCGCCGGTGAACTGCCGCATGCGCTGCTGCATGTCGCGCTGCGCGTTCACGAGCGACGCGCTCGGCAGCACGAGCACCGTGTCCTGCTCCGTCAGACCGTTCACCACTTCGATGTAGTCGAGGTCCGTGAGCCCCGTGCGAATCTGCACCGGCGTCGGTTTACCCTGCTTCAGTACGAACACGATGTAGCTGGACTGATCGCCGCCGCGCCGCATGCCCCCCCCGCCCCCGCCCCCCCCGCCACCTTGGCCACCGCCCGCACGTTGGAACGCCGCGCGCATCGCCGACATCGCGTTCTGCTCGGCGGGCGTGAGCTCCTGGCCCGACATCCGCTTCTGGAATGCGGAGCGAACCTGTGCCTCCGTCACGCCCGGTGGGAGCTGGATCGTCCGGCCGTCGGGCATCGTCATCGTGCTGCCCCCGGTCGCTTTGGCCGAGTCGCGGCGCGCCGCGGAATCGCGATTCGCGACCCCCCCGCCGAGCGACGCGCTGTCGCGATTCGCGGGAGTTTGCGGCTGCGGTGTTGCCGCGAGCTGTTGCTGCACCGCGTTGGGGTCGAGCCCGAGCACCTGCGCCGCCGACGCGACGTCGCGCGGTGTGCGCAATGCCGCGTTCGGAATGGCGATCACGTTCTGCCGCTGGCCGACGTGAATCTCGACTTCGGTGTTCATGCCGGGCTTGAGCAGATGTCCCGGATTCGGGATGCGAATGAGCACGTTGAACATCGTCACGTTCTGTTGCACCGTCGCCTGCGGCTCGACTTTCAGCACCGAACCGTCGAACGGCCGGTTGGGATAGGCGTCCACCGTGATCGTGGTCAACAGGCCCGTCTGCACCTTGCCGATATCTGTTTCATCCACGAGCGCGCGGATCTGGACCGTATCGAGATTCGCCATGCGGAACAGCGTCGTGCCGCCACCGACGTCCGTCGACGGCGACGAGATCACGGTGCCGAGCTCCACGTTCTTCTGGATGATCGTGCCGGCGAGCGGGGCGCGCAGCTTCGTATCGGTCATGCGGTCGCGCGCGTTCTCGAGGTCCGACTGCGCCTTGATCACGCCTGCATTGGCGTTCGCGTAATCGAGCCGGGACTGATCGTACTCGGTCTGCGTGATCGCCTGCGCCTTGAACAGCGTATCGGAGCGTGCGAGCTGCGCCTTGGAGTTGGAGAGCTGCGCCTGCGCGACCTGCAGATTGGCCTGCGCCTGGGCCAGATTGTTGCGCGGGATCCGCGGGTCGATCTCGGCCAGCAGCTGGCCCTTCTTGACGTCGTCACCGACCTCGTCGTTCATCGCGATGATTTCGCCGGATGCCTTGGACTTCACGTCCACGGTGAGCACCGGCTCGATCGCGCCCGAGGCGGACGCCGACACGACGATGTTGCGACGCTGCACCGGGACCGCTTCGTACGCCTGCGGGGCCTGCGTCTTGTGGCACGCGGCGATGCCCAGCAGCGCCGTCGCGAATGCCGCTCCGTATTTGTTCACTGAACTTCCATCCTCTCATCGCGCGCAATCTTTCCGTCGAGCAGATGGATCTGGCGGTGCGCGTGCGCCGCAATGTCGTGTTCGTGCGTCACCAGCACGATGGTCTGGCCTGCTCGGTGCAGTTCCTTGAACAGCGCCATGATTTCGTTGCCCGTCGCCGAATCCAGGTTGCCGGTGGGCTCGTCGGCGAGCAGGATGCTCGGGTCGTTCACCAGTGCGCGCGCGATCGCGACGCGCTGGCGCTGCCCACCCGACAGCTCGTTGGGCCGGTGATCCATGCGGTCCGCGAGCTGCACCTGCCGCAGCGCGTTCGCTGCCTTGTCGCGCCGGTCCTTGGCCGTCATGCCGGCATAGATGAGCGGCAGCTCGACGTTGTGCAGCGCGTCGGCGCGCGGCAGCAGGTTGAAGGTCTGGAAAACGAAGCCGATCTCTTTGTTGCGGATCCGCGCCAGCTCGTCGTCGCTCAGATCGCTCACCTTCTGGCCGTTCAGCCAATACTCCCCGGCGGTCGGGGTGTCGAGACAGCCGATCAAGTTCATCAGCGTCGACTTGCCGGAGCCCGACGGCCCCATGATCGCGACGAACTCGTTCTTCTTGATCTGGATGTCGACGCCGCGGAGCGCGTGGACCACCTCGGCGCCCATCTGATACTCGCGCGTCAGATGATGCGTGAGGATCACGATGTCGGGCGTCGGCGTGTCGCCCGTGCGGAACGTCATCGACTGCGTTGCCGTCATAGCGTCCGCCCCACGACCGCCTCGACCTGCGCGCGCGCGATCAGATAGTTGAAGCGTGTCTGCACGAGGTTGACCTCGGCTTGGGTGAGTGCCGCCTGCGACGTCAGCAGGTCGAGAATCGTCGCGGCGCCCACGCGGTAGCGCTCGTTCTGGACGCGCAGATCTTCGGTTGCCGCGGCGACGTTGTCCTGCGCGATGCTGATCTGCTCGAACGCGGTCGACAGCGCCGCGAGCTGCTGCGTCAGAGACGCGTTGACCTGGCGGCGCACGTCTTCCGCGTGTGCCTGCGCGACGTCGCGCTGCACGCTCGCGGCCGTCTGCTGCTGCTCGCGCTGGAAGCCGTTGAGGATCGTCCAGCTGAGCGCAAAGCTCAGGCGGTTGATGTTGCGATTGGTCGGACTAAATCCCTGCCACGGCTGCGTGTATCCCTGGCTCGACGTGTTGTACGAGAGCGACAACGTCGGGAAATACTGCGAACGCTGATCCCACACGGTGGCCGACATGGCGCGGGCTTGCGCCTCGGCTTGCACGACCTGCGGGGAGCTTTCGATCGCCGCAGTCCGCAGTCCGGTGGAATCCGGCATCGGCGGCAGCGCGGTATCGGGCACGGCGCGGACGAGGCTGTCGATGCCGATCTGACGGCCGAGATTCGCCTGCGCGGTCGCGAGATTCGCCTGGGCCTGCAGCAGCGCGATCCGGGCATTGCCGTAGTCGACGGTCGAGCGGAGTGAGTCCGAGCGGGTCGCTGAACCCGCGTGCAGCTTGTCGATCGAGATCTGGAGCTGCTGCTTCGCGCGGTCGAGCTGCGACTGGGCGACGCGGACCAGCTCCTCATTCGCGATGGCGTTGTAGAAGGCCTGTTTGGTCAGCAACGTCACCTGATACTCCTGATTGACGTAGCCCGCGTCCGCGGCGGACGCCGTGGCGGCGGCGTTGCGATAGCGCTGCACGCGCCGCAATCCGTCGAACAGATCGACGGTGAAGCTGAGTCCGGTGTTGTACTGGTACGTGCTCCCCGGCACCGGCACGCCGTTGACGATGGACCCGATGTTTTGGCGGAACGCGCTCGAGTTGAGCGTGACTGCAGGAATGAATGCGCCGACGGCGGCGAGGCGCTGCGCGCCGGCGTTGCTTTCGTCGCCGCGGGCTTGGACCATTGCGGGTTGCACCCGCAATGCCCGGTTGACGGCTTCTTGAAGCGTAACGGAGACTTGCTGCGCCGACGCGGGAACCGCGACGACTATCGTCAGGACACCTGCGATCCAGCGCATTAGTGACGCTCCCCCCGCTCAGCTTTCGCCGAGTCTTCCCGCTCTCTACGCTGATGCTCAGCCTGATCGATCAGTTGCTTGTGCCGCACGCGCTGATCCGGCGTCAGCTGGGCATCGATCTCCGCGCGCACCCGCGACTTGATCGAGTCGAAGCGCGGCCGCACCTGCGCCCACAGCGCGTCGGTCTCGGGGCGATGGCGCGCGAGGATCGCACGCACCGAATCGCGCTGGGCGTCGCTCAACTTCAGCTCGCGGCTCAGATACGCGACGACGGCGTCGGGGCCATGATGCCCGCCGGGCCCGTGGGCATCGCGCGCCGCGGCCTCGCGGCCGCCCCAGCCGGCCAGCCCGCCCGCCACAAATACGGCGGCCAGCAAACCGACGGCGGCGAGTTTCGATCGATTCAGCATGTCTCGAGCTTCCTCTTTCTAGCGTTGATCGACGAGCGACGTATACGCGACGCTGGCGTCCGGTGGATTCGGGGACGTGACGAGATCCGCGAGGCCCGAACCCTCCGCGGGCGCGAGCGCGGTCTCGATCGACGCGGGTGTCGCCGGATTGAGCATGGTGCGGCCGAACAGGATGCCGGCGATCAGCGCCGCTCCCGCCAAGGCGGCTGCAACACCGGGGCGGAACCACGACGCCAGGACGTCAAACGTGGGAATGGGTACCGGGCCGCGCTCGCGTGCACGGTCGTATTGCGCCATGACGCGGGCTACGAAGGTCGCCTGATCGGTGCTCGGCTCGAGCGCGCTACGCAGCACGGCGGCAAGCTCCGGATCGGGACGAAAGTCTGAAGACGGCAGTTCGTTCATCGTACATGCTCCTTCCAATCGGACAGCAGCGTGCGTAGACGGCGACGCGCGTGAAAAACTTCGGACCGCACTGTTCCTTCAGGAATTCCCAGAATTTGCGCGATTTCCGCGTGCGAATACCCTTCGACATCGAACAGCACGACAGCCGTGCGGCGGCGTTCGGGCAGTTCGCCCAGTGCGGTGCGCAGCCGGTCACCCAGCTCGCTCCGCACCGCGGCGGCATCGGGCCGCGGGCCGCCGCCCACGAGCGACGGGTCGAGCGGCTCTGCCTGTCTCACGGTGCGACGCCGGCGCCGATCGGTCGCCGCATTCGCCACGATTCGCATCAGCCAGGGTCCAAACGGGCGTTTCGCATCGTATTGCTCCAGCTTCACCAGGGCGGAGAGAAAGCCGTCCTGTGCCGCGTCGTCCGCATCGTCCGGATCGCCCAACACCGCCCGCGCCACGCGGCGCGCCTGACCCGCATAGCGCTCCACGAGCACCCCAAAAGCGGCTCGGTCGCCTGCGACGGTCTTGGCAACCAGAGCCGCGTCGGGTTCGCTGCTTGCCATACGCGCAGGGCTGCCGGGAGGTTGAAACGGCGCTTCAGCGGACATCGCTCTCCCGGCGCCGCCGCCGGCGGGCGACGGCGAAGCCGGCGAGCCATAACGAGCTAGCCAGCGCGCCTACGGCGATGATGGTGCTGGTCACGAGGGGAAAGATGATGAGCAGTACACCGATCACCAGGAAAAACGCTGCGGCGGCGCCCGCCAGCATGCGTCGCGCGCCGCCGGCCACCTGCATCAACGCGACCACGGCTGCGGCTTGGCGCGCTCGCATCGTCCGCTTGTGCTGGGGCGGCGGCGGCGCGCTCGGCACGACGTCGTGCCACGTGGTCGCCGGGACCGCCGCCGTGTCGACGAGGCGCGGCGGCAGTGGCAGCGGCAGGCGCCGCCGCGCCAGCACAACCTCGCGACTCTGCGCCATGTCGTGCAAGAACTGCGTCGCGAGCGACGCGGTCAACCCGTCGTGCTCGGCGACGAGATCGAGCTCGTAATTGCCGAGCAGGCTGGAGACGTTGAGGTTGCTGGAGCCGACGCGCGCCCATTCGTGATCCGCGACGAGCGTCTTGGCGTGCAGCATGGGGCCGCGGTACTCGAAGATGCGCGCGCCCGCGTGCAGCAGCTCGCGATAACCGGCGCGCGTGAAGAGGCGGACCAGCGGAATGTCGGACGCGCCGGGCAACAGCAATCGCACGTCCACGCCGCTGCGCGCCGCGTCGAGGAACGCGGCATACAGCGGCAACGGCGCGACGAGATAGGCATCGGTGATCCACAGTCGCTCCGTCACGGCGGCGGCGAGCAGCTGCACCGCGCGATAGACGCGCGACTGGCCGGGGAATCCTTCCACGACCCGCACGGCTGACGGGCCGCATTCCTCCGGCACCGGATTCGTCTCGTCTTCGCGCAACGCCCTGCCGGCGCGCGCCCACATCCGTCCGAACGATGCGTCGAGCGCGGCGACAGCCGGACCGCATACCAGCACCATGGTGTCGCGCCAGCAGGCCTGACCGTCGTCCGCGTCGCCGGCCCACTCGTCGCCGATGCAGAGGCCGCCCGTCATCGCGCGCTCGCCATCCACAACCAGCAGCTTGCGGTGATCCCGGCTGAACGCCTCGATCGGGCCACTGGTCCAGATCGGGCGAAACGGCCGGACGTCTACGCCGTAGCTGCGCAGCTCACGCCAATAGCCCGCGCTGGTGCTGCGTGAGCCGAACGCGTCGTACAGCACGCGAACACGCACGCCGGCGCGCGCACGGTCCGCCCACGCCGTCGCAAAGCGGCTGCCGGTCGCGTCGTCGTGGATCATGTAGTTCTCGAAATGGACCGTGCGCCGCGCGCTTGCAATCACCTCGAGCATCGTGTTCAATGCATCGCTGCTGACGGCGATGTGGCGCACGATGTTCCCCGGGATCGGCCGCGCGCCCGTGGCACGGTCGAGCGCCCGCGAAAAGGGGACGGTGGACGGAGCGGTCGCGGTCACCCGCCGAGGCCCCCCCCCAGTGACGGCTCGACCGTCCGGAGCGCCTGAATGCAGAACGCGATATGCTCGTCGAGCGGCACGCCAAGCTCTTCGGCGCCCTGACGCACCTCCTCGCGATTCACGCCCCGCGCGAACGCTTTGTCCTTCAGTTTTTTCTTCACCGACGAGACTTCGAGATCGCGAAAACTCTTGGACGGGCGCACGAGCGCGCAGGCGACGAGAAATCCGCACAGCTCGTCGACCGCGAACAGCGTTTTGGCCAGCTGCGTGTCACGCGGTACGCCGGAGTAGGTCGCATGGCCCAGAATGGCCCGCAGCAGCGGATCGGCGACGCCCTTGGACCGCAGCAGATTCACGCCCCACGCCGGGTGGCCCTCGGTCGCCGAGTGCTCCTGGTTGGGATACTTCTCATAGTCAAAATCGTGCAGCAGGCCGACCAAGCCCCACGGCTCCGGGTCTTCGCCGAACTTCGCGGCATACGCGCGCATCGCGGCCTCGACGGCAAGCATGTGCTGGCGCAGCGACGGCGACTGCGTGTGCTCGTTCATGAGCGCTACGGCCTGTTCACGATTCATGAATGTCCATGTTCCAACGTTCCGCCCAGAGGGCGAGCATGAGCTGCGGCCACAAACGTCGCGCGTGGTTACGGCGACCGCTCTTGTGTTCGGTGAGGAGCGGTGTGTCCAGCAAACGGTCGGCCAGAGGGGCGAGTCCCGTATTGAGCCACCGCGCCACGGGAACAGACAGGCCGCGTTTGCGCCGGTCGATCACCTTGCGCGGCACGAGGCCACGCGCTGCTTCCTTTAATATCGCCTTGGTCGTGAGGCCATGCACCTTGGAACGAGCGGGACCCGGGAGAACCAGCTCCATGACCTCGCGGTCGAGAAACGGCGCCCGCGCCTCGACGGACGCCAGCATGGTCGCGCGATCGACCTTCACGAGCAGGTCATCGGGCAGGTAGGTCAGGAAGTCGAACCAGAGCACGCGATTCAGCGGATCGTCATGCGGAAAGCGGTCCAGCTTGGAGGCGAGCTCCGGGATGACACCGTTCTCGATCGACAGCGCGCCGAGCCAGGTGAGATGCCGCTCCAGCCACGGCCGATCGGACGCCGCCAGGAACTGCTTGAGCATGTACTCGAACGTCATCTTGCCGGTCGACGACGGCCAGCGCTCGACGGCCCAGCGCGCGCTGCGGCGCAGGGGGCCCGGGATCGCCTGCCACGTCGCCGCGAACTTGTGGCCCAGATAGGTGGGATAGCCGCCGAAGAGCTCGTCGGCGCCTTCGCCGGAGAGGACGACTTTCACGTCTTCACGCGCTGCCTCGGCGAGGAGCCAGGTGGGCAAGACCGCGGGATCGCCAAGCGGCTCCGCGAGAGACCGCGACACGACCTCGAGCGCGCGGCCCAACGATTCGTCGTCTGCCGTGACGACGTGATGTACGCTCGCGATCTCGTGGGTGACGGCCTCGGCGTACGCGCTTTCGTCGTAGCCCGGTTCGGTGAACCGGATCGCATAGGTGTGAATCCGTTCGCCCGGGATCACGCGCGCCGCTGCCGCGATCAGGAACGAGGAGTCGAGCCCGCCGCTCGTGAATACGCCGAGTGGAACGTCCGACATCAGTTCTCGCTCCACCGCGCGCAGCAGTGTCTCGCGCAACGCGGCAGTATTCTGGAAAGTCAGGGATGACGGCCGGCTCGCGGCGGCGGCGGCGCTCCAGTACGTCGTGACGTCGATGTGTCCATCCGCGGCTACCAGCAGCGACGCGGGGGGGAGCTTGTGAATCCCTTCGAACATGGTGTAGGGCGCGGGCACGTAGCCCAGCGCATGATAGAGCGCCAGCGCCTTCCGATTCACCCGCCGGATCTGATCGGGGAATTCCAGCAGGGCCTGAATCTCGGACGCAAAGCGCAGCTCACCGGAGACATCGGTCCAGAAGAGCGGCTTCTCGCCGGCGCGGTCGCGCGCGAGCAGCAGACGGCGGCGCGCGTCATCCCAGACGGCGAGTCCGAACATGCCTTCGAGCCGCGCAACGGCCTCCGGACCGAAGCGTTCGTAGAACGGGACAATGGTTTCGATGTCGCCGTGCGAGCGAAACGGATATCCCCAGGTACTCGCCTCGCGGCGCAGCGCCGGCGCGTTGTAGATCTCGCCATTGCAAACCATCCAGATCTTCCCGTCGGGGCTCTGAAATGGCTGGTCCCCAGTCGTGAGATCCATGATCGCGAGTCGCCGCGCGCCGAGGCGGGCACGCTCGTGCCCGACGATGGACTCGCCGTCCGGGCCGCGATGTCGCAATGCCGCCGCCATGCGGTAAATCGCTTCGGGATGACGCAGGGGCGCGTCGCCGCGTGCTATCGCGCCGAAGATGCCGCACATGGTCCGTACGCCGCGTAATGGCCTTCTACCGCAAGCAGGGGGAGCACCGAATCGAGCTGGGCCCGGAATCGCATGTCGCCCGCTCGGGCGACGAAAACGGTGGGAGTCCGGCAATGCGCAATCCGCTCGCGCCAGGCGTCGGCCGGTTTGAGCGGCCCTGTGCTGTCTGCGCGAAAGTCTTTCTGATGATCGGCGATAAAGGTGCTTGTCAGCTCGTCACCGGTGGCGGTTGCGACCGGAATCGTGCGACGCAGATAAAACGGCAAGGACGTCGGGAATGCCGAGACACCCATGACAGCGACGCGGTCACCTCCGCTGTTGTGGATGACGCGAGCCAGCGTCGCTGCCGAGCGGTCCTCTCCCACGGCGGCCAGCAACCGTCCTGACACGATCGGCGTCGCGATCACGACGAGCGCGTAGCCCATGACGGCGAGCGCGGGGCGGGAATGCACCGCACGTCCCGCGTACCACACCAACCCCGCCGAAATCAGTAGCACAATACCAAGCGCGAGCGCCGTCGGCGGGATCGCCGCGCGTTCGGCTGGCGTCAGGCTGATGGGCGCGGGCAGCCAGAGCGTGAGCGACGCGAGCGCCAGGCCCATAAACACAGCGATGGCTGTGTAGGTGCGTCGTGCGACCGCGATGCCGCCGCCGAGCTCGCTCTCCTGCCGCGTGAGCAGCCGGGCGGCGGCCAGAGCGAAGGGCGGCATCAGCGGCAGCACGTATTGCGGGAGCTTCGAGCGGTTGAGTGTGAAGAAGAGCAGCGGCCCGATGATCCAGCACGCGAGCAGCATCGTCTCTTGCGCCTGGACATTGACGCGTCGAGCGAGCCACACCCAGCGCCAATTCTTGATTTTCCCGAGCGCCGGTACGATCCAGGGGAACGCGGCGATCGGAACGATGGGCAGATAGTACCAGACTGGCGCGGTGCGGTGAAAACTGGTCGTCGTAACCCGCTCGAACGTTTCGCGCACAAAGACGTAGCGCGGAAATTCCGGGACGCGGTGCGAGACCGCGAGAAACCAGGGAAGGGCGACGATCAGAAAAACCACGATCCCGAGTGGCGGAAACAGTTGCCGGACGCGCCGGCCCGTAAGCAGAGCGTAAGGAATCAGCGTAATCAGCGGCACGAGGATCGCGACGGGGCCTTTGGTGAGCGATCCGAGCCCGATCGCCGCCCACGCCAGGACAGGGCGTTCGTCCCAAAACGCTAGAATCGCGAGCGTGGTGCAAAAGGCGAGCGCGCTATCCATGATCGTCGTGCGCGCGTACGCGAGCACGAGCGGCATCGTGGCGAGCGCAAGAGCGGCGAGCCAACCGGTGTCGCGGCCCCACCGCCGCACCGCGAACACCAAAATGATGCCGAGTGTCGCGAGCGTGAAGAGATAGGCCGGCAGCCGCGCCGCCGTCTCCGTCGGTCCCAGCACTTCCATCACCGCCGCCGCGGCCGCGAAGTACACCACCGGCTTGTCGACGTAGGGTAGCCCGTCGAGATGCGGCAACACATAGTCGTTCGTCTCCGCCATTTCGCGCGCGACCTCGGCGTTGCGCCCTTCGTCCGGATCGAACAGCGGGTGACCGCCGAGATCGAACCCGAGCGCCAGAACCGCGGCGAGGAGCAACACCGGCAGCCGCACGTAGCCGCCGAGGAGCAGGGGGGGCGAGCTAGGAGCCAGGAGCCTGAGGTGTCGACGGAGGTGGTTGCACCGGCGCGGTCGGCATCTGGGACACGGTTATCGGCACGCTGGCTTTGCGCTCGCCGTCGACGGTAATCTCGAAGCGGTACTGGCCGGGGCGCGGGAACGGCACGTCGAACACGAGCACCGCGGCCGCCTCGATTTCCGTTACGCCCGCCGGTGGCTCGGCGAAGTTGACGGTGCCCGAGCCGCCCAGCAGCTCCGCGTCTTCTTCATCCAGCAGTTTGATCTGGACCTGATGCTCGCCGACCTCGGTCCGCTTGCCTTTGAGTCGCAGCACGAGATGCAGCCGCGGATGCATCGCGGGAAACTGCGGTACCCAGATGTGCTGGAAGATGCCGAGCACCGACATCTTGCCCGACTGGTCGACGAGCGCGTAGTCGGCGACGACCGCGAAATCGAGATGCACTAGGCCACGCGAATTGACGTGATCTCGTCGTTGCCGCGGATCGCGTTCACTACGTCCATTCCCTTGGTCACCTGACCGAACACCGTGTGCACACCGTCGAGGTGCTTCTGCGGCGAGTGGCAGATGAAGAACTGGCTGCCGCCGGTATCCTTGCCGGCATGCGCCATCGAGAGCGTTCCCGCAACGTGCTTGTGCGTGTTTTTCTGCGTCTCGCACTTGATTGTGTAGCCCGGCCCGCCGGTCCCGACCGGCCCTTTGCCCGTCTTCGAGTAGGGATCGCCGCCCTGAATCATGAAGTTCGGAATCACCCGATGAAACGTCGTGCCGTCGTAGAATTTCGCGTTCGCGAGCTTCTCGAAATTCGCGACCGTATTGGGCACTTCATCGGCGAACAGCTCCAGCTCGATGGTCCCCTTCTTGGTTTCGATAACTGCTTTCTTGTTCGGCATTACAGCCTCGAGTTGGGATGGATAGGAATCTAGCTCAGGCTTCGAGCAGCTTGGCCAGCGCTTCACGCGTTGTCACCGGCAGCGAGCAGCTCGTTCCGATGCACACTGTCGTCGCGGGACGATCGGCGATCTTCCGGATGACGACCTTCCGCGGCCGGTAGTGCTGCAGCGCCAAGAGATGCATGGCGCACGCGGGACCATCTCCCGTGGGGCCCGACACCTCGATGCGGGTGACGGGATTCATCGCCCAGTCGATCGCCCGCAGCAGTGTGGCGCCATACAATGAGAGCTCCCGCGCGCTTCCCGCGAATGCGGCGATCTGGCGGTCGAGTCGCTGACGCCACTCGGCCTGGTCGGTCAGGGCCCACAGGCGCGCGAGGACCAGCGCAGCGACTCCATTGGGGGACGGCGTTGGCGCATCTTGCACGGGCTTCGCGCGCGCGGCGAGATAAGCGGTGCCATTGGTGGCTGCGATGTCGAAGTATCCGGGTGTACCGTCGGAGTGCGCTTTCTCGCAATAGATCATCACCGCTGTCGCACGCTCGAGCCACGTGGGCCCGCCGGTCGCTTCATAGGCATCGAGGAAAGCCGCGGCGCTCTGGACGTTGTCGTCGAGCATGCCTCGCAGGTCCGGACGTCCAAGGACGTGGCACATCCCGCCGCCCACATCCCACGCCTCCTTCCAAACCCGATCCAGCACAGTCAGCGCCAGTTCGTTGCATTCGGGACGATCGAGCACGGCGCCGGCCTGCAGCAGCGCGCCGGCCATCATGGCATTCCAGTTGACGTAGGACGTGCGATCGACGAACGGCGCCTTCCGATGGTCACGCGCGGTCTTGAGTTTCCGAATGGCGTCGCGCAGGATCGGCCGTTCGTCATCCGCAGGGTCCTGCTTCCACCAGAGCACGTTCTTCTTTGGATTGTGATGCATCTCTCCCGCGTCTCCGATATCGAACACGCGCGACGCGACCGCGAATTCTCGCGTCGTTAACACGCCCTGTGCCTCTTCCACCGTCCAGGTCCAGTAGTCGCCGTCGTCGCCGAACGTGACGTCGGCGTCCTGCGAGGTCGCAAAGCTCCCGCGCTCCCGCTCGACGATGACTTCCAGGATCCAGTCGACGATGCCGGTCGCTACTTCCCTGAAAAAAGGGATTCCGAACGCCTGGTATGCTGAGAGATAACTGCGGAGCAGCTCGGAATTGTCGTACGACATCTTCTCGAAATGTGGTACGATCCAGCGCTCGTCCACCGAGTAGCGGTGGAATCCGCCGCCCACCTGATCACGAATGCCGCCACGCGCCATGCCGGTCAGCGTCTTCTCGACGATCTCGCGCTGCCACGCGAGACCGCCCTTCGTGTCGTGCCAGCGCGCGAGCAGGAATTCGCTCGCCGCGGGATGAGGAAACTTCGGGGCCGAGCCGAAGCCGCCGTACCGCACGTCGAACAGCCGCGCCATCTGGTCCGCGGCGCCGCTCAGCAGATCAGGCGAGACCGCGCCGGGCTTCGCTTCGTCCAGGCTCTGCACCACGTGCTCGCGGATCGCGCGCGCATTGGCCAGTACGCGCTCGCGCTCCTCGCGGAAGACGCGCGCGATTTCCAACAGCACGCGGCCAAAGCCCGGCCGGCCGTACGCATTGTTCTCGGGCGGGAAGTAGGTGCCGCCGAAAAAGACTTCGCCGTCGGGCGTGAGAAACGCGGTGAGCGGCCAGCCGCCTTGCCCGCTGAGCGCCTGGACCGCGCGCTGGTAGCGCGCGTCGACGTCCGGGCGCTCGTCGCGATCCACCTTCACGCAGACGAAATCGCGATTCAGAAGCTCGGCGACCGCGGGGTCCTCGTATGACTCGCCATCCATCACGTGGCACCAATGGCACCACACGGCGCCGATGTCGAGCAGGATCGGTTTGTGTTCCGCGCGCGCGCGCGCGAACGCCGCGTCGCTCCAGGGCAGCCAGTGGACGGGCTGGTGTGCGGCGGACTTCAGGTAGGCCGACGACTCGGATGCGAGCTGGTTGGACGACACGTCAACCCAGGTATCGAATCGCCGTTTGCGTCAACAGCTCCGCGCCGATGACGAGCGACTCTTCGTCGATGTCGAAGGCGGGGCTGTGGTGAGGCGCGGCCTTTCCGTTCTTCGGCGCCGAGCCCACGAAGGCGAAGCAGCCGGGCACGTTCGCGAGAAAAAACGCCATGTCCTCGCCGCCCATGGTGCGTACGCCGCGGCGGACATTCCCGGCGCCGAGCATGCCGGCGGCGACGTCGCTCATCAGCATGGTCAGCGCTTCATTATTGATGA
>DATGEQ010000113.1:0-75831 GCA_035309945.1 Gemmatimonadales bacterium | reverse complement strand
CGATCGCGCGGCAGCGCTGGACCAGTGTGGCGATTGGAGCTGAGACGGGCCTGGACTTTGCGACGAGCCCGGTCCGGGGAGTGCTGCGCGGCAGCCTCCTCCCCGTCGTCTCGGTGAGCGGCCTGCCCCGGCCCGATGTCGCCCTCACCACAGCCGTGGGGATCGAGTACCGCGGCGGCTCGGTCACTGGCGCGCTTTACTACGGTCTCGAGCGGTACGACTTCCCGAACGTGGGAGCGGGGCGCCGGCTTGAGCAGGTGAGCACGCTGACAGTTCGTTTCACTGTGCAGCGCGGCGCCCGTCGTCCGCCGCGGAGTTCTCAATGAGCAATGGCCTCGCGACGAGAGTCCGAAGCCCGTGTCACCGCGCCCGCGGCTTTGCCAGCGCTGCCACCGCCCGTTGGATCCGCTCGCGCCCAACGCGCATCTCGGAATCCGGGCGGTGGAATGCTCTTTATTCGCCTCCGTCCGATCCATGCATCGCACACGGGCAAGCGCATGACGATGCCGATGTGATCGACGCGATTAGTTGACTCAACATTTCAGGGGATTCCCCTAGGTCTGCAGCGCCGCACTTCACCTTTTTCACGTCGAGTTTCGCCTTTTCACGGCTCGATCCGTCTCTACAGCGTCGTACTTCGCCTTTTGAGCGTGCTCCTTCCGGTTTTCAGTGCGTCACTTCGCTTTTTTTGCGCGTCACTTCGGAATCTCCGCGTCGTGGTTTCGAATTCTGCCGAGTGAAAATTTTTTTCGTGACGTTACGACACGTTTTTGGGGGAAGATTTTTCCGCGCCACGACTCGCCTTTCTCTTTGCGTGTCTCAAAAATGAGAAAAGTGTCCTCTTTGAGAGACACCCTCGCTCCAAACGCGCGCACAAACCACGTGGCACGCTTGTAGCAAATGGCAACGCACGTCGAGCGGAGTCAACTCGTGACTCATGCCCGGCACGTCTCTCACAAGGAGGTTGTATGCAAGCGTTGTTACGCAGGCGGCTGGAAATGGCCGCGCGGGTTTGCGAGTTCCTGCGGACCCAGAAGACGGAAGCAGAGGGTGAAGAACCGGCGCTCACCGGGCTCGAGCAACTCATCGCTCGCGCGAACGCGCTGGCGGCCGAGCAGCGGGCCGGCATCGTGGCAGTGCGGTCAACCACGGCGCAGCGCGCCGCGATCCGTCACGAGGTCGAAGGCAAGCTGTTGCGGTTCCTGGTGGCGGCGGGGGTTGTGGCGTCGCACAATCACCTCGAGCTGGCCGAGCAGTTCCAGCTTCCCCCGAACGGCAGCCATCAGGCCTTTCTGACCGCGGCGCGCGGGCTGCTCCAAACCGCGACCGCGCAAAAGGAGCTGCTCGTGAAGGAAGGGATGAAGGCGAGTCTGCTCGCGGATCTCTCCACCGCGCTGGACGCTTTCGAGCAAACGCTGGAGGCGTCGCGGGTCGGACGGCGCCTGCACACGGGCGCCAGCGCCGAGCTCCAGGCCATCAGTGTCGAGATCGTCGAGCGGGTGCGGGTGCTCGATGGGCTCGTGCGGTACAGCTTTGGAGACGACGTGCAGCTCATGGGCGCCTGGGCCAGCGCCAGGAATGTGCTCGGCCCGTTCAGGTCTCAAAGTCAGCCTGCGGCCGGCCAGGGGCAGACACCGGCCACTCAGGGTCCGGACGCAGCACGGCCGGCGGCATGACAAAAGCGCCGGTGCTGGGTAGATGGCGGGGCGCGGCGAGGATGCATCCGCCGCGCCTCGTTGTCGTCTACAACCCCCGGTCGCGCAGCCGGATCACCTCGTCGATCGAAGGCGTGCCGTACCCACGGGCCTTCACGCGCTGAATGAACCCCCGCGTCACCCCATGATCGCGCGCGCGACGCAGCTCCTGCAATGACAGACTCCCATACCCCGCTTCCTTGAGCGACCGGATGTAATTCGCGTCGACCCCGTGGTCGCGCGACTCCACCAGATCCTCGGGGTTCGCGGGCGCGTAGCCCGCATCCTTCATATCGGCGATGTAGTCGCCGTCGACGCCATGATCCCGCAGCCGGACGAGGTCTTCCGCACTCAGGTTCTTGTAGCCCGCGCTGTCGAGTGATTCGATGAAGTCCTCATCCACACCATGATCCCGCATCCGCACGAGACTCTCCGACTCTTTCATCTTGTATCCCCGCGCGCCCAGGTCGCGGACGTACTCGAGGTCGACGCCGTGCGTCGCCATGCGCGCAAGCTCGCCGGCGACCGGCCGGTCGTACCCCTGACGCTGCAACTCGTCCAGTAACTCCAGTCCCACGCCCGCAATCGTCATCTCGAACTGCTCCCACGCCGTCGGCGCATTGATCCCGCGCTTCGCGAGCTCGGCGACGAACTCGGCATTCGGCTCATATGTGAAATGGCCCGAGCCCCTGCCACCGTCGAACCAGCCTTCACAGTCGAGCGTGCCGGCGGATCGCACGATCTTGAAACGCACTGTAGAGCCCGCTCCACTCATGCCGGCGGCCGAGAGACCGACCAGCTCACTCAGGGGCACGTCCTGGCCCCAGTTGCTCGAGTAGCGATTTCCTCTCCCCGCTTCGCCGTAGCGGACGGTGAGTTGGACCTTGCCGGCGTGATCCGATGGATCGATCAACCATTGTCCGTTGGAAGGGACGGGGTGCTGTGCGGAAAGCGACGGGGGGGGGACTGCAAGAACGCCAGCGACGAGGAGGATGGCGAGCCGCATAACGACTCCAGAGATGGATTTGACAACTTGGATAGGCAGGTCGGGCCGAAGGTTGCAGCAGGCGCTACGTCAGTCGCGCAAAATCCTCGTACAGCCGCCACCGCCGGTCGATCGCTTCCGCCGCGCGCTGGAGCAGCGCCTCCGCTTTTTGCGGGTTCGTCCGCGTGAGCATGCGATAGCGCAGCTCCTGGTCGGCGTGCCGCTTTCCGTGGGCTTGCCCGCATTCGCGAACTTCGCCACCGCCGCGAGCGGCGAGCATCAGCACGTTCACGTCAACGGGCAACGGGCCGGTGCCGCGTTTGCGCGCGAGATCGGGTAGGCGGGTCAGGTCGCGCCTCATTCCCTAAGACAGCGTTTCAATTGGAGGGATCGCGTGAAGCGCTGGTGAAGGTCCCTTTAAGGAGTCACCTTCGCCGTCGTTCAGCCTTCGTGGCCGCCGATTCCGAAGGAGAGCAGGCGCCACAGCCGGTTCCGCAGCCGCACAGGATGGTTCCGCACGAGAGCGTTCAGCAGGCCCGGCACGAATCGCTTCAGGTAGAGGGTAGAGAGCTCCCAACCGCCGATCGGGGCCTCCTCCTTTCGGCGGGCGACGGCTCGCAAAATGCGCGCCGCGCAACGGTCGGGGTCCATCCCGCGCTCGTACACCGACAGCGTCTTGCCGTAGGGCGCACCACTCGCCGTGAGCGCACGTTGCACGATTGGCGTGCGAATGAAACCGGGGATTATGATCGTCACTTGGATGTTCTGGTCGTGCACCTCAGCGCGCAGGCACTCGAAACAGCCGTGCAAGGCGTGCTTCGCAGCCGAGTACGCCGAGAGCTGCGGCCCGCCATATTTCCCGGAGAGGCTGCTCAGAACCACAAAACAGCCTGATTGACGCTGCAACATCGACGGCAGCAGGGCCTTGGTGAGTACCACGGGGCCGAAGTAATTGATCGCCATGATCTGCTGATCAAGACGCAGCGGCGTATCCACCATCCGCCCGCGTAGCGCGACCCCGGCGTTGTGCACCATAAAATCGACGTGGCCCCACATGTTCAGCGCCTCCTCGGCACGCTGCGGAATGGTGTCGAGCGCGGCCAGGTCGAAGGGGAGCAAGCGGACCTCGGAACCCGCCCCGCATGCCGCTCGCACCGGCTCGAGGCTCCGTCGGTCGCGAGCCGAGAGGATCAGCCTCCCGCCGGCGCGTGCGAAGGCGAAGGCGAGGGATCGGCCGATGCCGGAGGAGGCCCCGGTGATCCACACGACCTTCCCGACGAAGTGGTCACGTGCCATTCAGGGCTCAAGGTGTACCAGCCGTGCGCTCTCTGTCCACAGCCGCGCAGCGACGCCGTCCTTGCAGGATAGCTGCGCCGGGCGTCTCGGCCGGTTCTTCTCGAAGTAGAGCCCGGACCATCCCTGCACTTCGGGACTTGCGGCGAGGTAGGTGATCCTTCGGGCGCCTTCCTCTGGGGACATCATGAGCAGTTTCTTGGCGAGTGCGAGGAACGGCTGGCTCCAACCCGGCGCGCCGCTCCAGATGTTGGTCGCGACGTCGCCAGGATGCAGCGCGTTGACGGTGACGCCCGTGCCCTGAAGGCGTTTCGCCAGCTCGCACGTGAAGAGGACGTTGCCGAGCTTGGACCTGGCGTAGGCCCTGAGAACGTGGTAGCCGCGCGCGAAGCCCAGGTCGTCGAAGTCGAGTGTCCCGTGGTAGTGAAGGTGAGAGGCGACGTTGACGATGCGGGCTGGCGCGCTGGCGACGAGCCGCTCCCGCAGCAATCGAGTGAGCAGGTAGTAGCCGAGGTGATTCACCGCGAAGGTGAGCTCGATGCCATCGACAGTCAGCTTTCGCTCGACGCTCACGGTACCGGCGTTGTTGACGAGGATGTCGAGCCTGGGGTAGCGCGCCAGGACTTCGGCAGCGAGCTCGCGGATCGACGCCTGCGAGGAGAGGTCGCAGAGGATGAACTCCACGGCATCCGGGTCCGCCCTGGAGCGCCGGCGGATGTCGGCCAGGGCGGCGGCCAGCTTCGCCGGGTTCCGGCTGACCAGCACAGTGCGCGCTGCCGCGCGAGCCAGAATCACCGCTACTTCGAGTCCGAGGCCGCTGCTCGCGCCGGTGACGAGGGCAGTCTTTCCGGCCAGGCCGGGGATCGATGACGTGGGATCAGCCATTGCCACGCCCCTGCCGCTGGAAGAGGCCGCGCAGCAGCGCGCGCGCGATGGTGATCGGGTGGTTGACGATCGTAGCCAGCTGGCCGGCCAGGCTCAGCGGGTCGCGCGCGACACCGAGCTGGCGCAACGCGGTACCGAGGTCGAAATACACCCGCTCGCAGACCAGCGCGTCGCCCTCGAATTCAAAGACGAGCGCCATACGCAAGCACACCGTGCGGCCGGTGGCGGGGAGGCCGCGCCACGTGCCGGTGTGCGTACCGGTGAAGGTTCCCTCGACCAGGACAACGTCGTCGGCGGGGGCAGTGCGGTGCGGCTCGAAGTGGAAATCCGCGAACGCCACGCGGTTCTGGTCCAGCAGCCCGTTTACGCCGTCCCTGCCGTCGTGGACCTCGCCCGTTGGGACGATTTCGTAGCGTGGGTGCCCGAATGCGGCGATGCAGCGATCGAAGTCGTGCGCGTTCTCGTAATGCATGTGCTCGAGCACGATCGCCAGCCGGCGCTGCGAGGCCGACTGCTGGTCTTCTGCTATGGTCGCTCCCTCGTTCCGACTCATGGCTCCCCAGTCGTAGGGACGTTACAAGGTGGCTCCAGGCAGTCAAGCGACCGTCAAGCCAACTACGGCTGCCGCTCCCAGGTCATTTCCGCCCGCTGCAGGATTTTCGTCTGGCAATCGTATGCAAGCTAGGCGATGAGGCGCGGCGAGAATCAATCCGCCGCGCCTTGTTGCTGCCGCTGAGCTTCACAGTTCTTTCATAACGTCTTCCTCCCCCGCGCCGTAGCACTTCTCATCTTTGCTCGCAGGACGTTGATGGCGGAACATGCGGAACCACGGCAGCATGCTGCCAGACGCTGGTTGGCGCTCGGCGCGGGACTCGCCCTCCTCATCATCATCGGAGCGCGCCAGCTGTTCGTGCTCCCCGCCGCCGTCGCGCAGCCGGTGGCGTTCAATCATCGCGTCCACCGCCGTCGATCGATTCCGCGCTGGCGCAGGAGGGCAAGAGCATCACCGCATCGCACGCGTGCGCCGCGTGTCACAAGCTCGGCGAGGCGACGACCGGCACGATCGGGCCTGACTTGAACACCGTCCTGCAACGTCGCTCGCCGGAGTATGTGCTCCACAAGCTGGCGGATCCGAAGTTCGACAAGCCGGCCAGCACGATGCCGCAGTTCCCGCTCACGGACGCCCAGCGCCGTGCGATTCTCGAGTACCTGCGTACGCTCCACCCATAGGAGGATGTCGATGTATCTCAAGCGCGTGACGATGTTGCTGAATGGTATGACGTTGGCTGCGTTGACGAGTCTCGCGGCGCAGCAACCCGCCGCCGCACCGGCGCACAAAGACACGTCGGCTGCGGGGATCACGCCGGCATTGATCGCGCGCGGCGACAGCGTCTATCACGGGCAGGAAGCCGGGGGCACATGCTTCGCTTGTCATGGCCCAGAGGCCAAAGGCCAGGAAGGATTGGCGCCGGACTTGACGAGCGGGAAGTGGCTGAATGGCGACGGCAGCTATCGGTTCATCGTGCGGACGGTGGAAGAGGGCGTGGCGAAGCCGAAGCAGGCGGCCGCGCCGATGCCGCCGAAAGGCGGGGCGGGGCTCACACCGCTCGATGTGCGCGCGGTTGCGGCTTACGTCTACTCATTGGGTCATCCGCACTAGCGCCGCAGTCCCTGCGCGCCGGGACCGCCGGCCTTCGTCGTTATCGCCGTCGTCACCACGTCATCGCCGGGCTGGAGCTCGCCGGCGATGACGGCGGTATACGCGTGATCGGTAATGCCGAGCTTGACCTTCACGGGCACGAGCTTGTTTGCGCCGACGAGCTTCCACACGACCGCCTCCTCGTCGTCGCGACCCGCGGAATCGGCAGGGGTATCCGCAGCGGCAGGGCGTTCGGACGCTACGGCCGCACTCGGGGATCTCCGGGTCGCGTCCTGTCCTCTGGCTTCCAGGCCGTAGCGGACGTACAGCGCGTGCACTTCGTCCGGTGAGAGCGGCGGCCGAAAGCGCAACGCGGCATTCGGCAACTTCACGGCGTCGGCGACCCGCGCCACGGGGATCGCGACGTAAGCCGTCATGCCGGGGAAGAGCTTGAGATCCGCGTTCTCGAAGTCGATCACCGCGTCGTACGTGACGACATTTTGCACCGTCGTCGGATTCATGCGGATCTGACTCAGCAGTCCCCGAAACACATCCTTGGGATAGGCGTCGACCCTGAACGTCAGCGGCTGGCCCGGGCGAATGCGGCCGACGTCCGACTCATCGACCTTGGCGTAGACCCGCATCTTGGTCAGGTCCTGCGCGATCGTAAAAATCGTCGGCGCCTGCAGGGACGCCGCGACCGTCTGCCCGACGTCCACGTTGCGCGCGACGACCACGCCGTCGATCGGCGAGCGAATGACGGTGTGGCCGAGGTTCGTGCGGGCGACGGCGAGGGCGGCGTCTTTCTGGCTGACCTGGGCGCGCGCCTGGAGCACGCTGGCCGTCGCGGCATCGGCGCCGGCGCGCGCCGAGGCGAGATTGACGGTCGCTTGATCGAGCTCCTGCTGCGTGATCACGTTGGTTTTCGCCATCGAGTGGGCGCGGTCGGCGTCCGCGCGCGCCTGGGCCAGCACCGCGGCCGCCTTCGCCGAATCGGCCAGCGCCACGACGACGCTCGCCTTCGCGTTCTCGAGATCGGCGGTCGCCTGCAGCAGCGCGCCCTGCAATGCCGACGGATCGATCAGCGCGATGATCTCGCCCTTGTGCACGCGCGAGTTGAAGTCGGCGTTGAGCTGCGCGATGGTCCCGGACACCTGCGAGCCCACCTGAACCGTGATCACGGCGTTCACCGTGCCGGTGGCATCCACCTGGTCACGGATCTCGCCGCGCTGCACTTTGGCGGTGAGGTACTGGACGCCGCCGCCGTGGCGGAACACGAGGATAAGCACCAGGAGAAGCAGTCCACCGGTCACGGCCAGCACCGGCCCGCGGCGTTTACGGTCCAGCAGCCAGGTTCGCGTTGCCTGCCAGTTGACGCTCGTCATTCGTAGCGCAGCGCTTCGATGGGATTGAGCAGCGACGCCTTGCGCGCCGGATAATAGCCGAAGAAGACGCCGACGGCGATCGAAAATGCGGCGGCAATGACCACCGCTTCGGGCGACAGCTGCATCGGCCAGCTCAAGGTCTTGCCCACAAAAAACGACGCGGCGATGCCGACCAGCACGCCCGCCGTTCCGCCCACCAGGCTCAGCATCACCGATTCGCCGAGGAACTGGAGCTGGATCAGCCGGCGCCGAGCGCCGACGGCGACGCGTAACCCGATCTCGCGCGTCCGCTCGGTCACCGAGACCAGCATGACGTTCATGATCCCGATCCCGCCGACGAGCAGCGAGATCGACGCGATCGCGACGAGCAAGATGGTGAGCGTGCGGCTCGCCTCGATCTGTGCTTTGATGATGTCCTCGGGATTGCGGATGTTGAAATCGTCGTCCTCATCGGCGCGCAGGTGATGGCGATCTCTGAGCAGCGCGGCGACCTGCTGGCCCGCGAGCTTGATGACGTCCGGCGAGACCGCGGAGCAGAGGATGTCGTCGAGCCAGTCATTTCCCTTGATCTTCTTCATCACCGTCGTGTACGGCATCAGGATCGTGTCGTCCTGGTCCTGACCTGAAACCGACAGACCCTTCGGCTGCAGCGTCGCCACGACTCGGCAGGGCAGGCCGCGGACGCGGATCACCGCGCCGATCGGGTCGTCGCTCCCGAACAGCTGGTCGCGCACCGTACGGCCGATCACGCAGACGTCGGCCGCGCGGTCCACGTCGTCCTGCGTAAAGAACGCCCCCTGATCGACGAACCAGCGTTTGATGTCGAAATACTCGGGCGCCACGCCGCGATAGCCGGTATACCAGTTCTGGTTGGCGTAGATGATCTGAATCGAGCCGTCGACGTTTGGCGATACGCTCTTGATGAGCGGGATCTGATTCTTGATCGCCGCCGCGTCGGACAGCACCAGGGTCTTGGTGCCGTGGGTGCCGGTGCGGACGCCGTTGACGGCGCGGCCGCCCGCCTCGATCCAGACGAAGTTGTCGCCGAGGTTATTGAGTTGCTTCTCGACCTGGGCCTGGCCCGCCTTGCCGATCGCCACGACGCAGATGACCGCCGCGATGCCGATCGTAATTCCCAGCACCGTGAGGATGCTGCGCATCTTGTTGGCGAGGAGCGCGCGTAACGCGGTTTCGAGGAGCGTGCCGTATTTCATGAGCAGTCGCACAAGTGTATCGGGACGAAACGTGCACATCAAGAACGCGTCAGTATGACGCAGTCAGAACAGGTCCGGATGACGCACTAAGAAACCACAAAGATTCTCAAACGCACGTTACCCACACTTCGGGTCAGCAGTCTTTGAGTTGTTCCAATGTGATTTCCTCCCCCCGAGCCGGAGCCGTCCATGCGGAATGTCATTCGACGCGTATTCTTTCCCGTCGTCTCGCTGCTCGCGGCGTGCAGTGGCGGCAGCAGCGGCCCGACCGGTCCGTCAGGCCCGCCGGTCGTGACCCTTGTCAACGGTGCCACGCTCCCGTCCGGCACTGTCGGGACCACCGTCGTCATTCAGGGTTCGAACTTCGGCACGACGCAGGCGATCGCCGCGGGTCACGTGCTGTTTTCGACGACTGCGGGTGGTCGCGATACCGCAACGATCGCGGCCGGCGCCGATTGGACGAACAATCTCATCGTGACGACTGTCCCGGCGGGCGTGCCGCAGGGGACGGACACGCTGTTCGTCAAAACCTCCGGCGGCGTGAGCAGCCCCGTCATCTTTACCGTCCTCAAGGCCGTGACATTCAATCCGTCCACGATCAGCTGGACGAGCACGACGGCTCTTCCGGTTGGCTTGAGCGGTCATGCCATTGCCGCGGCCACACTTCCTGGCGTCACGCCGACCAGCGTCGTGTACGTGGTCGGGGGTGGGAAGGACAGCACCAACGCACCGCGGGATAGCGTTCTCTATGCCACTGTGTCCAGCACCGGCACGGTCGGCGCATGGACCAAGACCACGGTGCTTCCCGCGCCGGTCGCGTTCGCCGCGGCACTGGTCGCGACTCCTGCGAACTCACCGGTGACCGGGAGCTCCTACCTGTACGTCATCGGCGGCGACAGTACGGCAAGCGGCAAGCCGGTCGCCACGGTGTATCTCGGGACGTTGAGCGCCACCGGCGCGGTGACGGGCTGGGCGACGACCACCGCGCTCCCGGCGCCGGTCCATTCTGTCGGCGCGGCAATCTTCAACGGGAACGTCTATGTCGCGGGCGGCTCGGGCACCGGTAACGCGCCCGTCGCGACCGTTTACCGTGCCGCGATCAATTCAGACGGCACATTGGGTGCATGGCAGGCTCTCACCGCGCTCCCGTTCGCGCGGAGCTACTTCGGGTTCGGCGTGAACGGCACGTTCCTGTACGCGCTGGGCGGGGACAGTGCAGCCGTGTCACCGAACGATTCGAGCGTGAAAGGGAGCGCCATTAGCGACGTCGTCTACGCCCAGATCGACGTCCGCACCGGCAATCTCGTGGCTGGCGGATGGATCGCGAACGGCAACAAACTCAAGAAAGCGGTCAGCAAGCACACCGCGGTTGTGGCCGGGGGGAATGTGTTGATCACCGCGGGCCTCTACAGCGGGGCGAGCAGTGGCGCCACTGAAGAGAGTTATGCGGCACTGAATGCCGATGGTAGCACCGGCGCGTTCAACGGGGCAACCGGCTCCAATACCATCTCGTCGGCGGGCGGCGGCAATCTCTTCAATCATGCCGCAACCGGTTATCTCGACGGCAGTGGCGCATTTCATGTGCTGGTGGTGGGTGGAGACGACGTGAATACGCCGACGGTGGCGAAGCATACAGGCGTGTTCTATCACTGAGCCGGTGCGGTAGAAAAACACAACGGCCGCCGAGATCTCTCTCGGCGGCCGAAGTGTTTCATTCACGTCCTACCGTTCCTCTTCTACGTACCCACCCTCTTCTTCGTTCTCGGGATTGGAACCGGGGCGATTACGCTCCCCTTCCTTGCGCTTCATCGGGCCCGTCTCGTCGGGACGGGGCTGCCGCGGGGTGTTCGGGTCGAGTCGCATATTCGTTCTCCGTAAGTTTTGGAGGACAAAACGCCTGCGTGCAGTCGCAACCTAGGGGCAGGTAATACCTCGTTCCATCCGCCGCTGGAGGGAAAAGCGATCTAACCCGCTTGCCGGGCAGGCTTAGTATGTTGCGGGTGTGACACGCGTTCAGGCCGCCGTGTTTGCATACGCCATTCTCAGCCGGATGGCGTATGTGCTGTTCGTCGGCGCCACACTCCGGCGTGAAGAAGGAGGCGGGCCGACAGCGTTCCAGCGGTTTCGTCGGCGCGCCGCAATCGTCATGAACCATGATGCATTCGCCTTCGTACTCCTCTGCGTCCTGACGCGCAACACGTGGCACCTGCCACTCTCCCTCCCCGTTTCAGTCCCGATTGGCGCGGTCCTCGTCATTGTCGGTCTCGGCACGAAGCTGTGGGCCGCGCGAACTCTCGGGAGCAATGCGTACTACTGGCACAATTTCTTCGAGCCGGACGTTGCCGTCGGCCCCATCGCGACGGGGCCGTATCGCTACATTTCGAGCCCGATGTACACGGTCGGCTATCTCCAGACCTACGGTTTCGCATTGATGCTGCGGTCCTTCCCTGGGCTCATCGCCTCGGTATTCAGCCAGGCGGCGATCCTCGCCTTCTATTTCATCGTCGAAAAGCCACACTTCGAACGGCTCCATCGCTCTAGCTGACCTCGCCCGCGGCGCGTCTATTCTGTCGTAATGCGACGCGCTGCCTATCTACTATGTGCGCTCATCGTGGGATGTCACCGCACCGGTCCACAAACCGGCGCAGGCGGCGCCGCTGACGACCAAGAGCCCGACGCACAAGCCGCCATCGCCGCCGAACACTCGATGGCGGGGATGGTGTCGAACGAAGATCTGCATCTCCGGCTGACTCCTGCCCGTCCGCCGGCACCGGGCGACTCGGCACGGGCGGCCGCGGTTCTCGCGACGATGCGACAGGAGCTCGCCAAGTACCGCGACGTGCGTGTGGCCGAGGACGAGGGCTTCCGGGAAATCATTCCGACGCCCGGCGCGCCGGTGCATCACCTCACCAAGCTCGAGTGGGCTGTGCTCGCCCGCAACGGGCTCGACCCGGCGCGACCGACGTCGCTGCTCTATCAGAGCGATGCGAGCGGTGGCGTGACCTTGGTCGGCGCGATGTTCACGGCGCCGGCCCGCGTAGGCGACGACGATCTCAACGCGCGACTCCCGCTCAGCATCGTGCGCTGGCACGAGCACATCAACTGGTGTCTGCCGCCGCTCGGCCAGGCGAACCGCTGGCGCGAGACCCGCAATGGCGCGCCGGTCTTCGGCCCGAAGTCGCCCATCGCGACGGCCGAGGCGTGCGACGCCGTCGGCGGGCGATTTCGGCCGCGCCTGTTCGGATGGATGGTGCACGTGATGGCGTTTGCGGCGGGCGACCCGTGGAATGGGGGGGCGCACCATCACTAGCGTCGCTTGACGGTCTTCCCGGCGCGCGGTAGCACTAGTGCGACGGCCACCCACAATTCGAGGCATGAATATGCGGCGGGTTGAAAAAGTAATCGCCGGTCTCTGCTTGTTACCCTCGCTGGCGTTCGCGCAGAATGGCTCGATCCGCGGACGCGTCGCCGATGCCGCGGACGCGCCGCTGGCGCACGCATCCGTGTCGGCCGAGGGGTCAGGCCTGCGTGGTACCACCGATGATCAGGGCCGGTACGAGCTGCGCGGCATATCGTCCGGCACCTACACGGTACGCGTGCGACTGCTCGGCTACGTGCCGCAATCGGCGCGCGTGACCGTCGCGGACGGACCAGTGACCCAGGATTTCAAGCTGGTCACCCAGGCGATCAGTCTATCGCCTGTGGACGTCGTCGTCGGCTCGCGCGCGCGCCACACCGCGGCGGAGCAGCTGGCGGTGCCGGTCGATGAGTTCACGTCGGAGCAGCTCAAGCTCCAGGGCGTCGCGGAGACCGGCCAGATTCTCCAGTCGGTCGCGCCGTCGATCAACTTCCCGCATCAGAGCGTGACCGACGCGACGGACATCGTGCGGCCATTCACGCTCCGCGGCTTGTCGCCTGACGAAACGCTCGTGCTGATCAACGGGTGGCGCCAGCATCAGATGGCGCTCGTCAACACGTTCGCGTACGGCATGGGCGCCGGCTCGAGCGGCGTGGACCTCAACGCCATTCCGTCGAGCGCGATCGACCGCATCGATGTGCTCCGTGATGGCGCATCAGCGCAGTACGGGTCCGACGCGATCGCCGGCGTCGTGAACATGGTGCTGAAGGAAGGCCAGTTTACGCCGTTCCTGAACACCAGCATCGGCCGCTATCACCCCGACAACTATCCGGACGACGGCACGACCGCGAATCTGAACGGCGGTTGGGGAATCCCGCTCGGGCGCGGCTCGCTCGGGTTGTTCGGCGAATTCCTCGATCGGCAGCCGACCAATCGCGCGTGGGCCGATCCGTACGAAGATGCCGGCACGGGCGTCACCGATTCCGTCGTCAACGGGCAGGTGATCGTGAAGCGCAATCCGGTGGCGCAGCCCAACCATCACTGGGGCGACGGGCTCGAGAAGGACCTCATGACGATGGCGAATTTCCGGCTGCCGTTGAACGATCAAGGCACGACGGAGCTGTACAGCTTCGGCGGCTGGAGTTATCGCAAGGGGACGGGCAACGCGTATCGGCGCTGCGCGGTCGACTGCGCGAGCTTCATCAACGCCCGCAACTGGCCGCAGATCTATCCCTTCGGGTACCTGCCGCAGTTCGCCCCGAACGTCACCGATTACTCCATGGTCGGCGGCATCCGCACGCTTGCGTCGGGCTGGTCGATCGATCTTGGCACATCGTACGGCTACAACAAATTCAACTACAACCTGCACAACACGCTGAACGTCTCGCTGGGGCCCTGCCTCGACCCCCAAAAGCCGTGCGCGCCGGGGCCCGATGGCGTCCTCGGCACGGCCGACGACATGGCCAACCAGACATCGTTCTTTGCCGGCCGGTTGGAGCGGGATGAATTGATTACCGCGCTCAACGCCGCGAAATCAGTGCGTCTGGGCGGGTTGCCGTCGCCCGTGAACGTCGCGGTCGGGGCGGCGTTCCGGCGCGAAGGGTATCGGATCACGCGCGGCGAGCTGGCGTCGTACGTGGACGGGCATCACCGGGGCCCCGACAGCTCCGCCGGCAGGCCGTACTCCCAGTCGTTCCCGGGCTTCCGGCCGCAGGACGAATCGAATTCGCACCGTACCAATGCCGCCGTTTACGCCGATCTCGAAACGAATCTCACACAGCAGTTTCTGGCGAACGTCGCGGGACGCTTCGAGCATTACTCGGACTTCGGTTCGCTGTTCACGGGGAAGGCTGCGTTCCGGCTCCAGCCGTCGCGCCAGTTTACCGCGCGCGCCGCGATCAGTACCGGCTTCCGCGCGCCCGGGCTCAGCCAATCGCATTTCAGCCACGTCAACACCAACGTCATCGGCGGCGTGGTCACCGATGTGCTCGTCGCGCCCGTGGGCGACAGCGCGGCCAAGCTGTTCGACTCGAAGCCGCTGCGCGCCGAGAAGTCCGTCAACCTGAGCGCGGGGTTTGCGTTCAGTCCGAGCGACAACGTCACTTTCACCGTCGATGCGTTCCAGATCAACATCGATCATCGCATTCTGCTCAGCGCCACGTTCAGCGACAGCGTGACCGGAGCGATTCTTGCCGCGAACGGCTTCACGAACGTCAGCGGGCTGCAGTACTTCACGAACGGGCTCAACACGCGGACGCGCGGCGTCGACCTGACGGGATCGCTCCGGATGAGCGCGGGGCAGGGCACGATCGACTGGTCGGCGATGGTGAACTACACGAACAACAAGATCACGCATCTCGATCCGCGCCCCGCGGTGTTCAACGGTACGCCGTCGACCGTCGGCGGCATCATCGATTCGGTGACGTACATCGGCATCACCGAGGAGCGGCCCGATTGGCGCGGCACGCTCACCGGCGACTACTCGCTCGGTCGCGTGCACGCGCTGGCGCGCGCGTCGTACTACGGGAAGTTCTCATCGGCGCAACCCGGCTACTGCGATCTGTGCCGCGAGCGCTATGGGGCGAAAACGCTCTTCGATGTGGAAATCGGCTACCGCTTCGCCGATATCGATCTGTCGATCGGCGCGCGGAACATCTTCGACACGTATCCGGACAAGCCGAGCTCGACCGTGATCGTGGATTCGTTCAACGATCGCTCGATGGATTTCAACAACAACTTCGGGACGTTCCCCTGGGCCGCGGCATCGCCGTTCGGCTATAACGGCCGTTACCTGTACGCGCGGGCAGAAATGAATCTGCTCAAATAGGAGGATTGATATGGCTGGAAGGTTCTCGAGCTTCGCCGTCCTCGGCGCGCTGCTGGTCGCGTTGCCGGTATCGGCGCACGCCCAGAACGGGCGCATCCGCGGCACGGTGCGCGACTCGCACCAGCTGCCGATGGCCGGCGCCACGGTGCGCGCCGCCGGGGCGACGGGCGCCGCCCGTCGCGCGACGACGGACGCCGACGGCGGCTATACGATCGCCAATCTGCCGCCCGGGACCTACACCGTCTCGTCGTCGCTGCCGGGCGTGCGCACGCAGTCGCAAGCCGGCGTCCATGTCGCCGCGGATGCGGAAGCGGTGGTCGACTTCGTGATGCAGCCGCTCGAGCTCGAAGCCGTGACGGTGACGGCCATGAAGCGCGAGCAAGAAGTCATCGACGTGCCGCTGTCGATCGCGGCGCCGACCGAGCAGGCGCTGCGGATGCGCGGTGCGGAAAACATCGAGGAAGTGGCGCAGAACGTCGCCGGCTTCAGCGTGCAGAACCTGGGACCCGGACAAAGTCAGCCCGCGATCCGCGGCGCATCGTCCGGCCAGATCTCCCGCGACCAGCCCGGCGTCAAGGAAGACGTCGGCGCCTATCTCGATGAATCGGTGATCTCGCTCTCGCTGTTCACGCCGGACCTCGATCTGTTCGACGTCGGCCGCGTGGAAGTGCTGCGCGGGCCGCAAGGCACACTGTTCGGCTCCGGCTCGCTCGCCGGAACGGTGCGCTACATCAGCAATCAGCCGGAGCTGGGCACGAGCAGCACGTTCGGTGAAGTCGGCGTCAATTCGATCGACGGCGGCGACCCCGGTAGCGTGGCGAAGCTGGGCTTCAATGAGCCGCTCGGCAAAAGGGCGGCGGCCCGCATCGTCGGCTACAGCACGCGGACCGGCGGCTGGATGGACGCCGTGCAGCCGAACCTCAGTGTCGTCCAGAACGTCAATAGCAGCGATCGGACCGGCCTGCGCGCCGCCGTGCGGTGGCAGCCGAGCGGCCGGTTCAGCATCACGCCGCGCCTCGTGTACCAGAGCTTCAAGGCGGACGGCTGGAACCGGATCGACGCGTTCAACATCCTCGCGAACCCGTATACGACGACGCGGCCGAAGGTGACGCTCGGCGATCACAATCTCTTCACGCAGATGCCCGAGCCGTACACCGATAAATTCCTGCTGGGGGACGTCAACCTGAACTACAGTCTCGGCGGCGGGACGAACCTCACTGCGATTACGTCATATACGCACCGGAACATCGACGTCGTGCGCGACGCCAGCGCGCTGTACGCGAGCATCGTCGGCGGGACCATCGGGCTGCCGGCGAACATCTACACCCTGAACTCGCCGCTGGACGACCACACGAATTCGATCGTGTGGACGCAGGAAGTGCGGCTGGCCGGCACCAAGGACAAGCTGAATTGGCTGGTGGGCGGCTTCTATAGCAACAACAAACGTGGATACGGGCAGGATGTGTATGTCGCGGGCTTCGACACGCTGGCCGCTCCGCTACTCTCTGCACCCTATGGCTTCACCAAGGGCCCACTCATTGCGCAGAAGGATCACCTGTTCGTCTCGGATCTGCATTACAAGTTGAGGCAGACGGCGGTATTTGGCGAAGCGACCCTCGGCGTCACGCCGAAATTGGACCTGACGGCCGGAGCGCGCTGGTACGACTTCAGTGAAGACCGCACGCAGATCTTCGACGGTATCTTCACGAGCCCTGTGTCACAGCCCGGCTCGACGAAGGCGAATGGATTCGCGCCACGCTTCATCGCGGCCTACAAGGCCTCCGATCAGCTGACCTTCAACGCGCAGGTCTCACGCGGCTTCCGGCTCGGCGGGATCAATGATCCACTCAACAAGCCGATCTGCACGCCGGGAGACACGCTCACGTTCGGTGGCCACGATCGCTGGCTGGACGAAACGGTGTGGAATTACGAGGTGGGCATGAAGTCGCGTCCCGCGAATGGGCGAATCTCGCTCAACGTCGCGGCATTCTACATGGACATCAAGAATCTCCAGCTGAACCTCACGGCCGGCTCGTGCTCATCTCGTCTGGTCTATAACGTGCCAAAGTCGCGAAGCGAAGGCCTCGAGTTCGAGTTTACCGCCGCGCCGAACGACCACTGGGACCTGGAATTCTCCACGGGATTGAACGACGCCAAGCTCGAGTCCACCGTGTACAGCACCGACTCTTTGGGCGTGAAGTCGATCGTGGGCGGCGTAAAGTCGGGTAACCGGCTGCCCAGCGTTCCGAAATTCCAGGCGAGCGCCGCGATCACGTACTCGCTGCCGATCGGCACGTCGCGCGGTTTCTTCGGCGGGTCGTGGCAATACGTCGGCTCGCGGTATACCCAGATCGATGATGAGACACCCGGCATCGGCACCGTCAACATCGCGTCGTTCGGGTCGAATACGATCGGTGGGCCGCTGACGCAAAACACGTTTGTGTTCGACCCGCTGCTTCCCAGCTACAGTCTCGTGAATTTGCGGGTCGGCCTGAACCGGTCGAACTGGGAAGGTGCGCTCTTCGTGAACAACGTCACGAACACAACGGCGCTCCTCGCGCTGGACCGCGAGCGGGGGCTCCGCGCGCGTGTCGGGTATTTGACCAATCAACCACGGACGTTTGGAGTGTCGTTGCGGTTCAACTACTGAGACCCTAACTCGCGCAGCGAGGCGCAAAAAGGCGCAGCAGGATATGTCATCACCTGCTGCGCCTTTTCCCGACTTTGTGCCCCGTTTGGCTCTACATTCGGCTCCCCATTCCAGCGCCGGCGCCCATCCCCGCTCCCATCGCCGCACCTTCGGTATAGAACTTCGCGCCGATCACCGTTGCGAGCGGCCACGCCACTAACGTCAGAATCGTGGCTTGGATGATGAAATTGTGCGGGAAAATCGCCATGGGCCACATCATCGCGGCGTTGACGAGAAAGCTGCCGCAGAACCACGCCACGAGTCCCGATTTCACCGCCGTCCCCGGTCCGCCGCCGAAGCGAGGCCGTACCGCTGCATAGAGAAACACGAGGAATATGCCGCCGATGAAATCCATGACGACGAACCACGGGACCATGCTGTTGGGGATTGCTGCTTTGCCGAGGGCTTGCATGTTCGCTGCCATCTGCGCCTTCCAGATGACGCCGAACGCGACATAATCGATCACATTCAGCACCAGCCCGGCGATCAACCCTCCGATCAGCACCTTCTGCATGTTGATCTTTCCCATGTGGCACCCCCTCGAGAGAGAGGACAGCAGCGCAGCGGAGCACTCCCGCCGCCCGCCAGGGTAGGGAGCCGGACCGAAATCGTCAAGTCAGAGCACGTTCAGCACGGCAATCATGCCCCCCATCCCGTCCGAGATCGTCGCGACACCGCCGGGGACGACCCAGTCCGTGCCGTCGACGACGAGGTTGAAGTAGTACGTCCCCGTCGGGAGGAGCAGCGCGGCTTCCCAGATGTCGTTGCCGGCGGCGCGGAGCGGTGCCGGAGTCCACGAATTCCAGTTGCCTGCGATTCCCACGGCATGCGCGCCCGGCATCCGGAAGCGCACGAAGACGGTATCGCCGGCGCCGCTGCGGTGCTGTGCGACCAGGGGTCGCAGCTGCGGCGCTGCCGGCGTCGCTGCCGCCATGCTCGCGCGTCGCGCGGCGAATACGCGCACGCCGGCGGTGAGGAAACCGGCACGCGGTAATCCCTGGAAGGGATCACGCAGGTAGTTGCCGCCCGACCCCTCGATCGCGACCCTGGGCGTCAGGAAATATTGGATCGACGCGCTGGCGGCGCCGGTGGATCCGTATGTGCTGCTGAACCGGCCGCTCACCCAAAGCGACGCGACCGTGCGCGCGCCGTCGAACGACATGCCGCCGACGACATCCGTGTACCAGGCGCCGAGAAAGCGCGTGGCCTCCGTGGTGAGTGAGAGCGAGACCGGATTGTCGCCATCCAGTTGCCACCAGGCGCGACCCCGCACGCGCCACGCGCCGACACCGGTCTCCTGCTGGATGACACCGGTCACGCCGCCGGCGCCGAGCGCGAAATTCGGCCGCACGATTTCCACGATCGCGCTCCCCGAACCCGCGGCGACGCCGTCGGAGCGTGTGCTGAAGCCGGCGGTGGCGCTGAGCGCGAGTCGTGTGCTCGTCGCGCTGCCGGCAATCGCGGACCAGAGGTCAGCGCGTCCCTGACTCGCCCAGACGCCGTGCTCGAGCAGCGAGAGTCCGCCGTTTGCGCCGAGGAAAGCGGAAGCGGAAAAGATCTGAGCGGCGGGGGCGAGAGTCAGCGCGCTGAAGCTGGTGCCGCCGGCATAGCGTACGAGCCCGGTGCCTGCGCCGAGCGACGCTTGCCGCTGCGCCGCAAGTTCGGGCGCCAGCGCGGCGAGGAGCGCAAAAAAAACAACCGGTCCCAATCGCATGGGACCGGTAAGATACAGCAAGTCCGGGGGTGTCTAGTTACGGACGTCGCGGATTGTTCGTACGACCCTGCCCACCTTGTCCCGCCGTGGGCGGCCGGTGTGATGGAGATGCCGGCGTGGCCGGTGTTGCCGGCGTCGCGGGTGTCGCCGGACCACCGCCACTGCTCGGATGCGTCGCCGGCGTCGCGTGGGTCGCCGGTATCGCGTGCGTTACCGTCGCGACCGGCTGCCCGTCCTGATCGACCGCCTCACCACGTACACGCGTCGCGCGGCGCGCCATCGCAGCCGCCACTTTCGCCTTTGCGGTATCGGATGCGTGGGAGTTCGGAGTCGCCGTCTTGGGATTCCCCGGGGGTGGATTCTGCGCGACCATCAACGCGGGCAGCAGCAACGCCGGGATGAACCATAGCACCTTCTTCATGTAACCTCCGCTCGGGTGTCGAGTGTCTCGAATATTGGGTGTCGCGCAGCATGATCTCGGCGCGTGCCAAATCCTTGGCCATCATGCGCAGCCAGCGTGACAGCGTACTGCGCAGAACGAAGCGTTCCGCGGTGAACCAGAGCTGCGCAAACACCTCGCGTACCACCCGCTCCGCCGACGGCGAATCCATCAGGATGCCATAGGTCTGCGCGTATAGCGAGGGGCGGTGGCGCCGTTCCAGCTCGATCAGCGCCGTCGAGTCTCGCCGGGCGACCCGGGCCAGAAGGTCGGCGTCGGCAATCACGGGACGCGGTGGAAAGGCTGAGGTGGGCTCTAGCACGGCTGACATGGCTTCGTAAAGATTCCCGGCGGGCGACGAGGTAACGCAGGTCACAATGCAACATGGTCCGAACTGTTACCAATCCCTTTTGCCGCCACTCTTTAGCGGAGGAATAGGTTGCGCCCCGAGACCCAACAGACGGATGCGGATATCGTTCGGGCGGTGCTCGCCGGAGATCACGAGCGCTATGCCGTGCTGGTCGAGCGATATCGCGACCGTTACGCGCGCTACGCGGCGCGGATGCTGGGCTCGCTCGACGCAGCCGAGGACGCGGTGCAAGATGCGTTCGTGCGCGCGTTCGATCAGCTGGCGCAGTGCAAAGAGCCCGACAAGTTCGTCGGCTGGTTCTTTCTGATTTTGCGCAACCGCTGCTACGCCGAACGGCGCCGCAGCAAGGCGCAGGCCCCGCTCGAGGCGGCCGATAGCCTGCCGGCGGTGGATCGCACGGACGGCGGAGCGGAAACCGCGGAGCGGCGTCGCGCGTTGCAGCACGCGCTGCTCGAGCTGACGCCGGACCAGCGCGAGGTGTTCGTGCTGAAGCACGTCGAAGGATTGTCGTACGGGCAGATCGCCGAGCGGTTGAATACGTCGGTACCGTCGTTGAAGATGCGGATGCACCGGGCATACGATCGACTGCGGGAACAATTGCGAGAGCACAAATGAGCGACCACGACTTTCATCCTCGAGTCAAGCAGCTGCTGGACGGCGACCTCACCCTCGCCGACCTACCGCCGGAGCTTCGCGCGGAAGGGGAAGAGGCGCTGCGACTCCTCGCTGCCGTCGATCGCCGCCCAGTCGCGTTTCCCACAATGACCGAGCGCGTCATGCTGGCCGTCAACACGCGGCCGTCGCCCGCGGGCTGGCGGCGGATGTTGGAGCCGCGGGAGATTCGGCTCCGCATCCGTCCGTGGGTGCTCGCACCCGCGCTCGCGCTGGCCGCGGCCTTGATCATCTGGATCGCCGGCCCGCGGACGGCCGCACCCGCCCCGTCGCTCGTTACCGTCCGATTCGTCCTCGTCGCACCCGAGGCGAAAGCCGTGAGTCTCGCGGGGACATTCAATCAGTGGGACGCGCGCGCCACGCCGCTCGTGCGCACGGGTCCGAACGGCACGTGGACGGCGACACTGACATTGCCCGCCGGCCAGCACCAATACGCCTTCGTCGTCGACGGCGTGCGCTGGGTGCCGGATCCGGGCGCGCCCGCGGTGGACGACGGCTTTGGCCGCCGCAACAGCGTGTTGACGTTGTGATCGCATCGCTCGTCGCTCTGCCACTCACGCTTCTGAGCCTGCAGCAAGGTATCGCGCAGCGGCTCGCGGGGCGCGTTTCGCCGAACGTTGCGGCCGCGGTCGAAGGGACCGGCACTGCCGCGAGCGCGCGAGGCCTGCCCGTCGATCCCTTGATTCAGAAAGCGATCGAGGGCGGCGCGAAGGGTATCGCGGATGACCGCGTGATCGCGGCCGTCAATCTGGTCGTCAGCCACCTCGACACGGCCGCCGCGGCGTTGCGCGAAGGTGGAGCATCCGCGGACACGCTCACGATCGCGGCCGGCGCGTTCGCCGTTTCCGCCGGGTTGAGCGGCAGCGACATCACGGCGCTCGCGCGCGTCGGCGCCACCCCTGCGGCGCTGACGGTAGGTCTCAGAGTCGCCGGCACGCTCGCGGCGCTGGGCGTCCCGCCGGCCGAGAATATCGGACTCGTCAGCGTATCGTTGCGCTCGGGCAAGCCGACCGCCGATCTCCTGCTGTTGCCCGCGTCCGTAGAATCCGAAGTCGCGAAGGGATCGACCCCCGCGGCCGCCGCCGCCGGACTCTCGCGCGCCGCCGCGGCGCAGGGACGGCACGGCCCGCCGCCCGGGCACGGCCAACCGCCGCACCCGCCGACCCCGTCCCACCCCTAGCAGGTTATTGCGGTAAGCCGTAGACGAGAGACAGCGTGAGCGACTCGACGGTCTCGCGCAGTCCCTCGGCGTGTGTGGATTGAATCCGGTAGCCCAGCCGCCCCCAAAAAGCCGCCGCCTCACCCAGTCGCAGCTCCAAGCCGCCGTCGGCGCCGCGCCCGGACGCTGAGACCGGGGGATTGCCGACATTGCCGGATAGCGCGCCCCACAGCTCGAGAAACGTCTGCATCCGGCCCGGCAGCAGTGTGCCGCGAACCGACGCGCGCCCCGACCAGATGAGCCAACGCTGATTCGCATCGCCTACGGTATACGCGCGCGCGCTCGGCCCGGCCCAGAGCGTGAGCCAGGGCAGCGCGCGGAAACCGACCAGCGCCTCGCCTTCCACGACGTCGCGCGGCGCCGAATCGACCGCGGCCGCCGCCGCCGTGCCGTGCAGCACGTTCGCAAGCGCGCCACCGCCCCCACTCGGGATCGATGCATTACGAGGGTTCACTTTCCCTTCCGCGTAGCGCAGCCGAATGATGAAACGGTCGCTCACGAGCGAACCCTCGGCGCCCAACAGCAGGCCGGTGAAGCGGCTGTTGTTGGAGTCGACGTGGCTTTGCACGATTTCCTGGAACGCTCCGCCGCCCGCTGTGAATTGCAGGCGTTGTTGTTGTGCGGCCGCGGGCACGGCGCACGCGGCGCAGGCGATCACGCCGAGGATTCGTCTCATGGCGTGTCTCCTCCACTCGTCGTCAGGGACGGCGCCCCCGGCCGGATGATCATTCGGGTCTGGCGGATGCGATCGGCGTTCCGCCGTGAGATCTCGGCGACGTTGCGCTTCCAGTTGTCACGCAGACTCCGGTTGTAGCGCTCGTTTGCGGCGAGCTGCTGGCCGGGATGGTGCGATAGAAACGCCGCGATTCCGGCGATTGCGACAGAGCCGCCGACGATCAGGCGCGCGCTGCTGGCGTGTTCACCACTCGCGACCAGCTTGGGCACCAGGATGATCGCGAGGCTGGCACCAAGCCCGGGCGCGAGCGCGAGGACGGCATCCTTCGTGTCGCCGTGTTCCGGGCGCATGAGCGAATCAGACGGCGCCGCCGGCAAGGGCAGCGTGTCGACGGGGAGGTGCGCCACTTCTATCGGCAGTCGCAGTGTCCAGGATGCGGATGCGCCGTGGCGCTCGCGCGCGGAGGGCGTCACGATGACGGCGTAGCGGCCATCCGGCGGCGGACTGCCCGACGCGTCGAGTCCATTCCAGCGCAGGTCGACGCTGTCTCGGAACGCGCCGTTATACAGCGTCCGCACGACGCGGCCATCCGCGCTGTTGACAGTCGCCGTCACCTCGGGAGACGCTGTCGAGCCGAGTCGCACGATGAAGGCGTCGGCTCCCGGCCGGATGGTGTCGCCGATGGCGCGGATCGAGACGGTGGGCGCGCTGCGCCGCGCGTTCTGGAAGATGGCGATGACGTCGGGCGGAAACGTCTGCTGATCCGGCCGGTACCGCGGGTCGAGCACCATCAGCCGATGCGCCGCGGAGACCGCGGAGTCGCGTTGGCCGCGTGCCACCTCGGTGGCGGTCAGATACATGAGCGCCCGCGCCGTTTCGGAAGAAGGCAGCGCGTTCGCGCCTTCGGCAGTCAGCGCGTGCCGCAGCAGCCACGCCGCGCCGTCGTACTCGCGCACGGTGTAGGCGCGAATTCCCTGCTCGAGCAGCGAGCCGGCGCTCTGGGCCCGTGCGATCGTCGGCACGAGCAGCGCGGTGACGATGAAACCGGCGAGTAAGCGATTCACGGCTGTTTCTCCTTCGCTACGGCGTCACGACAACGAAGTCCGCGGCGGTGTCCGCGTTGTTGCCGAAGGGCAGCCAAGCGCTGCAGCGCCCCGTGTTGTCGCAGCTGCGGGCCTGCCACCGGTATGCCGTCTTGGTCGTTAGCCCGGTGACATGCACCACCGTCTGCGTGCTACTGGTCGCGGCGGGCACGTAGTCGCTCACCTGTGTCGCCACGCCGGTGAAGGGACTGACCGTCGTCTCGACCTCGACCTCCAGGCGAACCGTCTCGTTGAGGTTCGGGTCATTGACCCTCCCCTCGATCACGACGTCGGTCTCGGGTGTCGTATCGCCGACGACGATCGCGGTCGTGCCGTCCGCGCGGAACTGGCCGAGCAATTGCGGCGCGATGGGGGGACGCTCACGGACGACGGTGATCGTCAATTGGCCGGTCGCTCCTGGATTCGCGCTCGTCGCCTCGATGAAGTACTGGCCGCCGGCGGTGATCGGGTAATTCATGATGCACGCCGTTCCCGTCTCGCCCGGGCACTCGTCGTTCTCGGCGAGCACGTTGCCGGCGTAGTCGCTGAGGATCAGATACGCGTCGAACTGGGCGGTCATGCGCATCGAGATCGTATCGCCCGCGCTCGCGTTGAAGCTGTAGACGTTCGCGAGACTGCCGGGCCGATGTGGCGCATAGCAGTCGGTCGCGTCCAGCGTGCCGCTCTTGTTTATCACGTCGAGCGTGAGCGAAATCGCCGTGCAGGGTTTGCTCGTGATCGTGAGCTGCACAGGGACGTTGAACGGGCTTCCCGCCGCGCCCGGCGCGGTGAAGACGATGGTGTCGCGCTGCATGCCCGGCGGCAGGCCCGTCGGGTTCATGGTGACGACGACGTCGTCGGGCGCGCCGCCGATCGTCTTCGAGAGCGTGAGCCAGGGCTGAGATTTCGTTGCGGTCCAGTTGATCGTCCCGTTGCCAGAGTTCGTCACGTGCAGCAGCGCAGTCTTCGGCGTCGTCTTGCCAAGTGGTACAGAGTCTAGAATCGAGGTGGGGCTGACCGCGAGTCCCGGCGCAAGAACGGTCAACGTCACCGCCACGTGTGCAGGGCTTCCCTGTGCGCCCGGCGCAGTGATGGTGATGGTCCCGTGATGGGTGCCGCCGCTCAAGCCCGCGGTATTGATGGTGACCGGAATCGTGCCGCCGCCCGAGCCCGATGTGGCGCCCAGGGTGATCCACGGCTGGTCATCGGACGCCGTCCAGTCCAACGCGCCGGTGCCGTTGTTGCTGACCGTGAGGTTGTCGGTGAACGTCGCGTTGCTGTCCATACTCGCGGAGTGCTGGATCGTCGTCGGCGAGACGTTCAATCCGGGCCGCTGGACCAGGAACGTCACGGAAACAGTCGTGAGCTGCGTGTCCGCGGCACTCGCATCGCTGGCGCTCACTGTGACGTCGCCCTGATACGTGCCCGGGTCGAGGCCGTCGGGATCGAGCGAGATCGTGAGCGTATCCGGCACGGCGCCGTCCGACGGGTCGAGGTGGATCCAGTCGGACTGATCCTTGGCCGACCACGTCAGCGTCGGTCCACCCGTGCCACGGTTCATGATCGCGATCTTCGCGTGGCGCACCTGGCTCGATCCCGCGCGCGCCGAGTCCCGCACCTCGGTCGGTTGCACCGACAGCACCGGACGCGGCACCTTCTTGTTGTCGAGGAGCATGTCGAGCCGGCAGGCGGCCGACAGCGTCACCAATGCGCCCGCGATCGTGAAGAGCAGGCGGAGCCGCCCGCGGCCCGGACTAGGGAGCCGTTCCATCGCCGCCGTGCCTGTGCCGCCGGAGTGTCACGTTTATCCGCGCGGGGCTGTTCTTCGCGCCCGGCGCGGTGACGATGATCGTCTCCGTGAACGTTCCGAAGTAGGAGAGACCCGCGTTGCTGACTTGCACCGCAATCTTGCCGGCACCGCGTCCCGCGGTGTCGGCGAGCGCAATCCAACTACTGTGGTTTTGCGTGGTCGCCGTCCACACGAGCGGCCCATCGCCCGCGTTGCTGACGGCGAGCGTGTCGTGAAAGACCGAGTTGTCGGTTTGCGCGGTGTAGCTGAGACTGCCGGGATCGACTTTGAGAATTGGCTGCTGGATCCGGAACTTCACGTCGACCGCGGTGCTCGGCCCGGTGCTGTCGTGCTCTTGGAGCTTGACCGAGCCTTCGTGCAGCCCGGGTGTGAGGCCACGCGGATCGAGTGAGAGCTGCACCGTCGCGCGCGCAGACCCGCGGGTGGGCGCCATGTGAATCCATGCGCTTCCGGTAGTCGCGAACCAGGCGCTGCCCTGCGTGACGGCGAACTTCGCTTGGTGGGGTGTGGTCTCGCCCGCCAGCGCCGAATCGACAACCACGGCCGGGTTGACGACGATGGGGCCGGTGTCGCCCTCGCCCGTCGAGCGGCTCAGTAACTTGCTGAGCCGACAACCATTTACGAACAGGCCGCCGAGCAGCACGATCAAGCCCGCCGCCAATGAAACGACGACGGGCCCCCAGGAAGGGGGGGGCCCCGGGGGGCCTAATCCAATACGCTGGGCTGTCACACATCGATCGGATGCGCAATAAGCAGGCCAGCCTTTAGATTCCGGGCCTCTATGACAATTGCATCGAATTTGGGCTTCCCGCCCTTGGGAGCGGCGCGCGAATTGAAGCGCGCGACCGAAGGGTACTGGAGTGGGAAACTGAGCCGAGCGCAGCTGCTCGAGACCGGCGCGGAGTTACGGCGCCGGCACTGGCAACTGCAGCGCGACGTCGGTCTGAATCGCATTCCCACGAATGATTTCTCCTTCTACGACCGCATGCTCGACATGTGCGCCCTCGTGGGCGCCGTGCCGCCGCGCTACGGCTGGAAGGGCGGCGAGGTCGATCTCGACGTCTACTTCGCGATGGCGCGCGGCGGTCAGGGCAAAGGCCGTGACGTCACCGCGATGGAAATGACGAAGTGGTTCGACACGAACTACCACTACATCGTGCCGGAGCTCGAACGGGGTCAGGGGTTTCGACTGTCCTCGCAGAAGCCGGTAAACGAATTTCGCGAAGCGAAGGCGCTCGGGATCGAGGCGACACCGGTACTCATCGGGCCGCTCACGTTCCTGCTGCTTGCGAAAGCGAAAGGCGCGGCCTTTGATCGGTTGTCGCTGCTCGACGGGTTGCTCCGGGTCTATGGGGACGTGCTGAGCGCGCTGGCTGCCGCGGGCGCGACATGGATTCAGCTCGACGAGCCGGCGCTGGCGCTGGATCGCACGAACGACGAGCGCGCCGCGTTCGTGCACGCGTACGGCCAGCTCTCAAAACGCGCCGGCAAGGCGCAGCTTCTGGTCGCGACATACTTCGCCGGGCTCGGTGATAACATGTCGACGGCGCTCGCGCTGCCGGTGCACGGGCTGCACGTCGATCTCGTACGCGCGCCGCAGCAGCTCGATGCGGTCCTCGCCGGCTGGCCCAAGGGGGGGGGCCGCGTGCTGTCGGCGGGCGTCATCGACGGCCGCAACGTCTGGCGCGCCGATTTGCGGAAACCGGCGGCGCTGGTCGAGCGCGCCGCCGCGAAGGTCGGCGCGGACCGGTTGTGGGTGGCGCCGTCATGCTCGCTGCTGCACACGCCGCTCGATCTCGATCTCGAGACCAAACTCGATGCCGAGCTGAAGGGCTGGCTCGCCTTCGCCAAGCAGAAGCTCCAGGAAGTCGTCGCACTGGCAAAGGGCGACCGGGCGGCGATTGAGGCGAGCGGTCGCGCCGCGAAATCGCGCGAAACGTCGCCGCGCATTCACAATGCCGCCGTGCAACGGCGCATGAAGTCGGTGACCGAGCAGGACTACGCGCGTGGTGCGTCGTACGCCGCGCGTCGGAAAACCCAGATTGCGCTGCCGGCATTTCCGACGACGACGATCGGCTCCTTCCCGCAGACGAACGATGTGCGAGCTGCGCGGCGCAAGCTGCACGACGGGCAGCTCACGGCCGACGAATACGAGCGCTTCATCGAACAGCAGATCGGCAAGACGGTCAAGCTGCAGGAGGAGCTGGGCCTCGACGTCCTGGTGCACGGCGAATTCGAGCGCAACGACATGGTGGAATATTTCGGCGAGCAGCTCGCCGGCTTCGCGTTCACGGAGCACGGCTGGGTCCAGTCGTACGGCACGCGCTACGTGAAGCCGCCGATCATCTTCGGTGACGTCTCGCGCCCGAGCGCGATGACCGTGCGCTGGAGCCGCTACGCCCAATCGTTGACCAAGCGACCGGTGAAGGGAATGCTGACGGGGCCGGTAACGATTCTGCAATGGTCGTTCGTGCGCGACGATCAGCCGCGCGCGGACACGGCGAAGCAGCTCGCCCTGGCGATTCGCGACGAAGTCGTCGATCTCGAGGCCGCGGGAATTCGCGTGATCCAGATCGACGAGCCGGCGCTGCGCGAGGGGTTGCCGCTCCGCCGGGCGGACTGGGCCGCATATCTGCAGTGGGCGGTGGACGCCTTCCGCCTCGCGACCGCGGGCGTGCGCGACGACACGCAGATTCACACGCACATGTGTTATAGCGAGTTTAACGATGTGCTGCGCGTGATCGAGCGCATGGACGCGGACGTCATCTCGATCGAAAGCGCGCGCTCCGGCTCGGAGCTGCTGCAGGGTTTCGAGCAGTACAGATACCCGAACGAGATCGGCCCGGGCGTCTACGACATCCACTCCCCCCGCGTACCGGCCGTCGCCGAGATCACGGGGGCGCTGCAGAATATGACGCGGGTGCTGGAGGACACGCAGATCTGGGTCAATCCAGACTGCGGGCTGAAGACCCGCGGCTGGGAAGAGACGCTCGCGGCGCTCAAGAACATGGTGACCGCGGCGAAGGAGATGCGGAATGGAAACCGCTAGCATCAAGATCACCGCCGAACCGATCGACGATCAGCGGTGCAAGTTCGTGGTCAGTGTCCCCGTGCTGGCGGGGAGTGTGCGTCGCTTCACCAGCGCAGACGACGCGAAAGGCTCGCCGCTCGCGGCGGCAATCTTCGCGATTCCTGACCTCGCGGTTGCCGAGCTCATCGTCTCCGGCAACATCGTGACGGTGGTGAAGCAGTCACCGACGCCGTGGCAGGCGGTGGGGAAGTCCGTCGGCTCGGCGATCCGCGGCGCGTTGGCCGGCGACGTTCCGCCCGTCGCCGCGAGTCCCCAATCGCCGAGCTCTGTGAGCGATGATGCGCTCTACGAGCAGGTGGCCAAGGTCTTCGACGAGCAGGTGAATCCGATGGTAGCCCGCCACGGTGGGAACGTGGAGCTCATCGACGTGCAGGATGCCGTCGTGTTGCTCCGCATGGGCGGCGGCTGCCAGGGATGCGGCATGGCGGACGTCACGCTGCGGCAGGGAATCGAAGGCATGCTCGCCCAGCTCGTACCGGCGGTCCGCGGGATCCTCGACATCACAGACCACACGTCGGGCGCAAATCCGTATTTCCAGGCATCGAAAAAATGATCGTGCGTCGTGCGTCGTGCGTCGCCGGCCCCCACGCACGACGCACGACGACCGACGTCCGGTATCGTAATGCCGCGGTTGCTGTTGTTATTGCCCACGACGACCTACCGCACGACGGCGTTCGTGGAGGCGGCGCGGCAGCTCGGCGTCGAGCTGACGGTAGCCTCCGAGCAACCCAGCACGTTGCAGGCCGCAAATCCCGCCGGGCTAGTAACGCTGCCGTTGCACGATTTTCAGGCTGCTGCGGCGAAAGCTGCGTCATTCGCGCACGATCACCCGCTGGCGGCGGTTGTGGGAGTGGATGATGACACGGCAATCGTCGCCGCCACCATCGCGCAACACCTCGGCCTCAAGAGCAATCCCGTGTACGCCGCGACAGCCGCTCGGGATAAGTATCTGCAACGCGAGCAGCTCGCGAAGGCGGCCGTCGCGGTCCCCCGTTTCATGCTCCGCGCGATCGATGAAGATCCCGCTTCCGTCGCGAAGTCGATCACCTATCCCTGCGTCATCAAACCGGTACGTCTATCCGCATCGCGTGGCGTCATTCGCGCCGACAATCCGACAGCATTCATCGCCGCGCACGCGCGCCTTCGCGCAATACTCGCCGACCCCGAAGCCACGAAGGCATGCGGAGTTCGATCGGGTCATTATCTCATCGAGGAGTTCGTTCCCGGCTACGAAGTCGCACTCGAAGGATTGGTTGTCGATCGCCGTCTCCATGTGCTGGCGATCTTCGATAAACCTGATCCCCTCGACGGGCCCTGCTTCGAAGAGACGATTTACGTTACGCCCTCGACCGTTCCCGCGGCACTGCAGGCCGCCATCAAGGAGTGCGCCGATCGCGCAGTTCGCGCGCTCGGCATCGTCGAAGGCCCGGTCCATGCCGAGCTGCGCTACAACGAGCGGGGACCCTGGCTGATCGAGCTCGCGGCGCGGCCCATCGGAGGCCGCTGCTCGGCCGTGCTCCGGTTCGGTGATCGCGGTGTCTCGCTCGAGGAAATCATCCTGCGGCACGCGCTGGGCATGCCGATTCCTTCGCTCCAGCGCGAGCGGCTCGCCGCCGGTGTGATGATGATTCCGATTCCTGGAGCTGGCACGCTGCGCGAAGTACGCGGCGTTGAGGAAGCGAAGCGCGTGCCGCTCATCGAAGACGTGCAGATCACCGCGCATCGCGGCGAACGGTTGGTCCCGTTTCCCGAGGGGTCGCGGTATCCGGGATTTATTTTTGCGAGGGGAGAGACACCGGCGGTCGTCGAGGCGGCGTTACGGGAGGCGCATCGCCATCTTCACTTCGTGCTCGATCAGACGGCTTCGGCCACAACCTCCAACCAGTAGCGCGGCACCGCCTCGATCTTGAGCTCGTTCATCGTGCGCTCGAGCCCGACCTCGAGCGCGCGCGAACCCTCCTCGAGCGGGACGCCGGGCAGCGCGCCTTCGATGAAGAGCGAGAAATGCCCGATATCGATCAGCGCTTGCCGCGTCATGTCGACCCGCAGCAGCTCGATCGTGGTGGGCTTGAGGTTCGCCGCTTCGCAGGCGGCGCCGTACTGCTCGGCCGACATCCAGTCCATCGCGGCGGCGTGGCCGTTGTGCTTCACCTCGATCCCCTGCTCCCGGAGCGCCTGCACGGAGCGCACGATCCAGCGCCGCCAGAATCCGCTCGTGCCCTCGACGTACGCGCCGTTGAAGAACGTGCTGTTGAACGCGAGCAAGCCGCCCGGCTTAAGGACGCGCCGGATTTCGGTCAGCACCTGTGCTTTGTCGGAAACCAGGTGAATCGCATTGAGGAAGACGACCGCGTCGGCAGATTTGACGAGCTTCGACAACCACTCGGCGCTGCCCTGCTTGAACTCGGCCCATTTCGACGAAATCGCAGCCCGCGCCTTGGCGATTGCGGACTGCGACGGATCGACGCCGATGATATGGGGCGGCGGCTGTTGCCCCTGGGTGCGCTCGAGAATGAGCTCCGTGATGGCGCCGGGACCGCAACCCAGGTCGACGATGACCTGGCGTCCCGGGCAGATCACGCGCTCCAGGATCCAGCGGTTGACTTGCGTGAAGAACGGGTGCCGGGTGAACGGCGTGAACGAAAAGCGATCGTCGTCCGCGAGAGGGCTCAGTGCTGTCACAGCTTGTGAATCCCGAGCGGCCCAAGGTGGACGTCGAGATTGTGATTCACCCGATATCCGACGACGCCGTTCACGTCCAGCTTGGCGGCGTCGGCCGTGTAAACCTCTTTCCCGTTGACCATGAACTTCGCCTTACCGCCCTGGACCTGGACACTCAGCTCGTTCGTCGCGTGGCCGCTCGAATCCGCTTTCGTGACGGCGTCGCTGGGCGTCCACTCCACGACCGCCGTGGGTCGCGTCATATAGCTCGTGCGCCGGCGGATCGAGTACTGGCCGTCGATGGGACGAACGAGGAAGTACGTGTAGGTCTGGCCGGAATCGGTGAGGGCTTTGCCGCCGATAAAGATCCCGAATGCTTCAGGGTGGGCCGGATTCTTCATCTGGGTCATCTTGGCGACGACGTGGTAGTTGCCGGAGATCGTGTCGCGGTCGCGCCAGTAGATCGCCGCGGGACCGACGGTCGTGTGCAGGCCGTCGCCCATGCTGGTGAACTTCACGTTTTCGAGTGACGCGGGCTGTCCGGTCTGGCGATTGGGCTCCGTACGCACGTGCCACCCGGCCGGAATGGCTCCGCCACCGGCCACCGGGTGATCCGGATCGGCCTGCGCGGCGAGGCTTCCCGCCGGGACCAAAAAGACGAAGACCGCCGCAGCGGTCAGCAAACGCATCGTCATCGGCACTTCTCCCAGAATCGGGTCATCGCGTCGCGGGTCAAAGTGACACTCTGAAAATGTTCTAGTCAAGAGCACGTCTTGCTCACGACTGCCGCTCCGCCAGGTCGTGCACCGTATCCAAGCTCACGATCTTGAGCTTGCGTTTGCCCATCGGAAGTGTGATGTCGACCTTCTGGCCGACCTTTCCTCCCACCAGTGCCTTGCCGAGCGGCGATGCCATCGACACGGGCATCTCCTCGCCGCCGTCATCGGCCTCGATGAATTCGCCGAGCGTCAACGCGTAGACTTCCTTCTTCTTGGTATCCAGGTCTTCGACGGTCACGCGCGATCCGAAGCCGACGCGGTCGCGGGGGATGTCTTGCTCGCGGACGTCGGAGAGTTTGGAGAGCCGGAGCCGCAAGTGATGGACGCGCGCCTGCGCGAATTGCTGGCGCTCGAGCGCGGCTTTGTACTCGGAGTTTTCGCGCAGGTCGCCGTGCGCGCGCGCCTTCTCGATCTCTTTCGGCAACACGAAAGAGATTTCGTGATTCAGGCGTTCGACTTCGGCCTGAAGCTTCTGTTTGAGCGCTTCGATCATACGGGATACTAACCGACTAACCCGCCAACCGGCTAGCTTTTAGGCCCCGATGCGCACGTATCACCAGCTCACCGATCCCGACCGTTCCGGCCTGGCCGCCCAGATCGGCGCCCAGCGCCGCCGGGTGGCCGAGCGGCTGGCGGGCGTGGGCCGAATCCTAGCGGTGATGAGCGGCAAAGGGGGCGTGGGGAAGAGCTATGTGACGGCGCATCTGGGCCGGGCAGTCGCCCGGGCAGGCAAGGCTGTCGGCGTGGTCGATGCCGACTTGAACGGCCCGACCATACCCGCCTTGCTGCAAGCCAGCGGTACGACGCCTCCGGCGGTCGGGCTCGACGGCGTCAAATGCATCTCGATGGGCCTTCTTCTGGCCGACGGCGCGCCCCTCGCATTCAAGGGACCGAGCGCCGAGAGCTTCGTCTGGCGGGGGGCGATGGAGGCGGCCGCGCTCCGTGAGTTTCTGGGCGATGTCGAATGGGGCACGCTCGACGTGCTGCTGCTCGACTTGCCGCCCGGCATGCAGCGCTACCTGGAGCTGTGCGACCTTCTCGGCGCACCGCCGGCGGTGCTGACCGTGACGATCCCGACTCCTGAATCCCGCGACGCCGTCCGGCGCGCCATGCGCGCCGCCGTCGATCGCGGCTCGGAGCTCCTCGGTATTGTCGAGAACATGGTTGGTGGTGAACTACAGGGATCGGCCGCTGCCGACTTGTCGCGGGAGTTCGGCACGCCAGTGCTGGCGCGAATCCCCTGGCATCCGACACCAGACACCTGGAACCAGCTGGCCACGCGCCTATGAAGTTTCTTTGCGTCGAATGCGATCAACAGATGGCGTTCACCGAGCGCGCGCTGCCGGGAGACGGGACGCTCGCGGCGACGTTCAAGTGCCCTAAGTGCGGCCGCGTGGTTGCGATGCTGGCAAATCCGATGGAGACGCAGCTCGTGTCCTCGCTCGGGGTTGAGATCGGGGGGCGTACGGTACCGGCGGAGGCGTTTGAAACCGTCGGAGCCAACGTCGTCACCGGCGGCCCCGCCTGGTCGGCGGATGCACAGGAGCGCCTCGGCCGCGTGCCGAGCTTCGTACGCGGCATGGTGAAGAAGATCTATGCCGACTACGCCAAGGAGCGTGGCATTCGGGAGATCACGCCGGCGATCATGGATACGGCGCGCGCCGAGCTCGGGCTCGAGGGAATGTGAGCGACTTCGAAGAGCGAACCGTCGGGGAGCTCCGGGTCCGCATCGATCGGACGTTGTGCGTCGGTTTTGGCGACTGCATTACGGAAGCGCCGGAAGCATTCGTGCTCGATGACGGCGGGACCGCGGTATTCGTGAATCCGGACGCCGTCGAGCGGGAGCGGCTGCTGCGCGCCTGCGACGCCTGCCCCGTCGATGCAATTACCGTTTGGAACGAACAGGGAAGCCAAATCGTGCCTGTGACCTTGTGAACAAGTTCCTTGACAGCCTCGGCACACACTTGCATATCCCAATTCCAACGACAACCACTCCGAAATCTTGAGTTCAGGACGCGCGCACTCGTAATCGAGACGAGGAGGCAGCGGTGTACCGCGAGATATTCGTTCCCGTCGATAACTCGCAGCATTCCGATTGGGCAGTCGATCGCGCGATCGAGCTGTGCCGGAGGGGCGGCGGACGCATCACGGGAAACCACGTCTACGCCGCCCGCCTCCACGATGTCCGCTTCCGCCAGCTCGAGACCGGCCTGCCTGCCCAGTTCCAGACGCCTGAAGAAATCAAGAAGCAAAGAAAGATCCACGACAAGCTGATCGAAAAGGGCCTGCAGCTGATCGCCGACAGCTTTCTCGACCAGCTGGGAAAGCGCTGCGAGGCCGCCGGAGTCGCACTCACTCGGCAACTTCTCGAAGGCATCAACTACGAAGAGATCGTCAACGAGGTGAACCGCGGCGCCGGGCGCTTGCCCGGCCTGATCGGGTTCGATCCCAACCGCGCCGCGGGCTACGACGGCGGCGACAAGGTTCGCGGCGACGTGAAACTGGGCGAGAACGGCCGGCTGGTGGCCGAGGAAGAGGATGCAGCCGCGCGACTCGTCGGGTCTTCGGGGCGGCAGTACGATCTGCTCGCGATCGGTGCGCATGGCCTCGGACGGCAGCAGTTCTCGCAGCTCGGTGGTGTGGCGGCTCGCGTATTACGCGGCGTCGAGAAAGACGTGCTGATCGTCCGCGATCAGCAGCCGCTCACCGGCGGGCGCCTCATGGTGTGCGTGGATGGCTCGTCGTACAGCTACAAGGCGATGAAGGCGGCGCTCGAGCTGGCGCATGAATTCGGCGGGTCGTTGTTTGTCTGCAGCGCGTTCGACGTCGAATACCACCACGTCGTCTTCCATAATATCAAGGACGTGCTGTCGTATCAGGCATCGAAGGTGTTCAAGTTCGAAGAGCAGGAAGAGCTGCACAACAACATCATCGACAAGGGACTGCTCAAGCTCTGCCAGGCAAATCTCAAGCGCGCCGAAGTGATGGCGCAGCAGTTCCCCGACGTTCCCATCAAGACGCAGATCCTCATCGGCAAGCCGTTCCAGGTGATCATGCAGTGGGCGGAGGAGATCAATCCGACGCTGCTGGTGATCGGTCGCCACGGCGCCCACCGTATCGAAGACACCGAGCTTGGCTCGCAGTCCGAGAACCTCGTGCGACTTGCGCCCTGCAACACGCTGCTCGTCGGCACGGTAGGGGTGCGGCCCGAAGACATCCCCTGGATCGAAGAAGACGGCCAGGCCGGCTTGCCGTGGGCGCCCGAAGCGGAAGTCCGGATTCTGCGTGTACCGCCCTTCGCGCAGGGCATCGCGCGCCGCGCGGTCGAGGAGTATGTCCTGGAGAAAGCCGGCAATGGCGGCGGGGGAGGCACACCGCCGACGGTCACGAGCAAGTGGCTCGACGAAGCGATCCAGAAGCTCCTGCCGACCCACATGCAGCTGATCATGGGCATCGGGAGCGCCGAAGAGATCGCGCTCGCTGAAGTAAAGGCGGCCGAGCAGATGAAGGCCACCAAGGTGCAGGGCCACGACGCAGATCCGGAGCCTGCAGTAGCGGAAGTCGAGACAAAATGCCCCGTTACGGGAAGAGTCGGTAAACGGCCGCGCGTCGCGACTGATCCGATCGTGTGGACCGAGGAGAGCTGGCAGCGCCTGCAGCTCGTCCCCCTCATCGCTCGGCCTCTGGCTCGCAACACGGTCGAGCGATTTGCCAGAAATCACAGCATCTGGCGTGTGACGACGAGCGTGATGGACGACAACAAGCAGGCGATGATCGAAGCCGACGAATTCGACGTCGACACGATGATGGTGATGTTCACCGAGCTGCGGGCCAAACAGATCCGGGCAGAGGCCGAAGGCACGGACGCGCTCTCGCCCGAGATGCGCGCCTTTATAGAACAGGCAAAAGCGCAGGGCGTCACGCGCTGCCCCATTCGCGACATCGAAGACAAGATGCAGAAGTGTCCCGTCGACATGAAAACCGTCACGCCCGAGGAAGCCAAGCGGGCGGTCGAGAAACTGCTGCAGTGAATTACGTTCCCCACGTCGTCGCCTGGAATCTCACGCGGCGCTGTAACCTGGAGTGCGCCCACTGCTATATCGCGGCGGGACCCCACGAGACCGCCGCATCAGAGTTGGAGACGAACGAGGCGCTGCGGATCGTCGACGAGCTGCTGGCCGTGAATCCCGCGCCGATGATCATTCTCTCGGGCGGGGAACCGCTGCTCCGGCACGATCTGACTGAAATCGCCCACTACGCATCCCAGCACGGCGCCACGGTCGTCGTCGGCACGAACGGGACGCTGCTCACTGACGAACGGGTGACCGCCCTGAAAGCCGCCGGCGTGCGCGGCGTCGCGGTCTCCATCGACTCCCTGCGGCCGAGTTACCACGACAACTTCCGTCACGGCAAGGGGTCGCTGGACGACACGATCGCGGCGCTGGGACGGCTCCGCTCCGAGCGGCTGGATTTCATCATCCAGACGACGGCGACCAGGGGGAACCGCGGCGAGCTGGAGCGGATCGCCCAATGGTCGGCGGAGCAGGGCGCCGTTGCGTTCAACTGCTACTTCCTGGTCGCGACGGGCCGCGGCGCCGGCTTGTCCGACCTCGCGCCCGCCGAGTACGAAGCGATTCTCACGGATCTCGCCCGTTGGCAGCGCGACTATCGCGGTCAGATGATGGTTCGGGCGAAATGCGCTCCACACTTCATGCGTCATGTGCGTACCCAGGATCCCGGCTCCCAGCTCCTGAATTACGCGACCCGCTGCCCCTGCGGCACGCAGTATTGCCGCATCACGCCCGACGGCAAAGTGACGCCGTGTCCCTATCTGCCCGAGATCGCCGGCGATCTACGCGCGCAGAGCTTCGGCGAGATCTGGCGCGCGTCGGCCCTGTTCCGGCAACTGCGTGAAGGACAATTGGGCGGCAAGTGTGGACGGTGCGAGTACCGGAAGTTGTGCGGCGGCTGCCGCGCCCGCGCGTTTGCGCTGGAAGGGGACGTTCTGGCAGCCGATCCATCCTGCATCTATGAGCCACGCGGGAGCGATGTGCTCGAGCCGGCGGAAGTGAGTTACGGCAGCGAGTTCGCCCCCGTGCTCACGTGGTCGGCGGCGGCGCAGTCCCGGCTCGACCGCATTCCTTCGTTCGTGCGCGGTGTCGTGGCGAAGCGCGTCGAAGATTGGGCGCGTGAGCGCGGGCTGCGCGAAATCACGCCAGAGCTCTTGGGGGAGATCCGGGACGCGATGCCGATCGACTTCTCGAAACGCAAGCCGTTTTTCGTGCAGAAGGCCGACTGATGGCAGACGGCATGTTGCTGCAGGCGGTTGCCGATACGGCGAACACGTATCCGGACTTTCCGCTCATCGGGAGCCGGGCGGCGGTTTGGATCGCCGCGGAAGTCCATCTGATGTTCGCGGCGTTCGTGCTGGGCGTGCCGATGTTCGCCGTCGTGACGGAAGCGATCGGGATTGCGACGAAGGACGCGCGCTACGACCGCTTGTCCAAGGAATTCACCCGGCTCTTGCTCGTGGCGTATTCCGCGACGGCGATCTGGGGCGCAATCCTCGTCTTTATTCTGTCGACGCTGTGGATGAAGCCCTGGGGGTATCTGACCAAGGTGTTCGCCCCGTCGATGTGGCTCTACGCCGCGCTGTTCTTCTTCGAGTCGTTCACGCTGTACCTCTATTACTACGGCTGGGAGCGGTGGAAGTACGGCCGCTCCAAGATCGTGCACGTGGGGCTTGGCGTGCTGCTCAACGTGTGGGGCACGATCGTGATGCTGATCGCGAACTCGTGGCTGACGTATATGATGACCCCACCCCGCGACATCACGCCGACAACCGATCCGTCGAGCATCAAGCTGTGGCACGCGATCGCCAACGCCACGTGGATGCCGATCAACATCCACCGGCTCATCGCGAACGTCGTGTTCGGCGGCGCCATCGTGGGCGCGTATGCGAGCTACCGCTTTCTCGCGGCGAAGACCGACGAGGAGCGCGCGCATTACGACTGGATGGGCTACGTCGGCAATTTCATCGCGATCTCGGCGCTGATCGTGCTGCCGTTCGCGGGCTACTGGCTGGGCCGCGAGATCTATCAGTACGACCAGTCCATGGGCATCACGATGATGGGCGGATTCATGTCGTGGCTATGGGTGATCCAGGCCTTTCTCATCGCGGTCCTCTTCCTGGCGGGCAACTACTACCTGTGGATCGGGATGGGCCGCATTCCCGGCGCCGAGCGCTACCAGCCCTACACCAAGTGGCTGCTGGTCGTGCTGGTGCTGGGGGCCCTCGTGTGGGGCACGCCGCATACGATGATCGCGGATTCGCGCGAGCTCGCGGCGATGGGCGGCTCGCACCACCCGCTGCTTGGCGCCCTCGGCGTCATGAGCGCCAAGAATACCGCGGTCAATCTGATGATTCTCGCGACGTTCCTGTCGTTCCTGCTCTATCGCAGGGCCAACATCCGGCAGGTCGTGCCGTGGGCCCAAACCGGGACGCGCATTCAGGCGGCCATGTTCGTCATCGCGGCCGGCATCGTGCTGTTCTTCGGTATCCGCGGCTATTTCGTCGAGGCGATCGTCCGGATCGGCTACTCGGTGTATCAGGTGGGCGCCGTGCTCGCCTGCATCGTGTTCGTAACCGTGATCGACGTCCTGATGGCGCGTGGGGCCCAGTCGCTCGGCGCGATTCAGTGGGGCAAGATGCCGCCACGCTCGCAGTACGCGCTGTTCATCCTCGCCGTCACATTCACCTGGCTGATGGGACTGATGGGCTTCGCGCGCAGCGGCATCCGCCAACATTGGCACGTCTGGCAAGTGTTGCAGGACACCAGTAAGTACGCGGCGACGCCGGCGCTCGGCTATGCCGCCAAGATGATCAGCCTGTGCGTGCTGATCTTCCTGTCGCTCGTGGCGTTCGTCTTCTGGCTCGGCGGCCTCGCGGAGAAATCGACGTTTGTGCCGCCGATCAGCACCGTGGAGGCGCCGCATGTGGAGCACTAACCTCCGCATCATCGGCGTCGTGCTCGGCACGCTCGCGCTGTATACGCTGATCGCCAACAAGATCCCGCAGGTGCAGTCGGAGGTGCCGCACGCGCTGACGCTCGGCGCCAACGTCACGCCCGAGCAGCTCGTGAGCGCGGGCGACCAGCTGTTCCACGGGGCCGGCGGTTGCACGGCCTGCCACGGGCTCGGCACCCGCGCGCCGAATCTTCTGACTGACGAAAAGGGGGCCGGTCCGATCGGCGCGCGTTGCGGCAAGCGCGAAGCCGGTAAGGACTGCAAGGCCTATCTCTACGAGTCGCTCGTGAGTCCCAAGGCGTACGTGGTCCAGGGCTATGAGCCGATCATGCCCGAGATGGGGCGCATCCTGTCGCCGCAGCAGATCTGGGCGCTCGTGGCTTTCCTCGAGTCGAACGGCGGAACGGTGGACGTAACCGCGTCGGATATTCCGGCGTCCAACGCGCCCGCGGCCGCCCCGCCTCCAGCCGGGGGCTCCAGTGGCGGCGGCATCGCGGGCGGATCAACGGATCCGATGACGATCATTCGCGGCGCCGGCTGCACCGGTTGCCACACGGTCAAGGGCGAGGGTGGGAAAATCGGACCGGACCTCACGCATGTCGGCTCGCGGCTGTCTTCCGCATTGATCCGCGAATGCATTCTCAAACCCGACACGCGCGTCGCCAAAGGTTACGAGAAGTTCGTCGGCGTCATGCCCAAGATGTTCGGCAATCAGTTGACGGGCGCGCAGCTCGAAGCGCTGGTGCAATTCCTGTCGAGTCAAAAATGAGAGCCTACCTTCGCCACCCGTTCTGGCAGGCCGTCGGCCTTCTGGTGTTGGCGTACATCGTCATCGTGTTCGTGATCCCGGTGTTGCCGGGCAGCGCGATGGTGCCGAGCAGCGTGGTGCTGCAGTACATGGCGACGGTGCTGGTGGGGATTCTGATCTGGGTCAGCGACGAGGAAGCCCGTTGGACCGAGTTCAAGCAGCCGCTGCACGAGGTGCTCATACAGCCTCGTCTGAAATTGGTCCGCAACGGCTTGCTCGCGGTGGTGACGCTGATCGTCGGCTGCCTGACCTACAGTCAAGTCAAAGCGAGTGTCGCGGCCCCGCCCAACCTGCGCTCGATCCATCCGGCGCCGCCGTCGCAGATCACGTTCCACGGGAAGGCGATGACGCTGGTCGGACTGGAGAATCCGCTGCGCAAGCAGGGCAACATGGCCGAGCACATCGCCGAAGGTCACCGGATCTACTATCAGAACTGCATCCCCTGCCACGGCGATCATCTCGACGGGCAAGGCCACTTCGCTTCCGGATTCAATCCGTTGCCCGCGAATTTCCAAGACAACGGCACGATCGCCCAGCTCACGGAGAGCTTCGTCTTCTGGCGAATCGCCAAAGGCGGCCCGGGGTTGCCGCGCGAGGGAACGCCGTGGAATTCGGCGATGCCGGCATGGGAAGACTTCTTGACCGAGGATGAGATCTGGTCGGTCGTGCTGTTCCTGTATGACCAGACGGGCTGGAAGCCGAGAACCTGGGAAGCCAGCGCAACGGGAGCGAGCAAGTGATCGCGCTTGCGCTGCTTGCGCTGGTGGCCATTCAGGATACGTCGGCGGGGAAACAGGTCTATACCAAGTGGTGCGCCGGCTGCCACGGCGACAACGGCTCGGGCGATGGCCCTGCTGCTCGCCGCATGCTGCCGCCGCCGCGCGATTTCACCGGCAACGTCACGTACAAGATCCGCTCGACGCCAAGCGGTCAATTACCGACTGATGCCGACTTACTGCGCTCTATAGATGAAGGGTTGAGTGGCTCGGCGATGCCGGCATGGAAGACGCGGCTTTCCGATCACCAGCGCCGCGACGTGCTGGCGTACATCAAGACTTTCGCGCCGTCTTTCGCCGACACGACCCAGCGGCCGCAGCCGATGAAGTTCAGCAGCGCGCCCAGCGGCGGTGGCAGCGCGGATGCCGTGAAAGTCGGGCGCCAGTTCTACGATTCGATCGGCTGTCGCAAATGTCACGGCGATCAGGGGCGCGGCGACGGGCCTTCGGCACCGACACTCAAAGACGACGCCGGCCACCCGATGTTTGCCGCCGACCTGCATCAGAATTGGCGTTTCCGCGGCGGCGGTACGGTCGAGGACATCTATCATCGCTTGCGGACCGGCTTGGACGGGACGCCGATGCCGTCGTTCAGCGACCTCATCGATCAGAAGTTCTTGACCGATGAGCAGCTGTGGCGGGTCGCGCAGTACGTGCGCAGCCTCTCGCCGGCCGAGTCGCCCGTTGTCCGCGATGTGATCCACGCGCCGCTCGTCACGAAGCGACTGCCTCATGCGCCGGACGATTCCGCCTGGGCAACCGTGGACGAGTATTGGTTTCCGCTGGTCGGCCAGGTCGTGCACAAGCAGCGCTGGTTCGCGCCGGCGGTGAGCGGCGTCTGGGTCAGGGCGGTCCACACGGCCGATTCGATTGCCTTCCGTGTCGCCTGGGATGACCGCTCGCAGAGTCCCGATAGCGCCTGGCTCGGCCACGTCAGCCGCGTGCTCGGCGCGCTCGATCTGGACGATTCGACGCACGAGCAACCGGCGCTCTGGCCCGATCAGCTGGCCGTCCAGTTTCCCGTTGCAATTCCTTCAGGCATGGAGCGGCCGTATTTCCTGATGGGCAGCTCCAGCGCACCGGTCTATCAGTGGCGTTGGGTGAGCACGGCGCGGAATGCGGCGACCGCGGGGTTGGCGCGCGGCATCGAGCGGTTCGATTCGGTCGCCAATGCCGGCGTCGGCGCGGAGGCGATGTACGATCACGGCCAATGGCGCGTCGTCTTCACACGCGCACTTGCTTCTCCCGATACCGCCAGCCAGCTTCCGTTCCGGACCGGGCGTGCCATTCCCGTGGCGTTCTTCGCCTGGGACGGGTCCAACGGAGAGCACGGCACGCGCATGGCCATCAGTACGTGGTATTTCCTCGCACTCGACGAACCGGTACCGGCCCGCGTGTTCATCTCGCCGGTGCTCGCCATGGTGCTCACCTTGGGGTTGGGCATGCTGGTCGTGTGGCGCGCGCAGCAGAAGACATCCTACCGGAGGGGGAGGCAGCAATGAAAGTCAGGATTCTCAGCGTCGTGGGCGGGATGGTCCTGCTCACCATGTGCAGTAAGGGCTCCCGGAGTAACGCGGCTCCACCGGCGGCAAATCCCCCGCCGGCGGCCCAGCCCGCGAATGCCTCGGCGGCCGGCGGCACGATCAGCGGCAAGATCAAGTTCACCGGCACCGCGCCGCGCAACCCGAACATCGACATGAGTGAAGAGGCCGCCTGCAAGGCGAAGTACAAGACGACGCCGACCGAAGAGAACGTCGTGGCGGGCCCCGGCAACACGCTCGAGAACGTGTTCGTCTACGTGAAGTCGGGTGTGCCGGCCGGTCAGAAGTTCACGCCGCCCACGGAGCCGGTAACCATCGATCAGAACGGCTGCCGCTATCATCCCCACGTCATGGGGATCATGGTGGGCCAGAACTTCGTGATCGAGAACTCCGACCCGGTGCTCCACAACATCAAAGCCATCGCCAAGAACAACCGGCCCTTCAACGTCAGCCAGCCGTCGGCGGGCATGAAGACGACGCGCACGTTCTCGGCGCCCGAGGTGATGGTCAATCTCGAGTGCAACGTGCACGGCTGGATGCACGCCTATCTCGGTGTGCGGCCCGATCCGTTCTACGCGGTGAGTGGGCCCGACGGCAGCTTCGAGATCAAAGGCTTGCCGCCCGGGACGTATACGATCGAAGCGTGGCACGAGAAGTTCGGCACGCAGACGGCGACCGTGACGGTGACCGGCACGGAAACGAAGACGCAGAACTTCACCTTCGCCGCGCACTAGGCGCGAGGAGAACTCGATGCGTTGGTGGCTTCCCGACGCTGGGTCGACGTTTGCGGGTCCCATCGACAGCCTGTTCCTGGCGATTCTCATCATCACGGGAATCGCGCTGGTGGTGGTTGAAGTGGGACTCGTGGCGTTTCTGATTCGCTACCGCGGACGCCCCGGGCGGAAGGCGTTCTACACCCACGGCTCGACGCGCGCCGAGGTGATCTGGACGGCGATCCCGGCCGTGACGATGGTGGCGCTCGGCTTGATCAGCAATCATTACTGGGTGCTCATCAAGGGCAGGAGTAGCGTCCCGCCCAACGCCTACCACCTGGGCGTGCATGCCAAGCAATTCGAGTGGCAGGTGACCTATCCCGGTCCCGACGGAAAGCTGGGCACAGCCGACGACTTCACGGTACGCAACCAGCTGCACGTCGTCGTCAACCAGCCGACCGCCGTCGAGCTCACCTCTGAAGACGCGGTCCATTCATTCTTCGTGCCGGAGTGGCGGCTGAAGCAGGACGCCGTACCGGGCATGCACATCACGGCCTGGTTCCAGGCCACGAAAACGGGACAGTTCGAGCTCGGCTGCGCGGAGCTGTGCGGAATGGGGCATTATCGCATGCGGGCACGCGTGTTCGTGCACACCCCCGAGGATTACAAGGCGTGGCTCGCTCAACAAGCGGCGGGAGGCTCTGAATGACGACTGTCGCTCACTCACGGACCGACGCTCACGCAGAGCACGCGCCGATGAGCTTCTGGCGCAAATACATCTTCTCGACCGACCACAAGATCATCGGCATCCAGTTTCTGTTCGTCAGCTTGTTCTTCCTGCTGGTGGGCGGAATTCTGGCGATGCAAATCCGCTGGCAGCTCGGATTCCCCAACACGCCGATGCCCGGCGGCAAGATTCTCCCCGAGACGTACATCGCCAGCAACGGCGTGATCCTGCCGGAGTATTACGTGCAGCTGGTCACGATGCACGGCACGTTCATGATCTTCTTCGCGATCATGCCGCTGCTGGTCGGGGTCTACGCGAATTTCCTGATCCCGTTGAAGATCGGTGCGCACGACATGGCGTTCCCGCGCATCAACATGTGGTCGTTCTGGCTGGCGCTGCTCGCCGGGTTGATCATGCTCGCGGGCTTCTTCGTGCCGAACGGGCCGCCGCGCTGCGGCTGGACAATGTACGTGCCGTGCTCGGCGCGGTCCGACCTGTCTGGTGTTACGACCGGGCAACTGTTGTGGTCCGTTTCGATCGTCGTGCTCGGCCTGTCGTCCGTGATGGGATCCGTGAACTACATCACCACGGTGATCAACCACCGCGCTCCCGGTATGACGTGGTTCCGCATGCCGCTCTCGGTCTGGGCGCTGTTCATCACCGCGATCCTCGGCGTGCTGGCGCTGCCGGTGCTGCAAGGCGCTGCGATCATGCTGCTGTTCGATAACGTCCTCGGCACGCACTTCTTCGATCCGGTGGCCGGCGGCCAGGCGCTGCTCTGGCAGCACCTGTTCTGGTTCTTCGGGCATCCCGAGGTCTACATCCTGATCCTGCCGGCGATGGGCATGGTATCCGACATCATCGCCAACGGCAGCCGCAAGCCCATCTTCGGCTACCACTCGATGGTGTTCGCGATCATCGGCATCGCGTTCCTCGGCTGGATCGTGTGGGGCCACCACATGTTCATGAGCGGCATGAACCCGACCCTCGGGTCGACGTTCATGGTGTCGACACTGCTCATCGCGGTGCCGTCGGCGGTCAAGGTGTTCAACTGGATGGGCACGATGTGGCGCGGGAACCTGCGCTTCCACGTGCCGATGCTGAATGCGATCGGCTTCGTCTCGATGTTCACGATCGGCGGCCTGTCGGGCATCTTCATGGCGGCCACGCCGGTCGACATTCCGCTGCACGACACGCAGTTCATCGTCGCCCACATCCACTACGTGCTGTTCGGGGGCTCGCTGTTCGCGCTGTTCGCGGCGATCACGTACTGGTATCCCAAGATGTTCGGCCGGATGATGAACCCGGGCTTAGGCAAGATCCACTTCTGGCTGACGTTCGTCGCGTACAATCTGACGTTCTTCCCGATGCACATCATCGGCATGGGCGGCCAGATGCGGCGCATCTACGATCCCACGATTTATGACTTCCTGAAGCCGCAGCAGCCGCTCAACGAATTCATTTCGTACGCGGCGTTTGCGCTGTTCGCGATACAGTTCCTGTTCGCGTTCAATTTCCTGTGGAGCCTCAAGTTCGGACAGAAGGCGCCGCAGAATCCGTGGGACGACAACGGCATGGAGTGGTCGCTGCCGAACCCGGCGCCGCACGGTAACTGGGAACGGACGCCCAACGTCTATCGCGGACCGTACGAGTTCAGCTCGCCGGAAGCCGAGGCGCGCGGCAGCGATTTCCTGCCGCAATACGTGAAGCTGCCCACTGACCGCGATCCCGCGCCGGCCGCGGGTCATTGACCGGGAGAACGCGATGACGCACGCGACGCAGACAGTCGATTCGATGCGGCCACCGTTCCCGGCCGAGTCGGGAGCGGGGGTCTACAGCAACAAGCTGGGGATGTGGGTCTTCCTGGCCAGCGACGTGATGTTCTTCACGGCGCTGATCGGGTCCTACATCGTGCTGCGCTTCGGCGCGCCCGGTGAATGGGCGAAACCCGGCGCGGTGTTGAACGTCCCGCTGACCGCGTTCAACACTTTCCTGCTGATTTGCTCGTCCGTCTCGATGGTCAAGGCGTATGCCGCGATTCAGGACGGCAAGAAGTACTTCCTGCGGCCGGTGCCGGGAAAAACGCTGCGCGACGGCGGCCTCAAGTTCTGGATGCTGGTCACGATCCTCTGCGGCGCCGCCTTCGTTGGTGTCCAGCTCATCGAGTACTTCAAGCTCGTGCACGAGGGCTTCACGCCGGCCGGTTTCCGCGACGGCTCGCTCCTGGCCGAGCATGCCGCCGCCGACCCGATCAAGTACGGGCTGGCCGTGGCGGGGTTGTACGGCTCCAGCTTCTTCACGATGACCGGCTTCCACGGCTTCCACGTGACGTGCGGTGTCATCAGCATGACGTATCTGTACTTCACAAAGGTGTTGCCGGAGAAATACTCGCCCCAGGATTACCGCGGCATCGAGGTCATCGGTCTGTACTGGCACTTCGTCGACCTGGTCTGGATCATCCTCTTCACGATCGTCTACCTGATCTGAGGCGCGCCTGTCCATGACTGCAACGACTCCGCACTCCGACACATCGCACAAGCGGCCGAACTACATGCTGATTTGGCTGTATTTATTCGTGCTGACGGTCGCCGAGGTGTCGCTGGCGTTCGAGCTGCCGCTGTCGCGCAACATCAAGCTCTTGCTGCTCCTGTTTCTCGCGGTGTGGAAGGCGCTGCTCGTGGCGCTGTTTTTCATGCACCTCAAGTTCGAGCGTTGGCGGCTCAGGATCATTTTCATCATCCCGCTGCCGCTCGCGATCATTCTGGTCACCGCCGGGGTGATGGAGAAAGTCTTTAAGTGAGGTCGCTGCTCGAGCTGACGAAGCCACGCATCACGCAGCTGGTGCTGATCACCGCCGCCGCGGGGTTCTATCTCGGCGCGCGCGATCACGTCAACTTGTTTTTGCTGTTCAACACCCTGCTCGGCACCGCGCTCGTTGCCGGCGGGACGAATGCGTGGAATCAGATTCGCGAGCGCGACGTCGATGGCCGGATGGCGCGCACGCGCCACCGGCCGCTCCCCTCCGGGCGCCTGAGCCCGCGCGCCGCGATCTGGTTCGCCACGGCAATTACCGTGGGCGGCGTCGTGTATTTGGGCCTAACCGTCAATCGGCTCACCGCCGCACTGGCGGCGCTGACCTTTGCGAGCTACGTGCTGCTCTACACGCCGCTCAAGCGCAAGACGTCGCTCAACACGCTCGTCGGCGCCGTCCCGGGCGCGTTGCCCATCGTCGGTGGCTGGACAGCCGCGGGCGGGAGTCTCGGCGCCGCCGTCGCGGCGCTCTTCTGGATTCTGTTCCTGTGGCAGCTTCCGCATTTCCTCGCCCTGGCGTGGCTGTATCGCGAGGACTACCGCGCGGGGGGGTTGCGGATGCTCAGCGTCTCGGATGAGGATGGCCGCGACACAGGCCGCATGGCGTTGCTCTACGCGATGGCGCTGCTCCCGATCAGTCTCATGCCGACGCTTCTCGGCGTGACCGGCACGTGGTACTTCTTCGGTGCCCTGGCCCTCGGCCTCGCCTACGTAGCCGCGGGCACCGGGCTCCTCGTCGGCGCGACTCCCGCGCGCGCGTGGCGGCTGTTCTTCATCTCTATTCTCTATCTGCCCGCGCTGTTGACGCTGATGGTGCTCGACAAGATCGCGTAGCCAACGATGATTCCATTCCATCGTGTCCTGATCACCACCGGCATCGTCTTTTGTGCCGGCTTTGCGCTGTGGTCCATCTGGCGCGGGCAGCTCGTGCTCGGTCTGGGCTTCGCGGCACTCGGTGCCGCCCTGACGTACTATCTGCGCCACCTCCGGCGGTTCATCGGGCGATGAATTCGAACATCGATCTGATCTATTTTTGGAGCTCGCTGGTGCTTGTCGCGTTACCCCTGCTCACCTTTTCGGTGCTGACGTTTTTCGTCACCAAGGCCTATCTCCGGAAGATGCGGGAGAAGGGAGATGGGAGAAGTACTTAACGGTGTCGCAGATAGTACATCTCCCTTCTCCCATCTCCCATCTCCCATCTCCCTTCTCCCATCTCCCTTCTCCCTTTTAGTCGATAGATTCCCTCCCTATGAGCGGTCCCGGTAAGGAAAAGCGCCAAGTCGTCCGTTACGCCTTCTATAAGCTCGATCCGGCGTGGCGCCGGCTGACCGCCGAGCGCCAATCGTCGGCAAAACTCGAGTTCGGCGAGACGCTGGAGCGCTACAACGGCCGGCTGCTGCTGCGGCCTTACGGACTGGTGGGAATCCGCGGCGACACGGATCTCCTGCTGTGGCAGGTGGCGGAGGACCTCGATGCCCTCGTCGAGCTCCAGACCGCGCTGAATCGCACCGACCTCGGCGCATACCTCTCGATTCCCTACAGCTATCTCGCGATGACGCGCCGCTCGATCTACGAATTCCCCGCCGAGCCCGACCGCGAGCAGCGACTCGTCATCCAGCCGAGTGCGGCGAAGTACCTGTTCGTGTATCCGTTCATCAAGACCAGAGCCTGGTACGCGCTGCCCAAGCCCGAGCGCCAGAAGATGATGGACGAGCACGTGCGCATCGGTCGCAAGTATCCGACGATTCGTCTCAACACGACGTACTCCTACGGGCTCGACGATCAGGAGTTCATCGTCGCGTTCGAAGGCGACAACCCGGGCGAGTTCCTCGACCTCGTCATGGAGCTGCGCGAGAGCGAAGCATCGTCGTATACGCTGCGCGATACCCCGACCTTCACATGCGTGCAGATGTCGCTGTGGGATATGCTCGACACGCTGGGAGGCGCGGGATCCGCGCAGGCGGTGGCGCGGCGGCCGGCCCGCGCCGACGGCTTCACTCCCGTCGCCAGCCTGTCGGAGCTGCCGCCCGGCACGGCCAAGCGCGTGTACGCCTCTAACGAGGCAGTCGCGCTATTCAACGTCAACGGCACGATCTACGCGATCGCCAACCGCTGCACGCACGCGCGCGCCAGTTTGTCCGAGGGGACGGTCGACGCCGCGCGCTGCGCCGTGACGTGTCCCTGGCACGAAGGCGTCTTTTCACTCGAGACGGGCCGCGTGCTCGGTGGTCCGCCGGTGCTCCCCGTCGCAGCCTATCAGGTGCGACTGGAAGGCGACACCATCCTGATCGCCCACGAGGGCGGAGCGCGGGAAGCTGCGGTTTCTTAAGGCGTGCCGTCGAGAGCGCACCGACGTCACTCCCGTGTGGTTCATGCGGCAGGCCGGACGGTACATGCCGCAATACCGCAAGCTCCGCAAGCGGCACAGCATTCTCGAGCTCTGCCACAATCCCGAGCTCGCCGCCAAGATCACTTTACAGCCAGTCGAGCATCTCGGGGTTGACGCCGCGATCATTTTCGCCGACATCCTGTTGCCGTTCGAGCCGCTGCGCCTGGGTCTGCGCTTCGCGACCGGCGAGGGCCCTGTCATCGATCGCCCGATTGCCGAGGCCGGGGACGTCGAACGCTTGCCGTCGTTCAGCATCGAAGCCGACCTTGGATTCGTGCTGGAGGCGGTGCGTCTCGCGCGTCGCGAGCTGCCGAAGGACGTCGCGCTCATCGGCTTTGCCGGCGCGCCGTTCACGCTTGCGAGCTACGCGATCGAAGGCGGCGCCAGTCGCACATTCACGAAGACCAAGCGCTTCATGTACCAGACACCCGATGCCTGGCACCTGCTGTTGAGCAAGCTCGCGGAGATCATCGGCAAATTCTTGGCGGCGCAGGCGCGCGCCGGCGCGCAGGCGTTGCAGCTGTTCGACAGCTGGGTGGGGTGCCTCTCTCCGGACGACTATCGCACTTTCGTGCAGCCGCACAGTCAAAAGGCGCTGACATTCGCGAAAGCGGGCGGCGCGGATGTCCCGCTGATTCACTTCGGCACCGGGACGGCCACCTTCCTCGAAGATTTTGCCGCCGCTGGCGGCGACGTGATCAGCGTTGACTGGCGTATTCCCCTCGATGCCGCATGGGCGCGCATCGGGGAGCGGCAGCGCGCCATTCAGGGCAATCTGGATCCCGCGGCATTGCTCGCGCCCGCGGGCGAGCGCACGCGCCAGGTTCGCGACATTCTGTCGCGCGCGGGGCGCCGCCCCGGTCACATCTTCAATCTCGGCCACGGCGTGCTCCCCGACACCGACGTGGCGGCCGTGCGCGCCGTCGTCGAGCAGGTGCATGGCGCCTGAATCGCCCCCGATCGCCGTGCTCCTGATGGCGTACGGCGGCCCCGGCAATCTGGCCGAGGTCGAGCCGTATCTGCTCGACGTGCGCGGTGGACGCGCAACGAAGCCGCAGCTGCTCGAGGAAATTCGCGCGCGCTATGCGCGTATCGGCGGACGCTCGCCGATTCTCGAGCTGACGAAAGCGCAGGCCGCCGGCGTGGGACGCGCGCTCGGCGACGGCTTCCGGTCGTACGTCGGAATGCGTCACTGGCATCCGTACATCAAGGAGACGGTCGACGAGATCAAGCGCGCCGGCTACGGTCGTCTCGTCGGTGTCGCGATGGCTCCCCATTACTCGGCACTGTCGGTAGGCGCGTACGAGAAAAAGTTGCTCGATGCCGCAGCCGCAGCGGGGCCTCTGGACATCGCAGTAGTGCGAAGCTGGTGGGAGCAACCGCGTTTTCTCCAGACCGTGGCCGATCACGTGACGGAAGGTCTGCAGCGCTTTCCGCGACCTGCGGATGTCCAGATCATCTTCACCGCGCACAGCTTGCCCGAACGAATCGTTGCGGCCGGCGATCCGTATCCCGAGGAGCTCAAGGCCAGTGCTGCGGAAGTCGCGCGGCGCCTCGAGCTAACGACGTGGCACTTTGCCTACCAGAGCGCCGGCGCGACGAACGAGCCGTGGCTTGGCCCCGATGCCGGCGACCTCATGGAAGAATTGGCGCGGCGCCGCGGGCACGACGCAATCCTGCTCGTCCCCATCGGATTCGTCTGCGATCACGTCGAGATCTTGTACGACATCGACATCGAGTACCAATCACTCGCGCGGCGCCTGGGCGTTCAACTCGAGCGGACGGCGTCGCTCAACGACGATGCCGGTCTGGTGGCCGCCGTCGCTGCCGCTGTCCGCGAGGCCGCCGCAGAGCGAGGCTGGGCGTGAAGGTCGTGGTCGTCGGCGCGGGCATCGCGGGACTCGCTGCGGCCTGGGAGCTCGTGCAGGCCGGTGGCTGCGACGTCACCGTGCTCGAAAGCGAGCGGCGAGCCGGCGGCGTCATCGTGTCCGAGCGCGTCGATGGATTTGTCGTGGAAGGTGGTCCCGACGCATTTCTCGCCGGCGAGACCGACCTGCCCGAGCTCGCCGGAGCATTAGGCATCGGCGACCGAATCGTGAGTCAACAGGCACGCGGCACGAGCGTCTGGACGGGCGCGGCACTCGCACCAATCGACGAGGGACGGGCGGCCGCGATGCTCGGCATCGAAGCGTCGAAGAGCGCGGTCTCGGTCGGCTTTCGGAGCTTTGCGGGCGGCATGTATGAGCCGGTCGCGGCGCTGGCCGCCCGGCTCGGGAGCGTCCTGCGCTTCGCACAGGGCGTAGCGGGACTCGCGCGTGCGGGCAGCGGCTGGCGGCTCGCGGTCACAGGCGGATCCGCGCACGATGTGGAGGCCGTCGTACTGGCCGTGCCGGCGTACGTCGCCGGCCGGATCCTCGAAGCCGTGGGAGTCACGCACGCGCGCTCTCTCGAGGATGTTCTCTACGCGCCGAGTATCACCGTTTCGCTGGCGTATCGCGAAACACAGCTCGCGCGGGCGCTCGAGGGCTCGGGTTTCGTTGTGAATCCGGATGTCGCGGGACAGATTCGCGCCTGCACGTACGCATCGGCGAAGTTCCCGGGGCGCGCGCCGCAAGGCAGCGTGTTGTTGCGTGCGTTCCTTGCGCCCGGCGACGGCGATCCCGCGGGCCGCGCTCATCCCGAGCTCGTCCGGATCCTGGGAATTCGCGGCGAGCCGCTCTGGTCGCGCCCCTTCTACTGGAATCGCGGCCTGCCCCGATATCGTGCGGCACATCAAAAGCAGCTGGAGGAAGTGCGGCACCGGCTGAGCCGGCTGCCACCTCTTGCGATCGCCGGCGCCGGTTATGACGGCGCCGGTGTCTCGGCGTGCGTCCGCTCGGGGCGTGCGGCCGGCCGTCTCATCGCACAGCTGGCGTCGCGTTAACGAGCGGGATCACTTCTTCGGCGAACCGTTCCATCTCCTCGAGCTGCGGGCTGAACTGCAGCAGCAACAAATCCACGCCCGCCAGCTCGAATTCCCGAATCCGGTCCGCGACTTGCTCGGGTGTCCCGACGAGACCGGCCTTGAGGCCGCGATTCGAGACCGAGTAGTCCTCGAGACTGACGCGCTGCTCGAGCTGGGTATTCGCGAGCCATTGTTCGTAGTTCGCGTACCCGGCCGCGTTCTGCCGGACGTCGGTGATGCGATCGACTTCGCGCCGCGCCGCGGCTTCGGTGGCGCGGCACACGACGTAGCCGGCCACACCGTAGACCAGGGGCTCGAGGCCGTTGGCCTCGCGCAACGTTTGCATGTCGCTGATCTTCGCGCCGACCCGCTCGGGCGGATCCCCGTGCATCAGGTATCCATCGCAGGAGCGAGCGATGAGCGTTTTTGCGGCAGCTGATTCACCGCCCGCGTACAGCGTCGGCCGCGGCCGGCGCAGCGGCTTGGGCTCGAGCAGCGCGCTCTCGATGCGATAGTATTTGCCCGAGAAGCTGAAGCGCCGCTCGGACCAGAGGCCGTCGACCACCGTCAGCCACTCGGCGGTGCGGGCGTAGCGCGCATCGTGCGTGTCGAACTCCACGCCGTATTGCTTCGCCTCTTCGGCCCACCACGACGACACCACGTTCAGCGACAAGCGGCCGCCGGAGATGCGGTCGATGTTTGCTGCCTGCTTGGCCAGCAGCGCCGGTGGGTGGAACGTGGGCCGTACCGCGACCATCAGCTCGAGTCGCTCCGTGACCGCCGCGAGCGCGGCCGCCGTGGACCAGGCGTCGAGCGCCGGCGCGTCCGGCCCCTTGATGTCGTTGAGATTCAGCTCTGCGATCAGCGTGAGATCGAATCCGGCGCGCTCGCTCGCGCGTGCCAACTTGCGGACATACGACCATTCTGCTTCCATGCGCTCGTCCGCGACGTTGCGGAGCCATCCGCCGAAAACCGGCAGCCAGTACCCGAAGCGCATCAGCGAGCCTCCTGTTCCAGGAAGTCGGCGAGACGCGCAAAGGCATCGAACCCGACGACGCGCGGCGCATCGGCGACGAAGTTGGATAGGGCGTTGACGTCGTAGTAGTAGAGCTTGCCGCTGTTGTCATCGATGACGTACTCGATGCCGCCGACCTCGATGCCGCAGGCGGCGGCGATCCGCTCGACGTCCCGGATCACTTGCCGCGGCGGCTCGTAACCCTCGACGCGCAAACCGTTGCGCGGAGCGTCGACCGGGCAGGCGCTGCGCACGAGCTCAGCGCCTGCCGTGGTCTGACAGACGTCGGCGGGACACAGATTGAACGTCTCCCCCGACGAATAGACGCGAATGGCGTAGAGGAAACGGCCGCCCAGCACTTCGACCCGGGTGATGCGTCCCTCTTCCGAGGGGATGAACTCCTGCACGAGCGCGGTCTGGTCGGGGCCAAGCTCCAACCCGCCGGTCGCGACCGCGGCCGCGAGCTGTTCGGCGGTATCGAACCGGATGATGCCCGCGCCGCTCCCTCCGACATTCGGCTTCACCACGACGGGGAACTCGAGATCGGCCGCCGCGGCCGGCGCATCCGCGGGATCGTTGATGACGCGAGCCGCGGGGTAGGGCAGGCGCAACTCTCGCAGCACCGAGAGCTGGAATGCTTTTGATGTCTCGGCTCGATACGCGCACGTGCCGTTGATGACGCGCACGCCGTGCCGTTCGAGATGCGCCAGAAACTGATGCGTGTAGAACACCGCGTGGCCATGGCCGCGCTGCCACGCCGAGGGGCTCATCCGATTGAACACGACATCGTATGGCGGCTTCACACCCGGGTCGAACGAGTGACGCTCCGCGTGCAGTCGCGTGTACGGCGTGCCGCGCCTGTCGAGCTCGGCAAACAGCGGCGAGAACCAGTGTGGGTGCTCGTAGTAGATCGCGATCATAAAGAGGTTATCGAGGGTTGGTGGAGGTTGGTGGCTTCCTGCGCGGCGCGCTCGATGCGCTCGACGAGCGCCGGCTCGGGCGCGCCGTGCCGGAATTGCGCGTCGGTCCCGTACACGCCGGTCGCTACGACCAGCGCGCCGACGCTCGCGAGCAGCGGGCGGAGGCCGTGATCGACGGCGAGCAGATGGCTCGGGCCGCCGCCCGTCGCGATCGGAATCGCGACTTTTCGAGCGAGCGCATCCTGCGGCAGCAGGTCGAAGAAGACCTTCAGCAGCCCGCTATACGTCGCGCGATAGACCGGCGTACTGACGACGAGCACACCTGCATCGAGCACGCTCTGAATCGCGTTCGCCACGTCTTGATCCCTGCGGCGACCCAGAAGCCCGTCCGCTGGGAGCGTCGCGAGATCGATCAGTAGTGACGGCCCCACGCCTTGCCGCTCGAGCGAGGCAAGCGCGAGCTCGAGCAGCGCGCGAGAACGCGACGTTGTGTTGGGACTGCCGGATAATCCGACAACCTGTGCCGACATGTATTCTTTCCTCCCCAAAAAGCGATCGGCCGCGACTCGAAACGGAGTCGCGGCCGATCATGGTGCCTTAGCAGGTAGGGCCTAGAGCCCTCTGTGTTACGTCATCTCATCCCGCATGTTGGCGCGCCAGATCGTCCGCTCTCCGACAACACATGGAGCGGCAGAGGTGGCAGCACATCAACATGGTGACTGGTTTCATCGACCGGGAAACCTACGCGAGCTCCCGGGCTTCGGCAACCACGGCGTCCACCGTGAGCCCGAGCTCCTGGTAGATACGCTGATACGGCGCGGACTCCCCGAACCGGTCGATGCCCACGATCACTCCGCGCTCGCCCACCCAGCGATACCACGACTGCGGCGCCGCGGCTTCGATCGCGATCCGCGGGACGCCGCTTGGCAGCACGGAGTTGCGATAGTCCTCGGGCTGCTTCGCGAAATACTCGAGGCAGGGCATCGATACCGCGCGTGGCCGCCTGCCGTCAGCCTTCAGCCGTTCATAGGCGCGCAACATCAGTTCCACTTCGGAACCGCTCGACATGAGGACGACGTCAGGACTCTTCGAGTCCGCGAGGACGTAGCCGCCCTTATGCAGCCCTGCCGCCGGCGCGTATTGCGCGCGATCGACGACCTGAACCTTCTGGCGTGTCAGGACCAACGCCACCGGACCGCCGCGATGCTGGATCGCGGCGCGCCAGGCCTCGACGACCTCGGTCGGATCCGAAGGGCGAATCACCGTCATGTTCGGTATCGCGCGCAGCGCGGCCAGATGCTCGATCGGTTGATGCGTCGGCCCGTCTTCGCCAAGACCGATGGAGTCGTGCGTGAAGACGTAGATCGGTTTCAGGTGCGTCAGCGCCGCGAGACGAATCGACGGGCGCATGTAGTCGGAGAACACGAGGAACGTACCGCCGAATGGGATGAATCCGCGGTGCAGCGCGATCCCGTTCAGCACCGCTCCCATGCCATGCTCGCGGACGCCGAAATGGAAGTTTCGGCCGGTGCGCGCGCCGGCGGAGAATACGCCGCCACCCTTGATTTCGGTGTTATTGGAACCGGTGAGATCGGCCGAGCCGCCGATGAGCTCCGGCAGTTTGGCCGCGATCGCATTCAGCACCTTGCCTGAGGCCGCGCGCGTCGCCTGGGCGTCTTTCGCCCCGAACGCCGGGACATTGGCGTCCCATTCGGCGGGCAACCGGCCGGCGATTCTCCGGTCCAGCTCGCCCGCCAGAGCGTGATGCGCGGCCCGATAGGCATCCCACTTCTTTTGCCAGTCGGCTTCGAGTCGTGCGCCCCGCTCCTGCGCGCGTCGCCACTGCGCGAGGGCCTCCGGCGGAACATAAAACGGCTCCAACGAGGGCCAGCCCAGGTTTTGCTTGGTGGCTTTCACCTCGTCCGCGCCAAGCGCAGCGCCGTGCGCCTCGGCCGTGTCTTGTTTGTGCGGGCTGCCCCACGCGATATGGGTCCGCATGATGATCAGCGACGGCCGGTCGGTCACACGTTTCGCTTGCGTGATGGCGGTATCGATCGCGTCGAGATCGTTGCCGTCGGCGACGCGTTGGACATGCCAGCCGTACGCCTCGAACCGCTTGGCGGTATCGTCGGTGAACGCAAGATCGGTCGATCCGTCTATCGTGATGCGATTGTCGTCGTAGAATCCGATCAGCTTGCCGAGCTTCAGGTGCCCCGCCAGCGACGCGGCTTCATGCGAGACGCCCTCCATGACGTCGCCGTCTGACGCGATGAAGTAGGTGCAATGATCGATGATCGCGTGGCCGGGCTGGTTGAACAGCGCCGCCAATTGCGCCTCCGCGATCGCGATGCCGACCGCATTGCCCACGCCCTGGCCGAGCGGGCCCGTGGTCGCCTCAACGCCGGGCGTGACGCCGTGCTCGGGGTGCCCGGCGGCGCGGCTGCCCCATTGCCGGAACTGTTTGATGTCGTCGAGCGTGAGATCGTACCCGGTGAGATAGAGCACGCTGTACAGCAGCATGCAGGCGTGCCCGGCGGAGAGCACGAAGCGGTCGCGGTCCACCCAGTCGGGATTCGCGGGGTTGTAGCGCAGATGCCGCTGCCACAGCACGTAGGCGAGCGGCGCCAGTGCCATCGGCGTTCCGGGATGGCCGGAGTCCGCTTGTTGGACGGCGTCCATCGCGAGCGTGCGAATGGCATTGATGCAGAGCTGATCGATGTTGCCCGCGCCCGCGTCTCGTGCGATGCGTGTCACGGTCTCCGTCATAGCAGTCCGGATTTGGCGGCTTGCCAGAGCTTGTACAAGCGGTCGAATCCGTCGACCAGAAGCTCGACCTGCTGCGGCGACGGTGATGCCTGAGCGGCGATCTTCAGCTCTTCGGCGATCTTGGGCATTTCCTTGCGACCCTGCTTGGCGCTTTCCGTTGCGATTTGCGTCAAGAGGTCGAGGATCTTCTGACGCGCCGCCGCGTCCTTCGGTACCTGCCACAGGTATTCCGCCGTCTGTTTACCGTCGGCGCACATCTGGCCGAGGGAGTCGAGCAAGGGCTGCCGGGAGGGACGCGGCGCTTTGGGATCGTTCATCGGAGCTGATAATCTAACATTGCCTGCGCCTTTGAATGACTCTAGCTTGCGAGTCCATGTTCCTCCTCGCTCTGCTGCTCCAGACGATACCGGCCGATTCGGGTGAAGTACACCTCCGCAACATCCGCCAGCTCACCCAGGGCGGCGAGAACGCTGAAGCGTATTTCTCGCACTCGGGGCGGCAGCTCATTTTCCAGCGCCATGTCGGCGATTCCGGATGTGACCAGCAATTCGTGATGAACGTCGACGGCACGGGCATGCGCCGGGTCTCGAGCGGGAAGGGTCGTACGACCTGCGGATATTTTTTCGACGACGATCGGCGGATCTTCTATTCCACCACCGAGCACGCCGACTCCGCCTGCCCGCCGCGACCCGATTATTCCAAGGGATACGTCTGGGCGCTGTACAACTACGACATCTACGTCGCCAGCGCCGACGGGAGTGGCGCGCGGCGGCTGACCGACAATCCCGGCTACGACGCCGAAGGCACGCTCTCACCCGACGGCAAGACGATCGTGTTCACGTCACTGCGGGACGGCGACCTCGACATCTACACGATGGGTGTCGACGGCAGCAACCTGAAGCGGTTGACGAATACCCTGGGGTACGATGGCGGCCCGTTCTTCTCACCCGACGGCAAGCAAATCGTCTATCGCGCCTGGCATCCGCAGACGGCTGCCGATTCCGCCGATTACCGGTCGCTGATCGCGCAGAACCTCGTGCGGCCGGTCCGCATGGACCTCTGGGTGATGAACGCCGACGGCTCGAATCAGCATCGCGTCACCGATCTCGGCGGCGCGAGCTTCGCGCCGTATTTCCATCCGGACGGCAAGCGGATCATCTTCGCGTCGAACTACAAGAATCCCCGCTCCCGCAACTTCGATCTCTACCTCGTCAACGCCGACGGCACGGGTCTCGAGCAGATCACGACCAGTCCCGCGTTCGACGCCTTCCCGATGTTCTCACCGGATGGCAAACAACTTGTGTGGGCGTCGAATCGTCACGGCAAGGCGCAAGGAGAGACGAATATCTTCATCGCTGATTGGGTTGAGCATCCATGACGGCACCGCGTTCATCGAAACCTTCACAACCTCCACCAACCTCCACCAAACCTGCAGAACCGCCGCACGCGAAGTCAGCGCGCGAAGAGACGATTGCCTGGTTGAAGGCGATCGGCTGGGCGCTCCTCATCTGGGTGGTGTTGCGGTCGTTCCTCGTCGAAGCGTTTCGCATCCCATCCGCGAGCATGGAGAACACGCTCCTGGTCGGCGACTTCCTGTTCGTCGACAAGGCGACGTTCGGGGGCGAGCTCGAGATTCCACTCACCGGCTTCCATTGCTGCCGGCTGCCGTCGTTCTCCGCGCCTCAGCGGGACCAGGTCGTGGTTTTTCGCTCGGTCGAGGACTCGACGCCGAATCTCAACATCGTGAAACGGCTCATCGGCATGCCTGGAGACACGCTGCAGATGGTGCATGACACCGTGATCCGCAACGGGCAGCGCCTGGACGAGCCGTATGCGCTTCACACCGGCGCCGGTCCCGACTCGATGTACTGGGGCCAAATCCGGGCCCTGCAGCTGCCGCAGTACGTCGGACGTGACCCGAACCATTACCGGCCCACGACGCACGACTGGGGTCCGATCGTCATTCCCCCCCAGCATTACTGGGTCATGGGCGACAACCGCGACGAGTCGTACGACAGCCGGTTCTGGGGATTTTTGCCGCGAGACCACATCCGGGGCAAGCCGCTGATCATCTACATGAGCGTGGCGACACACCCGTTCCGGATTCGTTGGAACAGGCTGCTCAAACATCCCCGCTAGTTATTTGTAGCGGTACGTAATCCGCCCGCGCGTCAGATCGTAGGGTGAAAGGTCGACCGCCACGCGGTCGCCTTGCAGGATCCGGATGTAGTTCTTCCGCATCTTGCCGCTGACGTAGGCAAGGACTTCATGACCATTTTCGAGTTTTACGCGGAATGTCGTGTTCGGTAGGACCTCGGTGACGGTCCCCATCATCTGTATGGCGTCACCAGCCACGTGTACTCTCTCTCATAAACTCCTTGGATCCATGGAGGCATCGCGCGGCAGCTCCATGCCTCGCGTGATGTAAAATGCGTGGCGGCTGCATGCCGCGCACGTCAGGCTCACTCGTTCCGCTGTCAGCAGCACTGCGTCTTCCCCCCGTAGCCCGCGGCGCCGGGGCGAGCGCTGAATCGTTCGTGTTCCGCACGACGGACATACCAGCGGTTGATGCGCGCGATCCGCGGAAATCAGCGCCAGGGCCTCAGGCGCCCGATATTCCTTGATTCCACGTCTGCCCACGGCAGCTCTCCTCTGGGGGGAAATCTATACTACCCTGCTCTTGACGCACTTCTCCGCAGAGGTATCTCTCGCATCAACCGGAGCTCGCCATGGCTACCTCCCGCACACGCGCCGCACCCCCGACTGCTGCTGCTGTCGCTTTTAGGCAAATCGCGCAAATCGAGGTCGAGGCCGTAACTCCTTCGCAGCACGGCTTCATCCTCACCGGCGCGGGGTCCGATCACGCCCGCTACCGCTTCGACATGTATTTCGAGCTTCCCTTGGATCAGCGGACCCGTACGGTGCTGGGGGAATTACTGTCGCAGTCCGACCTCACGGTGTACCGGAGCGACACACCTGCCCGCAATTCTTGACGCCCCCAGAGGGGGTGTGTAGCTTGCCGCCACCTTAACCACCCCTTTTCATGGCAGCCGAGCTCGGTGGTTCGCAGATCTCGTCGTTACTCGAAGCCCTTCCCGGCATCGCCAGCGTGCTGCGCAGTCCGGTTGCGGACGCGCTCATCAAGGCGATGCGCGGCGCCGCGGGCTTGGCGGACTTCACGTCCGCGGATGCCGAAGAGCTCGTGCGTTACGCCGTGCGCCGTGGCCTCATTGGCCCCGACGAAGGCGATCGCGTCCTGGCAGAAGTCCAGGAAGGACTGCGGAAGAAGAAGCCGGTCGCCGTGAAGAAGGCGCCGGCCAGGAAAAAGAAGCCCCCGCGTCGCTAGATCCGAAAGCCGCGCACTAAGCCGCGAAGTTTCTCGGCCGCCTGGAGCAGCTCGCCGGCGGCCGCTGCCATTTCCTGGGTAGACGCGCCCTGCTGCTCCGTCGCCGCCGTCACCTGCTCGGCGCTCGATGCATGCGAGACGGCACGACTGACGACCTGTTGCGCCTGCGCGCCCAGCTGCTCCGTCACGCCGCGGTTCTCCTGCGCGGCGTGCGTCACGCGCGCCGCCGCTTGCTCCACCTGCTCGACCGCGGAGACGATCTCGGTGAGACCGCGCGCCGCGCCTTCGGCGACCGACTCGATGCCACGGACCTTCGCCTGACCGACCGCCATCGTCGCGGTCACTTCCTCTACCTGCTCGCGGATCACGCGCGTCGTGCGCGCGACGTCTTCCGCGGCGCGCGCGGATTCGTCGGCCAGCTGGCGGACTTCCTCGGCGACCACCGCGAAGCCGCGGCCGTGCTCGCCCGCGCGCGCGGCTTCGATCGCCGCATTCAGGGCGAGCAAGTTCGTCTGCGAAGAGATGCGTTTGATCAGCTCGACAAAGTCGTCGATAGCCGTGCTCTGCTGGGCGAGCTGCGTCACCTCCGTACCAGTCGTGCGGACGACCTCGCGGACGTCGAGCAGTGTGTTGCCAGCGGCGGCGATGTCGCTCCGATGGCGGTCCGCGACGGTCCGAATCTCTTCGCCGAGGTGGGCGACCCGCGAGGCGGCATCCGCCATCTCCGCGGTCGTCCTGCGCTGGAGCTCCAGCGCGGTCTGCGTCGCATTCAGCTCGTTGCGCTGATTCTCGGCGCCGCTCGAGATCTCGAGCATCGCGCTCGAGACCTGGCTCGACGATGCCGCGAGCTCTTCACTCACCGCCGAGAGATCACTGGCCGACGCCGCGATCTTGTCCGCCGCCGTGACGACCTCGGCGACGATGCCGCGGAGCCGCTCACCCATGAGCCGCATCGCGTCGGCGAGGACCTGGAATTCGCGCGGCATCCGCCCGGTGGTGACGGGCCGCAGATCGCCGCTGCCGAAACGCTCGGCGGCCGTGACGAGACGGATCAGCGGACCCTCGACCCACCGCACGGTGAGCAGACCGACCGTCACGCCGATCGCGGCGGTCGCAATCAAGACGAGCCACAGCACGATCTGCCGTTGACGCGCGAGATCCGCCAGCCGTTCGCCAGCCGCCACGCTCTTGTCGGCTTGGCGCGCCGACAAGTCGCGGACGAGTCTGGTCAGCTCGGTCACCGGCGCCCGCACACTCACGGACAGCGCCTGCGCTTCCCGCGTCCGGCCGAGATCGAGATCGGCGTGCGCGAGCGAATAGTCGACGTGGATAATCGACTGCAGCTGCTTGATGCGGTTGACCGTGATCCGCTCCGCTTCGGTCAATCCCGGCAGAGCGTCGAGACGCTGCTGGTAGCTGAACGCGGTGTCCGCGGCGGTCTGAAACTCCTCGCGTACCTGCTCCGCCGCGCGGATCTCGTCGAACACGGCTGTCACCAACCCGTTGCCGATCTCGCTCGACGCGCGCAAGTGCGCGATCTCTTGCGCGAGCGAGCGGCGCAACGTGCTCAGCGCGGTCACGCCCACCAACGCCGCGATCACGAGACCGAGGAGTGAGCCGGACAGGCCGAGGATGATGCGCCAGCGGATCGTGTCGAACGAGATCATTGCCCGGGCTCGGTGATGAGCTGCCCGTCGCGGACCGTGCCGATCACTACCGGTTTCTCGGGAACGTCGCCGTTGGTATCGAAGGAAATTTTTCCGGTGACCCCCTGGAACGCGGGTTGATCGCCCCCGACGCGCGCGAGCCGGTCGCGAATCGCGCGCCGGTCTGTGCCGACGTCCGCGAGGACCGTCGCGAGCAACTGGACGATGTCGTACGCCGTCGCACCCCGATGGTCCGGTCGCTCGCCCGGATACGCCCGGGCGTACGCGCTCACGAATTTGGCGTTCCGGTCACCGGGTTGATCCACGAGGTACGCAGCGGACATCCGGACACCCTCGGCCATCGCGCCGTCCGTCTCGATCCCGCTGAGTGCGTCACCGCCGAGCGCCGTCCAATGCAGGCCCAGAGCACGCATTTCCCTGAGCGCGAGCTCCGCGCCACCCCGGTCGGTCGCGAGCATCAGGGCGTCGATGCCGGCGCCCCGGCGCAAGCGTGACAGATAGGGCTCCAGGCTGGCGGTTGTGGACAACATCGGATCTTCTTCCACGATTTGCCCGCCGAGCCGGCGGAATTCGCCCGCAAACGAGAGCCTGAGGCCACGACCGTAGTCATCGTCGAGGTAAATCACACCCACGCGCCGCGCACTGAGGAGCCGGCGCGCATAGCGCGCCAGTTGCGTCCCGTGGCTCAAGTCGCTCGGACAAGCGCGGAACATCCATGGATTGACGCCGGAGAGATCCGGGCTGGACGCCGACGGCGAAATCATCACGATTGGGCGGCGCGCCTCGCCGTAAATCCGCCCGGCCGCGAGCGACGCCGTCGACGTCAAATGACCGACGACGGCAACGATGGACGGGTCCTCGACGAAGTCCTGAGCAATCCGAATCGCGATGTCGGGCCGCGCACTATCGTCGCGGATCCGCAGCTCGACCCGCCGGCCGCGAATGCCGCCCTGCGCGTTGATCTCCTGCACCGCGAGCTCAGCCGCGTGGCGCATCGAGATGCCGCGCGGCTGCGAGAAGGGGCCGGCAAGTCCGAGGACAATCGGTCCGCGGCTGCTGGCTGTGGAGCAGGCGGAGATCGAGAGAACGGACGCGAGGAGAGCCCGGCACCAGCGCATGAGCGAGGCAAGGTTAAGCCTGTGAATGGGATAGCGCAATATCCACGCGCTTTCCACATTATCGGTATGGATGCGGTTCAGCGGCTGTGTAGTTTCGCGGCGGGACTCGAGCGACTCATAGCCGCGCGCGACGCCGCCGAATTGGAAACGACGTGGAGTGAGCTGAACCTCGGGCAGATGGGTTGGGAGGCGCTCGCGCTCGCGCGGCGTCCGAATACCGAAGCGCTCGAGCCTGCCCTCACCGCCGTCGACCGCCGGCTGCTCGCGCTGCTGGAGCGGTGCAGGGCGTTTCTCGATCCTCACCTCGTCACGTTCCGCGTACCGGAGCTTGAGCGCTGGCAGCACGCCGCGGCCGCTGCACTCGTCGGCGCGCGCTGGGGAGTCGCCGGGTTGCGGACCGTCATTGCCGACACGCAGGCGCCGTTGGGACGGCGCTACTTTGCCTTCTTGGCCCTGGCGGAGCGCCACCCCAAGGATGCCTGGCCGCTCTTCGCTAGATATCTGCAGACACCGGGAGCGCACCACGCGTTTGTCGGGGTTGCCGTCGAAGCCGCCCGCTACTATCCGGGGCAGGCGCACAACGTGATCGCGCTGTTTCAGCGAATTCGCGGGGACGAGATGCTGCGGCGCTTTCTAGCCCCCAAAATCCTGGAGTCGCTCTACGTGTTGGGCGATCCCGCGGCTCTTCCTTTATATGAGGAACTGCTCGTCGCCGGTCATACCGATCCCGACGCGGGTCGTTGCGAGGTGACGCGTGCGCTTGTGGCAGTCCGAAAGCTCACGGGCAAAGTCGCGCCGAGCAGTAAGTTCCGCGATCCCGAGCAGCCGAACGTGATCCGGGCCCTCGATGAAGCCCAGCGCGTCTTCGAGGAGGAGCGAGATCGCCTGGAGCCCGTCGTCGTTATTTGACGAAGGCGGCGAGCTTGTCCCTGTAGGCCTTCCCACCCACGTCGTAGGTGTCGTTGTGATCCGCGCCCTCGATCATGATGAACTCGACTGGCCCCCCACCCCCACCCGCCGCGGCGGCCACCTCCCGGCCCATCTTCATGGGCACGAGCGCGTCGGCTGTGCCGTGGAAGATCAGTGTGGGACGGTGGATCTGCGGCATTCGGCCGAGGTTATCGAGGCGCAGCCGGACCAGGAACCGCGGGAAGATGCCGTAGTGCCGGGCCGCCATGCCACGAGCGCTGTTGAACGGTGATTCGAGGATCAGGCCGGCGATTGCGTGCGTTGCGGCGACGTGCGTTGCGACCGCGCTGCCCAATGATCGTCCATAGACGTAGATGCGATGGGAGTCGACTTCAGGCCGTGAGCTCAGCGCGCGATACGCCAGGTCCCCAGCTTCGTAGATACCAGCCTCGCTCGTTCGACCATCACTTGCGCCATAGCCGGGATAGTCGACCACGAGCAGCGCCGCATGCCGTGGTCTAAAGTCGCGAAGTATGGGCCAGATAGCGCCGATCGTTTCGCCATTGCCGTAGAACCATAGCAGTCCAGGCGCCCTTGCCGCCCCTTCCCGCCCTTTGCCGCCCTCCGCGGCGGCTGGTATGTACCACCCGACAAGCCGTGTCCCATCCGTCATCCGAAGCTCGATTCGCTCTCCCGAGCCGATGGTCGTGGCAGGATCGGGCAAGGGGCTGCGCGGCGCCGGGAAGGTGATGCGCTCCTGCGTAGCCCATAGTACGACGCACAGGACGATGTACAACGCCGGAATTCCCCAAACGAGCGCCATGAGCGGTGTTAACTTGTGGCCCAATGTTGGACCCACAGCTCATCAGTCGCGCCCGGGGCGCGCTGCTCGGATTGGTGGCGGGCAATCAGCTGGGTGTTCCCACCGAGCATCTGGGATCGCCCGAGGCCATTCGCAAAGCCTACCCGCAGGGGATCACTGATCTCGCACCGCCGCCTAAGAACTCCCCCTACGATGACGATGCCGCGATGGCCTTGTTGCTCGGCGAATCGCTGCTTGCCTCGAAGGATTTCGATGCCGCCGACGTCGCGCGGCGCTGGGTGAAGTGGATGAAGGTGGATGGTCGCGGCATCGGCATGACGACCAGACGAGCCCTTACGCTGATCGAGCGCGGCAAGGAGCCGTTCGAGGGCGGCCGCCTTGCCAATCAAGAGAATCCCGGCCGCGGCGCCGGCAACGGCAGCGTCATGCGATGCATTCCCGTGGCGCTCCGCTATCACGACAATATCGATCGCCTGATTCGCGTGTCGACCCAGCAGGCGGCGATCACGCATTCGGACGAGCGCTGCACTTGGGGCGCGGCCGCGGTGAACCTGGCGGCGCGCGAGCTGCTGCACGGCAACATCTACTTCATCGACGAAGTGCTCCACCGGATCGGCGACCGCGCGCCGCGGACGCTGCGCGATGCGATCCACCGCGTGCCGCGCGAGCGCGAATCCGATCTGCCGATCACCGTCATGGGCGAGACCGGGTACGTCGTGCACTGCGTCGAGATTGCCTTCTGGTTCGTGACGCACGACTGGACACTCGAGGACGCGTTGCTGTACCTGGTTCGCGCGGGCGGCGACACGGACACGAACGCCGCCGTCGCGGGAGCACTGCTGGGCGCGCGGTATGGCGAGGTCGGGCTGCCGCCGCGCTGGGTCGATCAACTGATCGGTGCTCAGGGCATCGCCAAGCTGGCGGAGGATCTGGTCAGCGCTTCTTAGTTTTCGGCACGTATTTACTGATGCGGTTCATCACGTCTCGATCATTGAGCGTGATCGAGACCTTGCGCCATGCCCTCGCTCCCGTTCCAGCGCCCCGCCAACTGAGGCGAATGAATCGCCGCCCGCGCGTCCATTCCCACGTGCTCCGCAGGCGACGCTGCGGTGTGCCGAGTTGCGCGCGCAGATCGTCCTGGCGCTGTTTGACCAGCGAGGCCGCGCCCGAATCGACGAGCGCGATGACCGACGTACGACCTTCGATCACGTTGGCGCTCAGATAGAAACGCGCGCTGTCGACGGGGTCACGCACGTTCACCCCGCAATCCATCACATTCGCGTTGTTGTGCATCGTCTGGCAGACCAAGTCACTATCGCCGTGCAAGATGCCGCGCGCGCGAGCCGCGAAATCGCGGTAGGTCATCCCCGGCGCGAACCCCCGATACGCGAACGGGCGCGGCGAGGCGGCCACCCCCGGTCGCGGCGTCTGGAGGGCGAGGAGTAACAGCAGGACAGTGGTCATGGGCGCCAATATATGGAAAGCAAGCGGGCCCGGTGTGACCGGGCCCGCTTCCTGTACGGACGCAGCACGCTGCGCCCCTACGTCAAACTTTCCGGACGTTCTGCGCTTGCAGCCCCTTGGGACCCTGGGCGACGTCGAACTCGACGTTGTCGCCCTCAGCGAGGCTGCGGAAGCCCTCGGCCTGGATCGCCGTGAAGTGGACGAACACGTCTGGACCCGACTCCTGCGCGATAAAGCCAAAGCCCTTCGCGTCGTTGAACCACTTCACCTTACCCTTAGCCATACTGTTCTAACCTCTGCACAATGGGGCACGGCCCCGGACTGGATCGACCCAAGCCACCGCGGCATGGGACGGGCTCAAACAAAAACCGCGAGACGTATGGTCCTCGCGGAAGCGCAGACAGCCGGTTACGGTGCCACGTATGCTTGAACCGCGGGCAAAAGTATTAATCCCTGCGAGGCCTGTCAATCAGGAACGGTACGCAATTGACCATAAACAGCGTGGCGACAGCATCATAGCAGCGTCGCTAACCCGCCGTATCGGAGTAGATTCCGTGCGCCGCCGCCGTCACGAACCCTCCTCGACAGGAATCGCGATGCGTCTCCCGATTGCCGTGATACTGATCTGTTTCCTGGCCGTGCCGCTCCAAGCTCAGTCGAACGCGGAACGCATGGCCACCGATCACTACTCGCGCTCCCATGACTACGATCTGATCCACCAGCGCATCGAGGTCTCCAACTTCGACTGGGATTCGACTTCCTTCGACGGGCAGGTGGCGACTACGCTGGTCGCCCGCCGGGCGGGCATGGACTCTCTCGTCCTCGACGCCGGATCGAAGCTGGACGTGAAGTCGGTGACGGCAGCGCGCGGCGGGACGTTACGCACGAGCCGCCATGGGGACACGCTCGTGGTTTTCCTCCCCAAGGCAATCGGCTACGGCGACACCGCCCGCTTTACGATCAGCTACCACGGCGTAGTCACGAACGGGCAGGGCCTGACCTTCATCACTCCCGAGGGACGGCCGCATCGCCCGCGGCAGATCTGGAGCCAGGGTGAGGATCACGACAACCACTACTGGTTTCCGACGTACGATTTCCCCAACGACAAAATGACCTGGGAAGTCGTGGCGACCGTTCCGCAGGGGATGACGGCCGTCTCGAACGGGCGGCTCGTCACGGAGACACCGGCCGCGAAAGGGGCGCGCACATTCCACTGGCTGCAAGACAAACCGTCGGCGACGTATCTCGTTTCGCTCATTGTGGCGCCGCTCGCCAAAGTGCACGACACGTGGCGCAATATCCCGGTCGACTACTACGTCTATCACGAAGACTCCGCGCTCGCGCGGCCGCTGTTCAAGGTGACGCCCGACATGATCGATGTGTACTCGCGGCTCACTGGCGTCAACTATCCGTGGGCCAAGTACGCGCAGACCACTGTCGCCGACTTCTTCGGCGGGATGGAGAACGTCAGCGCCACGACGCTGGTCGATTGGCTGCCCGGCCCGCGCAATTATCAGGATCGGCCATGGTATGTGTGGATCCTGATTCCGCACGAGCTCTCCCATCAATGGTTCGGTGATTACGTCACCACGGAGAATTGGGCCAACATGTGGCTCAATGAAGGATTCGCGGAGTTTATGCCGGGACAGTATTGGGCGACTCGGCAAGGTCCGCGCGCCGAGGAGGACTACTACCAGCACGAGTACGAGCAGTTCATGCAGATCGACCACAATCGCCGCATGCCTCTCGCCGCCCTCGGCTCGAATAACATCTACCCGAAGGGCGCGTTGGTCCTTGAAATGCTCAAGCAGTACCTGGGCGACGACGCGTTCTGGGCATCCGTACACCGTTATCTGGTCGCCCACGCTTTTGGCAACGCCACGACCGATGACTTCCGTCAGGCCGTGCTCGAGGCCACGGGCCAGAATCTCGACTGGTTCTGGGATCAGTGGATCTATCAGGCGGGTTATCCGGAATTCGCCATCAGCGCGAAATACGATTCGAGCGGCGCCACTCTTTCCATAGTCGTGCAACAGGTGCAACAAGACTCATCCAAAGCCGACAGCACGGGCCTGCGCTACACAACGCCGACGGTCTTTCAGATGCCCGTCAAAGTGCGTGTCGGCATGGCGACCGGTGACGTTACCGCGCGGAGCCAACTATCGCACCGGCAGGACACGATTGTCGTGCGGGGTGTAAAGAGCGCGCCCACCATGGTGGTCTTCGACACAGATAACGGCATACTGAAGCGCCTGACGTTCGACGAGCCGACCGCGTGGCTTGCCACCCAGCTCGAGCGCGATCCGAATCTGTGGAATCGTCAGTGGGTGATCGCGCAGCTCGCCCAGCGGAAGGCCGACACGACGGCGATCGCTGCTCTATCCCGTGCAGCGACGCATGCCGACTACTATCAGGTGCGCGCGGCGGCGATCGCGGCGCTTGGCGAATTCCCAGCAGCGGTCGCGTTGCCGCCGGTACAGGCCGCGCTGAAGGACACCGCCGCACAGGTCCGCACAGCCGCGGCCGAAGCCTTGGGCAGCATCGGCGGCGCCCAGGCACTCGCGCTCGCGCGCGATGCCTGGACACACGATTCGAGCGATGCAGTCCGTGGCGCCGCTGTGACGACTCTGGCGACCAACGATACGGCCGACCGCCGCGCGATCATCATGCAAGCGCTGAACACGCCGTCCTACCGCGATGCGATCCAGTTGGGGGCCTATCGCGCGATTGGACGGACCGGCGACACGACGCTGATCGACGCCGTCGAAGCGCGTGTGCCGGAGCAGCATTTCGCGGTGCATGCATTGGCGGTGCTGGCGGGTCGGGGGAACAGTCGCGCGCTGGACCTCTTGGTAAAGCATCTGGACGACGAGCGCTCCTACGTGCGCCGCTGGGCGATCGAAGCGTTCCGGTTTACGCTGCCGCGTCCGATCGCGCAAACGAAGCTTCAGGCCGTGGTGGCGGGGCTAAAATTCGCCGACACGAAACAGGAGGTCACTGACCTGCTGCAGGGTTGGCAAAAGCAGTCACCATAACGACTTAGGGACTGCTGCTGGTCACCGCCTTCGTGCTGTCCGGCTTGAGAGCGCTGCGGAACGCCTGCAGGGCGTCGTCATAGCTCTTGAGCCGTGCCGTCAATCCCGTTGCCACGGTAGTGGGGTCATGCCCCGCCGTCTTCTCGCATTGGGGCAACGAGCTGGTGAGTGAGTCCAGCCGTATGGTGACCTGCTTCGCCAGAATGCGGGTCGAGTCGGAATACGCGTTGGGCTGCATCTTGGGCCGGCCGCTGGCGATGAAGGTGCGCGCGGTCCCGCACAGCCCGCCGAGCCGCCGTGCGGCGCGGCGGCGGGTGAGGGAGTCGGACCGCTGGGTTCGCACCACGCGGCTTACGCCGTCGCGGATCTGCGCGAGGCCACGCGTGACGGTTCTCAAGCCGTCCATATAGCGTACCTGCTCGAGCGTCGGTGGTGGCGGCGCTGGAGCGGAAGGCGGCGTCGTGTCGTGGTGCGTGCTCGTGTCCTGCAGCGGCGACGCGAGCGTAGTGATTACCATCACAATTGCAGCAAGCATTCTCGCTCCGTTATTATCCCTAGATGGCCGTTCCCGCAACTACCCGCATCATTCGTACGTTTGACGATCGCGCCGACGCGCTCGCGCATTTTTTCCAGCGTGCCGGCGAGGCGCCGAGACTCATCGCGTATGACGATGCCGTCGGACTGCCGTTAGACCAGGCACTCGCGGCGCTCGAGTGGACTGCGCAGGTCGGCATTCTCGCCGCCGAAGATCTGGTGCACGCGGCTCGCCTCGGTGCCGATTCCGCCGCGGTCGTCGTAGAGCGTCGCGACGGCGACAACCGCGTGTTCGTCTACTTCGGCCCGCGCATGGACGCGCCACCCGCCGACCCATACGAAGGTACGTTGCTCTATGATGAGCCGGGAGTCCGCTCCTATATCTTCGCCCAGCGCGGTCACGCGATCGCGCATTTTCTCCGCGCGACGCACGGGCTGGGCGCGGCATTGAGTCTCTTGTCGCGGCGCGCGCCGGAGTTGCGTCACATCCGTCGCTGGACGCAGGCGCTGTTCGCCGAACCCGCGGTAGGCCGCTCCACACAACTGCTGGCCGGTTGGTACGCGACGAGTGGCGCGGGATTTCTGTTCGTTCCAGCCGACTCCAATGAGCCATTTGCCTACTGTGAAGTCGCCATTGAAGGCTAAAAACCCCGATGTGGGAACGTGCGTGCTGTGGATTCACAACTCCACATCATGTGGATGACCTCCGGAACAGGTTGTGGAGACACTCTTTACTCTCCACACGCGATGCACATCGAAGTGAGCTAACCCGAAGAAATATCGGCACTTGCGCGGTTTTTAGACCCCCCTATATTGATGCCACGCGCGATGGAGGGAAGGGTTGGGACCTGGCGTCCTAACAACGCCTTCAAAGCGAGTCCGAACGGAAATTCCGGGGAGAGCGCCGATGCAACCAAGGGCTCAGGCGCTCGTTGATCCGGGAGTAAACTCACCGGGTCGGACAGCTAGGGCCAGTCGCGTTGCCCTAGCCACGTCGAAGTGGTGCCTCGACGTGCAGTGCGGAAGGTCGGTCCGCGACCCGATCTGACCCGTAGCACCCACATTGGTGAACTGGGCGACCCGACGGGGTTGCCTAGGGATGGAAGCCGGAGCCTCTGAGTGCCCAACCGTGGACGGATCAGTCCAGTGGTGGCGACAGAGAGAAGAACGAAGGGCGCAAGCCCTCGACTCCGGGTAGCCAATGTGTCGGAGCCCCCGGGCGCGCTCATCGAGCCGTCCCGGGGGCTTCGTATTTCTACTGCGGCTGAGCCGCCTTCTTCAGCTGCGCGTAACCCATCCCTTTGAGAATCGCGATGCGTTTCCCCATGGGCGGATGGGTTGCGAACACGTCGCCCAGCCAGCCTTCGTGATTCGTGAAACGCCGGCCAAGCGGATCCGCGATACAGAGGTGCGCAGCCCCACTCGTGATCGCAGTGGTCGGAGCCGCGGCGCCTTCGATCTTCTCGAGGGCACTGGCGAGCGCCAAAGGATTGCGTGTGAATTGCGCGCTCATGTCGTCCGCCAAATACTCCCGCCGCCGGCTCACGGCGAGCGCGAGCAGTTGCGTGACGAGAGGCGCGAGCACCCACGAGATGAGCCATAACGCGAGCACGATCGCGAGTAAGGGCCCGGCGCCCTTCTTGCCCTCCTCCTCGACGCGCCCGAAACGGCTGCCGCGCCCGCCCATCATGCGGCCCATGCCGTCACGCGCCAGGAGCACGGCACCGACCAGTGCGGCCAGCATTGTCATCAGCCGTACATCGAAGTTCTTGACGTGACCGAGCTCGTGTCCGATGACCGCTTGGAGCTCCTCGCGATTGCAGATGCGGAGCAACCCTTGCGTGACGGCGATGTGAGAATCACCGGGTCCGTGCCCGGTGGCGAAGGCGTTTGGGTCTTCGTCCGGCACGATCCAAATCCTGGGCCGCGGCAGGCCAGCCGCGATCGACATCTCTTCGACGACATTCACGAGCTGCCGCTCGGCGTCGGTCTGGGGATCGATGACTTCATGCGCACCGGTCGACCACAGCACTTTTTCGGGCCCGGTCTGGTATGCGACGCGTGCGGTGATGATCGCGCCCACCGTCAGCACGATGCCCAGCAGTGGGAACGGATGCCCGCCGTACAGGGACCAGACGTAGTCGCCGCCGAAGCCGAGCCAGGCGAAGAACAGCACGAACCCAATCACCAGCCACGTGGTGCGCCGGCGATTGGCCTCCTGCTCCTGAAAGAGATTACCGACTGGTGAGGTCAACCTGCGGTACCGCGCGCTCAGCCTGATCTTCGATTTCCCACAGGTCCGCCCGCTCCGCGTGCGCCAGGCCGGCCACGAGCGTGGTGGGGAATTGCTGCTGCTTGGTGTTGTACTGTGTAGCCGTGTCGTTGTAGAGCTGCCGCGCAAATGCAATCCGGTTCTCCGTGGACGTCAGCTCTTCCTGTAATTGGCCGACGTTGCCGGTCGCCTTGAGCTCGGGATAGCGCTCGACGGTCACGAGCAGGCGTGACAGCGCGCCGGACAATGCGTTTTCCGCCTGGCTGATCTGTTTCACGTCCTGCGGCCCGGTACCGGCCGCGTTGACCTTCACTGCCTGGTTGCGCGCCTGAATCACGGCCTCGAGGGTGGACTTCTCGAAGTCCATCGCGCCTTTCACGGCGTTGACGAGGTTTGGGATCAGATCGTGCCGCCGTTTGAGCTGCACGTCGATCTGCTTGAAGGCATTTACCGTTTGATTCTTTAGCGAAATCAGGCCGTTATACGCGGCGATCATCCAGACCACGACGATCACCGCGAGAGCCAGCAGGACCAACATGATGGTGAACCCCCGTTACGGGTGAATAGACACTACGAGCCGTGGGGCAGGAGTTTCGCGATCGCCTGACGGATCGTCTCGGCTAATCCATGGTCATCGGGACCGAGCCGCGCCAGAGGGTGATCGGCGTCGACGTGCAGCTCCACGCCGCGGGTGACCGGGATGCGGCGCCAGGTGGTTGCAGCGCCCGGCTCCGTCGTCACCTCGCGCGTCAGCCATGCGGTCAGCGCCCTGCCCGACTTGCCGCGCGGCATGCCCTCGGCGCCTTTGAGGGGCAAACGGTCGGGGGGAGGCAGCGAGACGCCGAGCACTTGGGCGCAGCGGCGTTCGAGCACGTCGCCCGTCTGGTCCTGCATGTCCTTGGTGATTGCGGCGAGTGTCGCGCCTTCCATCTGGCGGAGCTTGATCGCGAGCAGTTGCAGAAAGTGCCGGTAGGAGTAGGTGGCGGCGGTGCCGCGCCCCTCCGGCGGGCTCACGAGCCCGCGTGTCACGTAGAACCGAATCGTCCGCTCGCTGGGTGCCGCACGCGCGGCGGCGTTGATCGGCGTGACGGCGGACGCATCGAGAACGGCCCCGACGACCATCGACAAGTCGCGCAGGTTCCACGGCGCGAGATTGCGATATTCGCGCAAGACATGCAGCGGGTCGGCATGCGGCGGAGGCGACGCAATGGTCGTCATGCGTCCATCGCGTCCGACGCGCGATCCTGCTGCAACGCCGTCGCCACCCAGTCGGCCACCTGCTGGAGATTGAACGGTTTCCGGATGACCGTGCAGCGATGATGGTCCAGCCAGGCGCGCACCTCTTCCGCCTCGGCATCGCCGGTCATGATCGCGATGTGTCCATCGAGCGCGGGCCAGCGATGAACGATGGCGAGGTACAACGCGAGGCCTGACATCGTGGGCAGATGGATATCGAGGAGCAGCGCATCGGCGGTGTCCGTGGCGAGCATCTCGTAGGCTGCTTCCGCCGTGCCGACGCTCAGCACTCGATAGCCCTTGCGCTCCAGGAATCGTTCGAGCACGCGGCGGAGTCCCGCCTCGTCGTCGACAACCAGGACGGTCGGGGGCGTGCGCGGCGGCAAAGGCCTCATGATGCAGCCGCGGCGGTGGCGAGCACCGGCGTGGGGGTCAGGAATCGCCGGACGATGCGCGCCGTTGCCTCCTCCACCGTGAGCGACAGGCGCATTTCGCCTGCCGTGAGGCCAAGGTAGCCGCGGGCGTGTTGCTGCAGCGTCTTCGCTTGAGCGTAGCCGAGTCGCTTGGCGACGTCTTCGATCGTGAATCCAGGATCCTTGAGCAGGCGATGCGCGTAGAGCACGCGCGCCGCGGCGAGGATATGCCGCGGGCTCGGTAACCCGGCGCGCGCGAACCACCGCGCGTACGTCCCGCGATCGACGCGCGCCCGCGCGGCGATCTCTTGAATGGTCTGCACCGCGCCGGCGCTCCGGATCGCGTCCTCCAGGACCCAGCGCAGCTCGCGGGGAAGCGGCGTCAACGCCGGCGTCAACTGCTCGACGAGCCGATTGGAGCCCGCGTGCATCGCCTCTTCTTCGACGAGCGTGCGCAGCCGCTCGGGATGATCGTCGACGCCGCGTAACACGACCTGCCGGATGCCGCACGGCCCGAGCGTCAGCAGCACGGGCGCGAGCTGCGGCGTCATCAACGTGTACAGAATCAGGCGCAGTGACGGAAACAGCACGTGCAGGCGCTCGATTTCCTGTCCACTGGTGATTCCGCTGAGCGCGGGATCCACGACCGCGATTTCGACGGGACGCTCGCGGATCGTCTCGAGCGCGTCATCCCAGCTACGCGCGTGGGCGAGGACGAACCGCGGCGCGACGGCGCCGCGCAGTCGCTGGAATTGAAGCTCCGAGACTGCCCCGAGTACCAGCATTCCCCTACACGTCCTCCGCAAAGTCCCCTGATGCCGCAAAAACGCCCTACGATGCCGCAAAAACACCCTAAACGCGCGCGCCGGTTCGACTCAACTTGACTGCGGTTCCGGATTCACCATTCCACTCGATTGGAGGCCCTATGTCGCGCCGGATTCGTGCCCTGCTCGCTCTCGTTCTCGTGTCGTTCGCGCTGACCGCCGCTACCGCGTGTGCCGATGTGTCGGGGCCGAGGACGAGTGGTACGTGCGATCAGAGCAATCCAAACACTTGTCACTGAGCGTTTGAACTGAGAGTCGCAAGGGAAGCTGAAAGCTCCCGAAGCGCCTCTCTACCGTCTCGGTCAGGCTCCACTGCCGTGTTCTCGAGACCGTCGAGAGCACGGCAGTCATGGAGTCCGTTCCTCATTTGCTCGATCTTGAAAACGAACTCATGAAGCCCATGTGCGAGAGCGATTTCTTGCGCGCGCCGAAGCTCGTGCTCGGCGCGCTGGTAATTGCCGAAGCGCGCCAGACCGACACCTGCTTTGAGATGAAAGTCAGCGCGAATATTTGGCAATTGGTCGACCACGTGATCTAGAGCGCGTTCACGCCACCGCTCGAAACCAACCCGGTCTCTTCGGAACGACGCGCAGTTCATCAGTTCGATTTTTGCGTTCGCAAGGTTGTCCGTGGCTCTCTCGCGTCGTACGACTTCCGTGAGGGCGCGTTCCGCGTCGGCAACCTCACCTATCGAGAGCAGGAGAATCCCAAGGTCGTTGAGCGTGCGCAATTGCTGCGCCTCGTCTTCGTAGAGCTCATAAGCACGCCACAGATATGGCGCGCCCTCATGCGCCTGTCCCCGACGCGCGAGAATATTTCCAAGTCCATGGTACGCTTGCGCCTTGATTTCCTGGAAATCCGTCCGATTCGCCGAAGCGAGCACTTCCCGCCACTGACCTTCTGCCTCCGCGAGATTACCGCGGTAATGAATAACGTTGCACTGACCGATCCGGCTTAGGAGAGCCGATGCCTGGTCGCCGACAACCTCCGCAATGCGACCACTTTCCCGGTAAGCAGCAATTGCACGGTCAAACTCTGTTTGTTTACGGAGTACGCGGCCCAGTCGGAGCCACGCCGCAATCATCTGCGATGTCTGGATCCGGTCGGCACCTACGCGAATCATCGTCTCGAGCGCGTCGGCGGCCTCATGGAGATGGTAGTCCTGCTCGAGATAGAGCGCGTACGCAAAGAGCGCAGGGGCAAGTGATTGGATATCATTAGTGCGATGAGCCTCGCCTGTCGCCCGCACGATACAACTCAGATGCGCGGCCT
>DATGEQ010000112.1:0-65535 GCA_035309945.1 Gemmatimonadales bacterium | reverse complement strand
CCACTTTCACCATTGGGACGACATCGACATCCACTACCGCGGCGGCGTCATCAGGTCGAGCGGCCATGGTTTCAGCGGCCTCTCGCGGCGCGCGCTCCTGGAGGTTTTGGGTCGACGCTGCGAGGATCTCGGGGTGTGCATCGACGTCGGGGCCGAAGTGACCGAACCCGCGGCCTATGCGGAAGCGGACCTCGTGGTCGGCGCGGACGGATTCAACAGCGTCGTGCGATCGCGGTATGCGGAGCATTTTCGCCCCTCGTTCGACGAGCGGCTGAACCGGTTCGTGTGGCTCGGCACGACGCGGGCCTTCCCCGCTTTCACTTTCTACTTCAAGCGCGACAAGCACGGGCTGTGGCGCGTGCATGCCTACCAATACGAGCAGGGCCATTCGACCTTCATCGTCGAGACCACCGAGGCGACGTGGCGCAAAGCCTGGATGGATCAGGCAACAGAAGATGAGACGGTCGCGTTTTGTCGCAAGCTGTTTGCGGATGAGCTCGAAGGCCATCCGCTTCTCAAGAATCGCTCGGTGTGGCGGAATTTCGTGACGGTCAAGAACGCCGCCTGGTCCCACGGCAACCTCGTGCTGCTCGGCGACGCGGCGCACACGGCACACTTCTCGGTTGGGTCCGGCACCAAACTCGCGATCGAAGACGCAATCGCGCTGGCCGCCGCGCTCCAGCGCCATCCCGACGTCCGCATCGCGCTCACCGAGTACGAGGCTGAGCGACGGCCCGCCGTCGAGAGCCTGCAGCGCGCCGCGCAGGTGAGCCTGCAGTGGTTCGAGGATACCGAGCGCTACATGGACCTCGAGCCGCCGCAGTTCGCGTTCAATCTGCTCACGCGCAGCCTCCGCATCACGCACGACAATCTCAAGGTGCGCGATCCCAAGTTTGTCGGCGAGGTCGATCAGTGGTACGCGACGAGAGCCGCCGAGCAGGCCGGCGTAGCACGCACGACGCACGACGTACGGCCTCCCATGTTCACGCCCTTCAAACTGCGCGACTTGCTGTTGAGCAATCGGGTCGTCGTCAGCCCGATGTGCCAGTACGTGGCGGAAGACGGCATGCCGAACGAGTGGCATCTGGTGCACCTCGGCAGCCGCGCGATCGGCGGCGCGGCCCTCGTGTTCACCGAGATGACCGACGTCTCCCGCGAAGGGCGGATCTCGCCCGGCTGCACCGGCATGTACAAGCGCGAGCACGTCGCGGCCTGGAAGCGGATCGTCGACTTCGTGCATGTGAACAGCGGCGCCAAGATCGCGATGCAGCTCGGCCACGCGGGACGTAAGGCGTCCACGCAGCGCATGTGGGAGGGAATGGACGAGCCGCTCCCCGACGGCAACTGGCCGATCATTTCGGCGTCGCCACTGCCCTATTTCCCGTACAGCCAGGTGCCGCGCGAGATGACGCGCGCGGACATGCACGAGGTGAAGGAGCATTTTGTGCGCGCGGCGCAGATGTGCGAGGAAGCCGCCTTCGATTTGATCGAGCTCCACTTCGCACACGGCTATTTGCTGGCGAGCTTCATCTCGCCGCTCACGAACCAGCGCAACGACGAGTACGGCGGCCCGCTGGAAAATCGCATGCGCTTCCCACTCGAAGTCTTCGACGCGGTGCGCGCCGCCTGGCCGGCGCACAAGCCGATGTCGGTGCGCATCTCGGCCGTGGACTGGGCGCCGGGCGGCATGGAGCCCGCCGATTCGGTCGACGTCGCGCGATTGCTCAAGCAGCATGGCTGTGACATCACCGACGTCTCGGCGGGGCAGACGGTCGCCGACTCCAAGCCGCAATACGGGCGGCAGTTCCAAACGCCGTTTGCGGATCGCATCAGGCACGAGGTCGGCATCGCGACGATGGCCGTCGGCAACATCTCGTCGTATCAGGACGTGAACACGATTCTCGCAGCCGGGCGCGCGGACCTGTGCGTGCTGGCGCGCGCGCATCTGTGGGACCCCTACTGGACCCGACACGCCGCATACGAGCAAGGCTATCCGCTTCCCTGGCCCGATCCGTATGCGACGCTCAACCGGTACAAACCACGGCTATGACGGTCACCTACTCCAGCTATTTGCAGCTCGACGAGCTCTTGTCGCTCCAGCGGCCGCGTGCCGGAGAATTGGAGCACGACGAGACGCTCTTCGTCATCATCCATCAGGTCTATGAGCTCTGGTTCAAGGAAGTGCTGCACGAGCTCGACTACTTGCAGCAGTTACTGCGATCCAACAACACGCCGCTGGCTGCCGCGACGCTCAAGCGGATTCTCACGATTCTCAAGACGCTCGTCGCCCAAATCGACGTTCTCGAGACGATCACACCGCTCAGCTTTCTCGCGTTCCGTGACCGGCTCGAATCGGGCAGCGGCTTCCAGTCGGCGCAGTTTCGCGAGATCGAGTTCATCCTCGGCAAAAAGGGACGGCCGTCGTTCGAGCGCTACCCCGCAGGCAGCGCCGGTCGCGAGCGGATCGAACGCCGCTTCGGTGAGCCGACGTTGTGGGACGGGTTCCTGCATTATCTCGCGACCAATGGATATCAGGTTCCGCGACACATCCTGCAACGAGACCTGACGAAGGTCTACGAGCCCGCGCCGGAAGTGCAGCGGATTCTGATCGATGTCTACAAGAAGAACCCGCCGGCCGCGCAGATCGCCGAGCGGCTCGTGGATCTCGACGAAGGCTTCATGGAGTGGCGGTATCGGCACGTGAAGATGGTGCAGCGCACCATCGGAACCAAGCCCGGCACCGGAGGCTCGGCGGGTGCCGAATATCTCCTCACCACTTTGAATCAACCGGCGTTTCCCGATCTTTGGGCGATTCGCGCCGAGCTGTGATCGATCCCGCAGCACTCGCCAAACATTACAGCCGTTTCCGCGTCACCGAGCGCATTCTGCTCACGGGCCACTCCCATCAGGCGTGGCCCGATGTCGGTCTCGCGACCCAGCAGCAAGCCTGGCTCGATACGGCCGAGCATGTCGACGACGTGTGGGAGCTGGCATTCGCCAAGGCCGACGAAGTACGGCGCGGCTTTGCGCGGCTGCTGGACGACGCGCCCGATCGGATCGCCCTAGCGGCCAACACGCACGAGCTCGTCGTGCGGTTCTTGTCCGCCTTGCCGCTGGCGCGGCGGCGCAAGCTCATAACAACGGACGGGGAGTTTCACACGATCCGCCGTCAGCTCGATCGCCTGGGCGAAGCAGGACTGGAAATCGTGAGGGTGGCGGCTGTTCCCGCGGCTTCACTGGCCGAGCGGTTGGCCGGCGCCGTGGATGGCCGCACGGCGGCGGTACTGGTCTCCGCCGTGCTGTACACGAACGCCCACATCGTGCCGCACCTCAGCGCAGTGCTGAGCGCCTGTGCGAAGCACGGCGCGGAGCTATTGGTCGACGCCTATCACGCGCTCAATGTCGTGCCGTTTTCTCTGAAGAAAGAACGCCTGCAGCAGGCGTACGTCGTGGGCGGCGGCTATAAGTACTGCCAGCTGGGCGGCGGCAATGCCTTCCTGCGGATGCCGGCGGATTGCGTACTCCGGCCCGTACTCACCGGCTGGTTCAGCGAATTCAGCGAATTATCCAGCATGCCGACCACTGGGCGCGTCGCCTACGGCCCGGGGCCCGCGCGCTTCGCCGGTGCGACGTACGACTATACGAGTCACTACCGCGCGGCCGCCGTGTTCAAGTTCTTCGAAGACAAGGGGCTGACGCCGGAGAAATTACGCGCGCTCAATCAGTCGCAGATTGCGGTTTTGAGCGAAGGAATCGGCTTCGATCCCGGCGTGCCGCGGAACGCGATCGGCGGATTCCTGGCGATTCCCGTGTCTGACGCGGCTCGGGTGCACCGGAAACTTCGGGATCGCGGTGTTTGGACCGACTACCGCGGCGAGCTGCTCAGGCTGGGACCGGCTCCTTATGTCACAGACGCCCAGTTGCGCGCGGCAGTCGAGTCCTTCCGCCGCTAGTGGCTGTGACGGCGCCGCGACCGCGACTTCTCTTCATTCACCGTCGCTGACGCAATCCGCTTCGCCGTCTTGCTGCTCCGGCCCCGGCTCCTCTCGGACCGTTTGATGTGCTCGTACTGTCGTTTCTGTTTGGCGCTGTGCACTCCACGCGGTGGCATAACACGACTCCATGGCTGGATTTCATGCTTATACCCGCCGGGCGGCAAAGAATTCGCGGATTAATTCCGCGCAGGCCTCGGCTTCGACCCCGCCGCGCACCTCGACCCGATGGTTCAAACGCGGGTGCCGCACCAAATCCTCCACTGATCCGCACATTCCCGCTTTCTCGTCATAGGCGCCAAACACGAGCTTCCCGACTTTGGCCAGCACGATCGCCCCCGCGCACTGCGCGCAGGGCTCGATCGTCACGTACAGCGTGCAGTCGATGAGCCGGTCCGTCTGAAGCACGTCGAGCGCGCGCTCGATGGCCAACATCTCGGCGTGGAGCGTGGGGTTCTTGCGGGCAATGGTCTCGTTGTGAGCGGCGGCGACGACGTCATCGCCCCGCATCACCGCCGCGCCGATCGGCACCTCGTCTTGCGCAGCGGCCCGGCGCGCCTGATACAGCGCGGCGGCGATGCCCTTAAGCACGAACCGGCTCGCGCGCCTTTTCGAACGTGACCGAATTGCCGTCCTTGGAACGATCCACGCGAATGCGATCGCCTTCGGCATACTGGCCCTCGAGTACGGCGACGGCGAGCGGATTCTGGAGGAGCCGCTGGATCGCCCGCTTGAGCGGGCGCGCGCCGTACACCGGATCGTAACCCTCGGCGACGAGCAGCTGCTTCGCGGCCGTGGTCACCTCGATCGCGATCTTGCGGTCGGCCAGCAGGCGTTCGACCCGCTTGATCTGGATGTCCACGATACGCTCGATATCCTCATGCGTCAGCGGGCGGAAGATGATGATGTCGTCCACGCGGTTCAAAAACTCCGGTTTGAACGCCTGGCGAAGCAGCTCCATCACCTTGGTCTCCGCTTGCTCCCACGCGACACCGCCCGTGCCCGCTTCGATCAGATATTGCGAGCCGATGTTCGAGGTCATGATCAACACGGCGTTGCGGAAGTCGACCGTGCGGCCCTGAGAGTCGGTGAGACGGCCGTCGTCCAGGATCTGGAGCAAGACGTTGAACACGTCGGGATGGGCCTTTTCGATCTCGTCGAACAACACGACCGAGTACGGCCGGCGGCGAATCGCCTCCGTCAGCTGGCCGCCTTCCTCGTAGCCCACGTAGCCGGGCGGCGCGCCGATCATCCGGGCGACCGCGTGCTTCTCCATGTACTCCGACATGTCGAGCCGTACGAGCGCCCGTTCGTCGTCGAACAGGAACTCGGCGAGCGCGCGGGCGGTCTCCGTCTTGCCGACGCCCGTCGGGCCGAGGAAGATGAACGAGCCGGTGGGGCGATTGGGATCCTGTAAGCCGGCGCGCGCGCGGCGGACGGCGTTGGCGACCGCCGCCAGCGCCTCGCGCTGCCCGATCACGCGTTTGCCCAGCTCGTCTTCAAGTTTGATCAGACGCTCTTTTTCCGACTCCATCATCTTGGTGACCGGAATGCCGGTCCACTTCGACACGATCTCAGCGATATCCTCGGCGTCGACTTCCTCCTTCAGGTACTTTCCCTTCTTTTGGATCTCGGCGAGCCGCTTCTCGAGCGTCTGAATCTCCTTCTCGATCGCCGGCACGCGCCCGTAGCTGATCTCCGCGGCCTTCTGGAGATCGCCGCGCCGGGTCGCCTGCTCGGCCTCTATGCGCTGCTGCTCGAGCTCCACCTTTTTGGCCTGGATCTTTTGGATCGCGTCCTTCTCGGCCGTCCATTGCGCCTTCATCGCGTTGGAGCGCTCGCGCAATTCCGCGACCTCTTGCTGGATTTTCTCGCGCCGCTCCCTGGAGGCCTTGTCTTTCTCCTTGGCGAGCGCCGCGAGCTCGATTTCGAGCTGCGTGATCTTGCGCTCGACTTCATCGATCTCCTGCGGCAATGAATCGATGGCGATGCGCAGCCGCGCGGCCGCTTCGTCGATCAAGTCGATCGCCTTGTCGGGCAGGAAACGATCGGTGATGTACCGGTGCGATAGCGTCGCCGCGGCGACCAACGCGTTGTCGGTGATCCGAATACCGTGGTGGACTTCGTACTTCTCTTTGAGGCCGCGCAGGATCGCGATAGTGTCCTCCACCGACGGCTCGCCCACGTACACCGGCTGGAAGCGCCGCTCGAGCGCCGCATCCTTTTCGATGTGCTTGCGGTACTCATCGAGCGTCGTCGCACCGACGACGTGCAGCTCGCCGCGCGCCAGCGCCGGCTTGAGCATGTTGGACGCGTCCACCGCGCCTTCGGCGCCGCCCGCGCCGACCAGCGTGTGCAGCTCGTCGATGAAAACGATGTATTGCCCTTCGGCCGTCTGGATCTCTTTCAAGACGGATTTGAGGCGCTCCTCGAACTCGCCGCGATATTTCGTGCCCGCGACGAGCGCGCCGATGTCGAGTGCGATGAGATGCTTGTTCTTCAGGGAGTCGGGGACGTCGCCGTTGACGATACGCTGCGCGAGGCCTTCGACGATCGCCGTTTTGCCGACGCCCGGCTCGCCGATGAGTACGGGATTGTTTTTGGTGCGCCGCGACAGCACCTGCATCACGCGGCGGATTTCTTCGTCGCGCCCGATCACCGGATCGAGTTTCCCCTTGCGCGCCACGTCGGTGAGATCGCGCGTGAACCGCTGCAGCGCCTGGTACTTCGACTCGGGCTCCTGATCGGTGACGCGATGCGCCCCGCGTACTCCTTCCAGCGCCGCAAGCAGATCCTTGCGACTCACGCCGCTGGCAGATAACAGCTCGCGCGCCGTCGTGCCCTTCTCTTCGGCGAGGGCGAGCAGGATGTGTTCGGTGGAGACGTAGGCGTCGCCGAGCGACTTGGCATCGACATCGGCGCGATCGAGCACCCGCGACAGCTCGCGCGAAAGCGTCGGATCGGCGCCACCCGATTGCTTGGGAAAGCGCTCGATTTCCCGCTCGGTGTCGGCCTGGAGCTGCGTGACGTTCAGCCCAGCCTTTTGCAGGAGAGGCACCACGATACCCTCGTCCTGCTGCAGGAGCGCAAAAAAGAGATGCGCGTCGTTGACGACCGGATTGCCATGGGAGCGCGCCAGCGCTGCGGCCTGCTGGAGAGCCTCCGCCGCCTTAACTGTCAGTCGATCTGGTTGGATCATGCGAGCCCTCCAAGCAACCGCTGTGCCTCGAAAAGATGTCGAAAATGGCATAACTGCGCATAGAGGCGCAAAAAAGGCGCAGCAGGTTATGGCTAATCCTGCTGCGCCTTTACGCGCCGTGCCGCGCCTTTTCACGCCGTTACTTCATGATGATCATCTTCTTCGTAAACCGATGCCCGTCGACCGTCAGTTGGTAGATGTACACACCCGACGCTGCATCGACGTCGGAATTGAGGACCTTGCCGTTCCAATACGCCGTAAACGGACACGTCCCCGGTCCGGGCGTGCTGCAGCTCAGCTCGAGATCCGACAGCGGTTCGCCGCTTCCCTGCAGGATCGGCACCGCCACGAGCTGAGCTAATACGTTGTAAATCTTGAGGGAAACCCTCGGCCGATGACCATTGGCAAACAGATCACCGTTCAACGCGAACGGGATCGTGGTCGCCGGATTGAAGGGGTTCGGATAATTCTGCTTCAGCTCGACCAGCGGTGGGGGCGTCGATTGCCCCACGACATCTGCTCCCGCCAGCAGCCCGAGCCCCCCCGCCAGCAATGCCCAGGCATACAGCTTCATCTCACCAACTCCTCTGCGAACGTAAAGATGCGTTTAGACAGCTCTCCTTGTTGGTACAGGGCGCAAGGTTTAATGCCGCACTGAAAAAACTAGGACCACCTCGGGGCCTGTCAAGCGCGGAGAACCCTGGTATCACCCTTCCGGCTGGTGATCCCCCGACGGTCGGCCCATTCGAGCAGTGGGATCAAGTACTTGCGTGTCAACCCGAGCTTGTCCCGAAACTGCGCTGGTGTCGCTTCACCCAGCTCACGCAAGGTGTCCTCGACGGCGCGCTGGAAGTCCTCCAAGGCTCGCTTCACGGCATAGCGCTCCTGATCGACGCGCTCGACCGACCCCTCCCGCGCGAGATGCGCGAGCAAAGCCGGTACTGCCGCATCGGCGAACTCGCGTTGCAATTCGGAGATTGTCGGAAGCTGCCATCGCGCCTCGGCCAGGCGCTGCGCCAGGCGTCCACCGGCATCGCTGGCATTGGCATTCTGTGCCGCCTTCCAGCCGGGGGCGCGCACCGCGGCGCCGCCTTCGACCAGCTCCCAGGATCCCTTCTTGGCGCCGTGCGCGACGACCAGATCGATTACCGCGGCCGGCGCGGTGACGGCCGCACGCAGAGCCTGGAGCGAGAGGCCGGGATCGAGTGGATGCGCGACGTGATGCGCGCTTACCATCGCGCCAAGCCGCGCGACCTCGTCAGCGATCGCGCGTCGCGCGACGAGGAAATCTCCGGCGCTGAGCACTCCCTTGCCGCTCGCTTGAATCGCGGCGGGCACGTCGGGCGGCAATACGCCGGCACGCACGGCAATCGCACTCACGCGCACACCGCCGAGACCCGCTTCTTCCACGAATCGGGCGATCCGCTCGCCAGCGGGCTGCCCGGGCGACAGGCCGCGTTCTGAAGCTCTGGGCCGTTTGGGCGGAAACGGATCCAACACCTCGCCACCGCCGACGGTCGTAACCGGAGAAAAGCTTCGAATGACAAAACGGTCGCGTGCCCGTGCGACGATCGGGCGCTCCAACAGCAGGCGCGCCAGGCCGGTCTCGCCAGGCGGAATCGCGCGCACCTGAGCGACGCGCGCGAGTACTTCCGCAGTGCCGAGGTGGACGCGAATACGCGTGCGGGCGGCGAGCGGCTTGCGGGCGGATGCGAGCAGCTCCAGCGACACGTCCAGCGTGTTCGTCCCCGACCATCCGGTACCGGTGACCGCGACGTGACCGCGCTCGAGCTCCTCTTTCGCGACGCCCACCAGCGCCAGGGCCGTCCGCCGGCCGGGACCCGCGCGCTCCGCATCGTGGCCGTGTACCTGGACCGAGCGCACGCGGACTTCGCGATCGAGCGGGAGCAGTCGCACGCTTTGTCCCGCCGCAATCGAGCCGCTCCAGGTCGATCCCGTGACCACCGTGCCCGCCCCAGCCAATGCAAAAACGCGGTCGATGGGCAGCCGAAAGAGATCGTCGGTGGGCCGTTCGTGCAGCTCCGCCGCAACCGCCACCAGAGCCTGCTTCAGATCCTCCAGGCCCTCCTGTTTGAGCGCGCTCACCGCGACCGGCGTGCGCCACCGAATTGGACTGCGCGACAGGCGTTGGGCGACCTCCGCGCGGACGAGACCGAGCCATTCCTCGTCGACCAGGTCGCGCTTGGTGAGGACCGGAATGCCGTGGCGAATTCCGAGCAGCTCGACGATCGCGAGATGCTCCTCGGTCTGCGGCATTATGCCTTCGTCGGCGGCGATGACGAGCAGCGCGACGTCGATGCCGGTCGCGCCGGCCAGCATGTTCTTGACGAATGCCTCATGACCGGGGACGTCGACGACGCTGGCGACGATGTCGGCGCCCAGCGGCAGGGGCGCGAAGCCGAGGTCGATGGTGATGCCGCGCCGCTTCTCTTCCTCCCAGCGGTCGGTGTCCACACCGGTGAGCGCCTTGACCAGCGCGGTCTTGCCGTGGTCGATGTGACCGGCGGTGCCGACTACGAACCGGCGCTCGGAGGAGCCCACGCCCGGCGTTCCCAGAGCTCGATTGCGCTCGCTTTCGGCTCTTTGCCGTTGTGGTGCGCTTCGTCCAGATGATGCCGGATGAAGCGGGCAATCAGCCGTCGATGGGCAGCGGCATGCGCCGCGTCGAGGTGAGGCAATGCGGCGTCTCCGTCGTTCAATGCGACGAGGTCGCGATAGGCTTGCGGCGGCAATCGCGTCGGGGGTTTGGCTCCGGCGCATTTCGCGCAGAGCACGCCGCCTTCGGCGATGCTGAACGCGACGGTCCCGGACACCGCGTTCCCGTCACGTACGCACGCCTCGAGCTGTGGCGCGAAGCCGAGCACGCCGACGAGCAGCCACAGCCACCGCACGGCGACCGCATCGGATTGATCGGCGGCCGCGTGGACCAGGGCGTCGAGCGCCAGGGTGAAGGTCTGATAGGCTGCGGGCAGCGGCGCCGGCGGCGCCATCTTCAGCATGACCTCGGACAGCGCCGCCGCGCCGGCAAAGCGACCCAGCTCGTCGGCGAGACCTCGGCGCAGCTGGATGACGTCGAACGCCGCCAGCGTCTGGAGCTCGCGCGTCTCTTTGTGGTACAGCTGGGCGACTCCCTCGCTCAACGTTTCGAGCGCGGCGCCGAATGGGCTGCGCGGCCGGAGCACACCTTTGGCGATGGCGCTCTGCACTCCGTAATCGCGCGTCGCGAGCCGCACGATCTTGGATGTCTCGCTATAGCGATAGGTCCGCAGGACAACGGCGGGCGTCGAGACCAGACTCACGTCGCGCTCGAGATCACGTCCCCGGATGCAGCACGATGAATTTCACGTCGTCTTTGGAAATCGCGCGCAGCCACCCGATCAACGCGTCGACGGCTTCGGGCGGCGCGGTCCCCCGATTTCCCGACATCCGGCGCGTGACGCGGAGCTCGCGCCCATCCTGGGCGTATTCCGCGCTATACGTTCCGAACTGGCTGGTCTCGGTCAGATTCGACGGCAGCTCCGCCTTCCAGCCGGCCGGCAACGTCATCCGCAACTCCGAGACGGTTTCGATCGGCCCGATCACTTCCGCAATGTCGATCGGGAAGCGACGCGGTTTGCGCCGCTCGAGCTGGGCGGCGAGGCCGAGGGACGCGAAGTTCGGCAGGGCGGTCGGCAGCGTGAAGATGCGCGTGCCGCCGCTGCTCGAGAGGACGGGCGCGTCGTGTACGGCGAGGGCGACTTCAGGCTTGGCGCGCAAGTCGCGGCCATCGAAGAGTCTCAAGCTGTCGCCCGAGGCGCCGGAGAAGACGCCGTTAGCGAGCGCCTGCGTCAGCCGGCTGAGCTCCTCTTTGCTGAACACGCGCGCGTAGGCACGGCGGAGCTCGTACTGGAGGCCCCCGCTCTTCGTCTCGGTGTAGTGCCCGGTGAAATGACCGTCGCTGCCCAGCTCGCCGACGATGCGCGTCTCGGCGCGGTTTGCCGACACGGGCGCCTCCGGCAGCTTCACCTGCTCGTACGTGCCGTCGTCGTGCACGACCAGCGCGAACGAGCCCTCTTCGGCCGGCGGCAGCTCACCGAACGGCGTGAGCTCGGAGGTGAGATCGAGGAATATTCGTCCCCCGCTCTGCTGTGGCCGGTCGACGACGGCGATCATGTGATCGAATTGCTGCATCGTCGGCAGCGTCGAGTCGGCGTTGCCGCTGGCGCTGAGCAGCACCGGATTCGCCGTGAAGCCCATGCGCCGCGCCAGCGCGATGAACAGCGTCGCTTTGTCCTTGCAGTCGCCGTAGCGCGTCTCCAGCACCTCGGCCGGCATTCTGGGCAGGTAGCCGCCGATCCCGAGCGAGAGCGAAACGTAGCGGAAATCTTGCGACACCCAGCGATGCACGGCACGGAGCGAATCTTCTCGCGTGCGCGCGTCCTTGACATGCTCGGCGAGCGCGCTCTCGAGCGCGGGACTCAGCGCGTAGCGTCCCGCGGAGAGACCGGCATACCAGTGGGCCAATGCAGCCCAGGTAATCGGCGACCCGACGTCGATGTGGACCGAGAGCGTGTTGGGCGAGGCGGCAAACGGCTCGCCCTGGATCTTCAGCACGTCCTTGGTCGCCCACGTGTATACGTGCCGACCGTGCGCCTCCTCGTCGAGACGCTGGAAATGCACGTTCTCCTCTCGAATGCGCGGGGTCACCGAGGCTGGCACGTCGACCATGAGCCGCGAACGCCGCGTAAACGTTCCCGTCGTCACACGCCAACCGCTGTAGTAGTCGCCCGGAACGAGCGGCTTGATACGCTCGACCGTGTAGCTCCAATCGACCAGCGTGCCAGGCGCGACGCCGCTGAGCGTCACGCGGCGCACTTTCTCGTCTGAGTACACGGGAGCATCGAACGCGACGGGCGCGAGCGACTCCTGTTCGTGCGCCGGCTGCGCACTGATCACCTCGCCGCTGGGCTTCAGCACGCGAATCCAGTTGATCGTGAGCCGCTCGGAACCGCTCGAATACGAGAAGCTTTGCTCCCCCCACGCTTCGGCGCCGTCCTGGTTGAGGATCTGGACGACCTGGCGGTAGGTCCGGCTGCCACGTCCGTCGGCCTCGAAGCGGACGACCCCGTCATCGAGCAAGTACACGTAATCCTCATCGGGGTAATCCGCGGGATTCACCGCCAACCGGTAAATCGTGTCGTTCTTGACCGACGGATCGCCCGCGGGGGTGATGCGCGGTGCTTGCGAGATCGCCGGTCGCACGACGAATAGCAGTAACGCGGCGATTGAGGAGGCGAGACGTTTCATGGATCGGAAGCTAATCAAGCGTCACGCGGACCCCAAGCAACAGCGCTCGCCCGAGAGCGCGAAAGCCCGGGATCTCCTGGTGCTGATCGTTGAAAACATTTGCCACACGGCCCGTCAGCACCCAACCGCGGCGCAAGCCGTAGTCCCCTCCAACATTGACGCGTGTGTAGGAGCCTAGCGTCACCCGTCGCTGCCCTACCGGCTGGCGGAAATCGAGATCGTCGCGCTTCCCGACCCACAGTGCTCCCACGGTAATGTGCCCGCTGTTTCCCCACGCGGCGGTGAGCTCGGGGGCGAGGGTATGAGCCGGCCGCCGAATCAGGGGTTTGCCGGGCACGAACAGGCCGTCGGGATCGGCCGGACTCCCCGATTCCACGACGCGTGTGTGCAGGAAGGTGTAATGCAGCGAGCCGCTGATCGAGCGGGAAAACGCGGTGCTCGCCTCGGCTTCGATGCCGTCGGCGACTGCGCCGTCGACGTTGAAGTAATTGGGTTGCCCGGCCGGCGGCGCGGGATTGTACTCGATCAAGTCGCGGAATCGCTGGTTAAAGTACGTGACGGCGATCTTGCCACGCTCGACTCCCACTTCCCAGCTGCGGGATTGCTCCGGATGCAGATTGGGATTCCCGAGCACGAAGCCCTGCGCAAAGTTCTCGTAGAAGGTCGGCTCCTTGAAGCCTGTCCCCACCGAGGCCCGCAGGCGCAGCGCTGCCGGCAGCCGATAGACCACGCCGGCGCGGTACGTGTCGTGACTCCCGAATTGCGAGTTCTCATCGAGGCGACCGCCCAGTGTAATCGCCGCACGACCCGCGACGATCAGCGCCTGCGTGAAATAGCCGGTGTTGTGGCGCTGCACGCGGATCGAGTCGGGAAAGTTGCCGTACGACGCGCTGAAGTCGCTCGTGCCGCGCTGCCGCTCGTCCTCGTACTCGATCCCCCCGGTCACTGAGAAACCCGCGCCGCCGGTCCACGTGAGGAGAGCACTACTGCTTGCCCGCCGCACCCAGTCCTTGCTCCAAAAAGTGCCGTCCTCGCCCGGCGAATTCGGCTCCAGGTTGTAGAACAGGCGCGACTCTTTGAGCGCGGCCGTGACGCGCGCCGAAAGATGGGGGCCCGCCACGCGAGCCGCGCTCACGGAGAACAACGGCCCTCGCTCGCGGGAGCGCTGATTCGAATCGACCGGGAAGCCGCTGCCGTCGGTGGGGAAATGATAAATGTCGTCCCCGTAGCGATATGTGAGACCGAGCGCCGTATTCGCGTCCGGCTGCAGCGCGACGTGCGCGCTCGCGACGGTATTGCGGTACTGATTGTTGTAGGGATACAGGCCATCTGACGTGAAGCGCGAGACGCGAGTCGAGTACTCGACGCTCCGTGCCCTGCCGCCGAATTCCAGAGCGCCATTGGTCGATCCGTACGTTCCCCCCTCCGCCTCGGCGCCGAGCGCGAACGAGCCAGTGCCAGTATTGGTCGAGCGGGAGAAGATTTGCACCACGCCGGTGACCGCATCGGAGCCGTACAACACGCTGACCGGCCCGCGCACGATTTCGATCCGATCGATGTTGTCCGTCGTCAGATTGGCCAGGTCGATGCCGCCGCCCGCCTGATTCAGCGGTACGCCGTCGAGCAGCACCTTCACATAGTCGCTTTCGCCGCCGCGGACGAAGATCGCCTCCTGCCCGCCGAAGCTTCCGGTCGTGACGACATGGACGCCGGCCACCGCTTCGAGCGCGTCCGCGACCGTGCGGACGCCGCGCGTCACGAGATCGGTCCCGCGCAATACGGTCACCGCGGAGGCGACGAGATCGGCGGCGACCGGGACGCGGGTCGCCGTCACCACGACCGGCTTCAGGACCACCGTATCCTGCGGCTGCTGCAGGACGAGAGCGAGCACGACAAGTGTCGCATTCATGGGCGGGACTCCTTCGGTTTCCGGAGGGGAAGCATTTGCGGTCGACCTTCGATCATCTGAATGGCGACGGGCCACGAGAACACGGCCGCGACGGTTTCTTGCGTCAGCACATCGACCGGCGCGCCGGCGGCGATCGCGCGGCCGTTTTCGAGCAGCAGCACCGCGTCGGCAAAGCGCGCGGCGAGATTCAAATCGTGCGTGATCATCAGTACGCCGAGCCCCTGCTGCGCGACGAGACCGCGCACCAGCTCGAACAGCTCCATCGCGTGGCGCAGGTCCAGCGACATGCTCGGTTCGTCGAGGACGAGCAGCTGCGGCGCTTGCGCCAGTGCGCGCGCCACGCGCACGCGCTGGTATTCGCCGCCCGACAGCGTCCACACCCAGCGGTCCGCGAGGTGCGCCACGTCGCAAGCCGCGAGCGCGCGATCCACCGCGTCGCGATCTTCCGAGCGCTCGCGCCCCCACAGCGAGAGATGCGGGTAGCGTCCCAACAGCACGGTTTCGCGCACGCGCTGCGGAAACAGGTTGTCCTCACGCTGCGGGACGACGCCGATGCGCCGGGCGAGCTCTTGTTTCGACCAGCTAACGGCGGCGCGGCCGTCGACGTCGGCACGACCCACCAGGGGCGCCACGGCTCCCAGGGCCACGCGCACCAGCGTCGTCTTGCCGCTGCCGTTCGGACCCAACACCGCATGGAATTGCCCGTGTCCGACGTCGAGCGAGACGCCGGACAGTGCGTTTCGAGACGCGCGCGGGTAGCGAAAGGTCACGTCGTCGAGTTGCAGCATCACGCAGTCCCACGCACGAGGCACCACGCACGACGTACGCGTTTCATGCGATCGTCCAGCGGCGCAGCAGAAACGCGAACACGGGCACACCGATGAGTGCCGTAACGACGCCCACCGGCAGCTCGCGCGGAGCCACGACCATGCGCGCGAGCGTGTCCGCGATCGCGAGCAGCGCGCCACCGCCCAAGAACGCGGCGGGCAGTAGCGCGCGGTGGCGGTGTCCCCAGGTCAGCCGCGCAATATGGGGCACGACCAAACCCACAAACCCGATGACGCCCGAAACGGCGACCGCTGCCGCCGTGAGCAGCGAGGCGGCGAGATAGACGCGGCGCTTTACCGCCTCGACGTCCGCGCCGAGATAACTCGCCGGCTCCTCGCCGAGCGCGAGCAGGTCGAGCGGGCGCGCCGCCGCAAGCAGCACGAGCAGCGGGATCGGCGCATAGACGGCGATCAGCAGTACCGCATCCCACGACGCGCCGGAGAGACCTCCCCAGAGCCAGAGAAAGGCGTTCCGCAGCTCCGCGGCATCGGCGAGCGAGACGATGGCGGTCGTGATTGCGGCCGCAAAGGCGCCCACGGCGACGCCGCCGAGCAGCAAAATGCGGGGGTCGAGCGCGGCGCCCCCGATCAGCCCCAGCCGATACACCAGCGCGAGCGCGGCGAGCGCGCCGGCGAATGCCGCGAGCGGCAGCGCCCAGGGACCGGGCAAGTGGAGCGCGATCGCGAGGACGGCGCCGAGCCCGGCGCCGCCCGAGAGCCCGAGGAGAAACGGATCGGCCAACGGATTGCGCACCAGCGCCTGCAGTCCTGCACCCGCGACGCCCAACGATCCGCCGACGAGGAACGCCAGCAACGCCCGCGGCATGCGGAGATCCCACACGATATCCGAGTGCAGCAAGTCGGCGAGCGGAACGGCGGCCGGACCCAGCATCACGCTCGCGATGAGCGCGGCGACCGACAGGACGATCAACAACGTCCATTTCATCGGGCGAGCAGGGCCCGGAACTGCCGGATCGCCTCGCCGGAACGCGGGCTGGGCCGTCCGAACAACGAGCCCCGGAGCAGAAGAAAGTGGCCCTCGCGCACCGCGCGGACCGCGCGCCACTCGCGCCGTTTCGCGAATGCCGGCGGTGTACCGGAGTCGGACAACACGGCAATCCACGCGGGATCGCGGGCAACGATGGTCTCGAGTGAAACCTGGGCCGAGGGTGCGCTGACGTCGTGGAAGACGTTGCTCGCGCCGGCGTGTGTGGCGAGCTCGTCGAGATAACTCCCGCGGCCGATGACGATCGGCGGATTGTCCCAAACGACAAAGGCCAGCGTGGTTGTCGGCGTTGGGCGGGGTTCGTCGAGGATCCGGTCCATGGCGTGCGCTAACGAGTCGGCCTGTGGCTCGAAGCCGGTGAGCCGGCCGAGGGTGCGGGCTGCGGGGGCGACGTCCTCGAGCCGGTTCATGTCGATGAGCACCGTGCGAATACCGATGCGCTCGAGCTGTTTGGCGGCGGTGACATTGGGACCCGCGTTGTACAGGACGACCAGATCAGGCTTCTTGGCGGCAACCGCCTCGATGTTCGGCGGCAGCGCTTCACCTACGCTGGGTACCTGTACGGCGGCGGGCGGGTAGTCGCACCATTGCGTGCGGCCGACGACGCGATCACCCGCGCCGATGGCGAAGAGGATCTCAGTGAATGAGGGGAGGAGCGAAACAATCCGACGGGCGGGCGGGCCGTCGGGCGGACGGGCCGTCGTGTGGCATGCAAACAGAACGAGCAGCGCTACCGGAAGCCTGCGCAACACCATCCCTCCCGCGAGGGAACCGACTGGTGGCGCGAATGCAGACGTCTCCTGGCTTCGGGCGCATCGGTTCGCCTTCCCGGGTTATCCCAGTGGCGTTGAACCGATTACCGCATGCCCGTTACAGTGGCGGGGCCGCGCCGGATTCGCACCGGCTTCCGTATCTCCATTCGCGGACTGACGACGGACCAATAATCAATAATCAATAACCAATGATCAATGATCAATGATCAATGATCATTGGTCATTGACGTTAGTTGCTGGCCGTCTGCGGAGCAAGGCCCAGATCAACGCGCCAATCATCACGAGCGCCACCACCACAATCAGCGGCTTCAACAGCGCATCGGCGCGAAACCTCCCCGCCGGCAATTGAATCTCGACCCGATCGCCCACGGCGAGGGGCGCGGCACGGTACGCGGCGAAACGGCGGCCCTCGAGCTCCTTCAGGCCGAGCGACTCGAGCTTTGGCGCGGACACGATCGCGGCCGTGTCTTCCACCAGCAGGTTCACCTCGGCCGTCGGTTGATCGATGGGAAGCACGAACGAGCGCGTACCCGCGGCAAGCGAGTAGTCGTAGCTGAGTTGCTTGGTGGGCCCGGGCGGGATTGGCGCGTAAATCAACACACTGTCGTTACGGAATCGGATCGCGTCGGGCGAGATGTCGCCTTCGCCGGCGCGGTACTCGCCCGTATGCTCCGGAACGCGACCTGCCCAGGTCGGGATCAGCGTGTCGGCCGTGACGCGGGTCGTTTGACCGGGATTCTCGAGCTCCAGAATCTCGAGGATCTCGCGCGTCCCGTCCTTCGTCGGCGCGGCGATGGTGGCGAGCCGGCGCGTCAGCCGGAGCGGCGGGCCCGTCGGGCTCGCGCGAAACGCGACGATGTCGTCGACGTGGACCACCGCGCCTCCCGGACGACCGACCGCGTTCAATGGTGTCGAGAAGTACGCGATGCTGTCGTACCAGATGCTGATCACGTACGTGCTGGCGCTGTCGGGATGGCGCAGCGCCAGGCGATAGCGCCCGCGCGCGTCGCTGCGCACCGAATCGAGCGGGCCCGCGTTCGTGCTCGTCATGCGGTGCAGCACCACAGTCACGTTCGGCAGGGGCACGGTGTCGCGGCCGCCGCGGAGCACGCGCCCGCTCACGCTGATGGAGCCCGCCGGCTGCTGCGCCGGCAGGAAGGCCGCCGCGAGCAGCATCGAGCAAGCACCGAGCGCCGGGATCAAGCCGCTACGGCGTGAACTTCCCGAAATCTTCAGGATCGAGGTTTTGGAGGTACGACTTCAGCGTGTCGGCGTCGAGCTGATTGCCGCCCTGCCCGCCGGGTTGGATGCCCCCTTCGCTCGTATCGACCGACGTCAGCTCGAGCAGCGTCTCGCTGGTGAGAATCGGCGCATTGAGGCGCAACGCGAGCGCGATCGAATCCGACGGACGGGCATCGATCTGGATCACGGTGTCGCCGCGATAGATGTGGAGCTCGGCAAAGTAGGTGTTGTCCTTCACCTGCGTGATGATCACCTTGCGCAGCTCGGCGCCGAGTCCCACGATGACCTGCTTGAGGAGATCGTGCGTCAACGGACGCGAGAACTTCACTCCCGCGAGCTCCATGGCGATGGCGCTGGCCTCGGCGGGGCCGATCCAGATCGGCAGCACGCGTTGACCATCGTTTTCCTGCAGAATGACGACCGGCGTGTTCGTCGTGCGATCCAGCCCGAGGTGAGCGACTCGAACCTGCAGCATGCCACCGCCACCGCCCACCGGGCCAGACATCAGGTCCCCATGTCCCAGGACGCGAGATACTTGCGTTGAGCCGGAGTGAGGGTGTCGATCGCGACGCCCATCGCCTGAAGCTTCAGGCGCGCGATCTCTTGATCGAGCTCGGCTGGAATGCGGTGGACGTCCTTGGAGAGCTGTTTCGCCTTGCTCACGACGTGCTCCGCGGCCAGCGCCTGGTTCGCGAATGACATGTCCATCACGCTCGCCGGATGGCCCTCGGCGGCCGCGAGGTTGATGAGCCGGCCATCGGCCAGCACAAAGACGCGCTTGCCGTCGATGCGCCATTCCTCGACGAACTCGCGCACCTGGCGCGGCCCTTCAGCCGTCTTCTTCAATCCCTCGAGATCGATTTCCACGTTGAAGTGTCCCGAGTTCGCGAGGATCGCACCGTCTTTCATCGCGCGCATGTGCTCTACTCGAATGACCTCGACATTGCCGGTCAGCGTCACGAACAGATCGCCGACCGGCGCCGCGACCTCCATGGGCACGACGCGGTAGCCGTCCATCTGCGCTTCCAGCGCCTTCAGCGGATCGATTTCCGTCACGAGCACGTTGGCGCCGGCGCCGCGCGCCCGCAGCGCGAAGCCGCGACCGCACCAGCCATACCCCGCGACCACGACCGTGCTCCCTGCGATCAGCATGTTCGTCGCTCGGATGATACCGTCCAACGTGGACTGCCCTGTCCCGTACCGGTTATCGAAGAGGTGCTTGGTCTGCGAATCGTTCACGGCGATGACGGGGAATTGCAGCACCCCATCCTTCGCCATCGCCTTGAGCCTGATCACGCCGGTCGTGGTCTCTTCGGTAGAGCCGATCACGCCGGCGACGAGCGCCTTGCGGTCGGCTGCCGACAGTGTTTCGACCCATTTGCGCACGGGCGGGGCGAGGTCATCGAGGCGGTTGAGCGCGATCATGTGGAGCGCGCCCACGAGATCGGCGCCGTCGTCCATGGTGATGTCGGGGCGATGCGCGAGCGCGGCACGAATGTGGTCGTAGTACGTCGTATGATCCTCGCCTTTGATGGCGAAGACTTTGATCCCGTGATCCTTCACGAGGTGCGCGGCGACGTCGTCCTGCGTGGACAGCGGGTTCGACGCGCACAGCGTGACGTCGGCGCCGCCCGCCTTCAGGGTGACGGCGAGATTGGCGGTCTCCGTCGTAACGTGCAGGCACGCCGCCAGGCGTTTCCCCGCCAGCGGCCGCTCGCGCGCGAATCGTTCGCGAAGCTGCCGGAGCACCGGCATCGACCGCTCGGCCCACTCGGTGCGCCGCCGGCCTTCATCGGCAAGGCGGATATCCCGGATGTCGTTCGTCGATTTCGTTCTGGTCGCCGTCTCAGACATTGGCCTTCCGTGTCGTGCGAGAAGCCCGCTCCGCGGCGACCTTCAGCTCTTCGACGCGATCGACGTGCTCCCAGGTGAACAGCTCGACATCCCGCTCGCCTTTTGTGCCGGCCCCGACGCGGCGCTTCTCGGGCGCGCGGCCGAAATGACCGTAGGCCGCAGTGGGCCGATAGATAGGATTGCGCAGGTTGAGCGCCTGGATGATGCCGCCGGGTGTGAGATCGAACACTTCCCGGACCGCGGACTCGAGCGCGTCCTGCGGAATCGTGCTGGTGCCGAATGTCTCGACCATGATGGAGACCGGCTCCGCGACGCCGATGGCGTAGGCGACCTGCACCTCGCAGCGCTTGGCGAGACCGGCGGCGACGATATTCTTCGCGACCCACCGCATCGCGTACGTCGCCGAACGATCGACCTTGGAAGGATCTTTGCCGCTGAATGCGCCGCCGCCGTGCCGCGCCATGCCGCCGTAGCTGTCGACGATGATCTTGCGGCCGGTGAGGCCCGCATCCCCCTGCGGCCCCCCAACCACGAAGCGACCCGTCGGGTTCACGAGCACGTCGTTGTCGGCGACTTCAAAACCTGCTTCGCGAATCACCGGCCGGACGACGTGACCGATGATACCGGCTCGCAGCTCCCGATTATCGATCATGTCCGAATGCTGGGCCGATACCACCACCTTATCGATACCGATCGGCCGCGCGCCTTCGTACGTGACGCTGACTTGCGTCTTGCCGTCGGGACGAAGCCAGGGCAACTCGCCGCTCTTGCGCACTGTCGCGAGCCGCTCGGCCAGGCGGTGGGCGATCACGATCGGCAGCGGCATCAGCGACGGCGTCTCATCCGTCGCGTAGCCGAACATCATCCCCTGATCCCCCGCCCCTCCCTTGTCGACGCCGAGCGCGATATCGGTCGATTGGCGGTCGATGGTCGTGAGGATCGCGCAGGTCTGGGCGTCGAAGCCGAAGTTGGCGTCGGTATAGCCGATCGAGGTGATCGTGCCGCGCACGATGTCGGGGATGTGGACGTAGGTGGAGGTCGTGATCTCACCGGCGATCACCGCCATGCCGGTCGTGACCAGCGTTTCGCAAGCGACGCGGGCCCTGGGATCTTCGAGCAGGATGGCGTCCAGCACCGCATCGGAGATCTGGTCCGCGATCTTGTCGGGATGTCCTTCCGTGACCGACTCGGAAGTAAAGACGTGGCGATGAGTTGGCATCTGTCAGCTCCCCTGGAGTTTCAAGCTATCGGAGCGCCTTCCCGCGGGCAACCGCGCGTCCGGATCGAGCAGTGTCAAATCGACCGCTTCTGCCAATGCCAATCGCAAGATATCGAGCGCCAGCTCCGCCGAGCGCGCCGCGAGCGCGGCTTCGGCGGCGGCGCGCGCCTGCGCCGTCGTCACTTGACGAATGAGCCATTTAATGAAAGGCAACGCCGGCGGCGCGACGGACAACGTGTCGTATCCCAGACCCAGCAAGAGGAATGCCGAGAGCGGCTCTGAGGCCATCTCGCCACACACGCTGGCCGGCTTGTTAGCGGCGCGTGCCGCTTCTGCAACAAGTTTGAGCAACCGCAACACGCTCGGATCGTGCGGCGTGAACCGGTCCGCGAGTCGCGCGTTCCCTCGGTCCACCACGAGCGTGTACTGCGTGAGATCGTTCGTCCCCACGCTGAGGAAGTCGCTGACTTCGACGAGCCGGTCGGCGAGCACGGCGGCCGCCGGCGTCTCCACCATCACGCCCAGCGGGACGCTCTTGGCCGCGGGAATGCTTTGCTTTTCCAGCCGCGCGGCTTCCTCGCACATCAGTTCGCGGGTGCGCTCGACTTCGTCGAGACGCGTCACGAGCGGAATCATGAGGTGGAGATCGGCGCTCACCGCGGCACGTAACACCGCGCGGATCTGGGTGCGGAACATCTCGGGCTCGTCCAGACAGACGCGGATCGCGCGCCACCCGAGGAACGGGTTCGGCTCGGGCGCGGTGCGGAAGGGCGCCGGGAATTTGTCGCCGCCGAGATCGTATGTACGGATCACGACCGGATACCCGGCGAACGCCTCGCCAATCTGACGGAAATATCTGGTCTGTGTCTCCTCGTCGGGCAGCTCGCTGTGCCCCGTGATCAGAAACTCGGTGCGCACCAGTCCGACACCCTCGGCGCCGTGCCTCTTTGCGTCCTCGAGCTCGTCGGGAAGATCGACGTTACCGCGCAGCGCGATGTGCACGCCGTCCACGGTCACCGATCCTCGCGCGACGGCTTCCTCGAGGTGCGCGGCGAGCTCGCGGCGCCGCGTGTCCGTCCGCTCCGCCTCTTCCATCTCGGCGCGCGTCGGTTCGAGCAGCACCGTGCCGCGCGTGCCGTCGAGTATGGCCTTTGAACCCGATGGAATCCGCGCGACGGCGCCGCGCAGGCCGAAGATCGCCGGAATGCCGATCGAGTGGGCGAGAATCGCGGCGTGCGAGGTGCGCGTCCCTTCCTCGCTGATCAACCCGATGATCTGGCCGCGATCGAGCTGCACGGTGAGCCCGGGTGACAACTCACGCGCCACGATGATCGACGGCCCCGAGAGCATCTCCCACAGCTCGCCGCTGCGCTTGTGCATGAGATGCTGGATGACGCGGATCGCCACGCCCGTCAGATCGGCGAGCCGCTCCTTGAGCAGCGGGTTACCGACCGCCGTCCAGAGGTCGCGCACCTCGAGCGTCTTGAACTCGAAGGCCTTCTCCGCGGTCAGGTGATTCTCGCGGATCAGCTCGGCAACGCCGCCGATGAATTCCCTGTCCTCGAGCATCAACATCTGCGCGTCGAAAATGCGGGCTTCGTCGGCGCCGGCGCGGTCCTCGGCGCGGTGCCGGAGCTCCAGCAGCTGGCCGCGGACGTCCTTCAGCGCCGCGCGCAGGCGCCGCACCTCTTTCTCGACCTGTGTGCGCGGCACGACACGATGCGGAACTTCCGGCAGTGCCCACCGCACCGTCACCGTCGGTCCGATAGCGATGCCGGGAGAGACGCCGATGCCTTTGAGCAGCCGGTCACCGTGAGGAATCACTCGTCCTCCTGCGCGGGCGCTTTCAGGTGCATCTCGTTGAACCCGGCGGCGACCAGCTCGAGCAGCGCGGCCATCGCCTGCTCCGCGTCTTCGCCCTCGGTGCGAATCCGAATCGACGAGCCGCATTCCGCCGCGAGTGTCATCATACCCAGGATACTCTTGCCGTTCACCACCGCGCCGTCTTTGTGGACCTCGACGCTGGACTTGAACTTGTTCGCCACTTTCACGAACTCGGCCCCCGGCCGGACGTGCATGCCGAGCGGATTCACGATCTGGGCGTCGCGCTCGATCATTGCCATACCAAGGCGACCACGAGCGCCAATGCCGCCAGACCGAGCGACAGCCGGAGTCCATTGATGCGATCGCCGCGCCACCGCAGCGCGAGGAAGCTGAGCGCCGCGACCCCGGCGAGCGCGATGCGACTCCACGAGTCGAACGGGCCGGTCAAATAGCGCGCCGTGAGCGGCAGCGCCGCGCCGACGGCGACCGCCATCGCCGGACCGAGCAGCGCGCCGGCCTTCTGCAGCACCGGTTGATGCAGCGCGAGACTCACGCGTGTCCCGTGGGTCCAGCCGGCTTTGAGCGCCCACCACCGTAATGTGACGTGGCCGATGTTGTAGATGATCAGGAATCCCGCAACCGCCGCCCACCCGGCGCCCAACGCGATAGCGACCAGCGTGAGGCCGGAGAGGAACGGCAACCAACCCGCCCAGACGAGACGATCGCCCAGCGAGCCGAGCGGACCGCACAACGCCTCGCGCAGGCGCTCGATTTGATCGGGCGCGGCACCCTCGTGCTCGGCACGCGCTGCGGCGCCGACCGCCAGGCCGATGAGATACGGATGCGCGTTGAAGAAATGCGCGCCGCGCGCGACCGCCGGTCCGTACTTCGTCTCGCCCAGATCGCGCAGCAACGGCTCCTCGGCGACGCCCACGCCGACGCCGAGCATGCGCTCGTAGTTGTAGGAGCCCTGCACGGCGAACAGCCGCAGCAGCGCGCGCCCGAGCGCTGGAGGACGAGGGCCGTTCACCTGAGCCATACCGCCGCCACGATGCCGCCCATCAATCCAATGGCAAACCACGCGAGATTCGGGCCCCGCCCGACGAGCCGCAGGGTGCCAGCAGCGCCAGCGGCCAGCGCGGTCGCCACCGCGGCCACCGCGAGTAGCAGCGCGCCTCGCACGGTCAACGCGCCGGCGAGGAGCGGTCGCGCGAGCCCGGCAAGGACCAGGCCGACACTGGTTACGAGCGCGGCTCGGAGCGCGTCGCGCAGCACGCCCCCGACGTGCACGCGCACGAGCGCATGCGGATCTCCCGACTCGAGCTGCACAGCGGCCGCATGCACGACGCGCGAGTTCACGCGCCGCAGCACGTTGATCGTGAGGCCGCCCAGGAGCCCGGTCACGAGACCCACGACGGCGCCCAGTCCCAGACCGAGGACATCGCCGCCCGGCGTGGCGTGCGCGGTCGCGACGGCGGCGACGGTAGCGGGCCCGTACTCGGGATAGCGCACGGCGCCCACCGGCAGGATGTCGTACTGCAGCAGCTCGAACACAATGCCGAGCTTGAGTCCGGTCGGGATGTCGCCGAGGATCGCGCCCGCGATCGTGCCCGCGACGAGCGGCCGCGCGATCATCATCTGCGGGATGCTGACGAGATCCACGCCGACGAGCGTACCCCAAACAAGGAGGGCGAGCAGGACGTCGAGCGGTAGGATCACGTGAACTCCCCGATCGGGACGGCGCGCGCGGTCGGCACGTCCTGCGCGGTCACCTCGACGCCGCGCGCCGCGAGGGCGCGCAGCTTGGCGGCCTCGTCATCCGTCAGGTAGACGAACCGGAGCCGCTCCGTCCTTCCGGAGCGATGGTGCACGCCGCCCACATTGAACCGCCGCACTTGCGGCACGTGGCTCGCCAGCGCGACCGCCGTGTCGACATCGCCGACCAGCAGGATGCCGACCCGCGGATCGGCCTGCCACGTGGCGAACCGCTCCGCCGCCTGCTCGACGGAGGAAAAGATCACCTCGATCTGCGGCGGTACGCCCATGCGATAGAGATCCTGCTCCCAGTCGCTGTTGCTCACTTCGTTATCCACCAGCACGATGAACGAGACGTGGAGCGGCTGTCCCCAGCCGACCACCACCTGTCCATGAATGAGGCGGTCATCGATGCGGTAGAGCGCCAAGGTCATGGCGTAACGCGAATCGCCTTGGCGCCGGCATCGACCGCGCGGCGGGCGGCCTCGGCGGGCGAAATGTCGCGGTGAAAAACGAAATCGAGCAGCATCGCGAGATTCACGCCGGTCACCACGGCGATGTCGGTGCCGCCTTGCTTGGCGTAACGGGCCGAGCTCGTGAAGCAGGAGCCCCCGGGCAGATCGACGAAGAGCACCGCCGGGCCCGTTCCCACCGCATCGCGCAGCCGCAACCCCAGTGCTTCCGTTCCGCAACCTTCATTGGATACCGGCGTCAGCGCGCCTTCAATGCCGGTAATCGCCGTGACGGCGGCGGCGAGCGCCTGCGCGACCGCGGCGTGCGACACGATGACGCCGCGCAGCTCACTCATAGTCTTCCTCGAGGTATTGCTGCGCACCCTTCTCGCGCATCCGGCGGATCAGGCGCTCGTTGAACGCGTTGGCGGAGTCGACGCCGCTGTAACGCAGCAGGTGATTCATCGCCACCACTTCGCAGATCACCGTCAGATTCTTGCCCGGGTTGAGCGGCACCGTGACCAATGGCAGCTCGACGTCGAGCAGCTGCGTGCGCTGCTGATCGAGTCCCGTGCGGTCGTACTCGCGCGTGTTGTCCCAATCTTCGAGCTGCACCACGACTTCGATGCGCTTCTGCTGCCGCACGGACCGGATGCCGAAGAGCGCGTTGATGTCGATCAACCCAACGCCGCGAATCTCCATGTAGTGGCGGGAAATCTCGTGGCCGCGGCCGATGAGCACGTCGTGGCCGCGCCGCGTGATGTGCACGACATCATCCGCGACCAGGCGATGGCCGCGTTCGACCAGATCGAGTACGCACTCGCTCTTGCCGATGCCGGAACGCCCCCGAAACAGCAGGCCGACCCCGAACACGTCGGCGAGTGAGCCATGGACCGTGGTGCGCGGCGCAAAGGCATCGTCCAGGAACGGCTTGAGGCGACGGTAGAACTCCGCCGTCTTGAGCCGGGTCCGGATGACCGGAATGCCGCGCTCGCGCGCGAGCACGAGCAGCTCCTCGGGCGGCTCCTGGGCCTTGGTGATGATGATGCACGGCAGGGCGTACGCGAGAAACGTCTCGATGGACTTGCGGCGCCCTTTGGCGTCGAGCGAGGCCAGATACGTGATCTCCGTTTCGCCGAGGATGTGCAGGCGGTCGGTGCCGACGAAGCGCGCGGTGTAGCCCGCGAGCACGAGCCCCGGACTCGATGCCTCCGGCGACTTGATCTCGCGCTCGAGCCCAACCTCCGCGGTGAGAACCTCGAGCTGGAGCGGATCGCCCTTGCGGGCGAGGAGGTCACCGACTTTGAGGCGCGGCCGCGGTGCGGGAGGTGTCGTCACCGCGTCCCGGAGACGTTGGAGCGGGGGCGGCGGGGCGAGCGGGGGGGCCGCGCGCGTGGCGTCTCTTTCTCGTCGAGCAGCTGGCGCTTCATCCGGGCGATCGCCGCATCGAGCGCGGAGCGGTGATCGGCCGCGGCGGATTTGGCGACGTAGGTCCGCCCCCGCGGCGCATGCAGCTCGATCTCGACGCCCGCTTCGCCGTGATCCTCGGTAAACGTCACCTGCGCGTGCTGCGGGCGCCGCACGAGCTTGCTCACTTTTGCGACCAGCTCGCGCGTGTGCGCGCGCAATTCATTGTCGATCTCGGTGTGGCGGGCGGTGATCGTGATGCGCATCGAATCAACGCTTCCTTTCTCTTTCGGCGATGGTGTGCTCGACATGCGCGAGCGTCGCGCGGGCCGCCGTGTCCCACGATAATCCCTCGGCAAACGTGCGGGCCGCCCGGCCGAGGCGCTCGACGAGCGCCGGATCCTGCGCGAGGGCAAGCATGCGATCAGCCAACGCCCGCGCGTCACCGTGCGGCACCAGAAACCCCGTCACCCGGTTCTGCACCGACTCCCGCAGGCCGGGACTATCGGACGCGAGCGCGGGAGTTCCGCATGCCGCAGCTTCGACGTTGGTGATTCCCCACCCTTCCTTCGGGCTCGGAAATACGACAGCCCAGGCGCGACGCAACAATCGGCGCTTCTCGTCCTCTGGTACGTACCCGAGAAATCGCACGACGTCGCTCAATCCGAGCTCCACCACCAGCCGCTCGAGCCGCGGGCGGTCGTCCCCCTGACCGCAGATATCGAACGTGATGTCGGCCCCCTCCCGCGTGGCGCGCGCCAGGCTCAGGGCGCGCAACGCGAACTCCACTCCTTTATAACGCTTCAATCGGCCGACATACAAGAATGTGGGGCGTGTGGCGCGCGGCGTGGCAGGATCTGGTCGGTATGCCGAACAATCCACGCCCGGATGGATAACCACGATTCGTTCCTTCGGGATGCCGCGCCGGACCAGGTCGTCTCGTGTGCTCTCCGAAATCGCGTGAAACGCCGCGCGCCGGTACACCCACGGGATCGGCAGCTCGGCGACCCAAACCGCCGCAGCCATCGGTGCGCTGGCCTCAGCGAAAGCCGTCGTCCCGAACAGGTGTGGCACGATCGCGACAAACGGCAGCGACGTCAGCGTGGGAAGAAAGAGCGGGATCTTGTTGACGTCTTCGATCACGGCGTCGAACTGCCGCTCGCGCAGCGCGCGGCGCACTGCTCCTCTGCCCCGCAGCGCAAAGCTGTGCCGCCCGCCGACGCGGGTCACCTGAATACCGTCGACGACGGCGCGCGGCGCGCTTCCGGGCCAGCCGCTCGCGATGAGATGGACCTCGTGACCCCACCCGGCGATTCTGCCGAACAACTCGTGCAGGTGGATTTCCGCGCCGCCCGCGTGGGGGTTTTCGCGATCGTTCCAATTGGTGAGCAAGAGCTTCACAGCGCGCCGGTCTCGTGGGCGATGGCGTCCAGTACGCCATTGATGAACGCGGGGGCGCGCGCGCCGGCGAACCAGTGCGCCAGCTTCACCGCCTCGTCGATCACCACCCGGGACGGCGTCGACGCCTCGTCCAGCTCGGCGAGCGCGAGCCGGAGGATGTTGCGTTCCACGACACCCACGCGCTCGAGCCGCCAGTGTTCGGCGGCCGCGGCGATGCGGGCATCGAATTCGGGCAGTCCGGCCACGGCCTTGGCGGCGAGATCGGCGCCGCGATCGAAGCCGCGCGGCGCACCGCCATAGATCGTGGCGACGCGCGCGACCACCGTCTCGATACTCGGCCGCCCCGACAACTCCCACGCGTGCAGCAGCTGCAGCGCGCGAGCGCGGGCCTTAGTCTCGGGGCGCTGCACCGAGCCTCTCGAGGGCGGCGGCGGTCTCGAGGGCCGCCTGCACCGCCTCGGCACCTTTGGTGACGCGCGCCAACGCCTGAGCCTCGGTCTCCGTCGTGAGCAACCCGAATCCGACCGCGACGCGATTGGCCAGCGCGACGTTGCCGAGCCCGCGCGCCGCTTCGCTCGCCACGTACTCGAAATGCGGTGTCTCGCCGCGAATGACGCAGCCGAGCGCGACGATCGCATCGAAGCGAGCGCTCGCGGCCGCCGCCTCGGCGACCACCGGTAGCTCGAACGCGCCCGGCACCCAAGTGACATCTACGTTGCCGTCGGAAATGCCGGCCCGCCGCAGCGCGTCGCGCGCGCTGTCGAGCAGCTTGAGCGTGATGTGCTCGTGGAACCGACTGACAATGATCGCCACGCGCCGCTGGCGGTCGGAGGATCGCGCCGCGGGAGACGGAGCTTTATGTGGCACGATCAGTGAGTGAGAAAGTGGCCGAGCTTGTCCCGCTTGACGTCGAGATACGCGCGATTTTCGTCCGACGGCGGCGGGACGATGGGCAGCCGCGTCACGATCTCCAAGCCGTAACCTTCGAGTCCCACGAGCTTCATCGGATTGTTGGTCAGTACGCGGATCGAGGAGAGTCCGAGATCGAGCAGGATCTGCGCGCCGATGCCGTAGTTTCGGAGATCGGGCTTGAAGCCAAGCTTCTCGTTGGCCTCCACCGTGTCGTGGCCCTGATCCTGCAGCTCGTACGCCTTCAACTTGTTCAGCAGACCGATGCCCCGCCCCTCCTGGTCGAGATAGACGACGACCCCGGCCCCGGCTTCGGCGATCATCCGCATCGCGCTGTGGAGCTGCCAGCCGCAATCGCAGCGCGCCGAGCCGAACACGTCGCCGGTCAGGCACTTCGAGTGCATCCGCACCAGCACGCTCTGCTTGCCCGCGACGTCTCCAAAAACCAGCGCGATATGCTCGGCGGAATCGACGTCGTTGCGATAGCCGATGATGCGGAACTCACCGAACGGGGTGGGCAGCCGCGCTTCGGCGACACGATGGACGAGCCGCTCGTGTTTGAGCCGGTAGGCGACCAGCTGCGCGACGGTGATGAAGGTCAGCCCGTGCTGCTCCGCGAAGCGCTCGAGGTCGCGTCGGCGCGCCATGCTGCCGTCGGCGTTCAGGATCTCGCAGATGACGCCCGCGGGATACAGTCCCGCCAGGCGCGCGAGGTCGATACTGGCTTCCGTTTGGCCGACGCGCTGCAGCACGCCGCCGGGCCGAGCGCGCAGCGGAAAGACGTGGCCCGGACGCCGCAGGTCCGCCGGAACGGTCGAAGGATCGATGGCGACGCGAATCGTCGCGGCCCGGTCGGCCGCCGAAATCCCCGTCGTCACGCCGAAGCGTGCGGCGGCGTCGACGCTGATCGTGAACGCCGTCTCGTGCGACTCGTTGTTGTGCTCGGTCATCTGCGGCAGCCCGAGCGCCTGGCAGCGCTCCGGCGTGAGCGGCATGCAGATCAGGCCGCGGGCGTGCGTCGCCATGAAGTTGATCATCTCGGCGCTGACCTTTTCGGCCGCCCCGACCAGATCGCCCTCGTTCTCGCGCCGCTCGTCGTCCGCCACGATGACGAGCTTGCCCGCGCGAATATCCGCAATCGCCTGTTCTACTGCGCTGAACGACATAGCTGCCTCACGTACTTTCCGAGCACGTCGGCCTCGACGTGCACCCTGTCACCCGCGGCCAGCTTTCCCAACGTCGTGTGCGCGCGTGTGAACGGCACCAGCGACACTTGCACAACGCCCGACCGCGGCAACGTGTTCACCGTCAGGCTAACGCCGTCCACGGTGATCGCGCCGTGCAACACGGTCGTTTCCTCGACTTCACGCGGCACGCGGATGTCTACCAACAGCGCATCGTCCGCTTCCGCGACGCGGTCCACCGTGCCGACGCCGTCGACATGGCCCTGAACAAAGTGGCCGCCAAACCGGTCACTCGCCTTGAGAGCGCGTTCAAGATTCACCGCGCGCCCCTTCCGCCATTCACCAATCAGCGTCCGGCCAAGCGTCGTCTGTACCGCATGGACCGTAAAGCCGCCCTTCACGACTCGCTCGACAGTCAAGCAGGCGCCGTTCAGGGCGATGCTCTCACCCTTCTTCACGCCTTTGTAGGACGCCTTTACACGCAGTTCCACGCCGTTATTGACGTGCACCGCGTCTATCCTGCCCACCGCATCTACGATTCCGGTAAACATAGCCGCCGATCCAAGACCAATAATGTATCAGAGCCCAGGGAGCGCCGCTCCACGGGAATCCAGCGCGGCGCTTCGCCCAATGGAAAGGCCGGAATCCCTGGAAAAGCAGGCACGGAGCCCTCTCCGAGCCAGACCGGTGCCTGCACCCAGTACAAACGGTCGACCAATCCTTCCGTCAGCAGCTTGGTGCCGAGCGCGCCGCCACCTTCGCACAACAACGATTGGATCCCGGCCAACCGCAGCTGCGCAAATGCTTGCGACAAGGTCTCGGGCCGAAAGACGCGGACGCCGTTTCCCTCGAGCACCGACACATTCGCCATCGGCGCCTCGGGCGATGCGACCACCCACGTGGGGACTTCCCGTGCGGTTTGCACCAGCGAGACGCCAGGATTCAGCATCGCGCGCCGATCGAACACGATCCGTACCGGCGGCTTGCGCGGCGTGATGCCGCCGCGGGCGGTGAGCTGCGGGTTGTCGGTGAGCGCCGTCGTTCCCCCGACGGCGATCGCGTCGAAGCCGGCGCGCAGCCAGTGCACGTGATCGCGGGCCTCGGGTCCGGAGATCCACTGCGAGCGGCCGCCCGCGTCCGCGATCCGGCCGTCGATCGAGGTGGCGAGCTTCAGGGCGACGAACGGCCGGTCGGTCTGCTGGCGAGTAAAAAGGAACGGCGCGTTTTGCGCCGCCGCCTCTTCCGCGAGGAGTCCGAGCTGTGTGTCAATCCCCGCGCGCTTGAGGATTTCGACCCCGCCGCGCGCTTCGGGATCCGGATCGCGCACGGCGGCGACCACGCGTTTGATGCCGGCCGCGCGGATCGCGTCGGTGCATGGCGGCGTCTTCCCGTGATGCGCGCAAGGCTCGAGCGTGACGACGAGTGTAGCGCCGCGCGCCTTCTCTCCGGCAGCGTGGAGCGCATGCAGCTCCGCGTGCGGCCCGCCGAACTCCGCATGCCATCCTTCGGCAACCATCTCGTTGGCGCGCAAGACGACCGCACCGACAATCGGATTGGGAGAGACGCGACCCCAGCCGCGCCAGGCGAGATCGAGGGCGCGGCGCATCGCATCCAGCTCCCTATCTTTCTTCAAATCGCACCTTCGGAGGGGCGGACCCGCTCGGACGCACGGACCGGATCTCTCCTATGAGCCATGCCGCCACTTGCGCACGCGCGGCCGCGCGGAATGCGGTCTCGACGTCGTCGCGCGCCACCACGGCAATCATCCCAACTCCCAGATTGAAAACGCGCCGCATCTCATCTCTACTGACCTGCCCGGCGCGCATCAGCACGCGAAACAGCGGCGGCCACGGCCAGCTGCCCGCATCGATCACCGCCTCGACGCCGGCGGGCAGGACCCGCACCAGATTGCCGACGATCCCGCCGCCGGTGATGTGCGCCAGTGCATGCACGTCGCCGAGGATGGGGCGCACCGCTGCGGCGTAGCTCCGGTGGACGGCGAGCAGGGTCTGGCCGACCGTCTGCCCCGTCTCGGGGAACGGATCGTCGATGCCGAGCTTCATCCATTCGAACACGATGCGGCGCGCCAGCGTGTAGCCGTTCGTGTGCAGCCCGGTCGACGCGTAACCGATCAGCTGGTCGGCCGCGGTCACGCGATCGCCGTGCAACGCTTTGTCCTCTTCGACGATGCCCACGATCGCGCCCGCGAGATCGTACTGGCCTGGTTGATAGAGATCCGGCAGCTGCGCCGTCTCACCGCCGGCCAGCGTCATCTCGTGCGCGCGACAGGCGCGCGCCACGCCGGACACGATCTGCTCGGCAATCTCGGGGACGAGCGTGCCGGCAGCGATATAATCGAGGAAGGCGAGCGGCGTGGCGCCGTGCACGAGGATGTCGTTGACGGAATGGTTGACGAGATCTTCGCCGACCGTATCGTGCACGCCCGCCATTGCGGCGACCAGGACTTTGGAACCCACACCGTCGGTCGACATCACGAGCACCGGTTTCTTGTAGCCGTCCGGCACCCGCACCATCCCTCCGAAGCCGCCAACGGCCCCGCGCGCGAATTGCGTCCGCGTGCCGCGCACCAGCTCGGCGATACGGCGCTTGGCTTCTTCGGCGGTATCCAGCTTCACGCCGGCCGCCGCGTAACGGTCAGCGGGGGCCTTGGTCATTCCTCGCCGTCCAGCGAGAAGTGGACGAGATCGCGGAACGCCTTCACGCGACCGCGCACCTCCTGCAGCGTGATCTGTTCGAGGCGCTGCACGCCGAACGCCTCGACCGCCAGCGAACCCATCGCCGAGCCGTAGATCATCGCGCGCCGCAGATTCGGAAACGCGAGACCGCCGGTACGCGCGATGTGCGCCATGAATCCTCCCGCAAACGCGTCGCCGGCACCGGTCGGGTCGAAGACTTCCTGCAGCGGATAGGCCGGCGCCTTGAACGTCGTGTCGGGATCGACGAGCAGCGCGCCGTGCTCGCCCTGCTTGATCACGACCATCTTGGGACCGCGGCCCAGGATCCAGTGCGCCGCGCGATAGATATTCCAGTCACCCGACAGCTCGCGCGCCTCGGAATCGTTCACCATCAGAATGTCGATGTGGCGCAGCAGCTCGAGCAGCAGATCCTTCTTGCCCTGGATCCAATAGTTCATCGTGTCACAGGCGACGAGCGTCGGCTGCTTGACCTGATCGAGTACGTTCAGCTGGAGCGCGGGATCGATATTCCCGAGAAACACGTATTTCGCGTCCCGAAACTTCTCTGGAATGCGCGGCTGGAACTGCGCAAAGACGCCGAGTCGCGTCTCCAGCGTCTCGCGGCTATTGAGATCGTAGGAGTAGCGCGCTTTCCAGCGGAACGACTCGCCTTGCTGCCGCTCCACTCCTGCCAGATCGACGCCGCGCGCCGCCAGCTTCTTGAGGTGCGCTTCGGGAAAATCGCTGCCCACCACACCCACGACCTGAATGGGGCACAGCACCGCGCCCGCCATCGCAAAGAACACAGCGGCTCCGCCCAGCGCGTCGGCGGTTTCGCCGAAGGGCGTGATGACGGAATCGAGGGCGATCGACCCGACGACGAGCAGGCCCACGCTTACATCCGTTCCGGGGCGCGAATCCCCAAGAGAGAGAGACCGTTGGCCAGCACCTGCTTGACCGCGCGCGCGAGCACCAGCCGGGCGGCTTCCTCCGGCTCGCCCAGCACGCGGGACTTGTGATACCACGCGTGGGCGAGGCGGGCCAGTCCCTCGAGATACCCCGTGATGCGGTGCGGCTCGTACGCCGCGGCGGCGCGTTTCACCACGGCGGGAAACTCCTCGAGCTCCTGTATCAGTTCGAGCTCTTCCGGCTGAGTCAGCACCGCGAGATCGACACCGTCGGCCCGCACGCCGGCGGCATCCCGCGCCGCCACACGGAAGATGCCCGCCATCCGCGCATGGGCCATCTGCACGTAAAAGACGGGATTCTCCTCGGTCTGGCTCTTCGCGAGGTCGACATCGAACACAAACTGCGAGTCGCCGCGCTTCATGAGAAAGAAGTAGCGCGCCGCATCGACACCCGTCTCCTCGAACAGCTCGCGCAGCGACACAAAATCACCGCTGCGCTTCGAGAACCGCACCTCCGTGCCGCCGCGCATCACGCGCACCAGCTGAACGATCTCCACGTGAAAGAAATCGTCCGGATAGCTCAGCGCGTGGAGCGCGGCACGCATGCGCGGGATGTACCCATGATGGTCCGCGCCCCAGACGTCGATCGCGCGGACGAATCCCCGTTCGTGCTTGTCGCGGTGATAGGCGATGTCGGGGACGAGATAGGTGTATGTGCCGTCGCTCTTCTTCAAGACGCGGTCTTTGTCGTCGCCGAGATCCGTGGTCCGGAGCCAGAGCGCTCCGTCCGCCATGAAGGTGCGTCCTTTGCCGGCAAGCTCGGCGAGCGTGGCTTCGATCAGCTTGCGTGCGTAGATGGACGACTCGTTCGTGACGACGTCGAAGCGCACACCGAACTCCGCCAGATCGGCGTCCTGCTCGGCCCGCTGCGAGCGCACCGCGATCTCCCGCGACCGCCGGATTCCCTCGGCCTCCGCGAGGTCCGCGAAGCCCTTCCCTTCCTTCAAGAGGACCTGCTGCGCGAGCTCTATCAGGTATTCGCCGTGATAGCCACCCTCGGGAATCGCAGCCGTTCTGCCGGCAGCCTCCTGCACCCGCGCCCAGAGCGAGCGGGCCAGTTTGTCGATCTGGGTCCCCGCGTCGTTGACGTAAAACTCGCGCGTCACCTGCCATCCGGTCCATTCGAGCAGCGCCGAGATCCCGTCCCCGAGCGCCGCACCCCGCCCGTGCCCCACGTGTAGCGGCCCCGTTGGATTCGCCGAGACGAACTCGACGTTGATCTTCTTTCCGCGTCCTTCGTCGCTCTTGCCGTACTGGGGACCCGCAGCGAGGATCGCCGGCAATACGCCGACCACCTGGGCTTCGGCGAGGAAAAAGTTGATGAACCCCGGTCCCGCGATCTCCATCTTGCGCACGAGACCCGGCGGGAGCGCGAGCGCGCCGGTGAGCTCCTCGGCGATGGCGCGCGGCTTCCGGCCGAGTCTCTTGGCGAGCGTCAGCGCGAGATTGGTCGCGACGTCGCCGTGGGTCGGATCGCGCGGGCGCTCGAGTGCGACCTCGACGTCAGGCGCACCCAGGCGTGACGCCGCCTGTGCCAGCGCCGTGCGGATCGCTTCGTGCGCGCTCACTTGTCGGGAGAGTCTTTTTTCTTGGGCTTGGGCTCCGCCGACTCGGCCTTCTCGGGAGTCTCAGGTTTTTTCTTGTAGTCCGTCTGGTAAAAGCCGGAGCCCTTGAAGACTATTCCGGCGCCGCCGGAGATTTGCCGCTCGGCACGCTTCCCGCACTTCGGGCACTTGGCGAACCGCTGGTTGGAGATGCGAGGGAACGTTTTCTCAAACACGTGCCCGGTCGGGCACTTGTATTCGTACGTGGGCATGCGGTGTCAGGTGGCTTTCGACGTGCGCACGAACTGCAAGGCACCGGACGGACACCGCATCACCTGCGCCGCGACGGCGTCGGGCGGCTCGAGCTCCGGCCTGATCCACCGCTTGCGCTTGATGTCGAAGACATCGGGCAGCCCCATCAAACACACACCCGAATGGATGCAGACGTCCGGATCGAACGTGACGGTGATCCCGTCAGCCTTGTACGTCTGACGCCGCTTTGGCATGCGCAGAATCTAGCAGAACCCCGGCAGGGGCGGGGGGCGGGGGGACGCTCAGTGCCGCTTGAAATACTGGACCGCGCGCTCGTGCTTTTCCGCCGCGGCGCGGCTGGAAAACGTCCCGAGGTTGCGGCGCCTGCCGGTACGCGGATTCTTCTTGCGCGAATACAACCGGTACTTTCCGGATGAGAGTTTGCGTATCACTCCTTCAACGTGCGTTGGCGGACGGGGGAACGGGAGGAGGCGTCTCCTGCTGCTGCTTCGCCCGATACACGGCGAGCCCGCCGCGGATGATGAAGAACAGGCCGAGGGCGTCGAAGAAGATGCTCAGGACGTTGAAGTCACCGCGGAAGACGGAATCGCCGCGTACCAAACCGATCGCGATAATGACGACGCCCCAGAAGATGCTCCGCATGCTGATTGCCCCGGTGGAAGGAGCCTCCAATGTAGCAAATTGACTAAGCCTCATGCGCCGTGCACTTAGTCCCGAGCGGTCGCGACCGAACCGATTGCGGCGGAGTATTAGCGGGAAGCCAGTAATCAAATCCCCGACATTATCCGGAGTCAGACATGCGATTGCTCAAGAAGCTCGCGGCGGCAGCGTCGACCGCTGTACTTTCGGCGGCGGTTACCGTCGCCGCAGTAGCACAGGACGCCAAGATCGAAGTCAAGACGAGCGACAGCCACGGCGCGTGGTATACGCAGCCGGTCTGGATCGCCATCGGCATCATTGCGTTGGTATTGATCCTCGTGCTGATCTCGCTGGCCGGCCGGCGCGGTGGCGGTACTACCGTCGTCAAATAAAGGACTGCATTAACCAGGGATGGTCCGCGTGAGCCGCAGCTCGACCCACGCGACCTCCCGGGCTTCGATGATATCGCGCACCTGGCGCTCGCGCGCGCTCAGCGCCGCGCCGCCCGTCTTCACTTCCAGAAACACCACGCGGCGCACCGCACCCTCCGCCAGGCCATCAAAAATCACGAGATCGACTGGACTCCCGAGGAACCGCGCGTCTTTGGGATTGAAACCGAATTCGGGCAAGTACGGCACGAGCTGCTCGTGCACCTTTCCAGCGGTTACCGCGAGGCTGCGCTGGACCGCGTTCTCACGAATGGCCGCGCTGTAGCGCAGCTTCCAGATCAAGAAGTAGAGCCACGCAATCACCATCCCGATGACGATGCCGAGCAACAGCTCGATTCGGCTGGACGCCACGCCCTACCTCCGCGGTGTGGGAACGGCGTCCAGAATACAACATCGCTAGGAGCGAGAGGAGGCGGGGGAAGCGCCCTGCTGCTGCCACCGCTGAAACCGCGGCACCGCGCGAGCGGCCAATCGAAACGATCCGGCCAGGACCAGGACGAACAGCAGCGCGAACGCGACCTCCCGCGGGCGCCACCGCCAGGGCGGCGTCGCGAACCCGGCGAGTCCGAGGGCGGCCGCGAGCACGATGACGGCGTCGAAGCTGGCCCGCTGCCAGTAATCGCCGTTCAGGTGCAGCCACATGCCGAACTCGTCGAACGTGAGGCCTAATCCAATGCCATAGAGCACGGCCGCCGCGGGCAGCGCCGCCGCCGGGCTCGGGCTGAAGAGCAGATAGGCTCCCACACCGGCGAGGAGAAAGATGCCGTAGTTCAAGTGGTGGACGTGCGTGTCGCGCACGTGCAGGTAAATGTCGGGCATGCGATGCAGCATGATGAGCAGGCTGATGAGGCGTGCCGCGATGAACGTCAGCAGCAGGCTCAGCAGCACCAGCCGCGCCAGGGGGCGAGTGTTCGATGGGAGCATGTGTTCCAATTAGACTCAGTGATTACCGAACCGGACACAATCTTTAAACGGCGCACACCTCCACCGCCTGGCGGAGCGAGGTCAGCGGGTCGCGGGTGGGCACGAATTCGTGGGCGATGTACCCGGTGAAGCCGGTGTCGGCGATGGCCGAGGCAATCCCGCGGTAGTTCAGCTCTTGCGTGTCGTCCAGCTCGTGTCGTCCGGGCACGCCGCCGGTGTGAAAATGCCCGATGTGCGCGGCGTGCTGGCGGATCGTGCGGATGACATCCCCTTCCATGATCTGCATGTGATAGATGTCGTAGAGCAGCTTCACGCGCGGCGACCCGACCCCCTCGATGATTGCCGCGCCGAACGCCGTGTGGTCGCCCTGGTAATCCTTGTGGTCCACCTTGCTGTTCAACAGCTCGACGCAGATCGTCACGCCGTTGCGCTCCGCCGCGGGCGCGATGCGCTTCAGCCCGGCCACGCAGGCCGCTGTCGCTTGCTCATCGGTGCGTCCCTGGCGGTTGCCGAACATGGCGATGAGGTTGGGCACGCCGTGCTGCGCGGCCAGCGGCAGCGCGCGCTCCAGCTCGTCAACCAGGAAGTCGTGATTCGCGGGATCGTTGAAGCCGCGGGGAATGAAATCATCCCGAATCGCGGCATATCCCATCGAACAGATAAGCCCATGTTGCCGGACGACCGGCCAGTCTTCGGGCCCCAGCAGATCGATCGCCGCGAGGCCCATCGCCTTTCCGGCCTGACAGAGGTCCGGCAAGGCGATCTTGCCATAGCACCAACGGCTGGCGGACTGCTTGAGGCGGCCGACGGACCTATGGATGGATGGGCGGATGGGCCGTCCGGTCGCCGCGATTCCGGCGACGGCGACCGTTGCGACGATGGCTTCACGCCGTGAAATCGTCCGCCCATCCATGTGTTAGAACTCCAGCGTCTTGAGATAGTTGTAGCTCACCGCGATGTCCTCGAACGGCTGCGGCGGCTGATCGTGCTCGACAAAGAAGTGCTTGATCCCGGCCTGGTCCTTCTTCGCAAAGATGCGCTTCCAGTCGATCGTGCCCCGTCCCACGTCGGCCCACTGGTGCTCGGGAGTGTTTGCCATGTCCTTCACGTGCACCAGCGGAACGCGGCCGGGCCAGCGCGCGAAATAGGCGAGGGGATCGGCGTCCGCGAGCGTGATCCAGTAGAGGTCGATCTCGAGCTGCACGAGCTTCGGGTCGGTGCTCTGGAGCAGCACGTCGTACGGGACCTGCCCGTCGATCTTCGGAAACTCGAAGTTGTGATTGTGATAGGCGAATTGGATCCCGGCGTCATGCGCCATCTGGCCGGCATGGTTGAACACCTGCGCGAAGTTCTTCCAGTCGTCGAGCGTCTTGCGACGTTCGGCGGGAATCCACGGCATGACGATGTACTCGTGTCCGATCTTCTTGGCGGTGTCGAGGGCCGCTTTCCACTGATCGTCGTTCTCGTACGCGACGTGCGTGGAGGGGGCGGAGAGCCCGTTGCGATCGAGAAATGCGCGGATATGCTCGGGCGGATGACCGAAGTATCCGGCGAATTCGACTTCCTTGTAGCCGATCTGGGCCACGTGGGCGAGGGTGCCCTCGACGTCTGTCTTCATGAGGTCGCGGACGGTGTAGAGCTGCAGGCCGACTTTGTCGATCTTCGCGGCACGGGCGATCCGCGGGGCGCGGGAGAACACTGTCGCAGCGCCGACCGCCGCCAGCGTCTGCACGAACTCCCGTCGATCCAGCTCCTTAGTCATAGCGCATTCCTTTTCATCGCAGCGACGGCATAAGCCGCCGCGCGGGCCGTCAAGGCCATGTAGGTGATCGAAGGATTCTGACAGGCCGTCGACGCCATGCACGCCGCGCGCGCCCGCTCGTCGACGTTGGCCAGTCGGCCATGAACATCTGCCGCTGATCGTCTGCGGCCCAGTCGGTGAACATCACGTCGATGAACGCCGGGACACCCGCATCGCGTGCTCCAGGCGTATCGGTCTTCGGAATGATCAGCTCGGCGATCGTGGCGACGGTTTCCGTTTCGTGAGGACTGAAGGTTCTTTGCGCACCCGCGCGCACGCGCTTGTGGACGGTGCGGCCGATCGCCAGCAGCTGATCGGGGATCGCGGCCGTCCCGGCGAACAGCAGCAGCAGGTCGCGCCGGTTCATCAACCGTCCTCTCGTGAAAGACTGCTAACTTGTCACCGCCCCTTGGACGCCGCTAGGCTAATGCCGCTGCTGCGCGAACAGCCAGTGCACGAATTCGTCCGACCCGTACGCCGCATCCCATGAATTGTGATTCATGCCGAGCAGCTCGCTGTAGCGGACGTCGGCGCCGGCGGCTTTCAACGCGGCCGCGGGTTCGCGCGAGCCGTTCACGTTGACGACCTGATCGACCTCGCCGTGGAATATCCAGATTGGAACCTTGCCGAGCCGTTGCGCGAGATTCGTCATGACCGTCGCGCTGTCGCCGGGAACGACCGGCGCGGAGCCGCGAAACATCGGAAAGTCTCGCACCCAACCGCAAATCGGGACGATCGCGGCGAACAGCTCCGGGTGCCGGTAGGCGACGTACCAGGTGCCATGCCCGCCCATCGAGAGTCCAGTCAGATAGACGCGGCTCGGATCGACGTGAAACTCGCGCAGCGTCTGCTGCAGCGCCGCCACCGCCATGTCGGCCGGTGTGCCGACCCACTGCGAGTCGAGCGGCGCCTGCGGGAACACGACGATCGCCGGATAGCGGGAGGCGTTCTGTCGAATCGCAGCCCCGATGCCGACGTTCGTCTGGAGCAGGCCGTCGCTTCCTCGTTCCCCCGCTCCGTGCAAGAAGAGGATCGCCGGCCAGTTCGGCTTCGACGCGTAGTCGGCGGGAACGTAGACCTGATAGTGATACGATTTGCCGGCGACGGTGACGTTGCGATCCAGGAATCCGGTTTGCACCTGCTGGAAGGATGCGGCGAGTCCGAGGAGGAGGAGTAACATGGGCACAAGCTCCGGTGATCAAGAGACCGAGAAGTTGGCGTGCGCGGACAAAGCCGCAAGGAGTCCGATGCGAAGGCCTTTAGCGCGGGTCGTACGCGCCCCACACGGCGCGAAAGACGTCGCTGATCTCGCCGAGCGTGGCGCGCGCACGAACGGCGCCGAGGATGGGCTCCATGAGGGGAGCGGCCGGTGCGCGGGCTGCCGCCTCCAGGGTCGCCAGCTCGCGTTTTACGGCGGGCGCGTTACGCCGGCGACGCAGCTCCGCGAGCCGGAGCCGTTGCGCGTCGGCCAGTTTGGAGTAGTCCGGCGCCGGAATAGGCGGCGTCGGTTCGTCGGTCGCGTATTCGTTGACGCCGACGACCACGTCTTCTCCCGTCTCGATCCGCCGCTGCTGCTCGTACGCGCTGTGCGCAATCGCCTCTTGAAAATATCCGCGCTCGATCGCCTTGACCGAACCTCCACCAGCCTCGACAACGTCGACCAACTGCTTCGCCTCCGCCTCGAGCTTGTCCGTGAGCGACTCCACGTACCAGCTCCCACCCAGTGGATCGACGACCTCGGGGACGCCGGTCTCGTGCGCGAGCAGTTGTTGGGTCCGGAGCGCGAGCGTGGCGCTGCGCTCGGTAGGCAACGCCAGCGCCTCGTCGTAGGCGTTGGTGTGGAGCGACTGCGTGCCTCCGAGCACCGCGGCCATCGCCTGAATCGCGACGCGCACGACGTTGTTGAGCGGTTGCTGCGCGGTGAGGGTCGCGCCGCCGGTTTGCGTGTGAAAACGCAGGCGCGCGGCCGAATCGCTCGCATGGAACTTCTCTTTCATCAGGCGCGCCCAGAGTCGTCGCGCCGCGCGAAACTTGGCGATTTCCTCGAATAAATCGGTATACGCAGCGAAGAAGAACGAGAGCCGGGGGCCTAACTCGTCGATCGGAATTCCGACGGACGCCGCACGCCGCACGTATTCCAGGCCATTCGCGAACGTGAACGCGAGCTCCTGCACCGCGGTGGCGCCGGCTTCGCGCATGTGATAGCCCGAAATCGAAATCGGATTGAAGCTCATCTTGGCGCGCGCCGTGAAGCGAAAGATGTCGGCGACGAGCCGCAGCGAAGGCTCGGGCGGATAGATGTACGTGCCGCGCGCGATGTATTCCTTGAGGATGTCGTTCTGGAGCGTGCCCTGGAGTTTCTCGCGCGGGACACCCTGCTCTTCTCCGACGGCGACGTACATCGCGAGCAGGATCGCCGCAGTGGCGTTGATCGTCATCGATGTCGAGACACGATCGAGCGGGATCCCCTCGAACAGTCGCTGGAAATCGTCTACACTGTCGATCGCCACACCCGCTCGGCCGACTTCTCCTTCCGCCATCTTGTGATCGGAGTCGTAGCCCATCTGCGTCGGCAGATCGAACGCGACCGAGAGTCCCGTTTGCCCGGCGTCCAGTAAATGGCGAAAACGGGCGTTCGTCTCCTCCGCCGTGCCGAATCCGGCATACTGCCGCATCGTCCAGAGCTTGCCGCGGTACATCGTGGGGTAGATACCGCGCGTGAACGGCGCCTCGCCCGGCATGCCGAGGTCATCCGGCGGGCTGCCGCGCCAGTCGTCCGGCCCGGAGTACGTCTGCTTGGCCGTCATCGCCCGGCGAGCACGGAGCGCGCGAACGCGACGTCCTGCCTGGAGCCGATGATCAGTGGCGTGCGCTGATGCAGCTCGGCGGGCGTGATGTCGAGGATGTCGCGTTCGCCGTCGATCGCGGCCCCGCCGGCCTGTTCGACCACGAACGACAACGGCGCCGCTTCATACAGCAGGCGCAGCTTGCCGTGCGGCGCGCCCGCGTCAGCAGGATAAAGGAAGACGCCACCCGACATGAGATTGCGATGGATGTCGGCGACCAACGAGCCGATGTAGCGCGCGTTCTTTGCTTCAACGCGTTTTCCGTCGCCGTTCTTGAACGCGCCGACGACGCGCTGCATGCCGGGCGCCCACTTGTTCCAGTGACTCTCGTTGACGCTGTAGTACTGCCCGACGTCGGGCGAGCGAATGTCGGGATGCGATAGCAGGAACTCGCCAATGGTGGGATCGAGCGTGAAGCCGTGCACGCCCTGCCCCGTCGTGTAGACCAGCATGGTGCTCGACCCATACAGGATGTAGCCGGCGGCCACTTGCTTGCGGCCCGGCTGCAAGCAGTCGGCGAGCGAGCCCGGCCCTTTCGTCGTCGCGCTGCGGCGATGGATCGAGAAGATCGTCCCGATCGAGACGTTCACGCCGATGTTGCTCGAGCCGTCGAGCGGATCGTAGAGGAGCACGTACTTGCCGCTGCGGCGATCGTCGCGGACCTGCACCGGAATCGGCTGCGCTTCTTCTTCCGACGCCACGACGCAAACGCGTCCGGTGTGCTCGACGCTATGCCGCACCGTGTCGTGCGCGAAGACGTCCAGCTTCTGCTGCAGCTCGCCCTGCACGTTGACCGCGCCGAATTCGCCGAGGATGTCGGTCAGGCCGGCGCGGCGGACCTGCCGAGAGATGATTTTGGCGGCGAGACACAGGTCATACAGCAGGTTCGACAGCTCGCCCGTGGCCTCCGGGTGCAGCCGTTCCTGCTCCATGATGAAGCGCTCAATCGTGATGACCGACGTCGCCGCTTGCGAGCGTGCCATGGCTCGAGACCGTGAAAGTGATCGTACCGCGCTGATCCGTCCGAAATATGCTGACGCCGTGCGCCTCGAGCCGCGCGATGGTCTCGGGCGCCGGGTGACCGTACCGGTTCTTCGTTCCTACACTGATGACGGCGTCGGCGGGCTGCAGCTCATCGAGCCAGCGGTCGGACGTCGCACCGCGCGAGCCGTGATGCCCCACCTTCAATAAGGTCACGCGCCCAACCTGCCCGGCAAGATGCGCCTCGGTTGGACGACCGGCATCTCCCGCGAACAGGATCCGGGTGCCGCCGTAGGTCACGAGCAGCACGACCGATTCCTCGTTGATGTCGGTCTGGCTCACCGCCCACGCCGAATCCGGACTCAAGACCTCGATCGTGACGCCGTCCAGATCCAGCCGGTCGCCGCGGCGCGCCGCCCGCCACTCGGCGCCGTCGTTCTCCACGGCGCCCAGAAACCCCAGATATCCCGCATCCGGCACCGGCTCGCCCGGCTCCAGCACGTACTGCGGATCGAACGCATCGAGTACAGCCGGCAGCCCGCCGAAGTGATCGAGATGCGCGTGCGTCGCGACGATCGCCGCCAACTGCGTGGCGCCGTGGCTGCGCAAGAACGGCACGACTACTCGACGACCGGCGTCACCTGCCGGTCCGCGCGGGCCGCCGTCGATCAAGAGCCATCGTCCGGCCGGCGTGCGGAGCGCGATCGCGTCACCCTGGCCGACGTCCAGGAAACTTATGGTGAGGCACGAACAATCTGAAAGGCGCGGAAAGGCGCTGAACAGCGCGGCAAGTGAAAGGAGAGCCGCCGCGAAGGACGCCCGCGCCGCCACCGTCCAACGCCGTCTGGGTGAGCTCCACAACCACCAGCCAACGAGCAGAATCCCGAACCACAGCCCCGCCGCCTGCGCGCCCGCGATCATAATGAAATGCCCGCCGGGCATCGAGGCGGCCGTGCGCGCCACAATGTCGAGGAGAGCGAGACAGAGGCCCGCGCCCGCCGCCAGCCAGCTCGACGACAGGAGCAGCGCCACCATGAGCCCGGGAACCGCGAGGCCGGCGAGCGGGATTGCGGCGAGATTCGCCAGCACGCCGATCGGAGCGACGGTGCCGAAGGCGTAGGCGGTGATCGGCGCCGTGAACAATGTGGCGGCCGCGGCTGGCGCGAGGACGCGCACGACCTTGGGATATCGCTCAGTTGCGCGGCCGGCCCAGATCACCGCGGCCACCGCCGCCACGGAGAGCCACGCGCCCACGGACTGTACCGACCAAGGATCCCCGATCATCACGCACAAAGCGGCGAGAGCGACCAGCCCGCTCGGCGCGACGACGCGTTGTCGCAGCTTGCCGACATCCAGCAGCGCCAGCATCGCCGCCGAGCGGGTCGCCGGCGCGGGAAAGCCGAGAAGCCAGACATAGGTGAGCATGACCGCCGTTCCCGCCACGAACCGCGCGCGCACGCCCAGGCGCAGCCGTTTGAGCAGCACAGTGAGCCACGCTGCGAAGAAGCCCACGTGCAGACCGGAGATCGACAGCAGATGCGCGAGCCCGGACCGCGTGTAGCGCTCCCGGAGGTCGGCATCGAGCTCGGTGCGTCGCGCGATCACGAGCGCATCAACGAGCGGCGCTCTGGTGCCGAACAAGTGACGGCTGCGTTCGGCGATCCGGTCGCGCAATGCGCCGCGGCCGCGCGGCACCGGGTCGAGCACGCGCGCGCCTCGCGCGACCAGGATTCCGCCTCTCGGGTCCGGCAGGAACCGCCCCGCGACGACCCATGTCGTGCCGCCGCGCGCGGCGTGCCCCGCGGGCCAACGGATGGCGAGCACACCGCGGCAAGCGCCGGCCGCGACAACGCCGTCCGCGACACCACCCATCGGCCCCACGGGGTCGCTGAGTTGCACGATGGCCGAACGCGTTTGGGATCCACTCAGGAGTCGGTGCGACCAGAGCCCCGCGCACGACGCGTCGCGTTCCCGCGTCGCCGCCCCGCCCCAGAGTCCGCCGGCGACGAGCATGACCCCAAGACCAGCCCCGAGCGGCGCGCGTCGCGCAAGCAGCGCCGCTCCGCATAACACCAGCGCCGCAGTTACGCGCAGTTCCGCGCCGTGGAACGCGGCAAGGACACCTGCGCCAAATGCGATTGTGAGAAAGAGAATCGGCGGCCGCATGGCCGCCTCAGCCTAGAGCTGCGTGGGTTTGGCGCCGCAGCGCGGCGCGAGCGCCACCTTGCGGAACGCGTCGACGAGCGCGACGTCCAGCTTCGCCTTCTCGCCGTCGCTTTGCAGCGTCAGGCCGGTGAGGATTTCGCCCTGGCGTGTGGAGACGTAATGGGGCGACAGGCGATTCAGTGCGTAGACGAGCACGTCGCCACGACAGGTGTCGCAGCCGCAGAATTTTGGAAATGAGCCGCGCAGGCTCTCGTACTCGCGCTGCGCGACTTCCATTGTGACGTTGTTTACCGCCACGCCGGCACGAGCTCCTCGGTCGGCCAGGCCGTGAACGTCGAGCCTGTCGTTCCCGTGAATCGGACCCGGCGGTACGCCCCGATCCACTCGGACGGGCCCTCGAGCAGCGCGATCTTGTTGGTGCGCGTGCGCGCCTGCAGCAGCGCGCCGCGCTTGGCCGGTCCTTCGACCAGCACCTCGTGCGATGTGCCGATGAGGCCGATGTTCTTGCGCTTCGCCACTCCCCGCACGACCTCGATGAGCCGGCCGATCCGCTCGGTCTTGATGTCCTCAGGCACGTGATCCTTGATGCGCACCGCGGGCGTGCCTTCGCGGACCGAATACTTGAACGTGTAGGCGTCGTCGAACTCGACCTGCTCCACCAGCGACAACGTCTCGTCAAAGTCGGCCTCGGTCTCGCCGGGGAATCCGACGATGATGTCGGTCGACAACGCGATCCCGGGCACGGCCGCGCGCAGCGCCGCGACGACCTCCAGGTAGCGCTCGCGATCGTAGCGCCGCAGCATACGCTTGAGCGTGCGCGAGCTGCCGCTCTGCACCGGCAGATGCACGTGCTCGCAGACCGCCGGCGTTTCGGCCATGGCGGCGAGCACGCGCGGCGTAAAGTCGGTCGGATAGGGCGACGTGAACCGCAGGCGCCGGATGCCGGCCACCGCGCCAACCGCGCGGAGCAGGTCGGCGAAGTCGTGTGCGCCGTCGTGATAGCTGTTGACCGTCTGACCAAGGAGCGTGACCTCGGTGGTACCCTCGTCCGCCAGCCGGGCGACTTCGCCCACCACATCGGTCAACTTGCGGCTCCGCTCCGGACCGCGCGTCATCGGAACAACGCAGAAGGTGCACCGATAATCGCAGCCACGTTGCACCGTCACGAACGCGGAAATGGGATTGTCACGCACGGGCGGGACGTCTTCGTAATGCTCCCATTCCTTGAACGTGACCTCGGCGGCGCGCACGCCGTCCCGCGCGCGGGCGATCAGCTCCGGCAAGGCGCGGTAACCGTCCGGGCCGATGACGAGGTCCACCTGCGGCACCGTGGCCAGGAGCTTTGGTCCCAGGCGTTGCGCCATGCATCCGACGACACCCATGACATCGCCGGGCCGCTTGTAGCGCTTCAGCTCGCCCATGCGGCCCAGCACGCGCTGCTCGGCGTGATCGCGCACGGCGCAGGTGTTCACGAGCAGCACATCGGCTTCGGCCGGGTCGTCGGTGCGGACGTAGCCCTCCCGTCCCAGGACGCCGAACATCAGCTCGGAGTCCGAGACGTTCATCTGACAGCCGTAGGTCTCGATGTAGATGCGTCGCATGTCAGTTGACCGTTACGTCGAAGCGAGGACGACCGTCCCAGCGATCCGTATCAAAATAGATGCTGAGATAATCTTCCGTCATCACCTCGAGGCGGCCCTGCCGGCGACCGGAGACTACACCGTCAGCCTGCTGCCCCCTGCGAAGCTCTCGGTAAGCTGCAGCCTTCGCGTCACTCAATTCGCGGAGCTCGCGCGCGCGCTCGCGAATCACGGCAGGCGGCACGTGATCCGGCAGGCGTGCCGCGGCCGCGTCGGGCCGTACGGAGAACGGAAAGACGTGCAGATAAGTAAACGGCAAGGCGGTTAGCAGCGTGAGAGAGGCGTGGTGATCCTGGTCAGTTTCGCCGGGAAAACCGGCGATGACATCCGCTCCCAATCCGAACACCGGCAACCGCTCGGCGAGCCACTCGATGCGCGCGCGATACGACTCGGCCGTATACCAGTGACGCCCCATGCGTTTGAGGAGGCGGTTCGAGCCCGACTGGAGTGGCGCGTGCAGGTGCGCCGCCAAATGGCGTGGTGCTTCAATGAGCAGACGGGCGAGTGTGTCGTCGACTTCGGTTGCTTCGACCGAGGAAAGACGGAACCGAACGCCGGGAACGGCGTCAACCAGGCGCTCGATGAGCATGCCGAGCGAAGACGGGCCCCAGCTCCCGGCTCCGGGCTCCCGGCCATACGTCCCGATATGCACGCCGGTCAGGACGATCTCCGCGTGATGCTCGGCGAGGATGCGCGCTTCGGTTGCCAGCTCCGCGACCGGACGCGAGCGATTGACACCGCGCGCCAGCGTGGTTGCACAGAAGGTGCAGTGCTCGTCGCAGCCGTCCTGGATCTTTAGTAATCCACGGGACCGTGATCCAGAATGAAGGGGCGCAGCATGCTGCGTCCCTACCGCCACACCCGCCGCCTTCAGCACCGTCGCGGGATCCGCGTTCGCCACGACCGCGCGCACCCGCGGGAGCGCCGCGATCGCTCCGTCATCGAGCGCAGCCGCGCAGCCCATGACGACCGTCTCCGCGCGGCCGACCTTCGCAACGTGACGCACCAGCCGGCGCAGCTTGACTTCGCTTTCATTCGTAACGGTGCAGGAGTTCACAACGGCGAGATCGGCGAGGGCGGGATCGTCGACGACGACGGCCGCGGCGGCCTCAAAGGCCTGCCGCACCCGATCCGCGTCGTACTGGTTCGCTTTGCACCCGAAGGTGTGGAAGTAAACTCTCACGGCCGCACGGTGAGACCCACCAGGAAGGTCCAGACGTGCTCGGAGAGACCGGTGCCTTTGCGATCGAGACGCTCGAGGCCGAAGTCGAGCCGTCCCCGTCCACCCGAAAACTGGCGGCCGAGTCCCGCCGTGTAACCGACTTCGGTGGGCGTCTTGCCGACGCCGAACGGGAGTTGTCCACCGCGAATGCCCAGCCGAAACGGCGAGCTGAACGATCCGATTTCCGCGCCCAGGGACCAGCTGAACGTGTCGTGCGTGTTCGAATCGGCCGGGCTCGCGGCGCTCGCCCAGTTTTGCCACATGACCGTGCCGGCGAAGGTCGCCTGCGCGCCCGCGCGCCATTCCGCGCCCGCGCCGAAGGTGTGCGGCAGGTGGTTCTCAGCGACCGTCTGACCGTTGATGTCACCGCGCAGCTTCGAGTCGCTGCGGAGCCATCCGGCGACGCGCAGGTCGCGCGTGACGTCGAGCAATACACTCGCCGAGGCGCCACTGCCGTGATACGCGACCTGGTCTTTGGCACTCGAGTTGTGGTAATTGACGGTGTCGGCGAATGTGCGGATCGCGGCGACGTTCGTCGAACCGGTGAGCAGATGAAGACCCAGTCCCACGGCGATCCGGGATTGGATGCGCATGGCGGCGGCGACGCGCAGATCCGAGATGGCGCCGTCGCTCGTGATCTGGTCGGTGATCGGCTCCGGAATGCCGCGCAGCGTGATCGTGTCGTGGATCGTCACGCCGAACGTGCGGTCGAGATACGTGGCGAAGCCGCCGCCCAGCACGATGCGTCGCGTCACCGGCCCGGCGATCACGAGCGCCGGGAATCGCGTGCCGCGCAGCGTCGCACTGCTCCCGCCCGTTGGATCGACCGTACGCCACGATGTGCCCCCGGTGATACTCGCGCTCATGCGTCGCACGTCGGCGAGCGATGCGTCGATCAGCGGCGAGAACGGATCGAAGGGCGCAAACGCGCCGCCCGTCGATCGCGCGCGGACGCTCTCCCATTTCCCGGGGGTGCCGAGACCCTTGATCCCGAACTGGGAGTCCTGCGCGGCCAAGCGGCTCGCCGGACCGGTCCCCACAAGGCACGCGAAGAGCAGCAGCGTGACGCGACGCATTACGGAACCCCGAACTGGAAGCGATGCACGTAGGTGACCTGAAGCGAGGGCCGGAGCGCCGGCGCGCGGGTCGAGTAGAAGCGGATCTGCTGGTACGACGTCGCCTCCGGAACGGCGCCGAGAATGAACGCCGTGGTCATCGACGTATCCACGGCCCATGCCCGCACCATGGCCGTCAGCTCGATGCGCACCGTGTCCGGAGAGTTGATATGGATGTACGTGCTGCCGAACAGGGTCGAGGTCGTTCCGAGCGGCGACTTGCCGCCGAGATCGGCGAGCACCGGTCGCGCGAGTATTCGGAATGAGTCGCTTGGCACTCCCGGTACCGCGCTTTCGGGCACGAGGATCAATGTGGCCCGAACCACGTCGACCCTCGTCGTATCGCGCAGGAACGTCGGCAGCGCGATCCGCAGGAGCGAGCGTACGGACGGGACTCCGCCCACCGCGAGATTCGAGTCGAGCGGCGGCGTCGGCGGCGAAAAGACGAAGCTGTCGAAGCGCGGACCGACGATGCGGTTGGCGTGCAGCGTTATGGTATCGGTCTTTGTCGCAACCGTGTCGGGACCCAGATAATGATAGAACCAGCGGATCTGCGGTGGGCTCGACGTCTCCGACGTCGCGAGCGTCACGCTCGGGAACGAGTCTGCCCCCACGCGGATCCCGTACGCCACCCGCCCGGTGTCGGCCTCCACCAGCGGGGTTTGCAGCGTATCGAGAAGGAAGTAGACCGTCAGCGTGGAATCGGTGCGATTGATCTGCAGCACGTTGCCGGCGCTGTCGACGCGGATCGAATCACCCCACAGTCGCACCGTCTGCGTGTCTCCCTTGGCCGGCAGCGCGAGCAGCGTGCTCACATTCATACTGTCGAGGACGGGGCTCGTGAAATACGGCGCGAGTGATGCGAAATCGGACGTCGTATCCACGCTGGTCGGCAGGCGGTACAACTTGAGCCGCAGATTCGGCTCGTGGGTGGGGCGCCGCAGAATCGTCATGCGGACGCGAATGGAGTCCACGGTGATCGGAACCGTCGTCGTATCTCCGGCCTTGGCGCGCACGCGCCGGCTCATCGTGTCAAACGTGACGAACGCCCGACTGTCGATGATGCCGGGCAGGTCGGTCACACCCATGCCCTCGGCGGAGTAATTGGGCACGAAGCCGCCGTACGACGAGTCACGATTGACGATCGACGTGAAGATCGTGTCCTGAATGTTGATCGCACCGCTCGGACAAAAGTTCGGGCAGACGCCGGGCGCGGTCGTCTGCTCCGAGCAGGCGGCGGCAGCGAGCAAAGCCGGCCAGATCCATCGACGTGTCACCGGTCCAGCGTCTCCTTGGTAAAGGCATCGGGCAACAAGGCCGCCAGCGTCCAGCGCCGTTCGGTGGTCGGCCCCACCGCGATCACTTCGAGCCCTAAGCCGAATTCCGCGAGCAGCTGCCGGCACGCGCCGCACGGCGCCGCGGGCGGATCGACGTCCGTCGTCACCACCACGCGCTCGAGGCTCCGCGCACCGGCCACGACGGCGGCGCCGAGCGCCATGCGCTCGGCGCAAATCGTCAGGCCGTAGGATGCGCTTTCTACGTTGCAGCCCACGTAAACTTTGCCGTCAGCGGCCTGAATCGCCGCACCGACGTGGAACTTGCTGTACGGCGCCCACGCGTGCCGCATCGCGTCGCGCGCGCGCTGTACCAGGTCGTTCACGCTGCCACGTCTCTCAGAAACGACGTTCCCGCCGCGAGCGCCGGCAGGCCGAAGTACTCGGCGACCGTTTGCCCCAGATCGGCGAACGTGCGACGCGTGCCGAGCGGTACCGCGCGGACGCCGGGGCCCAGTACGAGCAGCGGCACGACCTCGCGCGAATGATCCGTCGACGGCGTCGTCGGATCGTTGCCATGATCAGCCGTGAGCATCACCAGATCGTCCGGCTTGATCCGCTCGAGCAGGCGCGGGATCCATGCGTCCAACTCTTTAAGACCCTGGTGGAACCCGGGCACGTCATTGCGATGCCCCCACGTCTGATCGAATTCGATCACGTTCACGAATATGAACCCGGTCTCGAGGGTCTCGAGCACCTGCTCGATGAGCCGGAAGGCAGCGGCGTTCGTCGGCGTGTGCTCACTGCTGATGTTTCGGCCGGCGAACAGATCGTCCACTTTGCCGATCCCGATCCGCGCGACACCGGCCTGCGCCAGCAAGTCCAGCAGCGTCGTGCCTGTGGGCTCGATCGAAAAATCCCTGCGCCGGGGCGTGCGGCGGTAGCCCCCCGCCCCGCCTTCGAACGGCCGGGCGATCACGCGGCTCACCGCATGTTCCCCCATGAGCATCTCGCGCGCGACCACGCACGCTCGATACAACTCCTCCAGCGGCACCGTCTGCTCGTGCGCGGCAATTTGAAAGACCGAATCGGCGGACGTATAGACGATCCACTTGCCGGTCCGTTCATGCTCGGCGCCGAGCTCGTCGATGATTGCCGTGCCGGACGCCGCCTTGTTGCCCAGCCACCCGCGTCCCGTCCGCCGCGCGAATTCGTCGAGCAATGGAACGGGGAAGCCGCGCGGATACGTTCGAAACGGCTTCTCGAGCAGCACGCCGCAGATTTCCCAATGCCCGGTCGTACTGTCCTTTCCAGCCGAGGCCGGCTGCGCGATCCCGTACGCGGCGGTCGCCTTGACCTCGGGCGACAGTCCGCGAAATACGAATCCCTGCCGGCACTTTCCCAATCCCAGCCGTTCCAGGTTGGGCAGCTTCAACCCACCCACCGCGCGAGCGACGTTGCCGAGTGTGTCTGAGCCTGCATCGCCATATGCGGGCGTGTCGGGCGCCGGGCCGGCGCCCAGCCCGTCCAACACGATGATGGCAGCCCGGCCCTTACCGAACTTCAAACCGGAACGCGCGGTAACCGCGGACCGAGGCCGGTGAGGACCTCGTGCGGCACCTCGCCGCCCCAATCAGCCAGCTCCTTCAAGGTGATGCGCTCCTTGGCATCCTCGCCTACGATCGTCGCGATGTCGCCCACCTGCACTTCCAGCGTTCCGGTTTCGACGAGCGTCATGTCCATCTGCACAAATCCGACGATCGGACGGCGCTGCCCGCGCAGCAGCACCATCGCTTGTCCCGTCGTGCCGAGCGTGCGGCGCAGGCCGTCGGCGTAGCCGCAGCGGAGCGTCGCCACCACCGTATCACGCGACGCCTTCCAGCTCGCATCGTAGCTCACGCTCTCCCCGCGACCGATACGCCGTACGCTGATGACGCGCGCCCGGACGCTGATGACGGGACGCGGCTGCGGCAGATCGTCCGCGGCGGACCCGCCATACAGAAAGATTCCCGGCCGCACCAGATCCAACGCGAATTGCTTGCCCCGCAGCGCGGCGGCACTGTTCGCCGCGTGCAGCAGGGTCGGCCGCCGCGGCAACCGCGCGACGGCGCCGAGAAATCGCTCGAGCTGCTGCTCCACCGTCCCATCGCGGCGCTCGGCGGAGTGAAAATGCGTGTAGCACCCTTCGAACGACGGCGTGTCGAGCGCCGCACCCAGCTCGTCGACTTCGTCCCAGCGCACGCCTGCCCGGCCCATGCCGGTATCGATCTCGACGTGGAATGGGCGGTCGCCCCGTGTCGTCCACTCGAGCACGCTCCCGGCGTCGCCGAGCGCCGGCGTCAGCCGGTGGCGATCGTAGGCGTCGAACAGGCCGGCGCTCGCGGGCTGGAAGACGAGAATCGGCCGTGTGATCCCGGCCGCCCGCAATTCGGCTCCCTCTTCGATTGTCGCAACACCGTAGCCCCAGGGATCGAGCTGCTCGAGGGCCTTAGAGACGAGTACGGCTCCGACCCCGTACGCATTCGCCTTGACGACAGGGAGGAGCCGAGTGCCTGCTATCTTTGCTAATGTTCGGGCGTTGTCGACGAGGGCATCCACGTCCACCTCGACCCAGGCCCCAGCCTTCGTCGCGACGCTCACTGCGCGGGTATCTTATCCCGGCTGGAGGCTAAATGCAAGGCGATTCAGCGCTTGGACGTGCTCTGGGACTCGTGCGGGAATTGCGGCAGCGCTGTCCCTGGGATCGCGCCCAAACCCCGCAAACACTTCGGCCCTATCTGGTCGAGGAAGCGCTCGAGCTCGATCACGCGCTTCAGACCGATGACCCCGAGGCCATCCGGGACGAGCTGGGCGATTTGCTGCTCCATCTCGCGTTTCAGATCGTGATCGCGGAAGAGCGGTCGCAATTCAACGCCGAGGTGGTGACGCGGACGCTGGAAGAGAAGATGTGGCGACGGCATCCGAATCTGTTCGGCGAGGCCCGGGTGAGCCGCGACGATCACGCCGGGTGGGAGCTCGTGAAGCGCCGTGAGCCTCGTGCCGGAGGCAAGCGCAGCACGCTCGCGGGCCTGCCGCCGACGCTGCCGCCGCTGCTCATGGCGTATCGACTGCAGGAGCGGGCTGCGGGGATCGGGTTCGACTGGCCGGATGCGGCCGGTCCCCTGGCAAAGGTCAAGGAGGAGACCGCGGAGCTCGAGCGGGAAGCGGGAAACGGAAAGCGTGAAGCGCTCGAGGATGAGATAGGCGACTTGCTGTTCGCGGCGGTGAATCTCGCGCGCAAGCACGGCATCGAGGCCGGTCAGGCGCTCGAGCGCGCGAATCTGAAGTTCAGGGATCGGTTCGAGAAGGTCGAAAAGCTCGCTGAGGAGCGTGGGTTGGAGATGGGGCGCGCGTCGTTGGAAGAGCTCGACAAGTTGTGGGAAGAGGTGAAGAACAAGGGCTAGGTATGGCTGCAATATCAAACGGCATGAGCGCCTAACGAGCCACGGTCCGGAGCACGTTCCAGCCACTCACCACAACCCGCGGCGACGCACCACCCAGGTCGCGCACCGCGTAGCTCGCGCTGATCGTGCGCGTCTCCCCCGGAAGCAGCGACACGTAGTTGTCTTCCCACAGGACCGGTAAAGCCTCCTGACCGCCACGGCCGATCACCTTTAGGCGGACGAAGAACGCGACTGATGGCCCCGGGTTATGCAATGTCACGCGTGCTTCACCCTGACCACTGCGACTGCTGAAGCTCGCGCTGGCGGTCATCGACGACTGGGGCATGCCTCTGAGTGCGGTGAGATCAGCATACGATTTGACCGGTGTCATGTACCACGTAGAGGTATCGGCCAGCACGTCGGGATGCGTGGACAACCAATAGAAGTTGGTGCTGAAAAGGCGTCCATCAGCGCTCACCAGGCGCAGATCGACGACGTACGCCGAGTGATCGGGCAAGCCTGCGGGCTCCGGAAGCGGAAAGACGCGTACGCTGCTGTCGGCCGGCACATCGATCACGGTATCGCGCACAAACCGCTCGGAGCCGCCGAGCCCCAGGATGCGGGTCTGCAAGTGCACGTCGCGCAACGGCACACGGCTGGGCCCGCTCTGCACGACGACGATCGAGCGGTCGTCGTATGAGAACAAGACGTGCACCGGCTCGTTGGCCTTCTTCGCTCCGAAGTAGCCGCCCGCCGGTAGCAGATACCAGTCGAACAAGTGCCAGTAGATCGACGGCCACGCGTTGTTCAGCATCCACCTGAATCACGCCGGTCGAGGTGTATTCGTTGCGACGATACGCCTCGAACATCGCCCGCTCACCTTCGTAGGTCATGAGCTGCGCCTTGGACGTGTAATCCTCGACGCTCTCCGGCCCGCCGTAACGCGTCGCCAAAGCCGTATCGAAGCGATCGAGCAGATGGGCGAATTGGCCACCTGCCGCATGAAAGAGCCAAACACTGTCGAGCGGCAATTTGATGTCGGCCGCTGGAATCATGCGACGGATGCTCTCGATCGGCGGCACGGCGGCGCCGGGACTGGTCTCGGTGTTGTACGCCCACGCGCCGCCGTGCGTGCTGTCCTCGAGCCAGTACGACGGCGGCACCCAATCGTACGGCCCGGTCATCTTCACGCCGCTCGCACCGCTGACATCAGTGGGCTTTGCGCTGGCCGAGGAGATCGTCGGGTTGGGCCACCCCTCCCGCTCTTCAATCGTCAAATACATCCGCTCGACATCCGCGGGCGGCGGATTGTCGCTGCCGTTGAGCCAGACGAAGACGCTCGGATGGCCGCGCAGCCGGCGGATCTGATCCACGAGCGACGCCGCCGCGACCCCGTGCTGCTCCGGCTCCCACTTCGCCCATTGCTCCCACGCGCTGCAACACACCCAGCCGGTCATCACGAGCAGGCCGAGACTGTCGGCCTGATGGAAGAAGCGGTCGTTCTCGTAGTTGCCTTCGAGCCTGACGGTGTTGAGATGCATGTCCAGCGCGTAACGGAGCTGCGCGTCCTGCCGCTCGGGCTGCGGGCGGAAGAACATGTCGGGCGCCCAACCGCCGCCGCGAATGAGGATGCGGCGACCGTTCACGCGGAAGAGACGGCCGCCCTTCGCTGTCGATTCCGACGTGACCTCACGGATCCCGAACGGCATGACTTGGCGATCTGAAATCTGCGAGCTCGTCTCGAATTCGAGTGACAGGTTGTAGAGCTCGGGCGTGCCGAGCTCGGCGGGCCACCAGAGCCGCGCGTTCGTGAAGCGCAACTGGGGGAAGCTGTCCGGTGTGAAGCGCACGAACGCGCTGTCATGTGGGCCGAGTGTGACCGGTCGGCTGAAGGCGACGTTGCCGATCCGGCCGCGCAGCACCCCGGTCACCGACTGCGGCGCGAGATTCCTGAGCTCAGCGGCAACCGTCAGGTCCGCACGCTTGAGCGTGGCGGTATCCACGCGGCTCACAACCTCCGGATAGCGAACAACGACATCGCCGCTCGTGGTGATGTACGCCGGCTGCCAGAGCCCCATGTCTTTGTCCGGGGGAGCGGGACTCCAGTCGACCCAGGTCGTTTGCAGGTCGAGCGGCTGCGGTGCCCAAACCTCCACTGCCAGGACGTTCGCGCCGGAGGCACTCAGTGCGTCCGCGATGTCGAACTCGTAACGCCGGTACGTGCCGGCGATCGCGCTGGAATCGGCAAGGCGGCGGCCGTTCAGCCAGATGTTGGCGCGATAGTTGATTCCATCGAAGTGCAGCTGCACGCGCCGGCCGCGCGGCTGCGAAACGTGAAACGTCGTGCGATACCACCATGGCACGGCGAAGGGGCTTTGCGAGTCCATCGGCAGGCGGGCGAAGTTGCGCCCGATCGCATAAGTCATCCCCGGCAACGCCCGCAGGTTCATTCCGAAGAAGGGATCGCGATAGACGCCGTCGTCGACTAACGCGCCCACAACGGTCGACGGAACTGTCGCGCGGTACCAGCCGGTCGCGCGATAGGTGGCCGACGAAAGCCTCGCACCATCGACGCCGACCTTTGCCGACGACTGGATGAGCCAGCCCGCATGGAGGCTCTGGGTGAGAAGCAGGAGGGCGATCATCAGTCTTTGTACGGATCAAATTCGTCGGCGCCGGCCATAACCACAATAAGTGGCCGCAAGGTGTGAAGCACCTCGACGGTTGCGCCTTGCGCCGCGAGCACATCGGGCAGCCGGCGATACACGTGCGGGCTTTCGTCAGTGCCGCCGCCCCGGAGCAGGACACCCTTCCCCTCGATCCATTCGTTCATCATCTCGCGCGAGATCGCGCCTTCCTTCAGTACCTTCCCCTTGCGCGTGCGCTTCCCCGCCGCCGCGGTGCGGCTCATGACACGGCCCGCGCCGTGCACGGTCGAGTGCAGCGCGCGCGATTGCAGCGCTCGCGTCTCGGTATCAGTCGCAGTGGCGCCTTGCAGAATCACGGCGTTGTCGCCCATCGAGCCGCCGACAAATCCCTTCTGCCCTGGAAACGCCGGCGTTGCGCCCTTGCGAACGACGTAGAGCTTCTCGCCGCCGTGCTCTTCGATCCACGCGAAGTTGTGGTGGTTGTGAACCAGCTCCAGCTCGCGTGCGCCGAGAATCTCGACCACCTTGCGCGCGACCCACTCGCGCCCGGCATAGGCGTAGCGGCCGGCGAGATTCATCAGCTGCCAGTACGCATCGCCGACCGGCGCATGCACGTCGAGCAGCGCCTCGCGTTCGGGCGCGCGCTCGCCCCACTGCTTGTTCTGCGACAGCGCGAGAAAGCCGTGCGCCACGCCGTAGCCGAAGCCGCGCGATCCGAAATGCACGCCGACCCAGACGTCGTCCGCTTCGTCGGCAAAGACGTCGACATAATGATTGCCCGAGCCGACGGTGCCGAGCTGCTCGCGCGCCTTGGCGCGCAGGCGATCGCGCTCGTGCCGGTCGGGCACGGCATCCCACGCCGGATCGGCGAACAGCGGATCGTCGGTCGGCGCGTCATCCGCGCGATTCTTCCGCCCGATACCGAATGACAATGACGCCTGAATCTCGTCCGCGAGCTCCCGCAGCCTGCCCTGGATCTGGGGTCGCTTCACATCCGTCCGGATGGCCGCGTTGCCGCAGGCGATATCGAAGCCCACGCCGACGACCGAAACCTTGTCGCGATACGCCGCCACGCCGCCGATCGGCATGACGTAGCCCACATGCCCGTCCGCCATGAGCGCGGCGCGCTCGGCGCGACTCGCGACAGCTTCGAGTTGAGCGAGGGTGTTTGGCTCGTGCGAGCCGAAGACGGTCGCGTTCGCTAAGGCCACAGCCGGTAGAGGGTGCGTGGGAATGCGATCGCCTCGCGGATGTGCGGAATCCCGCAAATCCAGGCGACCGTCCGCTCCACACCCAATCCGAATCCCGCGTGCACGAACGTGCCATACTTCCGCAGATCCAGGTACCACGAGTACGCCCGTTCGGGCAGTCCCTCGGCCTCAATGCGGGCGCGCAGCTTTTCGTAATCATCTTCGCGCTGGCTGCCGCCGATGATCTCGCCGTACCCCTCGGGGGCGAGACAATCGTTGTTGAGCACGGTGCGCGGGTCTTCCGGATTTTCTTTCATATAAAAGGCCTTCACGGCCTTCGGATAGTTGTAGACGAACACCGGCCGGTCGAACTGCTTGGCGAGCGTCGTCTCGTCGTCGCCGCCCAGGTCCCTGCCCCATTCGATGTCGGCGCCGAGCGTCTTCAGCTTGGCGACGGCGTCGGTGTAGGAGATGCGGTGGAACGGCGGCTGCACGCGCTCGAGCGGCGCAAGATCGCGGCCGAGCTCGGCGAGATCGTTCTTCCGGCGCTCGAGGCAACGGGTCACGATGGAGGAAACGAAATCTTCCTGGAGCCGCATGTTCGCGGCGGAGTCGTTCCACGCGACCTCGGGCTCGACCATCCAGAACTCGGTGAGATGGCGGCGCGTCTTGGACTTCTCGGCGCGAAACGTCGGCCCGAAGCAATACACTTTGCCGAGCGCCGCGGCCGCCGCTTCGACGTACAGCTGGCCCGTCTGCGCGAGATACGCCTTGCCGAGATCGAAATAATCGACCGAGAACAGCGTGCCGGCATGCTCGCCGATCGAGCCGGTGAGAATCGGGGTGTCGACGAGCGTGAAGTGCCGCTCGTAAAAGAAATCCCGGATCGCCTGAATGACTTCGTGCCGCACGCGCGCGATCGCGACTTGCTGCTTCGATCGCAGCCACAGGTGGCGGTGCTCGAACAGAAATGCGGTGCCGTGCTCCTTCGGCGTGATCGGGAAATCGGGACTCGGCCCGACGACGCGCAGCGTCGACGCCTGCAGCTCGACGCCGCCGGGCGCGCGAGGCTCGGCTCGCACGACGCCGGTCACTTCGATCGATGTCTCCTGAGTAAGTTTCCCGAACGCGTCCCAGACTTCCGCGGCGACGTCTTTCTTGGAGAGCACCGCTTGCAGCAATCCGGTACCGTCGCGCACGACGACGAAGGCGATCTTGCCGCTCGACCGGGTCGTGGTGACCCAGCCGAGGACGGCGACGGTCTGGCCGGAGAGCTGTGGAAGCTCTTCTATCCAATGACGTTGCGGCATAGGCGCGGCATACTAGTGTCGAGCCTTTTGAGTGTCAACGCGATGGCCGCAAGCTTCGGCTGCGCGCCCGCCATGAAACCAGGGCCCGAGCGGCAGGAATCGGGCTGGCCGGCATATCTGGGCAACCCGCGGCATGACGCCGCGGCGCACGAAACGCTCAATCCCGACCCACGCCCCCTCTGGCACATCGAGCTCGGCCGCGGCGCGCGCGGCAGTCCGGCGCTCGGCGAGACGGTGATGGCCGTCGGCACCGCCGAGCGCAATCTCGTGCTCATCGATCGGACGAGCGGCGAAATTCTGTGGCGGTCGCATCTGGACGGGACCGTCCGCGGCGGCCCGCTGCTGGACGAAGACCGGCTCTACGTCGCGACCGAGTCGCAGCCGCATGGCCAGGTGTACGCCGTGCGACTGCGCGACGGCCGCCAGTTGTGGCACGCGCGCGCGGGGAGCGTCGTGGCACCGCTGGTCCTGGACAGCGAAGCCGTTTACTCCGGCAGCGAAGAGGGACTGGTGTTCCGATTCGAGTCGGAGCACGGGACGATGCAATGGCGTACTGCGCTCAGCGGCGCGGTGCGCGCGGGCCCGATCATCACCGCGAACGGACTGCTCGTCGCAACCACGACGGACACGCTGTATCTGCTCGATCGCCGGACCGGCGTGGTGCAGTCGCGGTTGAAGCTGCCCGGAACAGTGCTCGCGACTCCGGCCATCGATAGCGCGGGCCGGCGCGCGTACTTGACCACGACCAACGGGCATGTGGTCGCGGTCGACGTGGCGGCCTGGTCGGTGCGCTGGGACCGCCCGGCCGGCGACGCGATCTACGGCGCGCCCGCGCTCGTGGGCGATACGTTGTTCGTGCTGTCGCGCGACGGGCGGCTGTGGCTGATTCCCATCGAGGCGCCCGAGACCGCGACGAGTCACGCCCTGGACATCGTGGCGAGCGCCGGGCCGACGCCGGTCGCGTCGGGTGTGCTGGCCGCCAGCGTGAGCGGCGAAATCCTGCTGGTCGATCCGGCGACCGGCGCGATTCGCTGGCGGGCGCAAGTCGCCGGACCGATCGAAGAGCCGCCGCTCGTGCGCGATCGGCAGGTGGTGGTCGTCGCCGGCCGCGGCAATATTCATACGTACAGATGATTACGGTGCGCTCGAGCTTGATCGCAGCCATGCTGCTGTGTGGTGGACTCCATTCAGTGGCGGCGCAGAGACGGCCAGACGCCAAGGCGTCGCGCGGGGAGCTCATGTCGTCATGGCGTCGTGCGCTTCCCCACTATGGCAAGTGGGTGACGGCGCTCAGCGCGGCGGCGTTCACGGTGTTCGCGCAGCGCGAGCACAACCAATCACAACACGTTTGGAATTCGTTGCTGGACGTCTGCCACTCGGCGCAGGATGCGTGCGCGATCGGTCCCGACGGCCGCTACGTACAGAGCGACGCCGAGCAGTTGTACCAGCGCTCGCGGGCATTCGACCGCCGCGCCAACCGCTGGTTGTTCGGCGCGCAGGCCAGCCTGCTCGTGTCAGCTTCCCTGTTCATTATCGATCTGCATCCGGGGCAGGGACCGGGAAACATTCCCTATCCAGCGGTGCAGGTTGGGATGCGTCTGCCCTTCTAACCAACCCGAAAGAGCTCGAATCCGCGCTCATATCTCGTGACGATGCGCTCTCGATAGGCCGAGTGCGCCCGCTGTTCGAGACCGGGATCGGTGGCGATCATGGCACCCGCGGCCGTGCGCGCGGCGTCCAGCAAGGCGAGATCGGTCTCGAGATTCGCGTACCGGAGCGGCACACCGCCCGATTGCCGCGCTCCCGTCAGCTCGCCCATCCCGCGCTCGTGCAAGTCCAGCTCGGCGATCTTGAAGCCGTCGGTCGTCTCGCAGAACGCCTGGAGGCGCGGCGTCGCGGCGGCGGAGTCCGACAGCAGGATGCAGTGACTGGCCGCGGTGCCCCGCCCCACGCGGCCGCGCAGCTGATGTAACTGCGCCAGGCCGAAACGCTCGGCATGCTCGATGAGCATCACGGTCGCGTTCGCCACATCGATGCCGACTTCGATCACACTGGTCGCCACCAGGACGTTGACCTGGTTGTCGCGGAAGGCGCGCATCGTCGCGTCACGCTCTTCCGGCTTCATGCGGCCGTGGACGAGACCCACGCGAAACTCCGCGAATGTCCTGGCGAGCTTCTCGGCCATGGTCGTCGCGGCTTTGAGGTCGGCGCGCTCTGATTCATCGATCACCGGATAGATCACGTACGCCTGTCGCCCGGCGGCGCACTCGCGGCGGATGAACTCGTAGATCTTGCTCCGCGCCGCGTCAGTCCGGAGCGCGGTCTTGACGGTGCCGCGGCCCGGCGGACGCTCGCGAATCTGTGTGACGTCCAGATCCCCGTAGAGCGTGAGCGCGAGCGAGCGCGGAATCGGCGTCGCGGTGAGGAGCAAGACGTCGGGCGCATCGCCTTTCTCCACCAGGGCGGCACGTTGCTCGACGCCAAACCGATGCTGCTCGTCGATCACCACCAGCCCCAGACGCTGAAAGCTCACCGATTCCTGAATCAACGCATGCGTCCCGACGACGATGCGCGGCGCGCCGCTCGCGATACGCTGCCGCGCCCCCGCTTTTTCGGCCGCCGTCATGCGACCGAGCAGCATCTCGGGGCGGATGGCGAGCGGCTCGAGCAGGCGCGTCAACGTGGCGCCGTGCTGCTCGGCGAGCAGCTCGGTAGGCGCCATGATGGCGGCCTGGTAGTCGTTCTCGGCGGCGAGCAGCATCGCGAAGAGCGCGACGACGGTCTTGCCGGTCCCGACATCGCCCATGAGCAGACGGTGCATGCGGAGCGGCGCCGTCATATCGGCGCAGATGTCACGAATCGCCTGGCGCTGATCGCCGGTGAGCTCGAACGGAAGATGTTCGCTGAGCCTGGTCGTGAGCTCCCGCTTCAGCGCGAAGCGAATTCCCGCGCGCGAGCGTTTGGCGAGATGTCGCGCACGCGCCTGCACGAGCTGCTGGTCGAACAACTCGTCGAATGCGAGGCGCCGCCGCCCCAGCTCGGCATCCGCAACCTGCTTGGGCCGATGCATGAGCTCGAGCGCCCGTGGCAGCTCGATGAGAGTGTGCGTCGCGCGGAACGCCACTGGATGCGGATCGGTGACGAGCGGCAGCAGCTCGTCGAGATGTTGCTGCACCAGCGCGCGAATTTGGCGGTGTGTCAAACCTTCGGTGGCGGGGTAGACCGGCAGCACGAGCCCCGGGTTGCCCTCGGCCGCGTCGTCAGGCTCGGCCAGCACGATGAACTCGCTGGGCACGATCTGCTTGCCGTGGTAGTACCGCACGGGTCCGGTCACGAGCAGCAGCTGGCCCTTCTTGATCTGGCGTTCGAGAAACGGCCGGCCCGGCCAGGCGCACTCGAGCAACCCGCTCTCGTCCTTCAACACCGCGCGAAACACCCGGAGCCCGCGTCGCGTCGGCAGCACGCCCGTGCTCACGACGCGACCGACCGCGGTCACGTCCTGGCCGACGTTGGCGCGCGCCAGCGGCGTAACCGTCGTCGCGTCGAGGTAGCGATGCGGCACGTGATACAGCAGATCCCCCGCGGTCCGAATGCCGAGTCGCTGGAGCGCTTCGGCGCGCTTGGGGCCGACGCCTTTGAGAAATTTGACGGGCGAGTTGAGCTGGAGCCTCAATCGGAGACCAGGTGACGGGCGAACGTTACGGGATCAAAGATCTCCAGATCTTCGAGCCTTTCTCCCGTGCCCAAGAATCTGATGGGTACGGGAACGGCGCGTCGCAATGCCACGACGCTTCCTCCCCTGGCAGTGCCGTCGAGCTTCGTGATGATCAGTCCCGTGAGCGGCACGGCGGCGGCGAACGCTTCGGCCTGACGCACCGCGTTCTGGCCGATCGTGGCGTCAAGCACGAGAAGCGACTCGTGCGGCGCGCCGGCCTGCCGCTTCCCCACGACGCGCACGACTTTCTTGAGCTCCTCGCGTAAGCGCTCGTCGGTGTGCAGGCGGCCGGCCGTATCCACCAGCACAGTATCGATGCCGCGGCTCACCGCGGCGTCAACGGCGTCGAACGCCACGGCCGCCGGGTCGCCGCGCTGCGTGGCGCCCACGAACGGCGCGTTCAGCCGGTCGGCCCAGACGCGCAGCTGCTCCGTCGCGCCCGCGCGGAAGGTGTCGGCCGCGGCCAGCAGGACGCTCCGTTTTTCCGCGGCCAGTCGCCGGGCGAGCTTCGCGACGGTCGTGGTCTTCCCCGTGCCGTTGACGCCGAAAATCAGGATCACCGTCGGCGGCGGCGCGGCGCGCGCGAGGGGTGCGGACGGTGCACCGAGCTGCTCGACGACGATGCGCTCGAGCGCCGCCTGGTCGATCTTCTGGACACGGCTCAACCGTTCGACGGTCTCGTTGGTGGCCGCCACGCCGAAATCGGCTTCGACGAGCTGCCGCTGTACCTCCTCGAGTCGCCGCGTGTCGCTCGCGCCGCCTGTGAAGAAGCGGCCGACCTTCTGCCACAATCCTCCCCGCATCACGGCAAACCCTGCCGGCGCCGCAGCGCCCACTCCGTCGCGAGCGCCGCGAGCGCGATGACGAACAGCCACCAGCGATCGCGCAAACCGACGGACGCGAGCCGCGCGGTTGCCTCGCCCGGTTGCGGTCCGAGCGATGGAGCGCGCGGCAGCCACTCGTCGGAGTACGTCTCCACCGCAACGACGCCTTGTTCGCTGCCTCCAACCAACGCGTAGCGATAGATACCTGGCGCAAGCCGCAGCTCGGCCCGACCGGTGGCATCGAACCGCAGCGTGTCGGTAAGCGTCTTGTCGTTCGAGCGCAGTGTGACGGCGAGGAGACGCGCGCTGTCGCTCGACGTCCACCGCCATTGGATCGGCAGTCCATTGGGAACTTCGAACGTCAGCGGAACGGCCCGCGCCCGGCTCCCGGCGCTCCGCTCTCCCAACAGCCAATCCACCGTGGCGGCGACGACGCTGCGATACGCTTGCTCGGCCGCATCGCCGCGGAACGCCCAGCGCCAAAGGCCGGCGGCCGTGGCAGTCGCTGTTCGCCGGCCGTCGCGCTGCTGCAGGGTGAGAATCGGACGCGGCGCGCCCCGCCGGGCGAGCCGAGCGGTGAGCGCCACCATCGACCCACGCGCCGAATCGTGGAGCGGCACCAGTGCTGTCGCTGGCGGCAGCGAGTCCCACACGACGCCGGCGAGCGGCGCGGTCAGCGGCGAGGAAGACGGGGGGTCGACGTACCAATCGCCGGTCTGGCCATTCGTCGGCCAGAGCAGCAGCGCGCTGGTTGGCCGCGCAGCCGCGGTGAATGCCCGCGCCCGCTCGGGATCGCCCATCGCGACGAGCAGCCGCGCGGCGGCAGCGGCACGAGCCATTGCTCCCGTCGAAACGGGCGCGAGCGTAGCCCCGTCGCGCCAACGGCCCGGCTCCGTCTCGACGAACACACGCACCGGCAGCCGCGCGACGTCACCCAGCGCTCGCGCCAGAAATCGCGAATCCCAATCGGGCGGCGACGCGAAAATCACGGCGGCCGGCTCGACACTCACGTCCACCACGAACTCGCGGCTGTCATCTCGAGGTTCGGGGTCATTCACGCCGGCGAGCCTGACCTCGAGCGCCGTCCAACCGGAAGACGGGATACGGGAAACGGGAAACGTGATTTCCTGCGAAAGCGTGCCGCTGTCCGGCAGTGATATGCGTTGCCTGCTCACCTCGCGGTCGCCGACGCGCACGACGATGGCGTTGTTTCGGTTCTCGTGTCCCGTTTCCCGTTTCCCGGCCGTTCCGTAACTCACGCGCAGCCGCACGGTGTCGCCGCGCATCACGTGGCGGGGACCGTCGACGCCGGCGATGTAAGCGTCATAAAATGGCGGGCGCGGCTGTACGATCACGCGGGGCCGCCGCAGCAAATCCGGAGGAATTTCGGCGACATCGTCGATGTTGCCGTCAGTCAGGATCACGACCTCGCCCGCGCGCCCGGCAGCCGCTTCGAGGGCGGGCCGGAGACGGCTGGCGCCGTCGGCCGGCGGCGTCGAATCGAAAGGAGTGACGGCGGTCCCAAAGCGCCAGATCACCGCACGGCGAGCCGCGAATGCGCGCGCGCTGTCGAGCGCGACACGCCAGGGTGCTCCGCTCATACTCAGCGAGGCATCTACCAAAACGAT
>DATGEQ010000111.1:0-19860 GCA_035309945.1 Gemmatimonadales bacterium | reverse complement strand
AGGACGGCTTGTACACACTCGTCGAGCGCGGCCTATCCGGCGGCGCACCGCTCGAGCGCACCAGCCTCTGCGGCGCGATCGCGCGCGCCCTCAGTGCGGACACTCAATGGGACGTCGTGCGCGACGTCGCGGCGCGGCCCGAGATTCAGGTAATCATCAGCAACGTCTCGGAGGCGAGATTCCAGATCGACGCGCCCTTCCCCCTGCGCTTGACCGATGCCTTGCATGCGCGCTTCACGCGCGCGCCGAACGCGCCCATCGTGTTCGTGATCCCCACCGAGCTCGTGCCGGACAACGGGCCCCGTCTCGGGGCCATGGTCGATGAGCTGGCGTGTCGCTCTGGGCAGTTCGAGCGCCCGCACGCTTTCCGCGACTGGCTCAAAGCCCGCGTGCGATTCTGTTCCTCCCTGGTCGACCGCATCGTCACCGCGCCCTCGCCCGAGCAGCACGCGGAGCTCGAAGCCTCACTCGGCTACCGCGACAGGTTGCTCACCGTGACCGAGCCGTACGCCTTATGGGCGATCGAGTGCGATCCCGCCGAGCTGCGCGCCGCCTTCCCGATTGAAAGTGCGTCTGTGGTATTCGCGCGCGACATCTCGTTCTACCGCGAGCGCAAACTCCGGCTGCTCAACGCGGTCCACACGGCGACGGCGCCGGTCGCGATCCTCGCCGGCGTCCGCACTGTGCGCGAAGCGCTCGACCATCCCATGCTCGGGCCCTTCATGCGACAACTACTCGAGGAGATCATCTCCGCTACCGAAATTCCGGAGCTCGAGGCGCGCGCGTTTGCCGATCAAGTGCTGGAACGGCTCGCCAATCCATGGCTCGACCATGAGTGGCGCGTCATCGCCGCCAATCAGGAAGAGAAGTTCCGCATCCGCGTCGCACCGCTCATCGCCGGACGGCAGCCGGGACCCGCTCTCGCGAAAGCCGCAGCCGCGCACCAAGTATTCAGGCACGCCCCCGGGGAGTGAGGACGATGTACATGACGTTCCGCTGGTTCGGCGCCGGCGATCCGATTCCGCTCGCGCACATCCGGCAAATCCCCGGCGTGCAGGGCGTCGTCAGCGCGCTCTACGACATCCCCGTCGGCGACCGCTGGCCCAAGGACCGGCTTGCGCGCCTCCAGAACGACATCGACGCCGCGGGACTCAGCCTCGCCGTCGTCGAGAGCATCCCCGTGCACGAAGACATCAAACTCGGCCGCCCGACGCGCGACCGCTTGATCGCGAATTTCGGCGCGAGCGTCCGCGCCATGGGCGAGCTCGGCGTGCGGGTGCTGTGCTACAACTTCATGCCCGTGTTCGACTGGATGCGCACCGATCTCGCGATGCGACTTCCCGACGGCTCGACCGCGCTCGCCTACGACGACGCGGCGCTATCGAGCATCGATCTCGGACGGGGCACCGGAGACTTACCTGGCTGGGCCGCGGCATATGACGCGGACGCACTGCGCGCGCTGCTCGCGGCCTACCGCGCCGTCGATGCCGAACGGCTGTGGGATCACCTCGCGTACTTTCTGGAGCGCGTCGTTCCCGTGGCCGAGCAGGCGGGCGTGCGAATGGCGCTCCATCCGGACGATCCACCCTGGTCGATCTTTGGCCTGCCGCGGATCATCTGCACGGGCGCCGATCTCGAGCGATTCCTGAAGCTCGTCGATCGCCCCGCCAACGGCATCACGTTCTGCACGGGCTCGCTCGGCGCACTTCCCGAGAACGATCTTCCGGCCATGGTGCGGCGCGTCGGCCCGCGCATCCACTTTGCGCATTGCCGCAACGTGCGCATCACTGGCGAGCGGAAGTTTCACGAAACGCCGCATCCTTCGGCGCTCGGCGGCGTGGACTTGCGAGCAGTGCTCACCGCGCTCCGTGATGTCGGCTTCGCCGGTCCGATGCGGCCGGATCATGGGCGGATGATTTGGGGCGAGCGGGGCCGGCCCGGTTACGGGCTGTACGATCGCGCGTTGGGGGCGACGTATTTGCAGGGATTATGGGAAGGGCTATCGAATGGCCAATGATCAATGATCAATGAACATTGATCATTCGCGCAGTGCGCGCGCTCCATACCGCTGGACCATCTGCGCCCTGCTGTTCGCCGTCACGACCATCAATTACATGGACCGCCAGGTCCTGAGCATCCTGGCGCCGACGCTGCAGCGCGAGCTGCACTGGTCCGAGTCGCAGTACGCCCTCATTGTTCTGTCGTTCACGGCGGTCTACGCGTGCGGTTTCCTGTTCGCCGGCTGGTGGCTCGATCGCGTGGGCGTGCGCCGCGGCTTCGCAAACGCCGTCGTCGTCTGGAGCCTGGCGGCGATGGGACACGCGCTCGCCCGCACCACCGTCGCCTTCTCCGCCGCGCGGGCATTCCTCGGACTCGGCGAGTCCGCCAACTTCCCCGGCGCCATCAAGAGCGTCGGCGAATGGTTTCCCAAAGAGGAACGCGCGCTCGCCACCGGCATCTTCAACGCCGGCACGAACACCGGCGCCATCCTCAGTCCGCTGCTCGTTCCGTGGATCACGCTGACCTGGGGCTGGCGGTGGGCGTTTGTGGTGACGGGGTCACTGGGATTTCTCTGGCTCGTGCTGTGGCTTACGCTCTATCGGAGCCCGGCCATTGAAGCCCCGGCTCCCAGCTCCAAGCTCCCGGCTCCTTGGCTGCACCTGCTGGGTCTCCGCCAGACGTGGGCCATCGTCGCCGGCAAGTTCCTCGCCGACCCCGTGTGGTGGTTCTATCTGTACTGGCTGCCGAAATTCCTGGACTCGACCTACGGCATCAAGCTTGCGCAGGTCGCGCTTCCTCTTATTACGGTGTATGTCATCGCGGACGTGGGATCCGTCACCGGCGGATGGCTGTCGAGCGGCCTGCTCAAACGCGGCTGGACGACGAACCGCGCGCGCAAGACCGCGATGCTCTTGATGGCCCTCGTCATCATGCCGACGGCCCTCGCGCCGCATGCGGGGAGCATGTGGACCGCGGTGTTCATCGTCGCCATCGCGGCCGCCGCCCACCAGGGCTGGTCAGCCAACGTCTATACGCTGGCGAGCGACATGTTTCCGCCAAGTGCCGTGGCGTCGGTCTCCGGCATCGGCGGCTTCGCCGGCGCGGCGGGCGGCGTCCTGTTCCAATGGCTCACCGGCCGCATTCTCGATGCGACCGGCGGCAATTACAGCTCGATCTTCGTGATCTGCGGATTTGCGTATGTCACGGCGTGGGCGATCATTCACTTGCTGGCACCAAGACTTGAACCGGCACAAAAAGAGACTTTATGATCTCGACTCTGTTACTCCTCACGCTCCTTCAATCCCCCAACACCCTCACCCCCGCCGAGCACGCCGCGGGCTGGCGGCTGCTGTTCGACGGCAAGACCCTCGCGGGCTGGCGCGGCATCGGCTACGACACCGTGCCGACGGCCCACTGGGTCGTGGTGGACGGCGCGATCAAGAAGATCGCCTCGGGCGATGTGCCGCGCGTAGCCGACGGCCGGCCGCTCGTCGGCGGCGATCTCATGACTGTCGATTCGTTCGTCGATTTCGAGCTGACGTTCGAGTGGAAAGTCACGCCGGGGGCGAACAGCGGCGTCAAGTACAACGTGTCCGAAGCGATGTCGATCGCCCAAGGCGGCGCCGGCACCCAGGGCGGTCCGACCCACTCGGCGCTCGGCTTCGAATACCAGATTCTCGACGACGACCGCCACGAAGACGGCAAGTTACCCACCCATCGCGCGGGCGGGCTGTACGATCTCATCGCGCCGAATGCCGCCAAGCACCTTCATCCGGTGGGACAGTGGAACAGCTCGAAGATCGTCTTCCGCGGCGACCACGGCGAGCACTGGCTGAACGGCGCCAAGATCGTCGAGTTCGAGCTCGGCACACCACACATGGATTCTTTGCTCGCCGTCAGCAAGTACCACACGATTCCTCACTTCGGAGAGAAGCGTCGCGGCCATATCGTCTTGCAGGACCACGGCGACGAAGTCTATTTCCGCGGACTGAAAGTGAGGCCGCTATGAAACGCCGTCGCTTCGTGAAAACCGTCTCCAGCGCCGCGATGGGGCTGATCGGCGCGCGCGTGCCTCTGTTCCCGAAGGGCTCGCCGAACGAGACGGTCCGCGTGTGCGTGATGGGCCTGAACGGCCGCGGCACCGTCCTGGCCAAGACGTTCGCCAAGACGGCCAACGCGACCGTCGCGTATCTGTGCGACGTCGATACGCAGGTGTTGGCGAAGGCTCAGGCCGCGGTGAGTGGAAAAGCCATCGGCGACTTCCGCCGCGCGCTCGACGACAAGTCGATCGATGCCCTCGTGATCGCGGCGCCGGATCACTGGCACGCGCCTGCCGCCATCCTCGCGATGTCGGCGGGCAAGCATGTCTACGTCGAAAAGCCTTGCGGTCACAATCCGCGCGAAGGCGAGCTGCTCGTCCAAGCTCAACGCAAAACCAATCGCGTCGTCCAAATGGGAACGCAGCAGCGCTCCGCGCCGCGCTCCATCGAGATCCTCCAGGCGATCAAACAAGGCGCGATCGGCCAGCCGTATCTCGCCCGCGCCTGGTACGCCAACAACCGCGGCACGATCGGACACGGCAAGACCGCTCCCGTCCCCGCGAACCTCGACTACGAGCTGTGGCAGGGCCCCGCGCCGCGCGCGCCGTACCACGACAACGTGATTCACTACAACTGGCACTGGTTCCGCCGCTGGGGCACGGGCGAGATCTGCAACAACGGCACGCACGAAATCGACGTCGCCCGCTGGATGCTGGGCGTGGAGACGCCCACGCGCGTGAGCTCGGTCGGCGGCCGCTATCATTTTCAGGATGACTGGGAGTTCCCCGACACACAGGAAGTCACGTTCGAATTCGACGGCGGCAAGACGATCATCTGGCAGGGCCAGAGCTGCAACGGCCTCGCCACGTTTGGCCGCGGGCGCGGCACGGCGATCCTCGGCACCGCGGGCAGTGTGGTGCTGGACCGCGATGGCTATGTCGTGTATGACCTGAAAAACAACATCGTCAAGTCAGCGCTCGCCGCGAAAGCCGGCGATGGGCTCAACATCACCGGTGACGACGAGATGACGGGGCTGCACATCGCGAACTTTGTCGACGCAGTCCGGACCGGGGCTCAGCTGCATCAGCCGATCGACCAGGGCGCGAAGAGCGTGCTCCTCTGCCACCTCGGCAACATCGCGCAGTTTACCGGCCGCGCGCTCCGCATCGATCCCGCGACAGGCCACATTCTGGGCGACGACGCGGCGATGGCTCTTTGGCAGCGCGACTACGCGCCGGGATGGGCGCCGACGGTGTGACCCCCACCCCGGTGACTCGATCCTAAACCCCGACCGCTGCTTCGATCCCGACCCTTCGGTGCGGCGTGTCGCGCGCGCGCTGTACGAGGAGACCAGGGGCCTGCCGATCGTCTCGCCCCACGGTCACGTGGACGCGCGGCTGCTCGCCGAGGACGCGCCGTTTGCGGAGCCGGCATCGCTGATCGTGCAGCCCGATCACTACATCCTGCGACTGCTCTACGCCAACGGCGTGCCGCTCGAGGCGTTGCTAAAGGGCGAGCCGCAGCGCGTGTGGCAGCTGTTCGGCGACCACTATCATCTCTTTCGTGGCACGCCGAGCGGTGCGTGGTTCGACTACGAGCTGCATGAGGTTTTTGGCGTGGCAGAACGGTTGACGCGAGAAACCGCAGCTCGCGTCTACGACGAGATCGTCGAGAAGCTGGCCGCGCCCGAGTTTCGGCCGCGGGCGCTGTTCGAGCGCTTCAATATCGAAGTGTTGGCGACGACCGACGCGGCGACCGACTCGCTCGAGCATCACAGCGCCATTCGTGAATCGGGCTGGAAGGGCCGAGTGATTCCGACGTTTCGGCCGGACGCGCTGTTTCGGATCGCGTCGCCCGAGTGGCCTGCCGCGGTCGAACGGCTCAGTGACATCCGCAACTGTCGCGCTTTCGTGCACGCGCTGGCGGATCGCCGCAAGTTCTTCAAGCAGTTGGGCGCGACCGCGACCGACCATGGCGTGCTCGATCCCCACACGTTCCGGCTATCAGAGGAAGAGGCGGAGCGGCTGTTTCAGAAGGCCTACCGGCGCGAGGTGAGCCCCGAGGACGAGCGGCGCTTCACTGCACACATGCTGATGGAGATGGCCCGCCTATCGCTCGAAGACGATCTCGTCATGCAGATCCATCCCGGCGCGCTGCGCGACTACAACACGAAAGTGTTCGAGCGCTTCGGGCGCGACATGGGCGGCGATATCCCGGTCGCGACGGAGTTCACGCGCAACCTGCGGTCGCTGCTCAACGCCTACGGCAACGACCCGCGGTTTACGCTCGTCGTGTTCACGCTCGATGAGTCGACCTACAGCCGCGAGCTCGCCCCGCTGGCCGGCCACTACCCCGCCCTGCGCCTCGGCGCCCCGTGGTGGTTCCACGATTCGATGGAAGGCATGCGGCGCTTCCGCGAGCGGACGACGGAGACGGCGTCGATCTACAAGACCGCCGGCTTCACCGACGACACGCGCGCGTTCTGCTCCATCCCCGCTCGACACGATCTGGCGCGGCGCATGGATGCGAATTACCTGGCAGGATTGGTGGCGCGGCACGTGATCGATGAGACAGACGCGCGCAGTATGGCCAGAGCGATGGCATATGATCTGGCTAAGGTGACATATCGAATTCCATAACTCCTGGCCGCGCGTTAAGTAAAGCAACGAGCCAGCATATAACCGGGGGGCGAGAGCTCCCCGGTTTTGTGTACCATTCCGCATGACCACCAAACACCGCCCCCGCCCCCGCCCCCGTCCCCGCCCCATTCGTGTCGTCCCGCTGCACCCGCCGCCCGCGCGCGCGGCTGCGCCTGCGGCGCCGAAGCTCACGTATCGCGGCGGCCCGCTGCTCACGGCGGTGCAGGCGGTGGGCGTATTCTGGGGTGCGGCGTGGCAGCAACCGCCGCAGGCCACGATCGCGCAGCAGCTCGAGCAGTTTCTCAAGTTCGTAGTGGCGAGCAGTTACATGGATCAGCTGGCCGAGTACGGTACGGCCGACAAGAAGATCGGTCGCGGCAGCTTCGTGGCGAGTGCCACGGTCACAGACGCGCCGCTCTCGCCGCAGGTCACCGACGCCGCGATTCAGCAGATGCTCGAGCAGCACGTGACGTCCAAAGCGTTGCCCGCGCCGGGCGCAAACACGCTGTACGTCGTATTCCTGCCGCCCGGCGTTACGGTCGTGTCGGGCAACGAGCGATCGTGCCAGGTGTTCTGCGGCTATCACGATCGCTCGAGCGCGGCGGGACTCTATTACGCCGTCGTCCCCTCGCCCGACTGCGCCGGCTGCCTCGGCGGCCTTCAGGCGATCGCGGCGCTGACGTCGGTGTGCTCGCACGAGCTGGCCGAGGCGGTCACGGATCCCGTGCCGGGGACCGGCTGGTATGACGACGCGAACGGCGAGATCGGCGACATCTGCGCCTGGCAGAACAAGCAGCTGGGCGGGTATACGGTGCAGCTGGAGTGGTCGAATCGCACCAATAGCTGCATGTAGGCTGGCGCCTTCTGTACACGGTGTGCTGTAAACGTAGATTCGCTGACCATGCAGACACGCCGCGAATGGCTCCAGACGATGGCCGCCCTGAGCGCCGGCGCGTTCATCCCCAAAAGCAGCTCCTTCTCAGCTTCGCGGCTCAAGGTCCAGCAGCCTGACCCGCTTGCTGCATTTCGAGCCCAGTTCGGCGCCCTCCCGATCAAGACCCTGCCGCTCCGCGACAACCTGACGATGCTCTCGGGTCCCGGCGGCAACGTGGTCGTGCTGCACGGATCCGATGGACTGATCGTGGTGGATACGTTCGTCGCGCCCGCGTGGCCCAAGCTCGAGGAGTCACTGAAATCCTTCGGCGCTCCCGTGAAGACCGTGATCAACACACACTGGCATTTCGATCACGTCGATAACAATGGACCGCTACATGCCGCCGGTGCGACGGTGGTGGCGCACGAAAATACCAGATCCCGGATGAGCACCCCGCAGCACATCGAGATGCTCAAGCTCGACTTCCCGCCGTCACCGGCTGCCGCGTTGCCCGAGCGCGTGTTCAAAGACGGCTACAAACTGGAGGCTGACGGCGAGCGCGTGGCGGTGACGCACGTGGCGCCCGCACACACCGATACCGACGTGATCTTGCGGTTCGAGCGCGCGAACGTGCTGCACGCCGGCGACGTGTTCTTCAACGGCAGGTATCCGCTCATCGACGGCTCGACCGGCGGCCGGGTCGACGGCATGATCGTGGCGTCGAACGGGCTGCTCGACATGGCGGATGCGAACACGAAGATCGTGCCTGGCCACGGGCCGCTCGGCACGAAAGCGGATCTCGTGAAGTACCGGGACATGCTGGTGACGGCGGCGGATCGCGTGCGGAAGTTGAAGGCGGCGGGGAAGACGCTCGAGGAAGCGATCGCGGCGAAGCCGTTTACCGATCTCGATGGTGACTGGGCTGGTGGCAGATACAAGGGGGATGACTTCGTAAGGATTGTGTATATGACGTTGTAGATGTTGAAGGCTTGAGCCCGCGCTTCCCACCTCGCAATCCTGACAGGCGCGGCTGTCAGATTTGCCTTTCTGTTTGTCAAAAAGGCAAAAAGTCCGCCTCAAATCTGGCACGGCGATTGCCCTCCCCCCGGCGTAACCCTTTTTCTCAGGAGGAAACCGTGTTTCTGACGACGCGCAACTACTCGAGGGAAGCGGGTGCCGGTCTCTCGCATCTGAGCGACAGAATCCAGCGAGTTCTGAATGAGACGCTGGGAGGGCTGGATTGGCAGTACCAGGATAGCGCGGCGGCCTCATGGGTGCCGGCGGTCGACGTGTTCGAACAGGCTGACTCCATCCGGATCACCGCGGAAATCCCCGGCGTAAGGCCGGAGGACGTGAAGATTTCTCTCGAGGGAAACCTGCTGACGATTCATGGCACGAAGCAGCAGGAAGCAGAAGAGAAGACAGAGCGTGTGCATCGCTATGAGCGGACGTATGGTGCGTTCGAGCGTTCGTTCACCCTGCCCTCGTCGGTCGAGCCCAAGGACATCAAGGCGACCTACGACAACGGCGTCCTGACCGTGTCGCTGCCGAAAAGCGAGCGGGCCAAGCCACGCCAGATCGAAGTCCAAGTGGGCGGCAATCGTGACGCCGACCGCGGTAACGGCTCTGGAGAATCGCAACGTGTCCAAGTGACCGGAAAGCAGTCGCGGTAAACACAGTTTTGTTTATGGGCCCCGGTGAGCCGGGGCCCATGCATCATTTCTCGGCACCTCGACACCGGAATCTGCAGCCTTCTCCTCTTTCTTTTCTAGTAAGCGCATGCGCGCCTGTCATCCCGCGCAGAGCGCGCGCCAGCGCGCGAATGCGCGGGACCTGCTTTTGGGGAGAGCCACCACAAGCAGATCCCGAGCGCCGCGCGCTACCGCGCGCGGGCTCGGGATGACAGGGCCGCGCTTGCTTCTTGAGAGAAAGGAGATAAGGGTGTCGCCGCCTACAACGAACCGGCTCGAGGTATTCCACTGCGGAACTAGGCGCGGCGGTTGATCAGTCCGCCGCGCCCCTACGCCGCCGTCATGCAGCCTGCGGAGTCTGATTACCAGCCGCCTCCGGCGTTTGCTGCGACTGCACCTTCGAGCGGAACGGGCCCAACACATCCCGGGCGCTCTCCCAGCCTTCCATCAGCGCCGGGTTGTCCCCAAACCGATACCGCACCAGCCCATCCAGCATTCGCACGCGATCGACGATCTCGGTAGATACAGCCTCGAGATCGGCACTCGCCTCGACATGCTGGCGGCGGCCCGCCCGCGAAGCCTCCAACGTCGTCTCAAACTCCGCGAGCTTGGCGGCGAGGTCGTCGAGCAACGTCGCCGACATCCCCTCACCGACCAGGACGTCCTTCTGCGCGAGGCCCGTCTCCAACATCCCGCGCGCAGACGTCAAGAACGCCTGATGGCTGGCCCTGCGCGGGAGCCGGAAATGGGCCGCCAACTCCACATTCCCGCGCGCAGCAACCGCGCCTGCCGCCCTGAGGTACCGCAGCAGCTTTGTCGAGAGCATGTCGCGGATCTCGGCGCGCTGCAGCGTGGCCGCCTGCCTCGCGACCAAACCGCCCTGCTGCTGGTTGGCGAGCCTCTCCGCCCGCGTGACCAACTCCTCGAGCTTGGCAAGTCCCTGCCCCTCGCCAACCCCGTCCAACTTGTGGGTCCGAAGGAAATCACGAACCCGCGCGGCCATTTCTAGCCGCCTGCGAATGATGGCGTTCATAGAACGCCCTCCAGGTTCCCCCTTGCGAAGTGGGAGTGGTGGCCAGGGGGAGAAAACCATCCGCTCCGCCCGGACCCATAGTCATAGACCGTGCCACAATGAATCGTGCTCACGCGGCAATCGATGATGTCCTCAAATGAGGACACTTTTTCTGAAAATGAGGACACTTTTTTCTGCGCCAGCTGCGAAACCCTGAAGAATCCAGCGATGTCGCGAAAAAATTGTGCCCGTTTTTGTGTGTCAATGTGTCGCACATGCGGAAATCGACGTGGGCGAGCGATGTGACAATGCGGGCGACAGCTGTAGGGCAACGCTGATCGTGTGCTCATAGGGACGATTTCGTCGACCAACGCGCGCGCGCGTCGCACTAGCTGGCAGACTCCCTGGGGATATCCCCTAATTGGCGGGACCGATACAGGCGATCCGCACACCAGCTCCCGCATCGCCTGCACATGCTCGCACACAGGCTCCACATGTGCGCTGAGAACTTCGACGCGAACATGCGAGCGGCAGGCGCAGGTGGACCGATAGGTCGGATCTGCTTCTTTAATAGTCCGGGCACCTGTATTAACCGCCGGTTCACCGGATCCACCCCGAGTCCAAACCCCTCGAGTGTGAACGCTCCGAGAAGCGGCTCAGTACCAGGATCGCCGCAGATGACGAGGGTCGGTTGCGTGCGTTCGTCGAGTCTGACGCGCACCCAGGCCATCGGATAGCCCACTTCGCGGCCGTCGGCGAGTACGAACACCCGCGTCTCATCGGGCTGCACGCCGAGCACTTCCAGCAAATCGCGCGGGATCCAGGTATATGAGGCGTCGGTGTCCACCAGCGCCTCCATTGATTCGAAACGCACTCCGCTGACTGCCGCGAGCTGGATGGAGATCCGGAAGGTGCCCATCTTCGAATCTGAATCACGCGACCCGCGTTCTCCCAACCCGTCCATCTCGCCCTCGTAACGTATTTTTGCGGAATTTACGCTCGCCCGGTCCTCCACGCCTGGAGCGCGCTCCTTAGCTCGTTCGCCGTCCCGTCACGCCCCCGCCCCCGCCCCCGCCCGCGAGGGACCTGCTTTTATTTGCAACGTACGGCATAGCAAGAGCGCTGTTTTTGCTGCAACGTGATGACGATGCGCACCGTCGCATGTTTCGCCCCGATACTCTTGGCGGCAACGCTCGGCGCCGGCGAGATGCGCGCCCAAGCCTGCTTCACCACCGACAATCGCATCGGCGACTTCCAGTTCGTCATGCCCACAGGCTGGAAGCGCGCGGAAGTACGTGGTAATGCGGCGTTGATTCCCGGCGACCTCCGCCAAGGCTCGGTCGCCCAGATCGGCCTCCTCCCCGCGCAGCCCCTGAACGGCGATCTGCGCTCCTGGTTCAACGCCGAATGGGCCGCATTGATGCAGGGCTTCAGGGCGATCGACGCCTACGACCCCCAGTCCGACCGCACAGCGGAGGGGCTCGAATCGCTGCGCGCGTACTCCCGTGTCTCGAACCCGAGCTTCGGTTTCGGGACATTCGTTCTGGGCGCGGTGCGCGTCGGCACCCGGGTCGAGGCCTACTATTTCTTCGACAACTCCGGACGCTCCAGCTATCTCGAGAACGATTTGCCGAGCTTCGAGCACAGCCTGCGCTTTACGACCGCGTCGTCACCCACTCCCACGGACGCCGGCCTGGATGGCCTGTACATCGGCTATCGCATGCGCGGCGCCACGCCGTCCGAGGAGACGCACTTCGAGTACCTGGCGTTCTTTCCGGCCGGCACCGCGATCCGCTTCCTGCCGGAGCGGGGCCTCGAGCACTTCGACTTCGTTGCCGAATCGAAGCAATCGCGCGACTACTGCGGATGCTACGCGGTCACGGGCGATCGCGTCACGATCCAATGGGGGAATAACGACACCGAAGTCGCCACGATCTCTCCCGGGACCGAACGCACGTTGAAGATCAGCGGAGATGCGTATTTCCCGGTCCCCGCCGCAAACGGCCTCACGCTCGACGGCACGTACCGCCGCGAGGGCAGCGATCTCGCCGCGAAGTTCATTCGCTTCTCGCCCGACGGTCATTTTGAGGATAGGGGAATGCTGCCACTCGTCGCTGTTGACCAGCCGTCCGGCAACGGAGCGTACCGGATCGCCAAGAACACGCTGACGTTGCAGTACGCGGATGGGCGCACGGTTCCGCTCAGCTTTTTCGTCTGGCCCGCCGAACCGGGATCACGGCCCGGCGCGATCCACGTCAATACCTACCGGCTGGTGCGCGCTCAGCCTTGAGCAGCTTCTTCCCGTTACCTTGTCGCCATGCCTGATCCCATCCGAATCCTCAGCATCGACGGCGGCGGTATCCGCGGCATCATCCCCGCCATGATCCTCGCCGAGCTGGAGCAGCGCGCACAGCGTCCGACGTGCCGGCTGTTCGATCTCATCGCCGGCACCTCGACCGGCGGCATCCTCGCGCTCGCCCTCACCAAGCCGAACGACGCCGGCGAGCCCGCCTACTCCGCCGCTCAACTGATCGCGCTGTACGAGCGCGAAGGCTCCGCAATCTTCTCGCCCGCCTGGCATCGCTGGCCCATCATCGGCTTCATCTACGATCTCTTCACGGTGCGCTACGGCACGCGCGACATCGACCGCGTCCTGCAAGAATACTTCGGCGCCACGAAGCTCTCCGATGCGATCGTCCCGCTGCTCGTCACCGCGTACGACTTGCAGAACATGGACCCTTGGCTCTTCAAAAGCACCAAGGCGAAGCGCCGCGCGGACCACGATTTCCCGATGCACGAGGCCGCGCGCGCCACCGCCGCGGCGCCGACATACTTCCCGCCGCTCCGCCTGCGCTCGTCGTCGCCGAGTAAACCCTACGCCTTGGTCGACGGCGGCGTCTACGCGCAAAACCCGGCGATGTGCGCTTACGTCGAAGCCCACACGACGTATCCCGACGCCCGCGACTTCCTCATCGTCTCGCTCGGCACCGGCCAGACGCGCGACGCGATTCCCTATCGCAAAGCGAAGCGTTGGGGACTGGCAGCCTGGGCCCGCCCCATTCTCGACGTCGTATTCGACGGCGTCAGCGATACCGTCGATTACGAGCTCGACCATCTGTTACCGCCGACCGGCGGCTCCAAGCGGCACTACCGGCTGCAAGCGCAGATCTCGGCGGACGAAGCGGCAATGGACGACCCGAGCGCCGAGAACGTCGCGCGGCTCAAGCAGGTGGGGCGGAAGGTGATCGAGGGAAATGACGCGGAGCTGACGCAGCTGGCGAGTGCCCTCCAGGGCCGGCTCTGATTCTTCCTGGACAGCAACCACCGGCTGTTCGACCCCCCCCCGGGCCGTCCCGGCGGCTACGTGGGGGCTTTGGCCGTCGTTAGCTTTCCCCCCCATGTCAAAACCGGCCGTCGTGCTGCTCTCCGGTGGGGTGGACTCCACCACTACCCTGGCGATAGCCAAATCCGCGGGCTTCGTTTGCCACGCGCTCTCGTTCAGCTACGGTCAGCGGCACGGCATCGAGTTGGCAGCGGCGAAGCGAATCGCTGCACAGTTCGATGTCGAGCAGAAAATTCTCGAGATCGACCTGCGCGCGTTCGGCGGCTCGGCGCTGACGGATGACATTGCCGTTCCCAAAGACCGGGCGCCCGGATCCCGGATCCCGGTGACGTACGTCCCCGCGCGCAATACGATCTTCCTGTCCTTCGCGCTCGCGTGGGCCGAGGTCTTGGGCGCTCAGGACATCTTCATCGGCGTCAATGCACTCGACTACTCGGGCTATCCCGACTGCCGCCCAGAATACATCGCCGCCTTTGAGCGGATGGCAAATCTCGCGACGAAAGCCGGCGTCGAAGACAAGCAGCGCCTGACGATTCACACGCCGCTGATTCACCTGAGCAAGGCCGACATCATAAAGAAAGGGTTGGAGCTCGGCGTTGACTACGATTTGACGTTCAGTTGTTACGATCCCGCGCCGGACGGCACACCCTGCGGCCATTGCGATTCGTGTCAGATCCGGGCGGCTGGATTTGCGGCAGTTACGCAGGACGTACGACGCACGACACACGTATGACATACACCGTCAAAGAGATCTACTGCACGTTGCAGGGCGAGGGCGCCAACACGGGACGTCCCGCAGTCTTCCTGCGGTTTTCTGGCTGCAATCTGTGGACGGGCCGAGAAGAAGATCGTTCCAGCGCGATCTGCCAGTTTTGCGATACCGACTTTGTCGGCGGGACCAAATTCTCGGGCGCTGTACAACTCGCTGAAGAGGTCGCGAGCCAGTGGTTCGGGAACGGCACGTCGAAGCGTTTCGTCGTCATCACCGGCGGCGAGCCGCTGCTCCAGCTCGACGACAATCTCATCGCGAGTCTACACAATCTCGGATTCGAGATCGCGATCGAAACGAACGGCACGCTCCAAGCTCCGCCCGGGCTCGACTGGGTATGCGTGAGCCCGAAAGCGGGCACGGTCATTCGCCAGCGGTCGGGGAATGAGCTGAAACTGGTTTACCCGCAGTGGGAGCCCACGGTAGGGGCGCAGCATGCTGCCCCCCTGCATCTCGATCCCGCACAATTCGAGCGTCTCAATTTCGCGCACTTCTTCCTCCAGCCGATGGACGGACCCGACGTCGAGCAGAACACCGAGCTTGCCGCGCGGTATTGCCTCGAGCACCCGCGCTGGCGCCTCTCGCTCCAGACTCACAAGCTCCTCGGCATCCGCTAATCGGTATGGAGATCCGGAAGTCGTTCACGATCGAAGCCGCTCACCGGCTTCCCAACGTTCCTCCGGACCATAAGTGCGCCCGGCTCCACGGGCATTCGTTCAACATCGAGATCGCGGTCGGCGGGCCCCTGGATCCGGAGAAGGGCTGGATCATGGATTATGGCGAGATCAAGCAGGCGTTTCAGCCGATCTATGACCAGCTCGATCACAACTACTTGAACGATATTCCCGGACTCTACAATCCCACATCCGAGATCGTCGCCATGTGGATTTGGGATCGGCTGAAGCCGGAGCTGCACAATCTGACCGCGGTGATAGTGCACGAGACGTGTACGACGACGTGCGAGTACCGGGGGCCAGCCCTGCGGGATTGACCAATAAACAATGATCAATGGCCAATGATCAATGAGCAATGATCATTGATGGAGAACGACGAGTACGCCCGCCTCATCGACAGGTTGCGTGCTGCGCCCCTACCTCCGGGCTTCAGCTACGAGCGCGATCCCGCCCCGCACATTCTGCGTCACCCGCACCGTCAGTGACTTTGGCTTGATGGCGTAAACCACATCGTCCGCGATCTGCGCGGCGAGCGCCTCGCAAAACGCTCCCTCGTTGCGATATGACCAGAGATAGTACTTCAAGGCTTTCGACTCGATGCAGAGCTCGCGCGGCACGTACTCGATGATCACCGTGCCGAAATCGGGCTGGCCGGTCTTGGGACAGATCGACGTGAACTCCGTGCCGGTCATCGTCACGAGCTGCACGTTGGGCGCCGGGAATGCCTCAGCCTTGAGGACTTCGCGGGCCTCGTGCGGATTCTCCGGTTTCGGCAACGGGCCAGTGGACGGCAGTTTCATCAAATTGCCCTCATCGCCCAGACGAGCGCCCGCCGGTTCCGGAATCGATCGACAATTCGCATGTGTGTTTGTAGGGGGAGCAGCATGCTGCGCCCTACAACCTAACTCGGAAAACTCCGTGTTAACCGCAATTAGGACGATGTTTGGCTTCGGCTTATATTCGGTGGCCTATGGATTTGAATTCCGCGCAGCTCGCCGCCGCCACCGCTCCACCGGGACCGCTCCTCATCATTGCGGGAGCGGGCACCGGCAAGACCCATACGCTCGCGCATCGGGTCGCGCACCTCGTCAAGGAAGGCGCCGACCCCTCGCGCATCCTGCTGCTGACGTTCACGCGCCGCGCGGCCGAGGTCATGATCCGCCGCGCGAAGGCGCGGGTAACCTGGGCGGGCACGTTTCACAGCATCGCCAACCGGCTGCTGCGCATTCACGGCGCGGCGATCGGACTCGAGCCGAGCTTCACGGTGCTCGATCGCTCGGACTCCGCCGATCTCCTCAACGTCGTGCGCAACGATCTCGGCTACGCGAAGCTGCCGGAGCGCTTTCCCCGCAAAGACACCTGCCTCGCGATCTATTCGCGCGTCGTCAATACGCGCGGCGACATCGACGCCACGCTCAAACGCGCATTCCCCGCCTATACCGATTGGCCCGACGAGCTGAAGACCTTGTTTCGCGGCTATGTGGAGGCCAAGCAGAAACGTTCGTTACTCGATTACGACGACCTACTCCTGTATTGGCGCTTTGCGATGGACGTCGCGCCGATAGCGTTTGACCATGTTCTCGTCGACGAATATCAGGACACCAACGCGCTCCAGGCCGAGATCGTCCTGAAGCTCGGCAAGTCGATCACGGTGGTAGGAGATGATGGGCAGGCAATCTACGGATTTCGTGGCGCGACGGTCCGTAATATTCTCGACTTCCCGAATCAGTTCGATCCGCCCGCGAGAGTCCTGCAGCTCGAGCAGAACTATCGGTCCGTGCAGTCGATTCTGGATGCCTCCAATGCGGTCATCGGCAAGCACCTCTTCTCCCACCGCCAGGCGGAGCAGAGGCCGTTGCTCGTCGCGGTGAAGGATGAGCAGGCGCAAGCGGACTATATAGTAGAGAGGGTGCTCGCCGCCCGCGAAGCCGGCGTGCTGTTGCACCGCCAGGCGGTGCTCATGCGGGCGGCCCACCACTCCGATCTGCTCGAAATCGAGCTCGGCCGGCGCAACATCCCATTTGTGAAGTACGGCGGCCTCAAGTTCATCGAAGCGGCGCACGTAAAGGACGTCATCTGCCTTCTCCGGTGGGCCGAGAATCCGCGCGACGACGTCGCGGGGTTCCGGGTGCTGCAGCTCTTGCCGGGGATCGGGCCGGCCCATGCCCGCCGCATCCTGGGCGGCGGTGAGATTCCGGCGACGCTCAGCGGCCTGCTGGAGGTGCTGAGGAAAGCCACGCAGTGGTCGGGCCAGCTGGGCATCGTTCGCAAGTGGTATGAGCCGCATCTCGAGCGGCTGTACGAAGCCGCGGCGGTCCGAGTAGCGGATCTCGAGATGCTCGAGCACCTCGCAGAGAATCATCCCACGCGCGAGAGCTTCCTCAGCGACCTGACGCTCGATCCCCCGGAAGCGACGGGCGATCTCGCGGGCGATCCGTTGATTGACGACGACTACCTGATTCTCTCGACGATCCACTCGGCCAAAGGGCAGGAGTGGGATGTGGTCTATGTTCTGGACGTTGTCGACGGATGTATTCCGTCCGACATGGCCACCGGAAGTACGGAGGAAATCGAGGAGGAGCGCCGGCTGCTCTACGTCGCGATGACGCGCGCGCGCGACCAGCTCCATCTCATCCATCCGCACCGCTTCTACACGGGCGCGAGTCGCCGCAACGGCGACCGGCACATCTATGCGCCGCGGAGCCGATTCTTGTCACCCAACGTGCTGGAGCATCTCGCAATCGAAAACGCCGCGCCGGAGCGATCCCCCGGCGCGGCGCTCGATGTCGCGGCGAAGCTCAGGCAAATGTGGGCCTGAAAGAGTGGCGTATCTAGCGGGCTCTTAGCCTGACGTCGATGTCGGCGATGATGTCGTGCGGCTCACCACGCTGTTCCCAGCCGCGGTGCTCGCCACGATCGTGGTCATCGTCTTCCCGCCGCTCGTCATGATCACCACGTTTGCGGCGAGCTTCCCACAGGCCACGCACGACCACGCGTTCGCCCTGCGGCGTCGCGAAGATGCGCACGACCTCGTCGTCACCACGCCGCGCCCAGATGATTCGGTTCGGGCCCGCTTGCTGCACGCGGAACACCGCCCAACCGCGGTTGACCAGGACTTCCTGCGTCACGACCACCACGCGATCCACCGGCACGACGTACACGTACTGCGCCGGCTGCGCGTAGACGTACTCGGCGCGGGTGTATCCCGGTGCGCAACCGGCGACCGCGGCCGCCGTTACGAGCCAAGCGAGAGAGCGTTGCATTTTGAAGAGACTCCTGATCGGGGGTTCGAGCTTTTCTTCGACGCCAATCTTGCGCGGATGTTTAGCCAAGTCGTGTGACGGCAGTCACGACCGCGGGGGTGCCGAAACTTGGCGGGTACTAGGAAGGTGGCCCGTTCCAAAATTCACGCGGCGTTCGCAATCGGCGTCATCCTCAAGGGGCTGAACGGCCTCATCGAGCTGATCGCCGGCACGCTCCTCCTGCTATTTCCTCCCAGCGCGATCCAACGTTTCGTCGTTGGTCTCACGCATGACGAGCTCAGTAAAGACCCTCGCGACTTCGTGGCCTCACACCTCCTCGCCGCGGCACACCTCTCGAAGAACGCGCAGCTTTTCGGCGCGATCTACCTGCTGTCGCACGGCCTCATCAAAGGGCTGCTCGTGTACGCGCTACTGCGCCGAAAGCTCTGGGCGTACCCCTGGGCCATCGGGGTCTTTGCCGCGTTTGCCGTCTATCAGACCTACCGCTACTACGTCAGACCCTCGGCGTGGCTCATCGCGCTGACCGTACTGGACTTGTTCGTCATTGCGCTGACATGGGCAGAATGGCACCGGCTCAGACGTAGCGAGCGATAGCCATCGCCGCGAGGGCGAGCATGAGCAGCCAGCCGACCACCCGCCCGAGCGAATTCGCCCGCGCCCTCAGCCGCTGCACTTCCTGCATTTCGCCGCCGGCCTGCGCGAGTTTTTGAGCGCGTATCATTGCCGGCCGAGCCGCCGCCATGCCGATCACGAACGCCAGCAGCGCCACCGCGCCGCCCAACGCGAACGTTTTGCCCATGCCGCTCGCCATGAACCCTTTGCCGAATCGACTGAACAGCCAGAAGCCCGAAACGAGCGTGATGAGCGCAAACAGGGGCATGAGCGTGACGACGCGACGGCGCATCAGGCCGGCCATGACCTTGCCGCCGTCGGGACCCGCTTCTTCGACCGCGGGACCCACGAAGAACGTGTTCATCACCATCATGCCGACCCACAGGGCGCCGAAGAACACGTGGGAGAAGCGCAGGATGAGTTGGAGCATGGTGGAGCTAATCTACTACCTTCCATGAACCATGGAGCGCCTGCCGTATCCGCCCGCGCACGCAGTCGCGCACACCGTCGCCGAGCATTTCCGCCGCCACGTCGAGCGCTCCGGTCTCGAGGCGGAGATTCCTGACGCCGCGACGATCGAACGCATCATCAATGCCGCGTTCTGGGCGAGCCTGCGGCGCGAAGAAGGCCGCGCACCGACGATCTCGCTCGCCTATCTGCCGCCGGGCGGCAGCAGCCTGTTCGTGGAACGGCCGCTCGCGCTCGATCCCACCACGCTCACGAAGCTTTCTCCAGCCGTCGAGCGTCCCGGCATTCACCTGGGCGTCTGGAAGAATGGCGACGGGTTATCGGTCTGGGGCGCGACGCGCACGATCCCACCGCTCTGTTTCGTGGTCGAAGTGATCGAGCCCGGCCTGCTCGTCATCAAACACCGCCGCGCCGCTCCCGACGGCAAGTTCGCCAACGTCGCCGTGCTCGAGGGCGATCAGGTCAAAATCGTCGA
>DATGEQ010000110.1:0-20007 GCA_035309945.1 Gemmatimonadales bacterium | reverse complement strand
CCCCCTTCCAGGGCACCGCCGTGCACCGCAAGGAACAGCACGTCCGCATGCTGGACCGCATCCAGCTTGGCCAGCCCTTCCGACAGCATCCGCCGCTCGCGCTCGGCCAGCGCTTCCACACTGGGCGGCGTCAGGCCCACCGCTCCACCCAGCAGCTCGCGCTCGGCGCGCTCGTCGAGCAGGCCCCCCCCGCTCCCCCCGCTCCCCGCGCTCCCCGCGCCGGCGAGGTCGACGACGGCGACATCGTGGTTCCTGCCACGCAGGGCCGTCACGATCTGCGACGCGCTCGCGAAGGCTACGGCGCGCTCGGACGTCGCTCCGCCGGTCAGCACGGTGATCCGCATCAGCGAATACCGGCCAGCTGGTGCAGCAGGTCGTAGCGCGTCACGATGCCCACGACCTTGCCGTTGCGACGCACCAACGCCGCGGGGGTCGTTCGCGATAGCAGCGTCGTGAGCAGCGAAACCGGCGCATCCCCATCCACGATCGGGAACGGCGGATCCATGACATCGCGCACCGGACTGTCCAAAGTCTTCTGCTGGCCGATCGCGCGCGCCATCAGCGCCTGTTCCGAGACGGCGCCGACGCAGTCATTGTCCTCGAGCACGGGGAGCTGCGAGACGTTGTAGGTCGTCATCAGGTTCAACGCCTGGCGCACGGAAGCCTCAGGCGCGACGTGAATCAGCGGCGGAGCGTCACCCGTCTTCGCCGCGACCAGACGCGCGACGGTCGGCCGCTCGTCGTCGATCAGCTGGTTCTCGCGTAGCCATTCCTCGTTATAGACTTTGCTGAGATAGCGCTCGCCCGTGTCGGCCAGCACGGTGACGATCAGGGCCTTGGGATCATCGATGCGGCGGGCCACGTCGAGCGCCGCCACCATGTTCACTCCGGTCGATCCGCCGACGAAGAGTCCCTCTTCCTTGGACAGCCGTCGCGCCATCTGCATCGCGTCCTTGTCGCTGACCACGACCCATTCGTCGATCACATCCCAGTGCAGCGACGTGGGAATCTTGTCGCCCCCGATGCCCTCGACCTTATAGGGTTGGCCCTCACCCTTGTGGTGGTTCCGGGCGTACTCGGTGTAGATCGAGCCGGCCGGGTCACCGGCGACGACGCGGATCTTGGGGTTCTTCTCTTTCAGAAACTTGCCGGCGCCGCTGACCGTCCCGCCGGTCCCCGGCGCGCAGACGAAGTGCGTCACCTTGCCATCGGTCTGCTCCCAGATCTCCGGTCCCGTGGTGTGGTAATGCACGTCGGGGTTGACGGGATTGTAGTGCTGATCGGCGAAGATCGCGTTCTCGTGCGCCGCGGCGATCGCCCTGCCTTTCATGATGTAGTTGTCGGGGTGATCGGGCGGCACCGCCGTGGGTGTGATGATGACCTCGGCGCCAAGCGCGCGCAGCAGCCGCGCTTTTTCTTGCGACATCTTGTCGGGCATCGTGAAAATGCAGCGATATCCCTTCACCGCGGCCGCAAGCGCGAGGCCGACGCCGGTGTTGCCGGACGTGGCTTCGACAATCAGACCGCCCGGTCGCAGCTTCCCCGCTCGCTCCGCTGCCTCGATCATCGCGAGGCCGATCCGGTCCTTGACCGAACCGCCGGGATTGAAGAACTCGGCCTTGGCGTATACCGGCGTGCGAACGCCGCGCGTGACCCTGTTGATCCGGATCAGCGGCGTCCAGCCGATGGTCTCGAGGACGTTGTCGTACGGCTTAGTGTGCTGAGGCACTCGTGTCGGTGCGGGCCTTGGTCGTGTCGGCTGGAGCCTTGGTCGTATCGGCGCGCGCTTTCGTCGTGTCGTTCACGACGGGTGCGGCGCGTCGCCGTGGACGTCGCGCCGGCGGTGGTGTGGCAGGTGGTGGCGTCAGCGCGGGCGCCGGAGCGGGCGGCAGTGTGACCGTGCCCCCCCCTCCCCCCGTGGCCGTGGTCCCGACCTGCCGGAATTCGACTGGCTGGAGAAACTCGGTGGCGACCGGAACGCCATGGCGCTTGGCCGGCGCGAAGCGCAACGCCCGCGAGCCGGCGACCGCCGCGGAGTCGAGCGCCGGATAGCCGCTGCCCTCGGCGACATGCGTGGATTCGGGAATCAATTTGCCGGTCGAATCGACGAACAACCGCAGCGTGACGTCGCCTTCGACTTTTTGCTCGAACAAGCTCGGAGGATAGGCGATCGGGATGTCCGGATTGAGCGCAACGGGCGCCTCCGATTCCGGTGGCGCCTGCGCGTCGCCTCCCGGCGTGTCCGGCTGAGCCGAGCGCCGGCAGCTCACGAGCGCGATCAATCCCAGAATCGTGAGCGCTCTCACGAGCCGTCCCCGCTTCCTCCATCCCTGCGACGTTTCTGCCACGCCGCCAGACGGTTCAGCGCCTCGAGGGGCGAGAGGGAGTTCACGTCCAGCCCGTCCAACTCGAGCAGCAAGGGATCGGGAGGGGCGGCAAAAAGACCGAGCTGCGTTGCATCGGGCGATGCCGGAGGCCGCTGCCTGGCGACGTGATGCCCCGCTTCGAGGAGCTTGAGGACTTGCCATGCGCGATTCACGACCGGAGCCGGAAGACCCGCCAGCCGCCCCACGTGAACGCCGTAGGAACGGTCAGCCCCACCCGGCTCGAGCCGGTGCAGGAACACGATCTCTTCGCCGACCTCTCGCACCGCGACATTGAAATTGCGGGCGTGCTCGAGTTCTTCCGTGAGCTGCGTCAACTCGTGATAGTGCGTCGCGAAAATGGTCTTGCAGCCGATCGTGTTGTGCAGGCACTCCGTGACGGCCCAGGCGATCGCGACGCCGTCGTAAGTGGACGTCCCCCGGCCGATCTCATCGAGCAATACGAGACTGCGCGCGGTGGCGGCATGGAGGATGGCGCTCGTTTCGCTCATTTCCACCATGAACGTCGACTGCCCGCGCACGAGATTATCCGACGCGCCGACGCGCGTGAACAGCCGATCGACCACCCCGATCCGCGCGCGCTTGCACGGGACGAACGAGCCCATTTGCGCGAGCAAGACACACAGTCCAACCTGCCGCAGCAGCGTGGATTTGCCCGCCATGTTCGGCCCGGTCAGCAAGATCACGCGCCCGCCCTCATCGAGGGCGACATCGTTCGGGATGAATGCCTCGCGCGGCATCATGCGCTCCACCACCGGATGACGGCTTTCGTGCAGCACCAGCGCGAAGTCGCTGGTCACATCCGGACGCACGTACCGCTCGCGCTCGGCGACGTCGGCGAGGGCGGTCCAGACGTCGAGTCGGGCCAAGTGACCGGCGGTCGCTTGCACGCGGCCGATTGCCTGCGCAACGCGGCGCCGCAGCTCGTCGAGCACCGTCGCCTCCCGGGCGGCGATGCGCTCTTCGGCCCCCAGCACCTTGGCTTCGTACTCTTTCAGCTCGGGGGTGACGTAGCGCTCCGCTCCGGTGAGCGTCTGGCGGCGCTCGTAATCGGAGGGGATGCGGTCGCGATGGGTGTGTGTGATCTCGATGTAGTAGCCGAAGACCTTGTTGAACCCGACTTTGAGCGAGCCGATTCCGGTACGCTCGCGCTCGCGCGACTGCAGGCCCGCGATGTACTGCTTGCCGCCGTCGCGGGCGGCTTTGAGATCGTCGAGCTCGCGATCGTAGCCCGTTCGGATCGAGTCCTCATCATCCAGCTGTGCCGGCGGCCGATCGACCAGTGCCCGGCTCAGCTCGTCCCCAAGATCGGCGAGCAGATCGAGCTCCTGAGCAAGCCTGTCGAGCAGGCCGGACTGCTCGCGGGCCTCGATGCCGCCCAAGGCGCCCGCAACGTCGGGCAGCCGCAAGATCGAATCACGCAGGGCACCGAGCTCGCGCGGCGTGGCGCGGCCGAGGGCAGCCCGGCCGGCTAGGCGCTCGAGATCGCGCACACCGTCGAGCGCCTCGCGCAGCCGCTCCCGGCCGCGGCCATCTCCGACGAGCACCTGGATGGCGTCCAGACGCGCGTTGATGGCCGCCGGATCGATGAGTGGGGCAAGAAGCCAGCGGCGCAGCAGGCGGCCGCCCATGGGAGTCAGTGTCCGGTCGATCACGTCGAGCAGCGTCGATCCGGACGCACCGGCGCGCAGCGGCTCGACGAGCTCGAGATTGCGACGCGTCATTTCATCGAGCGGCAACACGTCGCCACGCCGCACGATTGTCGGATGCGCGAGATGCGGCAGCCCGCCGGGCTTCAGCTCACGGGCATAGCGTAGCAAGGCGCCGGCAGCGCCGATGGCAGGCCGGTCGTCGGGTCCCACACCCAGGCCATCCAGCGAAGCAATGCCGTAGACCCGGGTCAGATCGTCACGCGCCAGCTCGGCGTCGAATTCCCAGGCCTCGCGCGCGGTGACGGTGGCCCCGGGCGATGCGAGAGCGCCGTCCACGGGGATAACCAGCTCGCGGGCTTCGTAGCGGGCCAGGGCGGGCTCGATTTCGGACGACGGCACGACCTCCAGAATCAGCTCACCGGTCGTGATGTCCAGCGTCGCCAGACCGGCGACGCCCGCGGTGTCGCGTGGATCGACAGCCACGATGTAGTTGTTGCGGTTGCGTACCAGCCAATCGTCGGTCAATACCGTGCCAGGGGTAACCGTTTCGACCACCGCTCGCCGCACAACGCCTTTAGCCACCTTCGGATCTTCCACCTGCTCGCAGATCGCGACGCGGTGCCCATTCGCGATGAGGCGGCGCAGATACTCGGTGGCCGCCTTCACAGGCACACCGGCGAGGGGTACCTCAGCGGCGCCGCCGTTATTGCGCGACGTGAGCGTCAGTCCGAGCTCGCGCGCGGCGAGCTTCGCGTCGTCCTCGAACATCTCGTAGAAGTCGCCCATGCGGAAAAACAGGATCGCCTGGGGATGGCGCGCCTTGATGTCGCGATACTGCTGCATGAGTGGTGTTTCTGGTGGAGTCACCGCGGTCATGGCTCGTCCACGACAAACGGCTGTCCGCCGACCTTTTGCTTGAGCCGGCGCTGCACCCGCGTCGCTTCATCGTGGGTGGCGTAATGACCGACACGCACCTTGAAGAAGCCGGTCGAATCGCGGATGACGCGCGCCTCGAAGCCCATGACTTTGAGCCGGGTGAGCATGTCATCCACTTGCGCCGCGCTTTTGACCGCCATCACCTGGACGGCATAGGCATGCGGCGCACCGGGTGAGGCTGCAGCGGACTTCGTGGTATCTGGTGATGTGGGTGCGCCGGTCGCCGTCGTGGGGGCGGGGGCCGGGGCTGGTCCACAGCGCGCGGCGTAGAAGCTCACCTGGTTCTTGAACTCGACATCGTCGCCCGCGCCGTCCAACGCCTGGCGGATCAACTCGCAGCCGCGCGTTTCGTTCTTGAGGTCGAAATAGGCGCGGCCGGCCAGGAAGTTCGCGCGCGCGCGCAGCGGTGAATCGGGATAATCGCGATTCAGCCGCTCTGCGGCCTGCGTCGTCTGCGCAGGATCGTGCTGTGCGAAATAGAGCTGCGTGAGAAGCAACAAGGCGTCATCAGCCCAGGGGCTCGCGCCGTACTCGACGACGATGCGATTGAGACGCGACGCGACCGTCGCCGCGTCCGGCGCGACTTTGGCGGCGGCGAGCAGCGCCTGGGGATAAGAGGTGTCGCTTGGCGGCAGGGACGCGAGCAACCTGCGGATGATGGCGCGGCCCGAGTCGACCTGGCCGGACTGCGCGAGACGCAGGGCCTCGACCAGGCGTGTGTCCGTTTGGGCGGCGAGCCCGGGTGCGGAGACGGCCAGCAACCCAGCGACGATCAGGAGCACCCGTTTCACGCAGCCTCCTGCTGCAGTTTCGCAAATCCAAGCACGAGCTGCGTCACGATCCCGCGATCGTCGCTCAGGGTCGCAGTCTTTAGCGCATTGTCCGCCGCCAATGCCGCACGCAACGCATTGCCCAACTCTGTCGCGGTCCAGAGCGCGCTCCATGCGGCCCAGCGCGCGGCTTCTTCTTTGTAGCTGCGGAGTCCATAGGGACGGACTGCCTGGATCTGGCGATACAGTGTATCGGGCAAGCGCGCGACGTTGATGCCGCGATCACGCTCGGCGCGCGCCAGCGCGGTGCCCACGAGGTGCGTGCCGAGCAGTGAAAGAATCTTCACGCCACTCATGCCCGCTTGCTCGAGGACCGGCTCGACGAGCTCCGCGGCGCGCGCGGCCTGGCGCCCCAACGCCGCTTCCACCAGATCGAACAGCGTTTCACCCCGGCGCACCCCAACCTGTCTGGCCACCTCGGCAGCCGTAATTGCGCGATCGCCCCCCGGCGCGAGGGAGGCGAGCTTCTCGAGCTCGCGGCTCAACGCGCTGAGATCCGCGCCGCCCCCGACGGAGCTCAAAAGCAGCTCGGCGGCATCAGGCGCGAGCGTGATACCGAGCGTGGCGGCTCGGTGGTGTACCCAGCGCGGCACGCGCTCGGCCGCGAGCGCGTCGAGCTCGACTGCGGTGGCTGCGCGCAGAATTTCGGTATCGGGCTCCTCACCCGCTGCGACGATGAGCACAAGGACCGTGGTCGGATTCGGTGACGCGAGGTACCGTACGACCTCATCGCGCAATTTGCTCTTTCGCTTACCCACCTGCTCGACGCCGCGAATCACGACCGCCCGGCGCTCTGCCAGCATCGGCGGCGTGTTCACGAGCGCGTGGAACGATTCGGGCGTCAAGTCGGCGGCGAAACGCACATCCAGATTGAAATCCCGGCCGGTTTCGACGGCCGCGTCCACCAGGGCGCGGACCGCCTCGTCCTTGAGGACGTCTTCGTCGCCGTACAGCAGATACACGGGTTGCAGGACACGAGCGCTCTTCTTCAGGCTGCGAAGAAGCGCATCGAGGGTGAGCGCCGCCATTCAGCGAAGTTACCGCGCCCTTGTGCCCTGAGAAAGGCTCCTGATTGGAAAGACGATGTTGGTACGTGGATCCTGGAAGGAAACGAACGGCAGGCTCGCGCTGGCGACCGGTCGCGGGAACGCGGCCGGCGGCAGCACGGGCGCGTGGGCGATTCGTGGACGGTGAATGACCTCGAACACGAACAACGACAGCGCCGAGAGAACCAGCATCGTCGCCGAGACCCCCGCTTGCGCCGGCATGCGCGGCACGCGGCGCCGCTCGACCGCGATTCGCGCGTCGAGCCGTTGCCGGAAGTCGGGTGACGGACTGATCGGAGCGCTGTCGTGGAGGGCGCGAACTGCTTCACGGATCGTGACGTCGTAACGGCGGCAGGTAGCGCAATGCGCCAGGTGTCGAGCGAAGCGCCGCAGCTCCCGGTCAGAGGTGATCAGACCGTCGCGATAATCGGTATGACGTTCGAGGAATTCCGCGCACCGCATGGTGGAAATCTACCACCCCGGCCGCGGGGTGTTCCGCAGCCGGGGTTAACGACTCCAGGATGAGGCTAGACGAGAATCGGCCCGATGAGCTGGGCGAAGCTGTTGCGCGCCCGATTTAGGCGGCTCTTGACCGTGCCCAAATTGCAGCCGGTGATTTCGGCAATCTCCTGGTAGCTCTTTCCCTCGAGCTCCCGCAGCACAAAAACCTCCCGGTGATGCTCCGGCAACCGCTGCACGCACTGATCTACGGCATCCTTCAGGAAACGCTTGCGATAGAGATCATCCGGCCGGGCGGTCGTGTCCTCGAACTGCAACGGCCGGTGATCCGCTTCCCAGTTCTTCTTTATGGTCTGGAACAGCACGAGTGGATTGCGACTGCGGTTCCGCAGCTCGTTCTTAGCCAGATTCGACGCGATGGTATAAATCCACGTCGAGAACTTCTTGGTTTGGTCGAAACGATGCAGATGGCGGAAAACCCGGATAAAGACCTCCTGAACCAGGTCTTCTGCCCGCTCGCGGTCACCGATAGTCCGATTGACGAAATTCAGTAAGCGCGTCTGATAGCGGTCGACCAGCGTACCAAACGCCTGCGGATCACCCGCCAGGTGGCGCATTACCACATGGCCGTCATCCAGCTCATGCAGCGCTTCGCGCTGCAAAGCCCGCTGGGTATCGACGGCCGGGGTCGGACGCTTGAGCGTGTTCCGCATGGTTACCCTGGTGTTTCTGGCCGAGACAGCGAAAACACTGCGCTGATTTACTTTAGAAGCAGTTGGCACAAACCGTGCCTCCCAGGCGATTGGACTAACCCTCTGCAAGACAACTGGTTACGACTCGCAGCGGTATGCGAGATGAAAATATTGTCCTCCGCAGAGGACGGCACAATTCCACATTTGATCTAGATCCGAAGGACGGCGAGGACTAATGCCGCAGGTTGAAACCCGCTACGAAGAGGAGGCTCAGCGCGGTCTTCGCATCCGTTATTACCCCGCTCCTCACGAGTTGCAGCGCCTCCGAGAGCGGCTTTGGCATTACTTCTATGAACTCGTCGGGTTCTCGGGCATGCTTGTCCTTCGTCAAGTCGGATGCCCAAAAAAGGTGGATGCGTTCGTCTGTAAAACCCGGCGTCGTCCATATAGTAGTAAGACGCTCGATCCGTCCTGCTTTCACACCGACCTCTTCCAACAGCTCACGGCCCGCACAGGCCGCCGGATCCTCGCCAGGATTCAAGCGGCCGGCGGGGATCTCGATCAGAGGTCCGTTCGTCGCGTACCGATACTGTTGGATGAGCAGCACCGTCGGATCGTCGCCGTGCGGATCGGACGCGAACGGCACGACGGCCGCCGCACCCGGATGGCGAATCATCTCCAGTTGTCCGGTTGAGCCGTCAGGGAAGCGCACCGTATCCACATCCAGATCGATGACTCGGCCGGAGTGGATGCGCTTGCTGGCGAGCTTCATGGACGACTCCTCGGTTCTAGCGCTGGAATAACCAGGTGAAAGGCACCTTGAATCCTTCGGCGAACAGGTACCCCGTATTGCGCCGTACGTTGGCGTGGATGGGAGAACCCGCGGCTGGTGACGTGTAGGGTGTAAGGCCGAGACGTCGCGCAATGATTTGCAAACGCAGCATGTGGAAACCATCGCTGACCAGCAGAACGCGGCGGCTGTCCTTGCCGTCGAACCATCGCTGCACCTGCTCGATCGACGAATACGTGTCGTGTCCCCCCGCGAGCGGGATGACCGCCTCACCCGGCAGGCCCACGCGCACGAGGTAGTCGCGGCCGACGTTGGCCTCGTTGAGCGAGTCGCGCAAGCCGACGCCACCCGTTACGAGAACGACGGGCGCCAGGCCGCGCTGATAGAGCGTGGCGGCGTGATCGAGCCGCGCGCGGAAGACCGGCGAAGGCCTGCCGTTGTACTGGGCGGCGCCGAGCACCGCGATGGCGTCGGCGTCACCAGCCTGATCGTGCGTCGCCTGGACGGCGACGGCCACCACCACCGCCGCCCACACGACCGCGATGACCACGATGGTAGCGAAGATCGCGCCGACGACACGCCGGCCGGTCCAAAAGGGCATGCAAGAAGATAAAACGTGCGTCGTACGTCGTGCGCCGGGACGGAGGGGTTTACGGCTTGGTGAGGATCTCTTCGAACAGGGAGATGGCTCGAGGGTCGTTGCTCTGTCCCAGCCAGAAGATTGCTTTCCGGCGGACTTCGGGATCCTTGTTGCTGCGGGCGATTTGGATCAGTGCCGGGACGCCCACGTCCCGTGGCTCCTGCGAGATGGCGAATACCGCATGCTCACGGACCTCGCGATCGACTGAGTTGTCATCGACCAGGTCCTTCAGATCCTTCACCGCGGCTTCGCCGGCGGCTTGGCTGAGCCAGAACACCGCCTGGTTGCGCACATGGGTCGGGGACGAATTGCTCCGCGCCAGCGTGATCAGGTCCGGCCAGATGGTGACGGAATCCGCCAGCGTCGCCGGGAAGATGGCTTCCTCGGCGGCGCGCCCGCTGCCGTTGCGTGCGAGCTCGAGCAGAAAGTTCGCGGCCTCCCGCGCGCCCACGGTGCCGAGGTCGGTGACGCGGGCGGTCGCCGGCTTCCAGTGACCGCCGACGTACGTGCGCAGCTTGATCACTTTGCCGTCAAGCACGTCGAGCGCGAGTCGTACCGGGCCCGAGTCGCAGGGACAGGGCGTGTCGTCGTCCCAGTCGGAGTTCGTGGTGATGCGGCGGCGGCCGCAGGTGCCGTCCGAGCAATCGAAGGAGATCGTGCCCGCGCCATTGCCACAAACGCCGTCGCGCGCGGCATAGGTCAGATGGACAATGCCGTCCGGCGCCTTGGCGATGCGCTGGCTGAGCGATTGGGCAGACGCCGTCGAAGCTGGCGCCGCCAGTGCGAGCAACACGCATGCACGACGCATGACGTACGACGCGCGATTGTTCATTGGTTGATGATCTCCAACAGCGCCTGAGCTGCTCTGGGATCGTGCGACTGGCCAAGCCAGAAAATTGCCTTCTTGCGCAGCTCGGGATTCGTTTCATGGCGCGCGATATCGATCATCTTGTCGATAGCCGCCGGGTCGTGACGCTGGGAGTACACGAAAATCAGCTGCTCTTTCATGTCCTCATCAGTCGTGCGGGCGTAGAGCTGGATGAGATCGCCGAGGTCGGCGCCCGACTGGCCGGCCCAGAACAGCGCTTTTTTGCGAACGTCGATGTCTTCGCGCGTGTTCAGCGCGAGATCCATCAACCAGCGCGTGTTCTCGGCAGAGTGCATCTGCGAGATCGCGAAGATGACCTTTTCCTTCAGATCCTCGTTCGTCGTCTTTCCGTACAGGTCCCGCAGGAACGCGGCACTCCCCGAATCGTGCGACTGGCCGATCCAGAATACGGCGCGCTCCTTGGCATCTTCAGGCGCATCCGCGCGCGTCGCAAAATCGCGCAGCGCTTGGATTGCGCGCGGGCTGTGAATCTGCGAGATCGCGAACAGCGCCTTCTCCAGCAGATCCTCGTCCGTCGACGTATGAGCGATCGAATCAAGCGCGGTCAGTGCCTTTTCCGTGCCCACCTGCGACAGCCAGAACACGGCTTGCTCGCGGACGTCGGAGTCGGGGTCGTTACGCGCAACGTCGAGCAGGATGTCCTCGGTCTCCGCCGTCCGCTTCTGCGACAACACCCAGACTGCTTTGCGCCGCAGCTCCGCGGCGCAGGGATCGCGCTTCTTCAGCACGCCTTTGAGAATTGGGACCGCAGTCTCCGGATCCATCTGGTTCAACGCCATCAACGCAGCGATGCGTGGATCATCGTCCTCGTTGGGACAGGTCGTGCTCGTTGTGTCCGTGCCCGCGAGCTGTTGGAGACGCACTCTCGCGTCCTGGTTACCGCGCCGGGCCAGCACCCCGAGCACACGCGCGAGCAGCTCCTGGTTGTCGCCGATGGTGGCGGCGCGCGCGTAGCGCGACTTCTGTTTGTCGAGCAACACCACGGCTTGCTGCAGGTTGGGATCGTCGCCCGTTCGATACAGCGCGAACGCGGCCCAGTAGTACGCGTCCGGAGTGTAGCTCGACCGCTCGTAACGATTGATCAAATCCGTGAACAGCTTCGCCGCCTCGGCGTAGCGACTGCGATTCAACTGCTGGCGCGCGGCACGATAGAGCGAGTCACCGGGGTCCTGCGCATCCCAGGACGCGCGCGGCTCGGTGGCAAATTCCCGCCCTGCGAGGACCGGTGCAAACACATCGAGATCCTGAAGACTCTCCAGTCCTTCGAGACTCTGTAAACCTTCGAGGCCCTCGAGGCCCTGAAGTCCCTCGAGTCCTTGTAAGCCCGCGAGTCCCTGCAAGCCATCGAGACCCGCCAGCTGCGCACCCATCGCGGCGAGCTCGGCGTCGCCCTGTGCCAGTACCGGCGCGGTGGCGTCGAGCTGCGCGAGCTCCGCCGCCATCGTCTCCAGCGCGGCCGGCGTTCGTGCGATCCCCGATCGAGGGGCGTGCTTCCTGGGGGCCGGGTGCGCTTGAAGAGCCACGGCAACGGCCGTGAGCAACGAAAGCGAGAACATCACAATGCTCCTTCTGCGCGCACTGGTACCGTGCCCGGGACCGCGGGTGTCGCGGTCCGCAGGCGGGTGAGCACGCTGCGTTGGTTCATGCCTTGATTGATGAAGTCCATCTCGGTCTTGCGGCCCGGCTCGGCCGGGAGCTGCGTGATCTGCGCGAGCACCAGCTCCAGATCCTCGAGCAACGGCTGGAGCCTGGGATCCCGCGCCGCTGCCGGCGAATCCAGCATCAAGCGCGTGGTGGTGAGCAGGTCGCGGGCCGATGCGACGAACTGCGGATCGAGCCGCCCCCCCGGCCGCGCGCTCTGCGCGCGGAAATCGGTCAGCAGCACTTCGGTCCGCGAGAGATACTGCTGCGCCGCGACCTGATAGGCGGCGTCCTGACGCGCCGTATCCATGGCGACCACGGCCCGGGCGCCGCTCGGCGATTTCTGATTGACGCTCCAGCGGCCGATGCCAATGCCGACCACGAGCACCGCCGCGGCCGCGATGGCCCAGCGCAACCAGGGCCGCAGCTCGATGACGCGCTTGCTCCGGCGCGCCTCCTCCATCCGCTGCCACATCCGATCCCGCGGTGTCGCCGGCGGCGCATTGTACTCCTGCGTCACCTTGACGAGCCAGTGCTCGAACTTCGGATCTTCGTGCTGGTCGATCATCGTGCCCATTCCCCTTCAAAGTCCGCGAGTGCTACCCGAAGCTTCGCGCGCGCGCGCGAAAGTTGCGCCTTCGACGTGCCGGTCTCGACGCCAAGCGCCGCGCCGATCTCCTCGTGCGTATAGCCCTCGATGTCGTGCATCACAAACACGGTGCGATAACCCTCCGGCAGCCCGTCGATCGCCTGCGTGAGTCGCGCCTTCAAGTCCGGTTCGGCGCGCCGCTGCATGACGCCGATGTCCTGCGCGTCGTCGATGTCGGCCTCGCGCTGGCGGAAGCGCTTGACCTTGCGCAAGCCGTTCAACACGACCGTCGTCGTGATCGTATGCAGCCACGTTGAAAAGGCGGCATCACCACGGAACGAGCCGAGCCGATCGAACGCCCGGATGAACGTCTCCTGGGTGAAATCCTGCGCGAGGGCATCATCGCCCGCGAGCCGGAAGGCCAGGCGGTACACCCGGTCTACGTGCGCGTCATACAGCGCGCGCTCTGCTGCGCTGTCCCCGGCGCGGACGCGGGCTATGAGCTGAGATTCGTCCACGACGCTCCGAGTTGGCGGGCTAGGCTCGTAACTACTGATGGGACACAGGGGAGGACAAAAGGGTTACGCGGGACGGCCGTTTAGCGGGTGCCGAAGAGGCGGTCTCCAGCATCGCCAAGGCCCGGAAGGATATACCCCCGCTCGTTGAGCTGGCGGTCGAGCGAGGCGGTATACACCGGCACGTTGGGGTGCGCTTCGAGCATGGCTTTGACGCCTTCCGGGGCGGCAACGAGACACAGGAATCGAATCCGCTGGGCGCCGGCGCGGGTGAGGGCGCTGACCGCGGCGACGCCCGAGCCGCCCGTCGCCAGCATCGGGTCCAGAACGAAGAAGGCGCGATCGGCCTCGCCCGAAGGGATTTTGAAGTAATAGTCGACGGGTTGCAGCGTGGAGTGATCACGGTAGAGCCCGATGTGCCCTACGCGAGCCGACGGAATCAGTTGCGAGATTCCTTCCACCATGCCGAGGCCCGCGCGGAGAATCGGCACGAGGGTGAGCTTCTTGCCCGCGACTTGAGTGCCCGTCGTCTTCTCGAGCGGTGTCTCGATTTCCACCGGCTCGAGCGGCAAATCTTTCGTCACCTCGTACGCCATCAGCATCGCGATCTCGTTGACGAGCTGCTTGAAGTCGCGCGTGCTCGTCTTTTTGTCGCGCAAGATCGTGAGCTTGTGCTGGATCAGCGGATGCGACAGCACCGTGAGGTTGGGGAACTGCCGGGAGGTCATGGTCGAGAAGCTACGCGCCCGGTTGCGACCGCGCGACTGACGGATATGTTCACCGTCCCCCCACCCCCGTTTGAGGGATGATCATGCGCACCGTGTTCTCGAAAGTCGCGGCACTCGCCTTGTGGACGGTGCCCGTCTGCGCGGCGGGCCAGACCGCCGATAGTCTGATCGCCAAGTACCTCCAAGCCTCGGGCGGCGCCGAGCGCATCCACGCCATTCAGACGTTGCGGCGCACGGGGAAGTTCATCGGCGGTGGCGGCTTCGAGGCGGCGATCGTGCAGGAGAACAAGCGGCCCAACAGCGTGCGCGAAGAATTCTCGATCCAGGGCATGACCGGGATCAACGCCTACGACGGCGCCAACGGCTGGAAGATCGAGCCGTGGGAAGGCAAGCGCGATGCGGAAGCGCTCGGCGAAGACGAGATGCACAGCATCCTCGACGACGCCGACTTCGACGGTCCGCTGGTCAACTACCAGGCGAAGGGCAACCACGTCGAATACCAGGGCGTCGAGCAGATCGAGGGCAGCGACGCCTACAAACTGAAGGTCACGCGACCGAACGGCGACGTCAGCTTCTACTATCTCGACACGGAGTACTACTTGCCGATCCGCATCGATACGCAGCGCATGATTCGCGGCGCGCCGCAGGAAACCGAAACCTCACTCGGCGATTACAAGCAGGTGGCCGGCGTGTACCTGCCGTTCTCGTACGAGTCGGGGCCCAAAGGCTCGAGCAGCGCCGATCGCGGGAAGGTCACCTACGACAAAATCGAAGCGAACGTCCCGCTGGACGATCAGCGGTTCGCGCGACCCGGGATGCCGAAAGGAGGGAGCCATCCATGAACGCGCTCCTGCTCCTGCTGCTCCTCCAGCAACCGGCCGCTGCCGTCAAAGTCGATTCGGAAACGATTTCAGGACTCGGCGCGCGCAACATCGGCTCCGCGGCGATGAGCGGCCGCATCGCGGCGGTGACCGCCGTCCACGAAGGCCCGCGGCTCACGATCTACGTCGGCTCGGCGAGCGGCGGTGTGTGGAAGTCCATGAACGGCGGCACGACGTTCAAACCCGTCTTCGACAAGCAGCCGGTGCAATCGATCGGCGCGGTGACGATCGATCCGAAGAATCCGAAAGTCGTCTGGGTCGGCACCGGTGAGTCGTGGATGCGCAACAGCGTGTCCGTCGGCGACGGCATCTATCGCTCCGACGACGCCGGCGAGAACTGGACGAACATGGGCCTGCGCGAGTCCGAGCACATCGTGAAGATTCTCGTCGACCCGACGGAAACGAACACCGTCTACGTCTGCGTCCCCGGCAAGCTCTGGAGCGACTCGGACGAGCGCGGCGTCTATAAGACGACCGACGGCGGCAAGACGTGGACCAAAGTGCTGAAGGGCGGCAATCTGTCGACCGGCTGCTCGATGTTGTCGATGGATCCGGCACACCCGAAGACGCTCTACGCCGGGATGTGGGATTTCCGCCGCAAAGGCTGGACGTTCCGCTCGGGTGGCGACAGCGCGACGGCGCCGAGCGCCTCCGGCGTCTTCAAGACGACCGATGGGGGAGCCACCTGGACCGATCTCACCGCGACGAGCGGCTCGGGTCTACCACCAAAGCCGTGGGGCCGCGTCGCCGTCGCGGTCGCACCGTCGAAGCCGGACATCGTCTATGCATTCATCGAGGCGGTCCCGCCGCTCAACGCGCTGTATCGGTCCGACAATGGCGGCAAGACCTGGCAGATGCTGGACCGCAGCCAGAACATGATCTGGCGGCCGTTCTACTTCGCGAATCTGATCGTCGATCCCAGGAACCCCGATCGCGTCTACAAACCCGACGGCGGATTGATCGTCAGCACGGACGGGGGCAAGAGCTTCAGCGGGATTTCGGGTGGCGCGCACGGCGACTTCCACGACGTGTGGGTCGATCCCGACGACACCGATCACTTGATCACCGGCGACGACGGCGGCCTCTGGTACTCCTACGACGCGGGCAACAAGTGGTGGAAGGGCGACAATCTGCCCGTCTCGCAGTTCTATCACGTCAGCGTCGACATGGAACGGCCCTACAACGTGTACGGCGGTTTGCAGGACAACAGCTCGTGGGTCGGGCCGTCGGAATTTCCCGGCGGGATTACGAATCACGAGTGGGTGAACATGTACGGCGGCGACGGCTTCTGGATGTTTCCCGACCCCACCGATCCCGATTACCTCTATGCCGAGTCCCAGGGCGGCTACATCGGGCGCATCAACCGGCGGACGCACGAGTCGCGCAGCATTCAGCCGCTGCCGCACTATCAGGAAAAGAAGCTGCGCTTCAATTGGAATACGCCGATTCACCTCAGCCCGACGCAGAAGGGTACGATCTACATCGGCGCGCAGTTCCTGTTCCGTTCGAAGGATTTCGGCCAGACGTGGGAGCGCATTTCGCCCGACCTTTCGACCAACGATCCCGCCAAGCAGCGGCAGGAACAGTCCGGCGGCATCACGGTCGACAACTCGGCCGCCGAGATGCACACGACGATCTTCGCGATCGGGGAGTCGCCGAAGGATCCGAACGTCATCTGGGCCGGCACGGACGACGGCAACCTCCAGGTGACGCGCGACGGCGGCAAGACGTGGGCCAACGTGGTCGCGAAGATCGCCGGCTTGCCCAAGAACGCGTGGGTGACGACGGTCGAGCCGGGCCACTTCGACACGGGGACGATCTACGCGACGTTCGACGCGCACAATTTCGGCGACATGCGGCCGTACGCGTACAAGTCGACCGACTACGGCGCGACCTGGACTCCGCTGATCGGTCCCGACAGTCCGGTGCGCGGCTACGCGCACGTCATAAAAGAAGATCTCGTCAATCCCAACCTGTTGTTCCTCGGCACCGAGTTCGGGCTGTGGATTTCGGTCGATGGCGGCAAGCAGTGGGCGCACTACAAGGGCGGCGACTTGCCGGCGGTGGCCGTGCGCGATCTCGCGATTCATCCGCGCGACAACGACCTCGTGATCGCGACGCACGGTCGCGGTATCTGGATCGTCGACGACATCACCCCGCTGCGCGCGCTCACGGCCGACGTGCTCGCCAAGCCCGTGGCCTTCCTGCCGGACCGGCCGACGGTCCAGCGCCTGCAGGCCGGGGGCGGCTGGTCGAATGGCGATGCGATGTTCGTCGGCGCCAATCCGCCGAGCGATGCGGTGATCACGTATTACCAGCGGCGGCGGCACATCTTCGGCGACATGAAGCTCGAAGTCTTCGACGCGAACGGGAAACTCCTTGGCACGCTGCCGGCGAGTAAGCGGCGCGGGCTCAATCGCGCGACCTGGTCGATGCGGCTGCCGGCGCCGCGCGTTCCGCCGGCGGCCAGCGCCGCGTTCGGCGCCGCGTACGGCCCGCGCGTGTTGCCGGGCAATTACACGGTCAAGATGACGAAGGATACGGCGACCTATACGACGCGGATCGCCGTGGTGCCCGATCCGCGCAGCGTCCATACCGCGCAGGAGCGGCAGGCGGCGTTCGATCTGGCGCTCAAGATGTCGGGGACGCTGACCGACATGACGTTCGCGGTCGAGCGCATGAATGCCGTGCGGGCCGCGCTCGATGATCGCGCGGCGAAGCTGCCGGCGGGCGACGCCGTCGCAAAACGCCTGCGCGCCGCGTCGGCCGCGGTGGACGAGATGCGGAAGAAGATCGTCGCCACCAAGGAAGGCGGCATGATCACGGGCGAAGAGCGCCTGCGTGAGAATCTCACCGATCTCTACAGCAACATCATCTTCTACGACGGCGGGCCGTCGCAGACGCAGGTCGAGCGCGCCGATGCGATCGCGCGCGAGCTGGCGGACGTCACGCGCACGTTCGACGCGTGGGCGGCGCGCGACCTGGTCGCGATCAACGCCGCGTTACGCGGCAAGAAGCTCGAGCCGATCGCGTTGCTGGATCGGCAGCAATGGGAGGCTACGGGGCAGTAACGCTCCCGAAATAGACCTCGAGATTATCCGGCACCGTCCCGTACGTCTTCCCGGGGCCGGTCCACGTCATACCGGCACTCGTCGGCAGCGAAATGATTCCGTCGTAATCGCCGATGAACGGCCGGATGCCGCCCGCGCACGAGCCGCACGGCACGCCGAAGGTCGAAGGATCCCAGCTCGATTTAGTCACGCGAGTCGTGGAGAACGTCTTGCCGCCGTCCGCGCTCGTGATGTATGAGACGTCGAACAGCGTGTTGCCGGAGTAGCTGCGGTCGTTGGTCATCATATCGATGCGGCCGCTCGACGGCTCGACACTCAGCTCGACGTTGATCCGGTCGCCCGGCGCGGGCGCGACGATCGCGGGCGTCGTCCACTTCGTGATGTCGGAGACGTTCGCGTACGTCAGGAGAATCTGCGCCTTGCCGGCCACAATGTCCGAGTACGCGACATACAGCCGTCCGGTCGACGGATCGAACGCCGGCGCAGGGTACGAGCCGGGCGCGCGGAACTGGCCGCCGGAGATGTTGAAGCAATAGGGCGGGAAGAGACATACGGGGTTCTGGAAAATCGCGAACTGGAACGGCGTGGCCCACGTCGCGCCGTGATCTTTCGAGACGCTGACGAACATCGACGTGCCTTTGCCGCCCTGAATCGAGTTGTCCAACGTCACGTACGCGTACCCGGTCGCGGGGTCGACCACAACGCGCGCGTCCTGATCGCTGCGCACCGAGCCGGTCGTCACTTTGACCGGCGCCGCGAAGCTGTTCCCGCCGTCGCGCGAAACCGAGATGTAGATCGGTGAGTGCGAGCTCAAGCCGGTGAACTGGGCCCACGCGATGTAGATCGTGCCGTCGTTCGCGACGGTAATGGCCTCGTGATCGGGGAACTGCCCCGTCGAGCCCTTCGCCTGCCCGTTGCCGTTGAACGCGCTGACGAGCGTCAGCGGATGGGCGGCGCCGCCGGCCGTCCAGGTGAGGCCACCGTCAGTCGACTTGCTCAGCAGCAGCACGACGCCGAACGGCTCCGAAGCCTGATATCCGAAGCAGGCGAAGTAAGCGGTGCGACCGTCGGGACTGAACGCGACCGCGGGATCACCGGCGAAGTCGTAGGCGCCCGTCCCGGGGACGCTTGGGTCGTTCGTGAACTTCGTGATGCCGGGGATGAACCCACTCGGCAGCGTGGGCGTCCAGGTCTTGCCGCCGTCGAACGTCGCGTTGACGCCGCAGCCGTTGTTGTAGTTCCAGTCGTTGTTGCCGGTGATCATGTTGCTGGGGTTGACCGGATTGACGGCGAGCGGCGTTTCGTTCTGCGCGGTGGTGTCGCGGCTGACGTCGACGACGAGTGCGCCGGCCGCGCCGAACGTGCTGAAGCTGGGCGCTGGAGTTCGTGCGGTGGTCGGTGCTTCGTGGCAGGCGGCGAAGAGTAAGGCCGCACCGCTGGCGGTGATTATTGAACATGAGAATCGCATGCAGGTCTCCGAGTGACGCGGTTCATCTTGAGGGACAAAGAGACTTTTAATAGACCCCTTCTCCTTCGGACTCGCAACTCGGAAACGCTGTCACGTCGGGCGTCTACTTGGCGTCGAGACGCCTCGTTTCTATCAGACGCGGGCGCCGAACCCGCGTTACATGTCGAGGGCGTCGGAGTGGAAATCATGAGACTCCCCAACAAGGGTCTTCGTCATCGTGAATAGCGGCGTCCCGGAGAGCTCACACGGCCCATGGTCGCTCTTATGAAACCCCAACCGTTTATACAGTGCTATCGCATCAAGAAGAAATGGCGTCGTACTCAGCTCGAGACGCAGAACCCCTTGCTCATGCGCGTACCGTTCCACGTGCTCCAGTAGAAGAGTGCCGACTCCTTGCCCGCGTGCCTTTGGTACGACGGCCATGCTGCGGATGTATAGAATCTCGCCACGTTGTACTGCCGACACCGTGCCGACGACCGTGTGGTGGAACAGAGCGATCCAGGTCGGACCCTCGTTGAGTCGACGGCTGAGTTCATCTGCCGTAGGTGTGGTCGCCGCGAAGGCACGGGGCGTGTAGAGCGACTCGTATTCGGCAAAGGCCACCCGTAGCACGGACACGATCGCCGAGGCATCGCTACAGTCTGCTCGACGGATCTGCGTGCTTTGATCGATCACGTCGACCATCGCAACCGCACGGACACAATGTCCGACGCGTGTCCGAGTCCTCGACCGAAAGCTGCGATGATCACCCAGTGTGGAAGTCGGGCCGCAAGACTCGGTCCAATATTCTGTTGCG
>DATGEQ010000109.1:0-10655 GCA_035309945.1 Gemmatimonadales bacterium | reverse complement strand
CTACTGGCTCAAGGTGCACGAGATCCCGCAAGCGGCCCGCGCGGCGCGCGGCAAGCCGATTCTCTCCTGCGTCGCGATGAAGCCGGACGAGCGCCTCGCCGCGCTCGTGCCGGTGCGCGAGTTCTCCCAGGATCAGTTCCTCTTCTTCGCCACCAAGCAAGGCCTGGTGAAGAAGACGGTGCTGTCGGAGTTCGGGAACCCGCGCTCGGTCGGCATTCGCGCCATCAACATCGAAAAGGGCGACGAGCTGATCGACGTGCAGGTCACCGACGGCAAGAACGACATCGTGCTGGCGACCGCCCACGGCATGAGCATCCGCTTCCACGAGAAAGACGTGCGCGACATGGGGCGGACGGCGACCGGCGTGAAGGGCATCGAGCTCGACAAGAAAGACACGGTCATCGACATGGTGGTGGTGCGCCGGAAATCCACGCTGCTCACCGTGACCGAAAAGGGCATGGGCAAGCGCTCGGAGCTCGACGAGTACCGCGTCCAGCACCGCGGCGGCCGCGGGATCATCACGCTGAAGCGCAGCGACAAGACGGGCGACGTCACCGCGCTCAAGGAAGTGCTGCCGGACGACGAGCTGATGATGATCACCAAGAAGGGCATCATGATCCGCGTGCCGGTCGAGGGCATCCGCATTTCCGGCCGCAACACCCAGGGCGTGAAGATCATGAACCTCACACCGGGTGATCTGGTCGTTGACGTGGCGCGCGTCGTAAAGGAAGACGAGGACGAAGTCGCCGAGGACGACGACGAAACGCCGCCTCCGGCTCCGAAGGCCAAGTCCAAGGCGCCGGCGAAAGCCAAGAAGTAGCGTGGTCACTCCCCAGGACATCCACGACGCCGTAGCCAGCCTGCGGAGAAGCGGCATCGCGCGCCGCACGCGGCTGCTGTACGTCGCGGAGTTGGGCGCCCATCTCAAGCTCGAGAGCGAGCAGCCGATGGGCGCATTCAAGATTCGCGGCGCCTACAATGCGATTCGGAAGCTGCCGGAAGCGGCGCGCCGCCGCGGCGTCATCACCTATTCGTCCGGAAATCACGGCCAGGCGGTCGCATACGCGGCCAAGCACTTCGGCATTCGCGCCGTCGTCACGATGCCCGAGACGGCGCCCAAGGTGAAAGTCGAAGGCGTGAAGAAATGGGGTGGCGAGGTCGAGTTTGCGGGCCGCACGTCCGAGGACCGCCGCGTCAAAGCCGAGGAGATCGCCGCGCGCGATGGCTTGGCCATCGTCCCGCCGTTCGATCATCCCGACATCGTTGCGGGCCAGGCCACCGTCGCACTCGAGATCGTCGAGCAGCTGCCGGAGGTGGCAACCGTCGTGGTCCCGGTCGGCGGCGGCGGGCTGATCTCCGGCGTGGTGACGGGCCTCGCCGCCGCGGGCAGCGAGGCCGATGTCTGGGGAGTGGAACCCGCGGGCGCGCCCAAGCTGCACCACTCGCTCGCCGCGGGAAAAGTCGTGCGGCTCGATAAGACCGGCAGTATCGCTGACGGCCTGATCACGCTCAACGTCGGCGACATTCCGTTCGCCGAGCTGTCGCGCGAGCGTGAACGGATTCGCGGGGTCGTGCTGGTCGATGATGACAGCATCCGCGCCGCCGTGCAGTTTCTATGGCGCACGGTGAAGCTCGCGGTCGAGCCGTCCGGCGCTGCCACGACCGCCGCGCTGCTGGCCGGTGCCGTGCCGCGCGCCAAGACCACGGTGCTCGTGGTCAGCGGCGGCAACGTCGATCCCTCGCTGCTCGAGGACTGATGCCCGCTTCTCCCGCGACGCGCGTGCTCGTCGCCGACGACGACGCGTCCCTGGTGCAGACGCTCACCTGGATCCTGAAGGAAAACGGGTACGACGTCGCCGTCTGCCCCGGCGGCGACGGCCTGTTCGCCAAGCTCGAGGAAGTGAAGCCCGCGCTGCTCCTGCTCGACATCATGATGCCCAAGGTCGACGGGCTGCAGCTGCTCGAGCGGCTCAAGCAGGACGAGCGCTACCGCGATCTTCCGGTGCTGATGGTGTCGTCGATGCCGCCCGAAGAAGCGACCGTCAAAGCCCTGGGATTGGGCGCCGCCGACTTCATCTCCAAGCCGTTCCGGGTGCGCGAGCTGCTCGCGCGCGTCGAGGCGCACATCCGCGTAGGCAGGGCGCTCGCGCAGGCGCGCGAAGAGGCGCGCAGCCGCGCCGCGATGGTCGACATTCTCCACGAGGTCACCGACTCACTCAAACCCGACGAGATGTACCACATCCTCGCCCGGCGCGTGGCGCGCGCGCTCAACATCTCGAAGTGCTCGATGGTGCTGGCGAAGCCGGGCGACCAGCAGGGCATCGTCGTCGCCGCGTACGAAAATCCCATGCTGCGCAATCTCCAGATCGACCTCGCGAAGTATCCGGAGATACGGAAAGCCGTGTCGAGCGGGCGGCTCGTGCTGGTCGAAGACGTCGCGATCGATCCGCTATACGAGGAAGAACGGCGTCGCTGGGAGCGCGAAGAGATCAGGGTCCCGACGCGCTCGGCGGTAGCGCTGCCGTTTTGGATGAAAGACCAGCAGATCGGCGTGTTCTTCTTGCGGACAACGGGCGACGACCCGCCGCTCACGCGTGCCGACGCCCAATTCGCCGAGACCGTCATCAAGACCGCGGTGTCGGCGATCGAGAAGGCCTACGACTTCGAGACCGCCGTCTCCGACAAGCAGCGGCTCGAAAAGCTGGCCGCGACCGATCCGCTCACGGGATGCATGAACCGGCGCGCCCTGGCCGAAGCGTTGGCGCAGGAGCTCGACCGCGCGCGCCGCTACAATCTGGCCGTGACGATCTTGCTCGCCGACATCGACCGCTTCAAGAACATCAACGACACGCGCGGCCACATCGCCGGCGACTCGGTACTGCGGCAGATGGGCGAGCTCCTCCGCCGCGAAGCCCGCTCGGTCGACATCATCGCCCGCTACGGCGGCGAAGAATTCGTCGTCGTCATGCCGGAGACGGCGACGCACGGCGCCGCGATTTTCGCCGAGCGTCTCCGCGCGCGGGTGCAAAACCGCGACTTCGCCGACCCCGGCGAGGACCCGTTGCACCTGACGATCAGCATCGGCGTCGCGTCGTTCCCCGACGATCGCATCCAGAGCTCCGACAGCTTCATCTCGCTGGCCGATCAGGCCCTCTATCGCGCCAAGAACGAAGGCCGCAACTTGGTCCGGCAATGAGTGAGCGGCGCTGCCCCAAATGCGGGTCCGTCTATCACGACACGGCGGCACGCTTCTGTCCCAAGGACGGGAGCATGCTCGTCGAGATCCAGGCGAAAAAACCTCCCTCACCGGTCATCACCGCGCCGAAGTCGGGCAGCGGCACCGGTGTACGCACGCCGCTGCCCCCCGGTAAGTCAGGCCTGGACCGCGCGTCCAGCCTGTCGAATCAGATTCTCGACGCGCGCTATCAGGTGATGAAGAAGCTCGGCGAGGGCGGCATGTCGTACGTCTATCTCGCCAAGGAGATCTCTTCGGGCGCTACGGTCGCCATCAAGGTGCTGTCGCCGCGCCTCGCGTCCGACAAGAGCTCGGTCGAGCGGCTGCGGCGCGAAGCCGGGCTCGCCATGCGGCTCGATCATCCCAACGTCTGCCGCATCCTGCGCCTCGGGGAATCGGAAGACGGGCTGATCTACCTGGTGATGCCGTTTCTCAAGGGTGAGCTCCTGTCCGACCGCGAGGTGCGCGGTGGGCCGATGGACATCGTGCCCGCCGTGACGCTGCTGAAGCAGATGTGCGCCGGGCTGCACCACGCGCACGAGTTGCAGATCATCCACCGCGACCTGAAGCCCGAGAACGTGATGCTCGTGCCGGACGACAACGGCGGGGTGGAGCGGGCCGTGATTATGGACTTCGGTCTCGCCAAGGAGCGCCGGGCCGATCCGGCGATCGCGAAGCTCACGGCCACGGGCATCATTCTTGGCACGCCCGAGTTCATGAGCCCCGAGCAGATTCGCGGCAAGCCGCTCGATGCGCGCAGCGACATCTACGCGCTCGGCATCGTCGCGTTCGAGATGTTCACCGGCAAGCTGCCGTTCCAGGGCCGCAACGCGCAGGAGATGATGATCGCGCGACTACGCAGCCAGGCGATCCCGATCCGCCAGTACCGGCCCGACGTTCCCGAACCGGTGGAGAAGGCGCTAACCAAAGCGCTGCAGACCAATCCCGACGATCGCTTCACCACCGCCATCGAATTCGGTGACGCGCTGACGGGAGGAGCGGCCGAATCGTCAGGCTTTTTCGGAAAGCTCAAGGAGAGATTTTCTTGATGTGAAGCGGTTTCCCGCCTTCGATCCCCCGGAATACGTCGATTGGAAACCGGAGCCCGCGTTGGTGCGGGGTTTTCGGTCCACGATCGAGTCGAACGTCGATCGCGCGTCCATTGTAGCCGCCCTGACTGCCGACTCCAAGCTCCAGTTATACCGCGGCCTGCTGCGCGCGCGCCTGCACGACATCGAGCTGAAGCGCTGGGTCCGCACCGGCGTAATCTCCAAAGCGTGGCTCGGCACGGGTGAGGAGGCGACGACGGTCGGGCCGGTACACGCGCTCGAACGAGGCAGGGACATCGTTGCGCCGATGATTCGCAATGCGGCGGCCTGCTGCGAGATGGGGATGCCGATCGCCGACATGCTGCGCGCTTATCTCGCGACGGCTGACTCGCCGAGCAAAGGCCGCGACCAGCACGTCGGCGCCTGGGAGCACGGCGTGTTGCAGCCGATCTCGCACGTCGGTGACATGGTGCCGGTGATCACGGGCATCGCCTTGACCTTCAAGCTCAAGGGGGAACCGCGCGTCGCGCTCACCTGGGTCGGCGATGGATCGACCAAGACGGCGGCGGCGCACGAGGGGACGAATTTCGCCGCCGTGCAGAAGGTGCCCGCCATTTTCATCATCGAGAACAACCAAGTCGCGCTCGGCACGCGGCTCGATCAGCACCATCTTCCGCCCGACTTCAAAGACTGGCCGGCGAGCTATGGGATTTGGGGCGCCAGCTTCGACGGCAACAACGTGCTCGACGCGTATGCAGCCACGCGAATCGCCGCCGAGCGGTGTCGCAGAGGCGAGGGGCCGGCGCTCCTGATTGCGGAGACGTTTCGCATGGGCGGGCATGCGACGCACGACGAGCGCGAAGCGCGCGAGACGTTTCCGCCCGAGCTGTTTGCGACGTGGGGTAAGCGCGATCCGATCGGGTTGTATGAGGAGTACCTGAAGGACGAGGGGGCAAAGGCGAAGACGCTGGTTGATATCGAGAGCGAGGTGACGGCGGAGGTTGAGAAAGCGGCTCAGGAGGCGCTCGCGAGTCGCGAGAGAATGCCTGCGGGTGAAAGCGCGTTGAAGGGTGTGTATGCGAACGGTCGCTAATGTCGTGCTTATGCTACTCGCTACGACGATCATTGCGGGACAAGAGCCACGGTTCGACGCCAAATCATACTCCGTCTCTTTGGCAATTCCGGATACCGGTCAGGTCATCCACGCGACGGCATCGGTGTTCTTGCGAGCATTCGGGGCCGACACCGTCCGGCTGAATCTTGCGGACATGCAAGTCGACTCCGTCTGGCGCTGGAGAGGCTACGACGTGCTCATACTTGTTCCGTTTCGTTATGACGGCCGCGTTCTGTCCGTCGCGACGGGTGGGAACAATGACGTCGAGCTGGAGATCCGGTACCACGGGACGCCGCAGGACGGTTTGATCATCGGCACCAACTCGCATGGTCGGCGCGTCGCCTTCGGGGATAACTGGCCCGAGCGCGCCCGGTACTGGATTCCTACACTCGATCATCCATCGGATAAGGCTCAAGTGACATTTACCGTAACGGCTCCTCGATCCTGGCGAGTCGTCGCAAACGGAACCAACCGACTAAGTGATCGCTGGGAGGAATCACATCCAATACCCACGTATACCATGGTGATCGGCGCCGGCGAATTCTCAGTTTCGAAGCACCGCCCCGTCATCAACGGGCGAGACACAATTCCAATCGAGGTCTGGACCTACCCCGAGGACTCGGCCTACGCCGACTCCGTCCCGTTCCGTCGCGCGACCGAGATCGTCGAAGTCATGCAGCGCCTGATCGGCCCATTCCCGTACGAGAATCTCAAGCATGTGGAATCATCCACGCGCTTCGGCGGCATGGAAAACTCCAGCGCGATCTTCTACGCCGAGAGGCCCTACGTTGACCGGAGGATGGGCGAAGGGGTCGTGCGGCATGAGACCTCGCACCAATGGTTCGGCGACGCGGTCACCGAGCGCGATTGGCCTGACCTCTGGCTCTCCGAAGGCTTTGCGACCTACTTCGACGGCGTGATCGGCGCGGCCCTCGACGGTGACTCCGTCCTGACGAACGCGATGCGCGCAAATGCCAAGGCCTACTTTGCATCCGACGTCACGGACCGGCCAATCGTCGACTCGGCGAACGCCGGCGAGCCGATGAAGCTGCTCAACGCGAACAGCTATCCCAAAGGCGCGTGGGTGCTGCATATGCTCCGCGGGCTGATCGGTGACTCGGCGTTCTTCCAAGGCCTGCGCAACTACTACCACACCTACCGCGATTCGAACGCCACGAGCGCGGACTTCGAGCACGTCATCGAGAAGACGAGCGGTATCGACCTCGGGTGGTTCTTCCAGCAGTGGTTGCACCAACCCGGCTATCCCCAGCTGGACGTCTCGTGGCAATACGATGCGGCAGCACGCCGCGCGCTCATCGGTATCACGCAACGCCAGAAACCGGCGTGGGGTCTGTTTCGGTTGCCCGTTGTTACGCTGGAGCTCCGCAGTGCTGAGGGAGCCACCGTTCGGCACGAAATCGCGGTGACCGGACCTGAGGCAAATTTGCGACTGGATGTGCCTTTCGTCCCGACGGATATCCGCGTGGATCCGGAAGGCAAGTTGCTGCTGCAAACCACGGCCGTCGTTCGGAGGTAGTCAATGGTTAAGCGTGCCTTCCTCGCTGCTGTGCTGGTCGTCGCCTGCCATGGCCCGACGCCGGCGGCCGGCCAGGGAGCGGACGACGTACTCCGCGTGCCGCCCGGCTTCAAGGTCTCGGTCTTCGCCGAGAATCTCCGCAACGTTCGCTTTCTCACGCTCGGCCCGGGCAACGCGATCTATGCTTCGCAGCCCGGTCCCGGAGTCATCGTGAAGATCCGGGGCGTGAGGGGCGATGGGACCGCCGATACCGTCATCACCGTCGCGAGCGGGCTGCAGCACCCGTTCGGCATCGCATTCCGCGGTGATACGATGTTCGTGGCCGAGGAAACCGCGCTGCTCCGTTTCGATCCCGGAGCGCCGGCGCCGAAAAAACTGATGGACCTGCCGGAGAGCGGCCACAGCACCCGTACGATTCTTTTTGGGCCGGACGGAAAGCTCTACCTCGCAGTCGGATCTTCGTGCAACATCTGCGATGAAAGCGATTCGCTGCGCGCGGCGGTCATCCAGCTCAATGACAACGGCGCGGGCGGCCACGTGTTTGCGAAAGGGCTGCGAAATACGGTCGGACTGGCATTCAATCTAAAAACGGGCGAGTTGTGGGGCGGCAACAACGATCGCGACATGCTCGGCGACGATCTTCCGCCGGAACACGTAAACATCATCAAAGACGGACGGAACTACGGCTGGCCGCAGTGCTATCTGCCGGGCAAGCCGAACCCGGAGTACAGCTCAGCCGACTGCTCGCACGTCGAGCCTCCCGCGATCACGGTACAGGCGCATTCGGCGCCGCTCGGGTTCGCGTTCTATACCGGCAGGCAGTTTCCGCAGGAGTATCGCGGTGACGCCTTCATGACGTTGCACGGCTCGTGGAATCGCAGCGTGCCGACCGGCGCCAAGGTGGTGCGCGTGAAGGTGGATAGCAGCGGACGCCACGCGACCGGCGTGGAGGATTTCATCGTGGGGTGGCAGCGTCCGGACGGAAATCGGTGGGGCCGGCCCGTCGGTCTCCTGGTTCTGCCGGACGGCTCGTTGCTCGTGAGTGACGACCAGGGCGGCAAAATCTGGAGGGTGACCTATGGGCGCTGAGAACAAAGGCGGCAAAGGGCGGCATCTGGCGGCAACGGTCGGCGCAGTGGCAATGCTTTGCCGCCTGTTGCCGCCCATTGCCGCCTTTGGTTCACCAGACATCCACGCCGAGTACGTCAAGTTTCTCAGCGGCAAGGACACGATCAAAGCGTACATCGCCTATCCGGAGCGGTCGCAGCCCGCACCCGCGGTGATCGTCATTCACGAGATCTTCGGGATGTCCGACTTCATCCGGCAGACCACCGAGCAGCTCGCGAAGGACGGCTTCGTCGCGATCGCGCCCGATCTCCTGACGCGCCGCGGCGGCACGCCGAGCTCCCGGGATTCGGCGGTCAAGCTCATCGCGACCCTCAACGCCGACACGATCACCGCCGATCTCAACGCGACACGCGATTACCTGAAGACCGTGAAGGCCGTCCGCTCGGATGATATCGGCGTCATCGGATTCTGCTGGGGCGGCAGCCAGAGCTTCCGCTACGCGACCAATGCGCCGGACCTCAAGGCGTTCGTCGTGTGCTACGGCACGGCGCCCGATGCGCCGGCGATGGCCAGGATCCACGCGAAGGGCCTCGGCGTGTACGCGGAGAATGACGCGCGCGTCAGCGCGGGCGTGCCCGACGCCGCTGCGGCGATGAAGGCCGCGGGCAAGGATTACCAGTACACCGTGTATCCGGGCGTCGGCCACGGTTTCTTGCGCACGCGCGAGAAGCCTGAGATCGCCGATAGTGCCTGGCACACACTGATTCGGTTCTTCCGCGCCCAGCTGAAGAGTTAGCGGCGGGCCGTCTCCGACAAGTAGGCGCGCGCGCGGTCGAGCACGGCGTCGCGGCCGGCGAGCACGTCGTCCACTTTCACCTCGACCGGAATGTCGGGCGCGATGCCGGTGCGGACGAATTCCTTTCCATCCGGAAAGGCATCGCGCGCCACTGTGAGTCGCACCTTCCAGCCGGCAGCGAGCGGCAGCGTCGCGGTTTGACCCGCGCTGCCTGCCGTTTGCTCGCCAACGACGGGCCCGCGCCCGCCGGCCCGGAACGCGACCAGAAAGTCCTCGGCGGCTCCGGCGGTCCGCGGCGACGCGAGAACGACGACCGGACCGGTGTACGCGATGCGCTCACGCCGGAGCGGCGGCCAGATCGTGTCCGGGAACGCGTTGAGCCAGGAAAGCGAATCGAGGCTGTAGACCGGAGTGCGATGTCGCGCGGTCAGGAACGGGCGCTCGATCAATCGCGACAGTATTGCGTAGGCCTGCTCCGTGCCGGCGAGCACCGTCGCCTCGCGCAGGTCGATGATGATGCCGCGATGACGCGGCCCCTCGCGCGGCGCATCGCCGAGGGCGCGATCGAACTGCGACGGGACGTCCGGGTCGGCGAACGAAGTCACGCGGATCCAGATCGCGCCGTCAGGCAGCGTATCCGCGTCGAGTGCCGGACGCTCGAGGCGGGACCGCGCAGTGAACGCGACGCTCCGCGTGACACTCGCGCCCCGTTCGGCGCCGGCCGGCAATTTCAGCGACAAATGGAGCGCCGTCCCGCGCTCGCCGTCCAACATCTGTTCGACGGCCCTCTCCCAGCGCCCTGCTTCGGTGCTCGCGGCGATCTCCGGCAAAATCGAGTCGCGGATCCAGACGGCCGCGGGAATCCCTTGCACCGCGACGATTTCCGCCAATCGTTCGGGGCGCGCCACGCGCATCTCATCGTTCACGGCGTAGTCTATGATAAACGGGCGCCGCTCGATGCTGCGCAGTGCCAGGGGCGGGCGACCCAGGCGGTTGGCGATCGGGATCGGTGGCAGGATCTCGACCTGCCCGTCGTTGAGCAGCGCGCTCCAGCGCCGCAAACGGTGAAAGAACTGCAGGTCGCTGGGCGCCGGACGCCCGGCCGCGTAGGTGACCGTGGCGGCAAACGCGGAGTCCCAATTCGCGCGAACGGCGTCCCAGTAGGCATAGTTGTAGCGTGCCTCGGACCAGAGGCCGGCCGCGACGAGCTGCCGATCCACGTTCGGCGTGGGTGGATGTTGCGCCGCAAGTAGCGCCGGCAACGCGTAGACGACACACAACGTACGGAATGGCATGGCCCTAATTTATCTGTTGTTGTTCGCATCGCCCCAACTGCTCCTGTATCTCTATCTGCGCGAGCGCCTGCCGCTGACCGCGCGCCGCTGGCTCAGCATCGCGTTTATCGTCTTCAACATTCCCTGGATCATCGTGGGTGTGCGGATGTTCTCGGGCAGCCTGTGGGGCATGAGCCGCGTGCCGTACATCGCGCCGTTCATTGCCTGGCAACTGTTGGGTTGGATATTCTGCGGGCTGGTTGCGATCTATCTCTTGGGTAAGGGCCTGGTCTGGATCGTGCGCCGCGCGTCGTACGTGGTGCGTAAACCCTCCGCTGCAGACGAGGCACGACGCACGACGAACGACGCACGCGTTTCGAGACGCCAGTTTCTCGTGCGTGCCACGTACGCGTATGGTGCCGCGGGGTTAGCGGTGTCGGCCTACGGCATCTGGAGCGCCGAGCGGCTGCCTGCGATTACCCGGCGCACGCTGGTATTTCCGGATTTGCCGCGGGGTCTCGACGGGCTCCGCATCGCGCATCTCTCCGACGTGCATGCTGGCATCCATATGTCGGAAGACAA
>DATGEQ010000108.1:0-2502 GCA_035309945.1 Gemmatimonadales bacterium | reverse complement strand
ATGATCTGCACACCGGCGAGCAGCGGCTCGAATGGCTTGCGGTAGTCGGGGCGATCAGTGGCCGCGAGCGAAGCAAACAGGCGACCGTGGAATGAGCCGCTGAACGCGACGATGTCGGTCTTCTTTGACCATTTGCGCGCGAATTTGAACGCGCCCTCGTTCGCCTCGGCGCCGGAGTTGCAGAAAAACGCCTGCCCCGCGAACGATTTCGTCAGCTCCGCGGCCAGACGCTCGCCGGGCTCGGTACGATAGAGATTGGACACATGGATGAGACCCGAATCGAGAGCCCGCAATACCGCGTCTTTCACGACCGGGCTGTTGTAGCCGAGCGCGTTGACGGCGATCCCGGCAACGAAATCGAGATAGCGGCTCCCGTCCTCTGCGATGAGCTCTGAGCCCGCGCCTGCGACGAAGAGGGGTCCAACGCGCGCGTAGACGCCGAGGAGTGCGCCGGCGTCCGTGGTGGTCAGCGGGAGCGTCACGCGGGTTGCGTTGCGGAAGCGAGTGGAGCCGCGAGGAGGCGGGTGCCGGCGGTGGCATCGTCGAACATGTCGAGATCACCAATCCGTACGGCCCGAACACCCGCCTCTACGGCCTGCATCGCGGCCCGCAGTTTGGCGGCCATGCCGGCGGTCGCAATTCCGCCTTCAATCATGCTCTCGATTTCCGGAGCGGCAAGCGCGGGTTGTGTCACGCCTTTCACGACGACACCGGGCACATCCGAGACGAACAGCAACTCCTGGGCTTCGAGCGACGCCGCGATCGTCGCGGCGGCTTGATCGGCGTTGACGTTGAGCGGCCGCACCGGGGCCGTCGTGGAAGGCGCCACGGGCGCCACCACCGGCGTCAGACCCGCGAGCAGCAGGCTCTGCAGCAACGAGGCGCGCACGTTCACGATTTGGCCCACCTCGCCGAGCTCGCCGTTTTGGTGCGGCTGCGCGGTGAGTAGGCCGCCATCCACGCCGCACAGGCCGATGGCGTCCCGGCCCGCATCCCGCAGCGCGGCGACCAGCAGCCGGTTCATCGGCCCGCCCAGCACCATTTCCACGAGCTGCGCGATTTCCGGAGTCGTGACGCGGAGCCCGTCACGCTGCTCGACGGGAAGCCCCAGCCGGCGCGACCAGTCGCTGACGGCGCGACCGCCGCCGTGGACCACAACGCACGGTCCGAGCCCCGCCAGGCGACGCGCGCATGCGGCGACCCATTCCGGCCGGTCCAACTCGTTGCCGCCGATCTTCACGACGCGCACGGTCAGCACGGCAAGCCCGCCGTCTCGGGCAGTCCGAGCATGACGTTCATGTTCTGAATCGCCTGGCCGGCCGCGCCCTTGACCAGGTTGTCGATCGCGGCGATCACGGTGAGCCGCGGGTGGCGGACGTCCACGACCTCTGCGACCCCGATCGCCACGCGGTTGCGATAGACGACATCCTTGAGCGACGGCAGGGTGCCGTGCATCACCTGCACGCAGGGCTCGCCGTCGTACGTCGCCGTGTACAGGCCTTCGGCCGTCGACTGATCGAGCACGCGCGTCAGCGGCACGTGAATCGTTTCGAGAATGCCGCGCTTCACCGGTAGGAGGTGCGGCGTGAAGACCAGATCGCCGGTGAATCCGCCCTCGCGCGACAGCGACTGCTTCAGCTCGGCGAGATGCCGGTGCGTGTTGCCGATCGAGTAGGCGCGGTAGTCCTCGGCGACTTCGCCGAACAGCAGCTCGCGTTTTGGATTGCGGCCGGCGCCCGTCACTCCGGACGCCGCGTCGATGATGACTTCACGCGACGCGTCGATCAGACCGAGCTGGGCGAGCGGAATCAGCGCGAGCAAGGCCGCGGTCGGATAACAGCCGGGGTTCGCAACGAGCTCGGCCTCCGCGAGGCGCGGGCGCGTGAACTCGGTCAGGCCGTACACCGCGTCCGGCGACAGTCGGAAGTCGGCGGAGAGATCGACGGCACGCTTGCCGCCCGCGCGGGCTTCGTGGACGTACCGCGCGGACACCCCGTGCGGCAGGGCCGAAAGAATGATCTCGGCCTCTTGCCACGGCGCGTCATCGGCCTTGATGAGCTCGTGGCCGTCGACCCACTCGCCCGCCGTCGATTCGGCGGTCGCGAACGCGACTGTGGCGCCGGGATGGCCGTTCAGCAAACGCAGCAGCTCCTGCCCGACGTAACCGGATGCCCCCAGCACGCCGACGGGGATGGATGCATGATTATTCATTGGGACGGAAAATTATGCAGGCGAGAGATGCGACGCAAGTCCAGCCGGCACAGGCGGTAGGAGATAGGCTACGTCACCAATTCCAGCCGCGGGTTGGGCCGATAGGTCCTGCCCACTTTCCCGCACGGTTTGCCCTCGAGCATCACGACGTCGGCCGTGAAATCGAATCGCCCCTGAAACAGGCTCGACCCCACGCCATACGCGTCGAGCGGGACCTTGAGCTCCTCGAAGTGCCGAATCTTGTCGACGGTGAAGCCGCCCGACACCACGATCTTCACGTGACCATAGCCC
>DATGEQ010000107.1:0-2538 GCA_035309945.1 Gemmatimonadales bacterium | reverse complement strand
GTAGGGGCGCAGCATGCTGCGCCCCTCGTATTCTTTTCCTAGATTTCCGTCGTGAGCCCCACGCGTTCTTCCCGGAAGCGCTACCAGGAGTTCGTCGAGGACTATAAGCACCGCCGGCTCGACACACTCGCCGAGCAGGACGGGGGTCCGCCGCCGACCCCGCAGCAGCCGGGGCAGCCGGCCAGGCGCGGCGCCCGCCGGGCATATCTTCGCGAATATCTCCGCTGGTTACGGCCGCACCGCTATGAGCTCAGCGCGGTGTTCGTGCTGGCACTCGTCGTTGCGGGCCTCCAGATGGTCGAGCCGTTGTTCATGCGGTTCATCGTCGATCACGTCATCCTCGATCGCACGCTCGATCTGCGCTCGCGGCTGACGCGTCTCAATCTCACCGGCCTCGTGTTCCTCGGCGTCATCGTGCTGTCGCACGTCGGCGGCGGCTACAAAGACTACCGCCAGCGTATCCTCAACGTGCGCGTGATGCTGTCGCTGCGCCGCGCACTCTACGAACGATTGCTGCACCTGCCGCTGCCAAAGTTGTGGGATATGAAAACCGGCGGCATCCTGTCGCGCCTGACGGGGGACGTTGAAACGACGACCGGTTTGCTGCAGATGGCGGTCATCTCGCCCACCATTTCGGTGATCCGACTGGTCATCGCGATTGGGATTCTGTTAACGCTCAACTGGCAGCTCGCGGTCACCGCGCTCGCGATCATTCCGGGCGTCATGGTCCTGAGCCTGATCTTTACGCGCCGTATCCGCCCGATCTATCGCTCCGTCCGCAAGGACGTGGAGATCGTGGACGGCCGCGTCGGTGAGACGTTTTCGGGGATTCGCGTCGTCCGCGCTTTCCGCCAGGAGATTCAGGAGCTCATCAGCTTCATGCTCGGGCGGCACACGGTTCTGCGCAAAGAACTGTTCGCGCACCGCCGCGAGCTGTTGCTCTGGACGTCGTGGGGACTGCTCGAAGCCGGTATCAGCGTGGTGATCGTGTGGTTCGGCGGCTATCTGAACATTGTGGGCCGCGCGTCGGTCGGCGACATCATGGCGTTCCAGTGGTACATGTTCCTGTTGCTCAATCCCGTCTGGAGCATCGTCAACTCCTTCTCCGAAATGCAGCGCTCGCTCGCCGCCATGGAGCGCGTGTTCGAAGTGCTCGGCATGGAGCAGGACAAACCTGACCGGCCGGACGCGCGGGTCGCGCCGAGCGAGGTGCGCGAGATACGGTTCGACAACGTAGGATTCGAGTACCGGCCTGGCTTGCCCGTGGTGCACGACTTCAATGTCGTGGTGCCGGGCGGTTCGGTCGTCGCGCTGGTGGGGCGCAGTGGGGCGGGGAAGACGACCGTCACCGATCTCGTCGCGCGCTTTCACGACCCGACCCGTGGCCGGGTCGTGCTGAACGGTGTCGATATTCGCGACTTCCAGCTGCGGAGCTATCGCGACCTGCTCGCGATTGTGCAGCAGGATGTCTTCCTCTTCGACGGCTCGGTGCGCGAAAACATCGCCTATGGCCGCCATGACGCCACGGACGCCGAAGTCGAAGACGCGGCGCGCCGGGCAAACGCGCACGAATTCATCGTGCGGCTGCCCCAGGGCTACGAGACGACGATCGGCGAGCGTGGCGTCAAGCTCTCAGGCGGCCAGCAGCAGCGGCTCGCGATCGCGCGGGCGATTCTCGCATCACCGCAGATCCTCATTCTGGACGAGGCGACCAGCAACCTCGACACGGAGAGCGAGCAGCTCATCCAGGCGGCGATGGCGGGCTTGCTGGCCGATCGCACGACGTTCGTCATTGCGCACCGGCTGTCGACCATTCATCGGGCGGATCTGATTCTGCTGATGGAAGAAGGGCGCGTCATCGAGCGCGGCACGCACTTGGAGCTGATGCGCGCGCGCGGGACCTACTACGAGATGGTGCGACGGCAAATGGAGTCGCATGCCCGCGATGGAGACGAGGTGCTCAGATAATGGATTAACCCTTTCGACGGATACGACCTCCGCTGCCGCCTTCTACTTTGCGAGCAAAGGAGGTCGTCCATGGTTTTGTCGCCCGGCACCAAAGCCCCCGATTTCACACTCAAGCAGACTTCCAAAGAAACCCTCAGCCTCGCCGACCTGAAGGGCAAGCCAACGGTGCTCGTATTCTATCCTGCGGATTGGAGTCCCGTCTGTGGCGATGAGCTGGCGCTTTTCAACGAAGTCCTGCCTGAGTTTCAGCGCTACGACGCCCAGGTCGTGGGGATCTCGGTCGACGGACCGTGGTGCCATAAGGCCTACGCCGAATCCCGCAACCTGCAGTTCCCGCTGCTCTCCGATTTCGAACCAAAGGGCGCGGTCTCTCGCAAGTACGGCGCCTATCGAGAACAGGACGGGGTCTCGGAGCGCGCGCTGTTCGTCTTGGACGCGGATGGGGTCATTCGCTGGAGTTTCCTGTCCGACATCAACAAGAACCCCGGAGCGGACGGGGTGCTTTCGGCGCTGGAAGACCGGGTCGCGCAGCGCGCATGAGCCGGCTGACTCCGCCAGTCAGCCCTCGAG
>DATGEQ010000106.1:0-211248 GCA_035309945.1 Gemmatimonadales bacterium | reverse complement strand
CGTAGTCGGAAATTTTGGAGCTGGTTTTCTCGAGGAGATTCTGCACGGCAACGATCGGCGCAAAGAAGAGATCTTTCGGCTCGCCGCCGCCCATCGCATAACCGGTAATTCGCGCCAGCGGCTTGAGGCCGTGCGATTTCGCAAATGCGAGCGACGCGACGACCAACGCGCTCGCGCCGTCGTTCAACCCGGGCGCGTTGCCGGCGGTCACCGTACCGTCTTTTTCGAAGACCGGCTTCAGCGCCGCCAGTCTTTCCAGCGACGTATCGGCGCGCGGACCCTCATCCTTCTCGACCTTATCTACCGGCACGATCTCCGCCTTGAAGAAGCACGACTCCATCGCATGCACAGCCTTCTTGTGACTTTGCAACGCAAATTCATCCTGCTCGATCCGAGAAATGCCGGCTTTCCTTGCCGTGTACTCGGCCAAAGCGCCCATGTGCGACTCGGAGAATGAATCCCACAGGCCGTCTTTGATCATGCCGTCGACCAGCTCGGAATTGCCCGCCTTGATGCCGCCGCGCATGCCGTAGACGTAGTGCGGCGCGTTCGACATCGACTCGAAGCCGCCGGCCACGAGGCACTGCTCGTCGCCCGCCTTGATCGCCTGCGCCGCGAGCATCACGGCCTTGAGTCCCGAGCCGCAGACTTTGTTGATCGTCAGTGCCGGGATCAGCCCCGGGAGTCCCGCATGGATCTCCGCCTGGCGCGCGGGCGCCTGCCCTTCACCGCCCTGGAGCACGTTGCCCATGATGACTTCGTCGATGGCGTCGTCGGGGACGGCGGCGCGGCGGACGGCTTCGCGAATGACGATCGAGCCCAACCGCGGGCCGGAAAGCGGAGACAGGCCGCCCAGGTACTTGCCGATGGGGGTTCGGCAGGCGGAGAGGATCACGGGGATGGCGGTGTCGTTGCTGGTCATTGGGCTTTTGGGTTCAAATTAGCGACTTCAACGATCGTGTGCGTATCTCGTCGCGCAGTTTCTCCACAAATTCCTGAATCGGCATCACCACCTGCTTGTTCCCCGCCCCCCGTACCCGCACGGCGACGGACTTCGCCTCCGCTTCGCGCTGCCCCACCACCGCCATGTAGGGAATCTTGTGCAGCTCGGCGTCGCGGATCTTGTAATTCAGCGTATCGGAGCGCTCGTCGAGATGCGAACGAATGCCTGCCTGCCGCAGCGTGTCGTGCACCGCGCGCGCAGCCTCCATCTGCCCATCGGCGATCGGCAACACCCGCACCTGCGTCGGCGAGAGCCAAAGCGGGAAGGCGCCGGCAAAGTGCTCGATCAGAAAGCCCACGAACCGCTCGAGTGTGCCGAAGATCGCGCGGTGCATCATCAGCGTGCGGTGCGGCTTGTTGTCGGTACCGGTGTACGTCAGGTCGAACCGCTCGGGCAACTGATAGTCGAGCTGGATCGTGGCGCCCTGCCACTCGCGGCCGATCGCGTCGTTGAATTTGACGTCGATCTTTGGCCCGTAAAATGCGCCACCACCAACGTCGACTCGATACGTCAACTTGCGGCGCTTTAATGCGCCTTCAAGCGCCTTTTCAGCCGTCTCCCACATCTCGTCGGAACCAAGCTTCTTGTCGGGGCGCGTCGCAAGGTCCAACCGATAGTTCAGTCCAAACGTCTTCCCCATCACGAGCTCGACGATGTCGAGCAAATTGAAAATCTCTTCTTCGATCTGATCTTCGCGCAGAAAGATGTGCGCGTCGTCCATCGACAGGCCGCGCACGCGCAGCATGCCGTGCAGCGTCCCCGACCGCTCGTTGCGATACACGTTGGCGACCTCGGCCAGGCGAATCGGCAGGTCGCGATAGCTGCGCTGCTGGCTCGCGTAGACGAGGATGTGCATCGGACAGTTCATCGGCTTCACGCGATAGCGCACTTCCTCGGACTCGCCCTCACCCGCCGCCATCGCCGGGAACTGATTGGCGGCATAGAGCGGCAGGTGCCCCGAACGCAAGAAGAGCTGCTCGCGCGTGACGTTCGGCGTGTATACGAGCTGATAGCCGCGCTGGAGGATGATGTCTTCGATGAAGCGCCGCAGCTCGAAGTTGATGATCGCACCGTTCGGGTGCCACAGGATCAGACCGGGCCCGACGTCTTCCTGAATCGAATAGAGATCGAGCTGCTTGCCGATGACGCGGTGATCGCGTTTGCGCGCTTCCTCGAGCCGAGTGAGGTATTGGTCGAGATCCTGCTTGGAAAACCACGCGGTCCCGTAGATGCGCTGCAGCATCTGGCGCCGCTCGTCGCCGCGCCAGTACGCGCCCGCCGCGTGCAGCAGCTTGAAATGCTTGATCCGCCCGGTACTCGGCACGTGCGGGCCGCGGCAGAGATCGACGAACGGCCCGTCCGTGTAGACGGAGATAATCTCATCTTCCTTCAGATCACCGATCCGCTCGAGCTTGAGCGGATCGTCTTGAAACCGGCGCTTGGCGTCTTGCCGATCTACCTCTTCCCGCACAAACGGAAAGTCAGACTTGGTTACCTCGGCCATCTTCTTCTCTATCTGTTCCAGATCCTCAGGCGTAAACGGCCGGCCGATGTCGAAGTCGTAGTAGAAGCCGTCCTCGATCGGCGGCCCGAAGCCGATCTGCGCCTTGGGAAAGATCTGGCGCACCGCAGTCGCCAGGACGTGCGCCGATGAGTGGCGCAGCACGTCCAGCGCCTGCTGGTCCTTGTCCGTCAGGATCGAAACCTTCGCGCCGTCCGGCAGCGGACGTTGCAAGTCGCGCACGTCGCCGTTGACACGAATCGCGAGCGCGGCCTTCGCCAGGCCCGGACCAATGGCTTTGGCAAGGTCGGCGCCCGTCGCGCCCGCCGGCAGAGTCTTGTTGCTCCCATCCGGCAGGACGACCTGAATTTCGGAAGGAGCCATGTCTACGGGGCCGGCGTAGTGCCGAGGTGCGGCGTGTGAATTCCGAATTTGAAATAGAGCACGACGGAAAACAGAATCACGCCCGCCAGCACGAGCCAGCGCACGATGCGTCCGGGCGGGAGCGCGTCATCCGATGACGGCGACTTGGGAACGGTCATTGGACGATATTCTAGTGGCCGCTTCTATATTAAGGAATGGCATACGATCCGCGGCCCGTAGAACCCGTCATCTACAAGCGCTGGCTCGACGCCGGCGTCTTCCAGCCGCGGCCCGATGCCGAACCCTACGTCATCGTCATTCCTCCGCCCAATGTCACGGCCGAGCTGCACGTCGGGCACGCGCTGAACAACGTGGTGCAGGACGTGCTGATCCGGTTCGAGCGGATGCGCGGCCGGGCGGCCGAGTGGCTGCCCGGGACCGATCACGCCGGCATCGCGACGCAGAACGTCATTGAGAAGCAGCTCGCCGCCGAGGGCAACACCCGCTTCGATTTGGGACGCGAGGCGTTCGTGGCGCGCGTCTGGGAATTCGTGCGCCGGACGGGCAACACGATCCTCGAGCAGCTCAAGACGATCGGCTGCTCCTGCGACTGGAGCCGCACGCGCTTTACGCTCGACCCCGCCTACTCGCGCTCGGTGCGCGAGGTGTTCGTGCGGCTGTGGGACGAAGGATTGATTTATCGCGGCCATCGCGTGATTCACTGGTGCCCGCACTGCCTCACCGCGCTCTCCGACGAGGAGGCCGAGCACCACGAGACGCAGGGGAATCTCTACCACATCAAGTATCCGCTCGACGACGGCTCGGGATTCGTGACGGTGGCGACGACGCGGCCGGAGACGATGTTCGGCGACATCGGCCTCGTGTTCAATCCGAAAGACAAGCGGCACGCGTCGCTCAAAGGCAAGCGCGTCAAGATTCCATTGTCGGGCGTGGTGATTCCGATTGCGACGGATGACGCCGTCGAGCTGGGCTTCGGCACCGGTCTGCTCAAGGTGACGCCGGCGCATGACGCGAACGATTTCGAGATCGCGAATCGCGCCTGGCCGAAGGAAGAAAAGCAGTTGATCATGACCGAAGACGGGCGGATGGAGAAATCGCCGCGCGTGCCCGCGGATCTGCAGGGCCTCGATCGCTTCGACGCGCGGAAACGAATCGTCAAACAGCTGGAGAAGGACGGTCTGCTCGTAAAGACGGAACAGCATCAGCATGCGGTCCGCAAATGCTACCGCTGCGACACCGTCGTAGAGCCTCGGCTCAGCGATCAGTGGTTCGTGAAAATGAAGCCCTTGGCCGAGCCGGTGCTCGCGGCGTATCACAAAGGCGAGTACGACCTCGTGCCGGAGCGCTGGCGCGCGAGCTACGAGAACTGGATGAAGGGCATGCGCGACTGGAACATCTCGCGCCAGCTGTGGTGGGGGCACCGCATTCCCGTGTTCACCTGCGCGAATGGCCACCAATGGGCCGATCGCGAAGATCCGCAGGCGTGTCGCACATGCGGCGCGCAAGTCGAGCAGGATCCCGACGTGCTCGACACGTGGTTCTCGTCGTGGCTTTGGCCGTTCGCGACGTTCGGCTGGCCCGAGCAGACGCCCGATCTGCAGCGGTTCTATCCGGGTCACACGCTGGTGACCGCGCCGGAAATCTTGTTCTTGTGGGTCAGCCGCATGCTGATGTCGGGCTATCACTTCATGGGCAAGCGGCCATTCCGGACCGTCTACCTGACGGGCACGGTGCGCGACACGCAGCACCGCAAGATGTCGAAGTCGCTCGGCAACGGCGTCGATCCGCGCGCGGTGGTGAAGCTGTACGGCGCCGACGCGCTGCGCTGGACGCTGATCGCCGGCAGCTCGATCGGTGCCGACGTCATTCTCGATCCGAACGATCTCGACACGACGTTTGCGCCGGGCCGCAACTTCGCCAACAAGCTCTGGAACATCGGGCAGTTCGTGCTGGGCCAGCTGCCGAAGCAGGTCCAGGCGTTGGAGGCTGTAGATCGGCGGCAGCTCACGTTGGCAGATCGCTGGATCTTGGCGCGAGCCAGCAACGCGATTGCCGGAGCGACAGCGCATCTCGAGAATTTCAAATTGGACGAAGCAGCGAAGCGCTGCTTTGAATTCGCCTGGAACGAACTTGCCGACTGGTACGTCGAGGCTGTCAAACCGAGACTGAGCTCGTCATCTGCAAGCACCGTCCACGCAGTCCTGCTGTACTGCTTTGATGCAGTTCTAAGACTGCTGCATCCTGTCGTGCCATTCATTACCGAAGAGCTTTGGCAGAAGCTTCCTGGCAGAACATCCGAGGAACTCATCGCTACTGCTGAATGGCCAACGGTACTCCAGCAGTTCATGGACTCCGATGCGGACGTGCAATTCGAACGAGTGAAGAAGTCCATCGAGCTCATTCGCTCAATCCGGGCCGAATACCGCGTTGCGCCGAAAACACGGCTGAAAGCAACAATCGTCGCCCGAGGGGGCGACCGCGTTGAAACGTTTGAAGGTGAGCGGGAGACGATCATGCGATTGGCTCAGTTGGAGAGTCTCTCACTCAATGGGATTCAACAGGGTGTCGGTGCGCACGCCGTCTTTGGCGAAGGCAGTGAGGTCGTCGTCGCACTGGAAGGCGCGGTCGACGTCAAACTGGAGTGTGAAAGGCTGTCCGGGGAACTGACAAGACTTGAGAAGCAGCTGGGGAGCCTGGCGGCTCGACTGACCAACGAGAGCTTCGTCTCGCGCGCGCCCCAGGAGGTGGTGGCCAAGGAGCGCGAAAAGGAAAAGGCATGGCGCGATCAGCGCGACGTCCTGGCCGGCAAGCTCAAGTCGCTCGGCTGCTCGTAAGCGCGGCCGCCGCAGTCGTTGCGGCGTGCGCGAGCGTCGGCACGCCGCCCGGCGGGCCGCCGGACAAGGATCCTCCCGAAATCCTCTCGGTGAAGCCGGAATCGGGCGCCGTCGTGCCCAACTTCGACGGCGACCTCGTCATTCAGTTCGACGAAGTCGTCGACGAGATGGCGAACTCGGCCGGAGCCGGCGGCGGCACCCAACTCTCGCGGCAGGTGCTGCTCTCGCCGGTCGCGGGACCCGTCAAGGTGAGCTGGCACCGCACGCACATCAATGTGAAGCCCAAAGAAGGCTGGAAGAAGCGGGTCTACCGGCTCCAGATCCTGCCGGGCTTTGTCGATCTGCGGCGCAACCGCAACGATTCGAGCAAGACCGTGCTGTTCACGACGGGACCGGAGATCGGGCACGCGCGGATCGGCGGGATCGCGCTCAAGTGGATCGATCAGACGATCCTGCTGCACGCGTTGATCGAGGCGGTGCCGCTGCCCGACACGATCGGTTACTTGACCTACGCCGATTCCGGCGGCCAGTTCAATCTCACCAACCTCGTGCCGGGACGGTACATCGTGTATGCCACGTCGGACGACAACGGCGATCGCCGCCGCAGCCCGCGCGAGGCGTACGACTCGGCGCTCGTCACGCTCGACTCGAGCTGCAACGTCGCGCTGTACACGTTCCCGCACGACACCAACCCGCCCCGCCCGCGCGCCGCGACGTTTGTCGACACGATGACGGTGCGCGTCGAGTTCAATCAGGCCCTCGACCCGACCGCCGCACTCGACACGACCCACGTGCACGTGCTCACGCTGCCGGACTCGACGCCGCTTCCGGTGGCCCAGGTTCTCACGCAGCGCCAGTTCGACTCGCTCACCACTCAGGCCCGGCAGCAAGCCGAGTCGGCCGCGGCGAAAAAGGATACGAGCGCAGCGCGCCGGGCTCCGCCACCCCCGCCGCCAGCACCAGCGGCCCGCGGACGCGGAGCAAAACCGCCCCGGCAACTCGTGGATACGGTGTTGGTCAAGCAACTGCTCGCGCGCCGGCCGGTGCCCACCGATCGCTTCGTCGTTCACATGGTCAATCCGCTCAAGCCGGAAGCGCGCTACGTCGTGCGCGTGCAAGGCGCGACGAGCCTGCTCGGCAAGAAGGGCGATGGACAGGTGGGGTTCACATCGCCGAAGCCGGTAGTGGCTGACACGACACACCGCGCGCCACGACGGGCCGGAGCGGACACGACGCACGACGTACGACGCACGCCCCCATGAGCGATCCGAGACGCGGTCTGCCATCGGTCGAGTCGCTGCTCGCGGGGCCTGGAGTGGCGGCCTTGCTTGCCGAGCATCCGCGGGCGCTGGTCGTGAAGGCGGCGCGGGCCGCCGTGGATGGCGCGCGCGCGCAAGGTGGCGCCGCGCCCGCGGAGGGATGGGACGCCGCGGTGCGCGCAGCGGTGGCGCGGCTCGCCGAGGCGTCGCTCGCGCCGGTGATCAACGCGACCGGCGTGGTGCTGCACACGAACCTCGGCCGCGCGCCGCTCGCCGACGCGGCGATCGCCGCGCTCACGCAGGTCGCAAGCGGCTACTCGGCGCTGGAATACGATCTCGGGCGCGGCGCGCGCGGCTCGCGCCACGCGCACTGCCGCGACCTGCTAGTGGAGCTGACGGGCGCGCCCGATGCGCTGGTCGTGAACAATGCGGCCGGTGGACTGCTGCTGGCGCTGAGCGCTCTGGGGCGCGGCGGCGATGCCGTGGTGTCGCGTGGCGAGCTGGTGGAAATCGGCGGATCGTTCCGCATCCCCGACGTGATGGCGCGCTCGGGCGCGAAGCTCGTCGAAGTCGGGACCACCAATCGCACGCATCCGCAGGACTATGAGCGCGCCCTGACGCCAAGCTCCAAGATTCTGCTCAAGGTTCATCGCTCGAACTTTCAGGTGACAGGGTTCACGACCGACGTTGCGGTCGTCGAGCTCGCGGAGATGGCGCACGGACGGGGGCTCGCGTGCGTGTACGACTTAGGCAGCGGCCTGATGCTGAACCTGTCCGACTGGGGATTGAGCGGCGAGCCGACCGTTGCCGAGGGCATCGCGGCCGGCGCCGATCTCGTCGTCTTCAGCGGCGACAAGCTGCTCGGCGGACCGCAGGCCGGGATACTCGCCGGAAGCGCGGCGGCGATCGCGGCATGTCGCAGCGATCCGATCGCCCGCGCCGTGCGCGCCGACAAGCTCACGCTGGCCGCGCTGGAGGCGACACTGGCCTTGTATCGCGACGAGGATACCGCACTTCAGAAAATTCCGGTGCTCCGAATGCTCACTGAGCCTCTCGCCATCATCAAGGAACGAGCGGACGCGATTCTCAACGGCGCGCAACTGCGCGAAACGGCGCAGCTGGTGCAGGGCGATTCGGAAGTTGGTGGTGGATCGTTTCCGGGCGCAAAGCTGCCGACCTGGCTCGTCGGGCTCCAGGTCCCGGCTCCTGACTCCTATCTCCAGAAGCTGCGCTCGTACGATCCGCCAATCATCGCTCGCGTGGCGGGAAGCCGCGTGCTGCTCGATGCGCGAACGATCTTCCCCGGGCAGGTGGATACCGTCATTGCCGCGCTGAAAGCAGTCGGCTGAAGGCTGATGGCCAAGGCCGTTTTCCTGGATCGCGACGGCACGATCATCGAAGATTCCGGCTTCGTGCACGAACCCGGCAAGGTCAAGCTGTTACCCGGCGCGGCTCAGGCGATCAAACAGCTCAACGATCATGGCTTCCTCGTCGTTGTCGTCAGCAACCAATCGGGAATCGCGCGCGGTCTCTACACGGTGGCCGAGTATACGGCGGTCCAGCGGCGGCTGAGCGAGCTGCTGGAAGCGCATGGCGCGCATCTGGATGGGGCCTATTTCTGCCCGCATCATCCGCGCTTCAGCGGGCCGTGCGAGTGTCGCAAACCCGGGCTGAAGCTCTTTTATGAAGCCATGAGCGCGTTGGACCTGGATGCCGCGCAATCGTGGTGGGTGGGCGATCGTCTGACCGACGTGCAGCCGGCCGCGCCACTGGGGGGCCGGGCGATTCTGGTCGCAACGGGGGAAGGCAATCTTCATCAAGGGCAGGCCCGGGCGCTCGGTGTGACCGTGGTCGCGGACTTGCCGGAAGCGGTCGCGGAAATTGTGCGGCTCGATGGCAAATCATAAATTAGCCCGGCCACCGCAATTCCCCGTCGCCCAAAAGGAGCTTTCCGTGCGCGCAGTCTTCATGCTGTCAGCGCTCACCACCGTTGTTGCTCCGGCGCTCGTCGCCCAGGTCCCCATCCGCGTCGGCCAGGTCGTGACCGGCCGTCTGACCCAGACCGATCAGAAGTTCTCGGACGGGTCGCGCTACAAGCTGTACGCCTTTGTCGGCAACAAGGGCGATACCCTCACGGCCGACCTCAGCTCGGACGACTTCGACGCGAATCTCTTGATCGCCGATGCGGCGGGCAATTCGCTCGCCCGCAACGACGACGGCGGCGGCCAGTGCAACGCCCGCCTCATGTTCGTCCCGCCGGCGACCGGCAACTACCGGCTCTACGCCAACTCGAGCGCGCAGGCGGAGCTGGGCGACTACAAGCTCACGTTGTCGCGCGGGCGCGAGGCGGCGCCGGCGGACACCGTGTGCAAGGGCTTCGGTCGCGTCGCCGGATTGATCGAGGTCGGCCAGACGATCACCGGCAACCTGACGTCCGACGATCCGGAGTTCTCGGGTGATTCCACGTATTTCGAGCGCTGGATTCTGCCCGTGCGCGCAAACCAGGCGTTCACGGTCGATCTCATCTCGGACGACTTCGACGCCTACCTGCTCCTGACCAAAGGCCGGGGCGACAAGCTGGTCGACAACGACGACGGCGGCGGCGGCTGCAACGCGCGGCTCGTGTACACCGCGACCGACGATCATCCGCTCCGCGTCATCGTGAACACGGCATCGCGGCCGCGGCGCCAGACCGGCCGGTTCACGCTCCGCGTGACCGAAGGCCAATCGAACGTCGAGACCAAGGGCAACTGCCGCTTCACGAATAACCTCGCGAGCAACACGCAGACGCTGCAGCAGGTGAGCAACGTCAGCACGCAATCGACGGGCGGGAGTCAGGGGATCCAGACGATCCGCGTCGGTGAGACGATCAACGGCGAGCTGACGAGCAGCGATTCGCTCTACCCCGACACGACCTATTTCAAGATGTATCAGTTCACGGCGATCCCGGGGCAGCCGATCACGATCGACCTCGCCGCCGACGAGTTCGACCCGCTGCTCATCATTCGCGGCGACGATCTCGATCGCTCGATCATCGACGACGACGGCGGGCCGGGCTGCTATTCCCGCGTGTCGCGCGTCTTCCCGAGCGCCGGACCGTACCGGATTCTGGTCAACACGACGTCGACGCCCAAACGGCAAACGGGCCACTTCTCACTCTCCATCACGCAGGGCTCGAAGCCGGTGCAGGAAGGCAGCGCGGCCAGCGCCGACTGCCGGTCGCAGAGCGCGCCCAGCACGGCGGGTGGGAGTGGAGGTGGCTCGGCGCACAGCATCGACGTGGGTCAGACGCAGCAGGGCGAGCTGACCGCGAGCGACGTGTTGCTCACGCACGACAGCACGTACGCGCAGCCGTGGACGATTCATGGCGTCGCGGGCCAGACGATCACCATCGATCTCGAGTCCGATGCGTTCGACGCCTATCTGTTCCTGCGGGGGCCGGGGATCGCGGGTGGGCGCGATTTTCAGGACGACGACTCGGGCGGCAACTGCAACGCTCGTCTCACCGCCACGTTCCCGCAGACGGGCGACTACGAGATCGACGTGAACACGGTCGGTCATTACGCGACCGGCGCGTTCACGCTCAGCGTCACCAGCGGGTCGAAGCCGAAGTCGGTCGCGCGTTGTAGTCGCAGCAATCAGTGACCCGCCGGGAGGGTCCGGTTCGTGTCGCCGTGCTGGTTTCGGGCGGCGGCACGAACCTGCAGGCCCTCCTCGACACGCTCCAGCATTCTCCTGACGCGCGCGTCGCGCGCGTGATCTCGAACCGGCCCGGCGCCGGCGCGCTCGAGCGCGCGCGCCGAGCCGGCGTACCGGCAACCGTGTTGCGCGACCCCGCGAATGGGGCGGAGCTGCTCGACGCCCTGGGCGACGCGCAGCTGGTCGTGTTGGCCGGCTACCTGAAGCTGGTGCCGCGGGCGGTGGTCTCGCATTTTCGCGGCCGCATGATCAACATCCATCCCGCGCTGTTGCCCGACTTTGGCGGGCCCGGCATGTACGGCCATCACGTGCACGCCGCCGTGCTGGCGAGTGGCGCGCGGGAATCGGGCGTGACGGTGCATTTCGTCGATGAAGAATTCGACCGGGGGCCGATCATCGCCCAGGAGAAGGTGCCGGTGCAGCCCGACGACACGCCCGAAACGCTTGCGGCCCGGGTCTTGGAGGCGGAGCATCGCGTGTTGCCGCGGGTGGTTCTGGAACTTGCGAGAAGGATTGCATGAGAGCGCTCATCTCCGTTTCGGACAAACGCGGTATCGTCGATTTCGCGCGCCAGCTGGTCGCGCTCGGCTGGGAAATCGTGTCGACGGGCGGCACCGCCGAAGCCTTGAAGCGCGAGGGAATTTCGGTCGTGCTCGTCGAGCAGATGACCGGATTTCCGGAAATGATGGATGGCCGAGTCAAGACATTGCATCCGAAAGTCCATGGAGGGCTGTTGGCAAGAAGAAACCATCCAGGCGACGTCGCCGCGATGCAGCAGCACGGTATCGCGCCGATCGATCTCGTCGCCGTCAATCTCTATCCGTTTCGCGAAACCGTCGCGAAGCCGGAGACGACATTCGCGCAGGCGATCGAGCAGATCGATATCGGCGGCCCGTCGATGCTTCGCTCCGCCGCGAAGAACCATCAATCGGTGATCGTGGTCGTCGATCCGGACGACTATCCCTCGATCATCACGCGACTCAAGGACGGCGGGGTAGCCGCGAACGAGCGGCAGGCGCTCGCCGCCAAAGTCTTTGCGCATACCGCCGCCTACGACGCCGCGATCCTCGCCTACCTCTCGCGCTCGCAGGAGACGCTGCCGCCCAAGCTGAGTCTCGTGCTCGAGCGACAGCAGACGCTCCGCTACGGTGAGAACCCGCACCAACGCGCCGCGCTGTACGTGACCGATGAAGCTGGGGGGGGCATTCGCAACATGCAGCAGCTCCACGGCAAGGAGCTGTCGTTCAACAACCTCCTCGACGTCGATGCGGCGATGATGGCGATAACGCCGTGGCAGAACAAGGACGCGCGCGCCGCCTGCGTCATCATCAAGCACACGACGCCGTGCGGTATCGCGCTCGGGCGCAACGCCGCCGACGCGTACGCGCGGGCGCTCGCGACCGATCGCACGTCGGCGTTCGGGTCGGTGATCGCGTTCAACACCGTGGTGGACCGCGCGGCGGCGGACGCGATGCGCGAGCTGTTCGTGGAGGTCGTCGTCGCGCCGCGCGTCGACGCCGACGCGCTGGCGGTGTTCAAAGAGAAGAAGAACTTGCGCGTGATCGAGCTGCCCCGGTGGGACGATCAACCGACGCTCGACTTCAAGCGGGTGCGCGGCGGGTTTCTGGCGCAGGATCGCTTTCGCTACAAGGACGTGGCCGACGAATCGACGTGGCGGATCGCCACGACGCGCCGTCCCAGCGATGCGCAATGGAACGACCTGCGGTTCGCCTGGGCCGCCGTCGGCTCGATCAAGTCGAACGCCATCATCCTGGTCAAAGACGAAGCGGCGATCGGGATCGGCGCCGGCCAAATGAGTCGCGTGGATTCGTCGTTTCTGGCCGCGCATAAATCCAGGCAGCAGGGCCACGACCCGCGCGGCGCGGTGCTCGCCAGCGACGCGTTCTTCCCCTTCCGCGACGGCGTGGACGAAGCCGCGGCCGCCGGCGTGGCGGCGATCATTCAGCCCGGCGGCTCGGTCAAGGACGCCGAAGTCATCGCGGCCGCGGACGAACACGACATTGCCATGATCCTGACCGGTATGCGGCAATTCCGTCACTAGATTACCCGACCTATGACAACGGTCCCCCGCACGAATTTTGAAGAGTCACCTGCCGCGCAGTTGGGCGCGGAACAGGCGCCGCTGGTGTGGGCCGCGGGCGTTTCGCTCGGCGCCCTGATCCTTTACATCCTCACGCTCGCCCCAACGACGCAGTTCTGGGACGCCTCGGAGTACATCGCGGCCACGCACGCCCTCGGCATCCCGCATGCGCCCGGCAATCCCTTTTTCATTCTTGTTGCGCACGTGTGGGGGCTGTTGCCGCTCGCCGCCGACTACGGCAAGCGCATCAACATCCTCGCGGCGGTGACGAGCGCCGTCACGGCGGGCCTCTGGTTCCTGATCGGCGAGCGCATGCTTCGCTCGATCGTGGCGAACATAACGTGGCGGCGCGTCGCGGCCGTCGCGGGTGCGCTCGTCGGCGCGACGGTGTTCACCGTCTGGAATCAGTCGGTGGCGAACGAGAAGGTCTACACGCTCAGCGTGCTCTCCATCGCGCTCGTCCTCTGGCTCACGCTGCACTGGGGCGACCAGCCCTCCGCCAGCCGCCGCGACAATTTCGTGGTGCTGATCGTCTATCTGCTCGCGCTCAGCGCCACGAACCACCTGATGGGCCTGCTCGCGGGACCCGCGGTGCTCGCGTACGTGATCATGACGGATTGGCGCGCGCTGACCCGCCCGCGCTTCCTCGCCGCCGCCGTGCTGGTCGCCGTCGTCGGGCTCAGCGTCAATCTGTTCATCCCGGTGCGCGCGCATCTCGATCCCTATATGAACCAGGGCGGCGCGACCACCTGGCCGGCCTTCCGTGCCGTCATGACGCGCGAGCAGTTCGGCAAGCCATCCGTCTTCGCCAACCCGATGTATCCGCCCGGCCCCGAGAACCCCGGCCACACGCCGATCCTGTACGGGCAGCAGCTCCTGAACTACGTGCAGTATTTCTCCTGGCAGTTCGGGCACGACTGGTCGCTGGGCGTGCAGCTGATCCTGACGGTCGTGTTCGCTTTCATCGGCCTCGCGGGCGCGCGGCGCCAGTGGCGCGCCGATCGCCGCGGCGCCGTGATGATGATCGTCCTCATGACGACGCTGACGTTTGCGCTCGTCTTCTATCTCAACTTCAAGTGGGGCTACTCGCAGCGCTTCACGGAGCCCGCGGGCGCGAGTCTCGAGCACGAGGTGCGCGAGCGCGATTACTTCTTCATCGCGTCGTTCGCGGCGTTCGCGGTCTGGATCGGCATGGGGCTCGCGACGCTCGCGCAGGCACCCCCGCTCGCGCGCCGCGGATGGCGGTTTGCGGCGCCGGTGTTCCTGCTCGCGCTGATCCCGCTCATCGGCAATCACCTCACGGCGTCGCGCGCCGGCGAGACGCTCGCTCGCGATTACGCCCGCGACATCCTGCGATCGGTCGACCCGTACGCCATCGTGATCACGAGCGGCGACAACGACACCTTCCCGCTCTGGCACGCGCAAGAAGTCGAAGGCATCCGCCGCGACGTGAGCGTGATGGTGCTGTCGCTCGCGAACCTCAACTGGTACTTGTCGCAGCTGCAGCAGCGACCTGCGGCGCGCTTCGACACGACGCAGGCGGTCGCGTGGCAGCGCGGCAAGGCCTGGCCGTATCCGACGGCGCCGTGGATGAGCCATTACTATCTGACGGCGAGGGATACGCTGCCCGAGTACGTCCTGCTCGAGCGCGCGATGGCCGGCAAAGTCGGGCCGATCGAGATGACGTTCGATCCGCGCGTGATGGGCCGGCCCTATCTCGACCGCTCCGATCTGGTCGTGTTGCAGATCATCAAAGACGAGATCGGCCGCCGGCCAATCTATTTCTCGACCTCCACGGGCTCGTACCCGGATCAGCTCGGCCTCGCGCCGTATCTGGTGGAGGAAGGGCTCGTCCGGCGCCTGGAACCCGCGCCGGTGGTCGCGAGCGACAGCATCAAAGCCGTCCGGGGTGGCGGCTTCGTCAACATTCCGCGCACACAGACGCTCGCGTTCAACGTGTATGAGGGCGGGAAGGCGGCGGCGCGGCACCGCGCGCGCGGTTGGGTCGACGCGCCGTCGCAGAACAGCCTGTTCGGCTACGCGTTCATGTACGACACGCTCGAAGCGGTGCTCAAGGCCGCCGCGCCGGCCCTCGCGGCGCAGGCCGCCCACATGCGCGACGCAATCCTTGCCAACACGACCTACGGCCGCATCACGGCCGGCGGCGACTGAGCCGGTTCCATCACTAGATTATTGGGCCTATGACGACCACGTATTCTCGGAGCTCGGGCGCGCGCGCTGATGTCGCATCCGCACCTGCGGCGCAGTCAGGCGCCGTGAGGCCGCCGTATGGTATGGCCGCGGGCGTTTCGATCGGTGCGTTGATCTTGTACGTCCTCACGTTGGCTCCGACGACGCAATTCTGGGACACGTCCGAGTACATCGCGGCCGCGTACACACTCGGCATCCCGCACCCGCCCGGCAATCCGCTGTTCGTCCTGGTCGCCCACGTGTTCGGCATGCTGCCGCTGCTGAGCGGCTACGCGGCGCGGATCAATCTGTTCGCGGCCGTGACGAGCGCGGTCTCCGCCGGCTGCTGGTTCCTCGTCGCCGAACGCTGGCTTGCGTCGTTCGTGCCGGCCGTGTGGCCGCGCCGCCTCGCGGCGCTCGCGGGCGCGCTCGTCTCGGCGACGATGTTCACCGTGTGGAACCAGTCGGTCGTCAACGAGAAGGTCTACACGCTGAGCCTGCTGTCGATCGCGCTGATCCTGTGGTTGATCGTGCGCTGGGACGATCAGCCGGCCGGCGACGCGCACGATCACTATCTGCTGCTGATCATCTATCTGCTCGCGCTGACCGCGACCAACCACATGATGGGCGTGCTGGTTGGCCCGGTCGTGCTGATCCTGCTCTATCCCCCGCTCAAGACGAACCGGCCGATGTCGGATCGCGACCGCACGATCGAGTGGTCGCAGTTCCTGGTGTTCGTCGGCGTGTGGGCGCTGCTCTTGTCGCTGGGGCTCGAGCACTGGGGCTGGATAGCGGCGGCGGGGGTGGTGTTCGTGGCTGCGCTGACGTTCGCGATCATCGCGGAGAATCCCGGCTTCGCGCTCACCGCGCTGCTCGTGACCGTCGTAGGACTTTCCGTCTACACCTTCTTGCCGATCCGCGCCGCGTTCTATCCGCCGATCAACGAAGGCGAGCCGACGAACTGGCATGCGCTGTGGGACGTCATCTTCCGCGTGCAGTACGGCAAGCCGTCGATCATGGACAATCCCACGCAGGCGCCCGGGTTCGGCAACTCCGGCCATACGGCCGCGCTCTACATCGCGCAGATCGGCAATTACCTGCAGTACTTCAGCTGGCAGTTCGCGCGCGACTGGCCCGAGCGCGTGCAGCGCGTGCTGGCCGTGGTGTTCGGCGGCCTGGGCATCTTCGGCGCCATCCGGCACTGGCGCGCCGACCGCCGCCGCGCGCTGGCAATGACGGTCCTGATGTTCACGTTCACCTTCGCGCTGATCTTCTATCTCAATTTCAAATACGGCTTCTCGCTCCACGCCGAGCAGCAGATCTCGGCGCACGAGGTGCGCGAGCGCGACTACTTCTTCATGGTGTCGTTCGCGCTGTGGGGCATCTGGGTCGCGATGGGACTCGCCTGGGCGATCGAGGGGGTCGGCGATCTCTTCCGCGAGCGCCAGCCGAGCGAGACGCGGCGCTGGGTGTACGGCACACCTTTGCTCGCCCTCGCCCTGATTCCGTTTTTCGGAAATCATCTGGCGGCATCCCGGAAAGGCGAGACGCTGGCGCGCGACTTCGCCGCGGATCTGCTGCAATCGGTCGAGCCGTACGGCGTACTCGTCACGGCGGGCGACAACGACACGTTCCCGCTCTGGTATGCGCAGGAGGTCGAGCACATTCGCCAGGACGTGACCATCGTCAATCTGTCGCTCGCGAACACCGATTGGTACGTGCGCCAGCTGCAGCGCCGGCCGCTCGTGCCGTTCGATTCGGCGCACGCGCCGGCGATCTATCGCGGCCGGCAGTGGCCGATGCCGACGGGAAGACTGATGAGCTTCAGCGATCAGCAGCTCGATGCGTTGCAGCAGTACTACGAGCTCGACTCCAAGCGCGAAGTGAAGCTCGGCAGCGGCGCCGACACGATCCGCGTGACGCTCGATCCGCAGATGCTCGGCCGGCCCTACGTCGAGCGCGCCGACGTCATCGTGCTGCAGGTGATCAAGGATCAGCTCGGCAAGCGGCCGGTGTACTTCTCCCGCACGGTGGGACTCTACGCCGACCAGTTCGGGTTCACGAACCACCTCGAGGGCCAGGGCTTCGCGCGCGTGCTGCGCGAGAAAGCGCTGACCCCCTCCGACAGCATCAAGGGCATCCAGTCGCTGGGCTACGTGAACGTGCCGCGCACGACCAAGCTGCTGTTCGACGTGTACCACGCCGACGCCGCGGCGCGCGCGCGCCCGCTCGGCTGGGTCGACAAACCGTCCGAGGGCATCCTGTCGCTGTACGGATTGACGTACTACACGATGGCGCAGGAGCTGCAGGCGACGAACAGCCCGCTGGCCCCGCGCGCGCAGCAGATTTCGCAGGCGATCTTCCGCAACACCGAAACCAAGCTGCAGCCGCTGCCGGAGCGGCCCCGCTAGGACTTCGTCGCCGTAGACTCGGCGCTCGGCGTGCCGCGGCGCCGCTCGACGACGTGCGGCATGACCGTCGCGCCCGGGAACAGCCGCTCGAGACCGCCGACCACGACCTGGTCGCCCGCTTCGATGCCGCCGCCGTGAATCTCCGCCCACCCCGCCGTGCGCACGCCGAGGGACACTTCGCGCCGGTCGGCCTTGCCGTCCTTCACGACCCAGACGTAGTTCGAGCCCTGCACCGGCATCAGCGCGTCCTCCGGCACGACGATCGCGTTGGGACGGATGTCGGTGGCGAGGCGCGCCTCGAGGAACATGCCGGCTTGCAGCGTGTGCTCCGGGTTCGGCACGCGCGCCTTGATGAGGATCGTGCGGCCCGGCAGCTCGACCACCGGGTCCACGAACACGACTTCGCCCGAGAAATTTTTCCCCGGCAGCGCGGCGACCTGGAAGCTCACGAGCTGCCCGCGGCGCAGCCGGTCGGCGTACCGCTCGGGCACCTGGAACGTCGCGTTCTGCGGATTCACCGATTGCAGGCTGATCAGCGACGTCTGCGAGCCGACGTACGCGCCGATGCTGACGAGCCGGCGACCCACGACGCCGGCGAACGGCGCGCGCACCACGGTGCGGTCGAGCCGGGTCTTGAGCAGATCGTAGTTCGCGTCCGCGGCTTTCGCCTGGGCTTCCGCCTGCTCCAGATCGGCGGCCGACGACGCGTTCTGCGCGATCAGCTGCTTGGTGCGGTCGAGCGCCTGGCGCGCGAGCTGGCGATTGGCATCCGCCTGATCGACCTGCGCCTTGAGCTCGGCGTCATCGACCTTGAACAACGGCGCGCCGGCGGCGACCTCCTGCCCTTCGTTCGCCAGGATCTCGGTGATCCGGCCCTGTACTTCCGGATGCACGTCGATCGACTGGATGGCTTCGATCTGTCCAGTGGCGGAGATCGCGTCGACGACGGTGTCGCGGATGGCGGGCGAGACTTCGACCGGCATCGGCGGCATGCCGCCGCCCGGTCCGCCCGGAGCCGCCGATTTGGCCTTGTTGCACGCGGCCGCGAACACGATCAGCACTGCAAGGGCACGGTACGACATCACGGGGTTCCCTTATCGTTGAAGAGTCTCTTGCCGAGGATGCTTTCGAGTCCGGCCAGCGCGAGGCGCGTGCCGTAGCGCGCTTGCACGAAGTCCGCTTCGGCCTGCGACAGGTTTACTTCGGCATTGAGCAGATCGAGAATCGTCGTGGCACCGCTTTGGTAGCGCGCTTGCTCCACGCGAAAGCTTTCGCGCGCGACGCTGAGGCCTTCCTTGGCGAGCTGTGCGGTTCCGCGGGCCGTCACATACGCGTCGTACGCGGCGGTGACATCGTGCTGCACCGCGCGATCCAGATCTTCGCGCGTAGCGCGGGCGACGTCCTTATTCACCCGGGCACGTGACAACGCCAGCTCGCGTTGGCCGTTGTTCCACAGCGGCAACGAGACGCCGAGCAAAAACTGCGTCTGTTTGAAAAACTTGGGATAAAACGCGGTGTCGAGTACGTTCGCGTTGAACGTCAGCGACGCATGCGGCAGATAGTTACCCAACTCGGCCCGATAGGCGGCGCTCGCCGCGCGCTCATTCGCGGCCGCGGAGCGATACTCGGGGCCCTGTACGGCCGCCTGGGAGATCGCGTCAGCCAGGGTGACCGGCAGTTCGGGAGCTGCCGTCGTGTCGAGGGGCGCGGCGTCGACCGGCCCGGCGGCGCCGACGCGACGACCCAGCTCGAGCCGCGAGACACGCAGCGTCGATGCCTGCTGCAATTGCGCCACCTCCGCCCTGGTCAGCTCCAGACGCAGATTCAGCGAATCGGTCGCGACGGCAGCACCGGACGTAACGCGCGCGCGTGCCACGGTGAGCTGCTCCTGAGCACGGCGCAATCGATCCCGTGCCACGCGATCCAACTCACTATTGGCAAGTACGGCGTAGTAATCCGACTCCGTCAGGAGCGCAGTCGCAAACCGCTGGCGGAGCGCATCGGCATGCGCTCCCTCGAGTGCGGCACTGGACCTGCTGAGCTCGGCGAACTTTTGTCCGCCCAGGAACAAGTCGTAGCGTGCGCTCAGCTGTGCCGACCAGAGCGTCTTTACCCGCACGATCTGGGTAGTGAAAAAAAACGTCTCCGGATTCGTCCGCTGTGCGTTGAGGCTGAGTGTCACCGATGGCAGCACGAACACAGCGAACGCGTTGCGCCGCGCCCACACCGCGTTGTCCACCTGACCGAGTGCAGCCACGTAGTTCGGGTCGAGCTGCGCGGCGCGCTGCAGCGCGTCGGTCAACGTGATCTGGGGCAACGTGTCCGCCGACGCCTGCGGCGGGGACACCGCGGCCTGCAGTGCCAAGAGCAGAGCGAGCATCAGTCGCCCTCTCCCTCGACCGGAACCAGCCGCCCACGCCGCGCGCGCAGCCGTTCGCGCAGGCCGTCGAGCATCACGTACGCCACCGGCACCAGGAACAGCGTCAGCGCCGTCGAGAAGAACACGCCACCCACGATCGCGTAGCCGAGCGGCTTGCGGGCCGCCGAACCGGCACCGACACCCCAGGCGACCGGCACCGCACCCATGATCGTCGCGACCGACGTCATGAGAATCGGGCGCAGCCGGATGCGCCCGGCCTCGAGCACGGCGGACACGGTGTCGAGTCCTTTTGCCTTCAACTGATTCGTGTACTCGACCAGCAGAATCGAGTTTTTGCTCACGAGACCGATCAGCAAGATCATCCCGATCTCGCTGTACAGGTTGATCGTGGTCCCCGAGATCGAGCCTCCCACCAGATACAGCAGCATAGAGACGATGGTCGGCTGCAGGAGCGCCAGCACCTTGAGTGTGATGAGCGCGCCGGTAATGGCCAGCGGGACCGCGAGCAGCACCGTGAAGGGGTCCAGCATCGATTCGAATTGCGCCGCGAGCACCATGAAGACCACGATCAGCGCGACGGCGAACGCGAAGTACAACGCGCCACCGCTTTCGCGGTATTCGCGGGAATCGCCGGCCAACGCCGTCGTCGTCCCCGGCGGCAGCACGCGCTTGGCCAATGCATCGAGCGAATCGAGCGCTTCACCTTGCGCCATCGGCGGCACGAGCGACGCCGTCAGCGTGAAGGACGGGACGCGGTTGAAGTGATTGATCTGGCGCGGGCCCACGCCCTCCTGCACGTTGGCCAGGGCCGAGAGCTGCACGAGCTGGTTGTTCCGGCCGCGCAGGTAGATGCCGCGCATGTCGTCGGGCGTGGCGCGATCCTTGGGATCGAGCTGCACCATCACGTAGTACAGCTTGTCGTTCTGAGTGAACGTGCTGACCCGCCTCCCGCCCAGGAACGTCTGCAATGCGGAGGCCACATCGCGCACCGGCACGCCGAGATCCTCGGCGCGATCGCGGTCGAACGTGACCCGCAGCTCCGGCTTGTTGACGCGGAGGTCCGTATCGATGTTCGTGAGTCCTTTGATTCCCCGTGCCGCGTTCGTGAACGGATCCATCATTTGGCCGAGCTTCGCGAAGTCGGGATTTTGCACGACGTACTGAATCGGCTGGCTGAACCCCAGCGCGCTCGGCGCGTACGGGAACGCCATGACGCCCGAGATACCAAACAGCTTCGGGAACATGCCGCCGATGGTCGCCTGGATCGGCAGCTTGCGCTGGCTCCAATCCTTCATGATCACGCCGATGAAGGCGCGGTTCACGCCGCCGGCGAAGCCGCCGATGATGGTGAAGTAGCCGTTGACATCCGGCGTCTTGCTGACGATTCCCTCGATCTGATGCACGTAGCCGTCCATGTACGGCAGCGACGCGCCCTCAGGACCCTGCGCGATGATGAGGAAGAAGCCGCGATCGTCGTCCGGGATCAGCTCCGACTTGAGACGGGTCTGCGGGATCACGACGGACCACGCGACGACCACGAGCACAACCGCTGCCGTGCCGAGCACGACAAGCCAGCGATGATCGACGGCCTTCCGCAGCAGCCGTGCATACCGCTCCGACAATGCGGTGAAGCCGCGCTCGAACATCTGGAAGACTTTCCCGTGCTGGTGCTGCATGCGGAGGATCTTGGCGCACAGCATCGGCGTGAGGGTAAGCGCTACGAAACCCGAAATCACGACGGCGCCCGCCACCGCGATGCCGAACTCGCTCAAGAGCCGGCCGGTCGAGCCGCGCAGGAATCCGAGCGGCGTGAAAACGGCGACGAGCGCGATCGTGGTCGCGATGACCGCGAACCCGATCTCGTTGGTGCCGCGCACCGCCGCCTCCTCCGGGTTCTCGTTCAGCTCCTCCTGATGGCGGAACGCGTTCTCCAGCACGATGATCGCGTCGTCCACCACGATGCCGATCGCGATCGTGAGCGCGAGCAGCGTGAAGTTGTTGATCGAGAAGCCGAGGAAGTACATGATCGCGAAGGTCGCGATGATCGATGCCGGAATGGCCAGTCCCGGGATGATCGTGGCGCGAACGTTCCGCAGGAACACGAAGATGATCAGCACGACGAGAATGGCCGCGATCAGCAGCGTCAGCTTCGCGTCGTCGATCGAGTGTGTGACGAACACCGAGCCGTCGAAGGCGACCTGGAGCTTCACGCCGGTCGGCAGCGTCTGCTGAATCCCCGGGATCTCGGCGTTGATGCGCTTCGCCACATCGATGAGGTTGGCCTTGGACTGGCGCACCACGCCGATGGCAACGGACGGGCTGCCGTCGAAGCGGAAGATCGAGCGGTTGTCTTCGGGGCCGAGCTCGACCCGCGCAACGTCTTTGAGCTTGACGAGCTGTGTGCCCTGGCTCGCGACCACGAGCTCGCCGAACTCCTGCGGCGTTTTCAACTCGCCGAGCGAGCGAACGGAGAATTCCCGCCGCGTCGATTCGATGCGGCCCGCTGGGATCTCGACGTTGCGGGCGGTGATGGCGTTTTCGACGTCCTGCACGGTCATGTTGCGCGCAGAGAGCGCCTCAGGCTGGACCCAGACGCGCATCGAGTAGCGCCGCTCGCCCACGACGTTCGCGCTGCCGACGCCCGACAGGCTCTGGAGCCGCGCCTTCACGAGACGGTCGGCGACGTCGGACAGCTGCATCAGGTCGTAATTGTCGCTGGACAGCGCGAGCCAGAAGAACGGCTGCTCGTCGGCCGATTGCTTCGCGATCACCGGCTCGAGGACGTCCACCGGCAGCCGGCCCCGCACGCGCGAGACCTTGTCGCGCACGTCCTCCGCGGCGACATCGATCGGCCGGTCGAGATTGAACTCGAGCGTGATGTTGCTCGTCTGTTCCGACGACGTGCTGCTCAGCGTCCGGAGGCCCTGGATGGTCGACAGCTCTTCCTCCAGCACGTCCGTGACCGCAGTTTCGACCACCTCGGCGTTCGCGCCGGGCAACGTGGTGGAGACCGAGATGATCGGCGGATCGATGTCGGGCAGCTCGCGGACGGACAGGCGGCTGTAGCCGATGACGCCGAACAACACCAGCGCCGCGGACAACATGCTCGCGAGCACAGGGCGACGAATGGCGGTTTCTGACAGTTTCATATGCGAAATTTTTCCCGGGAAAATGAACCGGCTGGACGGCCCTGAACGTAACGGGGCCTTCCACCGGCGAGTTCCAAAACGCTGCCGTTAGTACGTCGAAAGAGAACACGGGATTTCGACATTCGTCGGTCCCGGTTTGGTTCGAACTGGGGACCCGAAGGTATACCGAAGAGCGGCAGCCCCGCAAGTGCCGTACGCAACGTCATAATTTCGCTTTAGAACGGGAGGATGCTCCAGTACTTTTGAGGCGTTGGGGAGGGCTGGCCGAATGGCTAAGGCACCGGTCTTGAAAACCGGCGGGCGCAAGCCCTTACAGGTTCGAATCCTGTGCCCTCCGTCTCGTTTCTGCTGAGGAGCTGAATGATTCCACTCAGTGCCTTGACGCTGACGAACCCGACCCACGCCAAGCAAGGCGAGACACTGGTGCGCGGCGGGGCCACGTGAAAACGGAGGGTTGGCACGAGTGACCGCGGGAAGCCGGCGCGAGATGGCGTTCCTGCTCGCCGGCCCCGAGCGGCGCTTACTCGAACTCCTGGCCCGGCACGTCCCCCGCCGGCTTCGCTCGAATCATCTCACGGCCTTGGGGATGGTGGGCGCGGCGGGCACCGGCGTCGCGTACGCGCTCACGCGCTACAACCCCGACTGGCTCTGGGCCGCGAGTCTCATGCTCGGCATCAACTGGCTCGGCGACAGCCTTGACGGAACCCTGGCGCGGGTCCGAAGCACGCAACGCCCCAAGTATGGTTACTATCTCGACCACGTCGTGGACGCGTTTTCAACCACGGTTATCGGCGTCGGCATCGGCCTCTCGCCCTACGTGAACCTGAGCCTGGCGCTGGGATTGGTCGTGGCCTATCTCGCGCTCTCGATCAACGTCTATCTCGAATCGAGTGTCTTCGGCGTTTTCAAGATCTCGTACGGCAGGATCGGACCAACGGAGGTACGACTCCTGCTCGTGTTGTTGAATACCGTCCTCGCGCTTGCGGCTCGCTGGGAGGTGAAGGGACTATGGCCAATCGAGCTGGTTACGAATTGGACGCTGGCCGTCTTACTCGCCGGCATGGTGGCGCTGTTCGTCGTACGGTTTGCACGCAACCTGTATCGGCTCGCCAAGCTCGAGCCGCAGCGTTTCCGATGGTGGGATTCCAGACACTAGCCGTCGTCCTCTGTTGCGCCGCGCTCGCGGTCCCTGCGGCGCCGGCGCAAAGCGTGCGCGGGCTGCTGACCGATAGCGTCAGTCGTACACCGCTGCCGGGCGCATTCCTCACCCTCATTGACGACCACGGCGTCGAGCAGGCCCGCACGATCACCAACGGCGCCGGCGAGTTCACGCTGACCGCGCCGGCTGCGGGCACGTACCGGCTGCGCTCCAAGCGCATCGGTTTCCGCCCCCTCGTCTCGTCGCCACTGACCCTGCGGACCGGCGAAGTGATCGGCTACAACGCGGCAATCGATCCGATTCCCATCGCGCTGCAGGAAGTCGTCGTTGCCGGCGATCGTCAATGCGACATCGAGCCGAGCAGCAGTGGCGGGAGCGCGGGCGCTTCGGTCGCCGCGCTGTGGGACGAGGTGCACGAGGCGCTCGCGGCCGTATCGTGGACCTCGCGCGTGCCGTCCTACTGGTTCGACCTCACGCGATTTCAACGCGAGCTATCGCCGAGCGGCCGGCCTCGCGGTCCCGATTCCACTTGGGAACAGAGCGGCTTGTTCATCAACCCGATCCGGAATTTGACATCGGCAGCGCGGCTCGAGCTGGAGGGCTACGTCGTCACGGACTCGTCCGGCTGGACCTATCGCGCACCCGATTCCGATATTCTGCTCAGCAGTGTCTTCCTCCGCACGCATTGCTTCGAAACCACAACGGGCGAGGGGGACAATCAGGGCCTCGTCGGCCTGATGTTTACGCCGGCGCGGGACCGCACGGTCCCGGAGATCACGGGCACGCTGTGGGTCGATCGCCGGACAGCGGAGCTGCGGCAACTCGAATTCAAGTACGTCCATTTGCCGCAGGACGTCGTGTCCTCGAGTGCCGGTGGCCGCGTCGCGTTCCTGCGCCTGCCGTCCGGGGTGTGGATCATCCGCGACTGGGTGATTCGGATGCCGCTCGCGCGCCTCAAGCAGCGGGCGATGGGCATGGGGACGGCACCTGAGGTCATCGGGTTCGTCGAACAGGGCGGCAGCGCTCTGACGATCAGGGCCCAGAACGGCGCGCTGGTCTACGGCACGGCGGCCCCGCCGGCCGCCGCCGCCCTCGGTCCGGGGCGATCGGTTCCGGTGGCCGCGGCGCAAGCACCCGCCGCCGACAGCCAGCCCGGCGATTCCGTCGCAGCGTCTTCGCGACGCTCGCGGGCGCGCAATTCCAATGTGCTCGCGCGACCCGAGATCGATTCATCCACGGCTGTGGACGCATACGCACTGGTTCAGGAGTCGCGGCCGATGTGGCTGCAGCATCGCGGCGCGATCAGCATCAGCAATCCCGCATCCGGCGACGTGCAGGTTTATCGCGACGGCGCGCCGCTCGGCGACGTCAATCGCTTGCACGAGATCGCGATCAATGATGTTCGCGAGATTCGCTTCCTCGAACCGGCGCAGGCGGAAATCCGGTACGGCCCCGGGCACGCGGGCGGCGTCATCGACGTAGCGACGGGCGTAGCCGCGCCCTCCGCCGGGGCGGGGGCGGGGGCGGCAGCCGGACAGTCAACCATGGTGGCGAACCCGCCGACTCCGGCGCAGGTGACGCTCACCGATTCCGAGCGCCGCCAGCGTCGCATGCGGAATTCCAACCTCCTGAAAGCGGACGAATTCGCGAATACGACGGCGACGAACGCGCTGTCGCTCGTGCAGGAGTATCGACCGAACTGGCTCCACTCGCGCGGGGCGGTCAGCATCATGGATCCGCACGCCGGCGACTTGCAGGTGTACATCAACGGCACCGCGAGCGGCGACGTGACGCAGCTGCAGCAGATTGCGGTCATGGACATTCGCGAGCTCCGGTTTCTCGGCGCCAGCGACGCGCAATTGCGATACGGTGTCGGCCATGCGGGCGGCGTGATCGAGGTGTTCACGAAGTGAATTAGCTCTCGTGCGGAAACGCGGACCCCGCCCCGGTGTACCTCGCCATGCCGATTCAACAAGGAGAAAGCATGGCAGACAGGCTGAAGGGCCTGAGGGTCGCCATCCTGGCGACGGAAGGATTCGAGGGTGCCGAACTCCGCGAGCCGCGCCGCACGCTCGACGCCGAGGGCGCCGTGACGAAGGTGATCGCGCCCAAGACCGGCGAAATCAAGGCGTGGGAGCACGATCGCTGGGGCGATCCGCTGCGGGTCGACGTCTCGCTGGCGCAGGCCAATCCCGACGAATTCGACGCCCTGCTCTTGCCGGGCGGCGTGATCAATGCCGACAAGATCCGCACCGAGCAGAAGGCTGTGGAGTTCGTGCGCCGCTTCGCGCAGGCCGGCAAGCCGATGGCCGTGATCTGTCACGCGCCCTGGCTCCTGATCGAGGCCGGCATCGTGCGCGACCGGACGGTGACTTCCTGGCCATCGCTCAAGACGGACCTCAAGAACGCCGGTGCGAACTGGGTCGACAAGGAAGTCGTCACGGACAACGGCCTCGTCACGAGCCGCAAGCCGGACGACATTCCCGCTTTCAACAAGAAGATGATCGAGGAGTTCGGTGAAGGCGTGCACGCGGCGCATGGCGGCGGCGCCAAAGGCGGCGCTGGCATACGCCGAAGTTGGGAAACCGAGTAGCAAGCGTGAACGGCCGGCGGAAGGAACCGCCGGCCGTTTTGCTGACTACCATCTTCCATGATTCAAGGAGAATTCCTCGAGGCGCTGCTGCCTCCCGTTGCCTTCGCCGTGGGCGGCGGCATCATCGGCTTCGTCCTCCAGCTCCTCCTCTTCCCCGGTGGTCGCCGCAACCGGTCCTGGCTCGGCGACCTGCTGTATGCCGCGATTCGCGGACCGACGGTGCTCTGGTGCGCCGCAGGCGGTCTCTTCCTCGCGCTCGAGGTCCTCGATATCTCGGGCCGGCTCGCGCTGGGCATCCGTCAATCGCTGTTCGTGTTGATCGTTCTCTCGATCAGCTGGTCGGTGGCCCGTCTGGTGGGCACGATTGTGGCGCACGTGTCGCGGCCGCCGCACGGCACGCTCGCTTCCGCGACGCTGCTCGTGAACGTCGCGCGCCTCGTCGTGCTGACGATCGGCATCCTCGTCATCTTGCAGACGTTCGGCGTATCGATCACCCCGGCGCTGACCGCCCTCGGCATCGGCGGCCTCGCGATCGGGCTCGCCCTGCAGGACACGCTCGCCAATTTCTTCGCCGGCATTCACATCCTGTCGTCGCGCCAGGTGCGGCCCGGCGACTACGTGCAGCTCGCGACGGGAGAAGAGGGATACATCCAGGACGTGACGTGGCGGTATACCACGATTCGCCAGGTCTCGAACAATCTCACGATCGTGCCGAACGCGAAGCTCGCCGGCACGACGCTGACCAACTACTACCTGCCGGCAATGGAGATGGCGGTGCTCGTCCCCGTCACGGTCGCGAACGATAGCGATCTTAGCCACGTCGAGGCAGTGACGCTGGACGTGGCGCGCATCGTCATGAAGCAGGTGGCCAAAGGCATCGACGGCTTCGAGCCATTCCTGCGATTCAACAACTTCAGCAAACCCGGAGTGGCGCTGACGGTCGTCTTGCGCGGGCGGGAGATCGAGGATCAACACCTCATTCAGCACGAATTCATCAAGCAACTGCACGCGCGCTATCGCAGCGAGGGGATTCAGCTGCTCTAGTCTTTGTCGCGCCGCCGCACAACCTTTGGAACGCGCCGCCAGCCCTATGACCTATGCCAGCCAATTGAGGTGAAGGTGTTCGTACGAGCCTTGATGACTCTGCCGGTGGCGACGCCCCGGTTGCGGCGGCGCGACCGGCGTAGTAATAAGGCGGTCAGGACGTGACACACTCCAGACTCGAGGGCGGGGATTGATCGGTCTCGCGCTGGTCGCAACCATTACCCTCACGCAGGCCCCACTAGACTCGCTGCACGGCACTGTGCGGGCAGTCGGGACGGGTGAGGTCATTCCGGGTGTGCGGGTAGGCCTGGTCGGCCGCGCGGACTTCGTCCTCACCGACGTCCGCGGGCAATACGCCGTCCACCATCCACCGGGATCCCGCCTCCAGCTCCGGTTCGAGCGGCTGGGCTTCGATGCGCTCGTTGTGGACGTGACCGCGGTCGGCGCGAGCGTGGATGTGGATTTGGCCGAACACAATCCGCTTGTCGGCGAGTCGGATGTGCTAGCGGGGCTCGCCGCGGCCCCTTTCGTCACTAACCGAGGGGACCTCGCGACGTCCCTGCGCGTGCATGGAGCGTCCGATCACGAGAACCTCCTGCTGATCGATGGACTTCCGTGGCGAGGGCCACCACCGCCTGGGGGGGTGGCGGAATTGTTGCCAAGCACCGCGATCGCCACGGCGGATGTGTATACGAGCGTACTCCCCGCGCGCTACGGTGATGCGCTCTCTCGCGTCATGGTCTTGCAGCCGCAGATGGGTCAGCGAGCAAGCGCCGACGGCAGCATCGATCCTAACGCGATCGAACAAGCTGTTGGTGCGTTCCTTCCCTGTCCCCGGAAGGGAAAGAGCGCGGTCCGTGGCTGAGCGTAGCCTCACAATCCTGCAGGTCACGCACGCGGGGCACGAAGCCGGCTCCACGTTCATGATCCACAGTCTGTCCGCGTCGTTGGCGCGACGCGGCCATAGGGTCCTCGTGGGATGCCGGGCGGATAGCGTTCTTGCCCAGTTGACCACGAAGGCCGGACTCCCTGTCGTGCCGCTGGATTTCCGGCGCCTTGGGCGGCTCGCGGACGAACTCGCCGCCGTTATGGAGCGCGAGCATGTCGACCTCATCAACAGTCACGACACGCGAGACCGCAGGGCGCTGACGTGGCTACGGTGGCGGAAGCGCCTGCGCCAGGGGTTCGTCGTCACGCGGCAAACCATGCCACGCACGTCGCCGCCGGAGCTGCTCGCCATCGGGCTCACTGCGGACCGAACGATCGCCGTGAGTCACGCGGTGGCACGTGGTCTGCGCCGCAGACTCTATCCAGCGGGACGCCTCCGCGTCGTCCCCAACGGGATCGATTTTGCGCAAGTGGATCAGGCGCCATCCCGGGAGGCCATGTCGCGCGTCGCGGCGGCGCTCGGCGACGTCGGCGGACGATCCATCATCGTCGTTCTCGCGCGGCGCAAGGACCAGGATGTGCTCCTCGAGGCGCTGGCGTTCGTCGAACGCCCGCTGGTCCTGGTGTGCGTGGGAATCGCGCCCGATGTCCAGCTCCAGGCGCTGACAGCCCGGCTGCCCGCACGACATCGCGTGGTGTACGTGCCGTTCACCGACCAGCCTCTCGCCTTCTATCGCGTTGCTACGCTGGCAGCGCTGCCCTCCCGGATCGAGGGGCTCTCACTCGCCCTACTCGAAGGTTTGGCGCTTGGCCTGCCCGTCGTGGCCTCACGGGCAGGAGGCAATTCCGAATTGATCAAGTCGGGCGAAACCGGATTGCTCGTGCCCCCGCTGAATCGACGGGCGTGGGCGGCGGCGGTCGAGCAGCTGTTAGCCGATCCAGCATTCGCGGCGCGGCTCGCTCACGCGGGCCGCGATTTTGTCAGACGCGAACACTCGCTCGACCGGATGGTAGATCGAACTGAAATCGTGTATCGTGAAGCGATGGAGCGCCGTCGGACGAGGTCAGGTGGGGCGGGCACAGTGTCCGCGACGGGTCTTCCGCGCACCGTGGGGGCGCCATCGACGGCGCCCTGAAGCACGGATTCCAGTAAAGGCGGCAGTGGCCGAGAGGTCCCGTTCTCCCAGTCTGCTGCTGGGATTCAATTTCCCGCCGCACGAAGGCGGCATCGCGCGGATGATGGGAGAGATGGCGAAGCGCTATCCGCCCTACTCGCTCGTCGTTTCAACCGGATCGTATCCCGACAGCGCGGCGAGCGATTCCAACTTCCAACAGCACATCGACCGCGTCCCGGTGTCAGCGCAACGTCTCCGAACTGTTCACGGCTTGCTGCGCTGGACCATCCGGTCCGATCAACTTGCGCATAAGTTCCAGCCCCGATTTACGTGGTGTGGAGAACTGAAGCCCGCCGCGTATCCCGCCCGCTGGCTTCACGCCCGCTACGGCATTCCGTACGGGGTAGTGACACACGGCGCGGAGCTGTTGCTCCTCGAGCAGAAAGTCCAGCGCTCGAGGTTCAAGCTCTTCACGGCCACCCAGCTGCTCAAAGGTGCATCGGTGTTCGTCGCCAACAGTCAGTGGACGGCCGCGTGCACCCGGCAGGTTCTCGCCCACGTGGGACTCGATCGATCGGTAGACCGCGTGCGCGTCGTGCCGTTAGGCACCGATCCCGTGCAGTTCAACGTGGGGCTCGATACGACGCGTATTAGAGATGCCTACGGCCTCCATGGCGGGCCGTGGATCCTCACAGTAGCGCGACTCGACTGGCACAAGGGTATTGACACCGTCATTCGCGCGTTGCCGGTCATTCGCGCGTCCGTTCCCGGAGCGCGCTACGCGATTGCCGGCGTGGGAGAGTGCCGAGCCTACCTCGAGCGTCTCGTCGCGGAGCTTCGGCTTGGCGACGCCGTTCGGTTTTTGGGATTCGTTCCGGAAGCCGATCTCCCTTTCCTCTACAACGTGGCCGATGTGTTCGCGCTGGTGTCGCGGCGTCATGACCTGCTGGTAGAGGGCTTCGGGATCGCGGCGGTTGAGGCGTCGGCCTCTGGAGTCGCCGTCGTTGCCGGCCGGGAGGGTGGCATGGCGGACGCGATCCGCCACGGGGACACCGGCCTGCTCGTCGATCCCTACGATCCGACGGATGTTGCCGCTGCGGTGACGAGACTGCTCTGCGATGAGCCGCTACGTCGCCGGTTTGGTCAAGCCGGCCGACGCGCAGTAGAGACGTTCTACCGCTGGGACCGCGTCGTCCGCACCCTCGAGGATATTGAAGCCGACTTGGCTTACTGATGCCTTGTGACTTGCTCATCCTCAACTGACTCGCGAACTTCCGTCCCGGGGAGAGGTGGCCGAGTGGCTGAAGGCGGCGGTTTGCTAATTGATCCAGACCCGTTGCGCCCTGCTCTACCCGACTCGATTCCGCTACAAATCTCCCGTTTTAGACTGCTGCTGACTGCGTGGAATTGCGTCCGTTTTCGCGGTTTGTTACCAAAATGTTGCCAGGATTCACCAGCGACTTGAGGTGCTCACGCACCAGGTGCGTGTAGTGCATCGTCATCCGCAGATCCGCGTGCCCGACTGCCTCCTTCACATGCACCGGGTTCGCGCCCTCGGCGAGCCACCCCGTCACGCGCCGATGCCGCAGGTCGTGCGGGTGCCACCCCGCGGGCAGCTTCGCGAGCTGCGCGGCCTTCGTCACGGACCGTCGCAGCGACGTGATGCGATCGCCGGCGTGATGATGGCGGACCGTGCGATCGTGGTGGAACACCCAGGGCGTGTTGCACGCGAGCCGGTGCGCGGCCGCGTGATCGCGCAGCGCGCTCGTCAGCGCCGGCGTGAGCGGCGTCCACCGACTCTTGCCGCTCTTGACCCGGTGCCCGTTCTGGCCGGAGACGAATTGCAGGAACCCGCCCTCGAGGTCGACGTCGTCCCACCGTAGCCACAGCGCCTCGCTCTCGTCCCGGCACCCCGTCTCGCCGAGCAGGAGGACATAGAGCCGCACCGTCGCGTCGTCGCAGGCCTCCAGCAGCTGCGCGTACTGCTCGTCGGTGAGGATGATCGGCTGGCGCGCGTCGTATTTCGCGGCCTTCGTGCGCGCGACCGGGTTGCCGTCGCGATACTCGCGCCGATCGGCGAGCTCGAAGATCGCGTGGAGGACGGCGCGATCCTTCACGATCGTGCGCTCGTGCAGCCGCGCCGGCGTGACCTCGATCGTCTCCGTGCCGTCCGGCTGCTTCACCGTCCGGACCTTGTGCGTGCGGCGCCACGTCATGAACCCCTCGACGTCGCCCGCGCGGATCCGGTCGACGGTCGGGTCGTGCGCCTCGCGCTCGAAGTAGTAGCGAATCGGCTTGAGGCTGTCCCGGTAACTGCGCTGCGTGCCCGGTGACTTGGTGACGAGCTCGTCGCGCTCGAATTCCCCGAACAGCTCCGAGACTCGGAGCGGCCCGGGATAGCCGTCGCGCCGGCGTTCGACCTGGCGCTCGAGCTCGGCCTGCTTCGTCTTGGCGAATTGCTGCGCCTCTTTGCGATCGGTCGTGGCCAGCGTGTAGATGTGCCGGCGGCCGCCGACGCAGAGGTACACGCGCAGCCGATCGCCGCGGCGTTGGATATGGCCTGGGTGTCTCATCTGCCCTCCAAAGTGCGGGCGATCGCATTCGCCTGTTCCCGCAGACGTTCCGCTAGGCGCCGGATCTGTTTTCCGAGCATGGTACGGTCTTTTCTCTCCAGCGCGCTGGCGAGGAGCACCTGCTCGCGCGCCGAGGTCCATGGTTCACAGGGACCATAGCTGTAGCAGAAGTCGCCGTGTGTGGCTCGGTGGCGCGCCGATTCGGCCGTCCGCTTCCACACCTCGTCATCTGTGAACCAGGCGCAATGAATCGCTGAATCCAGAACATCAGCCACCGCCTTGTAGCGCATACACAATCCCACCTCAGCAGATGGCGTAAGCGGCTTCACGCGCGCGCTCATGTGGTCACCTCGTCGTCGTCGAACTCGACCGTCAGCGCGTGCAGCTCGTCCAGCACGCCAACGTCGACGGCCCGTCGAGTGAGGTTCTTCAAGTCTTTCCGAAATCCACAGAGTAGTGTGACCATCAGCCCGCTATCCCCCTCGTTCGCCGCAGAGGACCCCAAGGCTTCGACGGTCCATGCACGCCACAAGAGCTCTTCGAACAACGCCTCCGCCGGGCTCTTGGTGATGACGGGGGCGGTCATGCGTCCTCCTTCGCGCAGCGGCTCGGCCGCCGGATTTTCTCGGGGACGTAGTTCGTGACTTCGAAGACGTGCTGTGCGGCCTCGAGCTTTGCGTCGAGCGGTCCGGGTTCCGTCACCGTGGACCCCTCAGCAAGGACCTCTCGGATCTCGCGCAGCGCGTCGGCGAGCTCGGCCCGCGTGTAGCTGGGGTAATCCTCGTCAATGACGCCGGGCCGTGCCGCCTTTATCCGGCCCTCCCACTCAAGTACGTCAACGGCAAGGCTGTCCAGTTCTCTGGCGACAACCGACATTGCCACTTCAACGTCCTGCATCGTCTCGGTCTCTGCGTGCAGAATGAGCCGCACGGCCGTGGAGATCGGCGAGATTCGGCGAAGGAGTCGACCAGCGAATGCGAGCTGTTCCGTGAGTGTCGCGGCGCTGGGTGCAACAACTGCGGTTGCGGTTGCCATCTGTCCTCCTCGTTGGGAGGCCACGTCACCGCCCGCCAGCCTGGCGCTCGAGCTGCGCCGCCAACGTCCGAAGCTTCCCGCCGCGCGCGCGCAACACGGCCACCAGCCGGCGAATGACGGCCGGCGGCGCCGTGCGACGAGCCTTCACGTACTCACGCATGGCGGCTTCGGTGATGCCCGCTTCCTTGGCGATTTCCCGAAGGGACGGGGCGGCGTACAAGAGCACTTTGGCAAGCATGGTGCGTAGCCTAGTTGTAGATCGTGCCCCAATTATTGGGGCAGGCCTCTTGCGCCGCAAGTACCCCTCCGGTTAGGATTGAAGGCGGAAAACGTAGCCCCAGGAGGGCCTATGCGTTACAGTCTCGCGCTTCTCGCCGTGCTCGCCGCGTGCTCGAATAGCACCGGCCCTGCCAACCACGATCCGTCCGTGCTCATCACGAACAACACCGACTGGCCGGTCGACTTCGCCTGGCGCGACGGCCAGGGCGTCGCCGGCGCCGACACGGTGCCCGGGCGCACCGAGCGCTGCGAGCGCTTCACCGCGCGGCCGGACAGCGCGTATTTCGAAGTCGATGCGACGAACCCGAACAACGGCAACCCGCTCACGGCCGTCTATACCGCGCCCTGGTTCCATCCCGACTCGTTCCCGGCGTGGCACGCCATCGTCATCCCGACCGGCAGCTCGCCCGACGTGAACCTCGCTCCGACGCAGACCCCCTGCTAGCGATACCAGGAGAGATTGCGACCCACCGCTTTGATCGCCGCGGCCAGTGTTGGCGCGGCGAGTTTGTTTGCGGCGGCGAAGGCTTGCAACGAAGGGACTGAGCTCCCCGCGATCGCGGCCGACAACGCCGGCGGCGCGGGATTGTCCTGGTTCCACGGATGCAGCTCGAGCACGCCGGCGACGGCGAGCAACGCATCCTCCTGGTCCGCCGTTAACGTGGCCGACGTCACCGCGAGCAGGACAGTCGAGCCGTCGATTCCCATCACTTCGCACCCACTGAGTCGGACCTGGTCGAGCACGTCGTGCGGCGCGACGAAGAGACGTCGTATCATGTCCAGCGACCTCCGCCACCCGTGCCGGATCCCGTGTTGTTGGCCGCGGGCATCGTGATGCCGGCGGAGTAGTTGAGGTAGGGTAAGATGAAACTCGTCAACGCCGCGTTCCCGTCGCCGTTCTGCACGATCGCCGTGCCCGGCGTGATCGCGCCTTTGACTGGAAAGCGCACGACCATGCTCCACGTGTGCAGATACGGGTAGGCGTAGACGATCTGCGGGTTCGCTGGAATCTGAATCAGTGTCACACCTGGCGACTTCCAGCTCGTCGAGTACGGCGTCTGCGTCGTGTCGAAGCCGCCGCTCGGCTCTTGCCAGTTGGTGCCGAACGGAATCGGGACCGTCTGCAGCTGCACCTTCTCGCCGTTCGCGGCGGACCCGACGAGCGGTATCCAGCCGGCGTACTGCCCACCGCCCGGATCGGCCGGGCTGTTCACTTGCAGGAGGTTGTTCGCACCGACGGCAATGTTCGGCTGCTCGGCGCTCACCGCGTACAATGAGTAATAGTCGCCGTCGCTCCGCACGTAGGCGATTCGCGCGAACAGCGTCCGCGCGCCGAGCGCCCCACCGGCGAACGTCGTCACGGACGGGGCCGCGAGTGCGCTCGGCGGTGCCGCGAGGCTGAGCGTCGACTGGTCGGCGCGGGTGAGTGTTGTTGCGGACCAGGTGAACGAGAGCCACATCTGTCCCGAGCTCGGGCCGCCGGTCGCCCAGGTGAACAGACCGTTCAGCCCGTTCACGAACGGCACCATGCTGACCTGTGTATTGTAGCCGGTCGACAGTGTGAGCAGGTCCTCGAGTGTCGGCTCAACGAGCAGCATGGGCGTCCTCCACGAGAGGGAGCGGGTCGACGCGCCGGATGAGTGCGGCGAGCTCGGCGTCTGCGACGCCGGCGAGAATGGCGGCCCGGGTCGGCCGCACGTAATCGAGGTTCAGCTGCCAACGCTGGCCCGGCAGCATCTCGATGCGCAAAATCCCGACTTCGACGAGCTGACCGATACTGCCGGCTTCGCGATCGGTGAGCTCATAGACGGTGTGGAACAGCTGCGCCGTCGCGCGCAGCACGGCGGCGAGCGTGCGATTGCCGGCGACGGCCGCGGCGAATCCGTCGCGCAGATTCTGCGGCAGGCCGCCGGTGCGCAGCTCGATCGGTGGCGAGTACGCGATCGGGTATTCCCTGCCCCAGATCTCGCCTTGCCCGTAGACCGTCGCGCGCACGAAGCCCCAGGGCCACGGATGCACGAGCTGCACACCGCCGGGCCAGCGTTCCGGATTCTGCTCCTCGGGCGGGATCCGCCGCTCGAGGCCCTGGTCGACGCACCATTCGGTTGCGCCGGCAACAGTCCGCGCGACCTGGTCGACGTCGTCGGCGTTCACCTGCTCGAGCTCGGCGAAGACGCGCGCGGACCACGTCACCGGCGCGCCGAACGTCGCGCACCAACCGCTGCGCGCGGGTCCGCCGCCAACGCGGCGCACATTCACGAACTCGCCCGTGCGATCTTCGCGCGGACCGAGCCACTCGCCGCCCGGGCCGGTGTGCGACACGCGCGTCGTCGACGCGACGAGGGCGAGCTCGGGCAGGGCGACGGAGATGCAGAGCGTCATTCGAGGTTCTCCCGTTCGTCGTGTCCTAAGGGATAATTCTCCTTCACCGTCGCCTCCGCGAGATTGAACAGCTGCTGCGCAACCTCAAATGCCGCCCGCTCAGTCTCGGTCTTGGCGTGAACCCCCGCACCGTCCAGCCACGCGCGCCACATCGCGAAGAATCGCGCACGTCCGGAGGCCGACGTGTCGACGTTGAGGGCCCTGCCCGTGCGCACGATCTCCGCCTGCACGAGCGCGTTGCGCTCCTCGTGGGGTAACGCTGCGTAGGTCTCCCAGTCGGGGAGGTCGATCGCGTAGTCGGTCACGGGAACCTCGTGATGACGCCCGCGCGCGACAGGCGGCCGAGCTGCTGCTGCATCGTGCGCGGGCTCGCGCCGATCGCCGCGATGATGTCAAGCACCATCGTTAGTGGATCGCCGCGCGTCTCGCGCATCTGCTGTAGCGCCTGCTCGCTGAAGGCATTGATCTTGACCTCGTGGTGATGGCCGCCGAGGATCGACAGCAGGCTCGACGCGGTCGAGAGCCCAAACCCGAGGAGCCCGAGGGTCTTGGTGTCCTCGGTGGACAGCTTGAACAGCTTGGTGAGTCCGCTGGCCGTCGTGGCGGTCTCCCCCAACGCCCCGAGCGCGGCCGCGCCCACGTTGCCGCTCCGCGCGCTCGCCATCATGGTGATGCCGCGCTCGAGCGCGCCGGCGAGCCGTTCGAACTCCCGTCCCTCGCGCGGGTCGGTGCGCGACGCCTTCTCGAGGGCGGCTTTGCCTTCGACGATGTCCGACTTGCCGATGATGGGACCCAGGATGTCCATGTCCGCGCGCTTGCGCTCGCCCACGCTCGCCGCACTGAACCCGCCGGGGATGCCCAGGATGTCCTTCAGGGACGGGATCGCGATGCTCGAGATGGCGAGCTGGAATTGTCCCGACGACACGAACTGCGTGATGCTCGCACCGAGACTGTCCACCTCCTCGCGCACGCGCCGCAGGCCCTGCTCGGCGGTCTTATTCGCCTCGTTGTCCAGCTCCGCGAGGCCGGCGGTGAGTTGCCCGATCAGCGTCTTGAGATTGTCGATGTTCTGCTGCCGCTGTTCGGCCGCGCTCGTGTCCACGGACGTGGAGTAGCCGTAGGGCGTGTAGATGCTGCGCGTCACCGCCGCCGGCACCGCCGACGCTTCGATCGCGGCGAGCTTGGCCTGCGCTTCGGCAATGGCGCGCGTGAAGTCCGCGCGTCCTTCCGGCCCTTCGCCGCGGTGCTCCGCGACCGCTTTGCCGATCGCGTCGTGCATCCGCTTCGCTGCCGCTTCGACGTTCGAGGCGGCGAGGTCAGCCTCCTGGCTCACTTCGTGCCAGGCGAGACCGATCGCGGCAATGCCGCCCGCGATGAGCAACCCTTCCGCACCGCCGAGCCCCACGAGCGCTTCGGCGATCCGGCCAACCGGGCCCGTGGCGCCGAGCGCGGACCCCGCGAGCTCCTCGAGCGCCAGAGCCGTCCGACGAATCACCATCGTCGGCTGGCGCGCTTCGAAGCGGGCAAAGGCTCCCGTCAGCCGGTCGCCGATCGACGTGCCGGCACCCTCTGCGGAGCGCTGGAGGTTTTGGAGGTTCTCGGCCGTCCTCCGGGGAACGTCCTGGCCCGCTTCGGCCCAGCGGACGGCAAGATCGACCGTGTTGTCAGCCATTGGCAGCCTCCCTCAGCTGCGCGAATGCGGAGACGGCCCCCAGATCGTCCCGGGTGGCCTGCGCGAGTTGCACCGCATGGACAAGGAGGAGTTGCCGTATTGCGGCGCCGCGTTGACGCAACAGGAACTCCGGATACGGCATCATGGGGTCGGGGAGCTCGCCCCAGGCGGCGCAGTAGGCGGCGTAGGCGGCGTCCCAGTCAGGGGGTCCGTCGTCGCCGGCACGGCCGCGCCGGTCGCGAGCCAGAAAAAATCCGGCAGCAGCGACTCGACGTCGCCCGGCGAGATATGAGCGGCGAGCTCGGGATAGAGCGTACCGAAGACGTCGACCACTTCGACTCGCGCATCCGCGACACCGATCGCCCACGCCGTCACCGCCCGCCGCTCGGCGTCGGTCGGTGGGTCGCTGACGGGCGGCCGCGGCGCGAAGCGTTTTCTCCAGAGCGTGATGATCTGCTTGGCAGCTTGGAGGGTCAGCGACTTGCAGACGACGATCGCACCGTCGGTGCACTGCACGCGGACACCGTTTTCGAGTTGCTCGACTGCGGTGGTCATAGTGGCACCTTTCCAAGTTTGGACTGTTGCCAGAGCTTCCCGGTCCGCGCCGCTTGCTCCTGGTCGGTGAACAGCTCGCCGCCGTAGGTGAATTGGCGCGCGCAGAAGTAGCAGTACATCGTGACGCTCGATCGCCGCGCGGGCACCGCGACCAGTCGCCCGTTCACGACGTCGGTGCGGCCCGGCGTATCGCCGGTGACGTGCACGCGGACCCAGCGCTCGGCGCGGCCGCAGTCGGGGCACGCCGGCGGATAGGCCACGTCGGGATCCGAGAAGCGCACGCCGTGTTTGTGGAGCGCTTCCCCGCGCGTGAAGGCCACCCAGTCCGCGCCGGTGTTCGGCTTCGGTGTGTCGCTCATGTGAGCCTATTCCCTCCCGGGAGTGGCACCGCGGCGCCAGCTTTGCCGAACGAGCCGTCGACCGGATTCAGCTCGCGGAACGACGCGCCGGCGGCGCCGACTGCCGGCAGCGGCACGAGGGGCTTGTCGGGCAGATCCTCGGGCCGCAGGCCCCAAAACGCCGCGGCCCAGGCCTTCGCATCGCCCGCGCCGACGAGCCGGCGCAGTGCCTGCGTCATCGCGTCGACCTGGTCATCGAAGCGGCCGGCGGGAAACGCACTCGCCTCGTCGAGAAAGTCCTTCACCCACGGCTGCAGCGCAGGTTGCGGCAACAGCACGTTGCCGGCCTCGATCAGCGCCGACACCGCTTGCGCGCGCACGATCTTTCCGCCCTCGGGGTTCACGGCGATCATGCCGCCGATATCGTTCTTGAGCGTCGCGATCACGGCCGGCCCGTTCGCCTTGTCCTCGACCAGCTTCGTCATCACGCCGGGCCACTTGCGGGCGAGCTCGCGGATCCGCTGCACCGTCGTCGGAAAGTCCCAGCGGCCGCGGACCTGGTCGAGCAAATAGCAGTTCGCCCCTTTGCGGCCCCAGACCTGGCCGACGACGTAGTCCGTGCCCTTGGTCTCTTTGAACGCGAGATCCCAGGACGCCACCGAGCTGTCGAAGAGCGTCGGCGTCACGTCGTAGAAGCGGAACCAGTCGCGCTTGAAGATCCCGCCGCCGAATGGCGTCGGCCGCTGCTGGAACTGGCCGGCGTAGGCCCAGCTGCCGAGGCGGATCCGCTGCTTGTCGAGCACCGCCTGCGTGAACCGCTCAGCCCACAGCAGCGCACCGTCCGCGCGCTCGACCACGCGGCCCGACACGGGGAACACAATGCGTGTCGGCCCTTCCGATTCCGCGGGCAAGGCGACGTGCGTCCAATCGCCTTCCTCGAGGAGGTGGCCAGTGAGATCCGCCTGGTGCAGGCGCTGCATGATGACGACGATCGCGCCCGTGGCCGGATCGTTGAGCCGCGTCGACAACTGCTGATCGAACCAGCGCAGCGCCGTTTCGCGCTCGGTCTCCGACAGCACGCTCTCAGGATCGTGCGGGTCATCGACGACGATCGTGTCGGCGCCGAACCCCATCACCGTGCCGCCCGTCGACGTCGCGTACATCGTGCCGCGCGCTTGATTCTCGTACCAGAGCTTCACGTTCTGATCGGGCGCGAATGCGACGCGCTCGCCCCAGCGCTGCTGATACCAGTCGGATTGCAGTACCGTGCGCCGGTCGAGCGAGTGCCGCGTCGACAGGCCGGCGGCATACGAGCCAAAGATCCAGGAGTGTTCCGGCGCCTTCGCCCAGGACCAGCACGGCCACAGCACCGTCGCAAACCGGCTCTTCGTGAAGCGGGGTGGCACGTTCACGATCAGCTTGAGGATCTGCCGGCGGCTGACGGCCGTCAGATACTCAGCGAGCAGCTCGTGGTGCCAGTTGACGACGAACGGCCGGCGCGGCTCGAGCACCTGCCACCCGGCACGCACGAACGCGAGCAGATCCTGCTCGAACCCTTCGCGATCGGCCGGCGGCTCGGGCCGCGGCTGGTCGCGGTCGAGTTTGCGCTTCACCGCGTCGAGTCGGCGATCGTGGCGCTCAGGCATCGCGCCTCCGGTTCGCCTCGGCGAGCTGCTGCTCGAGCTCGCGGATCCGTGCCGTCACCTTCGCCAGGTCGTAACTCTTGAGCCAGACCTCAACGGCGCGGACGCACGCATTCGCGACTGTGCCCGGAATCTTTCCCGAGGCGGCCCAGATGTACGCTTTCTCCAGCCACGCATTCGCGGCCGCGGGGTCGTTCAGCTCGGGCAGCGCCTCTTCGATGTCGGAGAGCGTGAGCTTCGAGCGAAACTGCCCGAGCCGCTTCGCCATCTTGCGCGCCTGCACCGTCGACAGCGTCATGCGGCCTTCGCGGTGCGCGCGGACGTGACACACGCGCGATGCGCCCAGCGCGCACCGATCCGAACGAGACAGCCGACGCGGATCGAGTCGCCCTCACCACAGCGCACGCAGACGGCGATCGCGCGCTGGGGTTCGGTGCAGCTGTAGTGCGCCCAGAACGGAAGGCCGGTAGCGTCCTCGAGCTGGACCAGGGCGCCGCGATCGTTCGGACCTTCGCCGCACACCGTGCAGACGATCACGACGCGTCCCCCTCCAACAAGCCGGTCAGTTCGTCCTGAACCCGCCGAAGCTCGGAGAGCAGCTGGGCGACGCGAAGATCGCTCGATTCAGCCCGCTTGTGCAGCAACATATTCTCCCGAAGCGCATTCCCGAGACGGTCCATTAGACCGATGATGCGATCGGCAAGCGAAGCGCAACCGTTTGCTCTCAGATCGACGACGAGCTGATCCATGGACCCGACGAGCCCCGTGAAGCTGTCGAGGCAGGCGCGGTGATTCACGCGTGCCGCCGCTGAACGACGAGACTGCCCGTGCGACCCGGCACAACGACCGTCTCGTGTTCGGTGAGGTACTGCCGCAGCTCGCCGGCGACGAACACGAGCTCGCCCTCGAGCTGGCGGTGCGGGATCCGTGCGCCGGGACTGTTCGGGCCGGTGTGCCGATACACCCAGGACTTCGGCCGTCCGATCGCTTCGCACAGCTCGGCGACACCGAGCCGCGTCTCGGGTGGACAAGTCCACAGCCGCTCGCGCCAGGACACCGGCGCCGGCGTGTTTGCAGACGTCTGCACAGCCGTCTCAGCCAGCGCCTGGGCGATCGCCGCGGCCGGCACCAGCGTACCGGGCGGCGCCGCTTCGACCCATGCTCGGAGCGCGCTTAGCGTGCGCTCAGCCACGGCTCATTCCAGCGGTTCGCGTGTTTGCTGGCTTCAGATCAGCCGCACGACGGCAGCGCTTCCGGACCCCGGCAACACGGCGGGCAACAACGTGAGGCATATGCGGGCGCCGCTGTACCTTCCGAGCGCCCACCGGGGACGCAGGCGCGTGGGCAAGCGGCTTTGCAGACGACTGCAAAGGCAGCTGTCCCGGGACTGCGTGTCTCACCTGGGGGCTATACATAAGCCCCCCCAGGTGGTGAGACAGTCTCACCGCAACGTGAGACGGACGTGAGACGCCGTGAGACTATGAGACGGCGCACGCGCTAATCCCTTTGCCCGTCAGCGAGTAGCGTTCGGCCTGTTTCCCGTTTGTCTCACATGCGACGAGTTTTCTGTCGCACAGCCGCTTGAGACAACGGTAGAATGTCGCACGCCCCATGTGAGACGTTTTCCCCTTCCGTTCCGTGGCCGCCGACAGCCATTCGCTCTTCGTGGCACCGTCGCCGACGGCGATCGCGTTCAGGGCTTCGAGCGCCAGGCGATCGCTCTTTTCGAGCTCGCTGATGGCGGTGAGCGAGTCCTGGGGCTCGACGACGCAGCTCTCTCCGATCGGGACGAGCCGAAGCTGCAGCGGCTCGATCGGTGGCGCGTCCTTATGCGGTTTTGAGAACTCGAGCGTCAGCACGCCGGTGTCGTTCTTCAAGAGGAACACGGCATCCGCGGCGCAGACGAGCGACGAGTGCCCGCGGGGCCGCTCGTTCGTACTCCAACCCGCGTGATGGACGAGCACTACGTGCGCACCGGTCGCGCGTCGAATGCGATCGACGCCGGCGATGACGCGTCCCATGTCCTCGGGGCTGTTCTCGTCGAGACTCTCCATGCATCGCGAGAGCGTATCGATCACGACAAGCGCAGGCTGCGCCGCGGCCGCGCCTGCCACGAGGGCGTCGACGTCGCGCGGCTCCCCGAGATTCACGGGTTCACGGATGAACTGGATGCCGTCCGGGGTGAGCGCGCGGCTATCGGTGTACGCCGCGATGCGTTTGCCGAGTCCGCTGCTGCCCTCAGCCGCGACGTAAATGACGCGGCCCTGGACCGTCTGCGAATCGATCCACGGCTGGCCGGCGGCGACACTCAGCGCCCAGGCGAGGGCGACGAAGCTCTTGCCGGATCCCGGCGCGCCGTAGAGCACACTGAGGCCGCCGATCGGGAGGTAGCGCTCGAGCAGCCAGGCCGGCGCGGGCAACGCGAGCAGCTCACTGACAGACAGGAGCCGGAACCGCGCGCGGGTCTGCTCGTCGACCGCGAGCTCCTGGAGCTTCGCGATCGCGTCGCGCATCTGCGCCGGTGAGAGCTTGTCGCCGGCGAGCTCGGCGCCGAGCTGGGTGATCGTGCGCCGGCGGTGGTGCTCGAGGATCAGGGAGACGTGCGCGTCGATGTGATCGGCCGTCGGCACGACGTCGATCAGCGTCGCGAGGTACTCCATGCCGCCGGCACGATCGAGGTTGCCGTCGAGGGCCGCGCGCAGGGTGTGCGGGTCGATCGGCTCACCGCGAGCCGCGAGCGCGAGCATTGCGCCGTAGATCAGCCGGTGACTCTCACGCTGAAAAACATTCGGGTGCAGCCGCGCGCGGACCGCAGCCGGCACGACATGGCTCGTGAGGATCGCACTCAGGACGGAGGTTTCGTCTTCAACCACGTTGCGCGGGATCGTTCCCACGACAGGACTCGTCGATGCTCGAGGGGTCGGCGGCTCTGGCGGCGGCACGTCGCGATCGGCCATTCCAGGACCGGTGCTCATGGCGTCGGCCGGCGCCGGCGTTGCCGTGCCGGCGTTGCCGTTGCCGCGCGCTCTCTCCTGCGCCCACGCGTCCTCCAGATGCCAGCACTTCTGCCACTTGCGGAAGCCCCAGCACTCGCAGAGGTCACCCTGGGCGAGGAGCCGGGTGTCGTAGAAGGTGCCCGGCGCGGATTCGCTCTCGTAGCGATACCGAATCAGCGTCGCCGACCGCTCGACGCAGATGCCCGGTTTCCGCGGTTTCAACGCACTCACCACCGCGGCTCCCGTCCCCGGCCGCGCTCCGATCGGTACACGCTCTCCCAATCCGAGTACGACCGATCCGCATGGGCCGGGCCCACCGACCCGCTTGCGCCCCGCCCGGAGACACGAGCCGGGAGAGGACCCGAGGATGGTGTGCGTCGGCTCGCGCGCTGCGGCATTTGATCGTGTCTCCTGTTGCGGTAACCTCGAGGTTCGCCGCTCGAGGCGTTGTCGTTTGGTTAGTCCGCTTCCCGCCAGGTGCCCCAGGTCGGCGTGCGCGAGTAGCCGCGGTTCTGCACGACCTGCGTGCACCGCCCCATGTGTCCGTCGTTTCGATCGCTGAAGACGACAGCGTTGATGGTGCCGTCGCCGTTGACCTTCGTGATGATCCCCGGTCGGCCGCGCGGCGCCGCGCGCCGCTCCTGAGTGCCGGTCAGGCGGTCCTCGTTCACGATTACGATCTGCCCGAGATAAGGCATCGTCCCTTCCTGTTGAGGGTCAGAGGAGGCGGGCCAACCCTGGCCCGTTGCCCGCCAGGCGAGGAGGTTAGGCTCGCGCTGACGACCTCCCCCGCTGTCATTTCTTCAGCGGCGCGGCCGTCCCTGTCGCCGGCCGGCCGACGGATTCGTTGTGTGTCCGTTTCTGTTCCGCGCGCACCGCGGCGAGCGTGTCCATGCTGGCGTTGTAGTTGCTCGCCTCGGCCGTGCGCGCCGCGAGGAATTCGGGCGTCAGCTGGTCCATGTCGACGGCCACGTTCGCCAATCGGCGATCGCGACTCGCGTCTGCAGCAGCGCCCTGCGTCGCATCGGGTAGCGACATGCTCGCCTCCGTTTAGGGCTCGCTCGGCAGAGTTGGCGTGGCCACCGGCACGTCGCGCGGATCGGGCAGCCTCACGTCGTTCGGCGTGGCCTGGGGCAGGTTCGGCCCCGCCAGCGTGATTGTCCTTCCGTTCGGATCGAACGCGGGCAGACCTTTCGTGTCGCTGCCTATCGCGCGGCCGTCGGGTCTCGATCCCTGGAGCAGCTCGACGCCGGCGTCATAGTTGGGCAGGCGCGTATTGACCTCGGGATCCCTGTTCCTCGGATCGGGCTCGACGTCGGGCCGCGTGGGCACGTTGAACGGGCCCGCAAGCGGCCGGCCGTCAGGCCACCGGTAGCGCGGATCCATCAGCGCTCCATCCCGCCGAGCGCCTTCGCCAGCTGCTCGAGCGCTGCGATGATCGTCAGCGAGCGACGGAATGCCGGCGACTGCCGCCCAACGACCTCGCCCTTCTCGTTTACGAACGGCGTGCCGCCGTGCGGATCATTTCCCGTACAGCTCGCGAGACGCTCAAGCTCGGCGCCGAGACTGATGTGCAGCTCGTTGGCGTGCGCGAGTGTTTGCCGGTATTCCGCCTCGCCGCGCGGCGCCGGTCTCGCGTACTTCGTCTCGGCGACAGGCGCCGGTCCGCGGTTGAGACTGGAACAGCCGAAGTGGTAATCCGCGAGCGGGCCGCCCGGCTCGACTGGCTGGTGGCATTTTTTGCAGCGATACATGAGCGGCGGCCGCCACTGGGAGTGCGTCGCGCACTGTGTGCTCGCGATCGGCAGATCATGCGCTTGGCCGTAGCCAGGGCAGGTCCACGAGAAATCTTCTCCGTGGATCAGCACGCCCCGCTCGAGCTCCGCGCCAGGCCTCGAGGGAATCACAACGCGTCCGCGTAGCCCGATGAGCCGGCGGGGCGTGCGCCTTTAGCAACCTTCTCGAGCAGCGTGGCTTCGCCTTCGCCCGGGTTTTCTTTCGCAGTCTGGTAGATCTTCTCGATCAACTTCGTCTGCCGCTTCCGCAGCGGCTTGCCGGCCTTCGCGCGAGCCTCTGCGTCGTCGAGCTCACTCGCGATCGCGAGCGACGGCGCAAGCTTCATCAGCTCCTCACGGACCATCTTTTTGGCGGCCTTTCGCGCGGCCTTTCGCGCGGCCTTTTTCAAAAGCTTCGCCAGCTCTTCGACTGTCGGTTTCTCCGAGCCGTTCTCCATGTCATCGCCTCTCTGTTGAAAGACCTTTGAGTACCGCCTCTGCCTCATCACGCCCGAGCTCGACTTTGACGATGCCACGGACCTGCTCGGCCGCGCGGAGTGCGGCATCTCGGACGAACGCACTGAGCGAGGAGCTGGCTGCCCGGGCGCCGGCACGAAGGCACTCCAACTCATCGGGCGTCACCCAGAAGTCGAGCGATTTGGTGCGGCGCTGTTCCATTTGCGGTAGATTCTAGGGTGTGGACCCTGCACATAAGGATCACCCCATCTCCTGCCCAGATTGCGCGGCGTTCGCTGCAACAGGTTTTGGTGCCCCGACGGCCGACCCGTTCGAATCTCCCGGGGTGTGGTCGGCCTACTCGGACCGCGACCAGCCGAAGGGTCGGACTCGAGCGGCTGTTCTGCGAGAATTGAAGGTGAGACCAGCGGTATGGAATGAGTTCCTGCTGTCGCGCCTAGTCCCGAGTCACCGGCGCGGTTCTATCCCTGATCGATTGCTGCTCTTTTGGCTCTACAGCCGGGTGCTCTCCTGGCTCGACCACTACCACGCCGCTCGTCAACGGGGTCACTCCCATCTGCTTCGTGTCGGCGCGCCAGCATGGATGTGTGCGCTCGTTCAGCACGCCGCGGACCAGCTCGCAGTGTCACCACGGCGCTGGCCAATCGTCCGCGAGAAGGCGGCGCGGCTAGTGGTGGCGAGGGTATTGCGCGTGAGGGGTGGGGAGCGCGTGCTGCAGCAGAAACTGCGGCACGGCCCAGCGCTAGAACTCGTTGACGATCGTGGAGTGATCGCGATCGGGCGCGAGCCTACTCGAGGGCCGGACGCCGCGCGAGGCACCGTGCGTCGAAAAACCAGATGTAACACACTGCAACGTCGCAAGTTTCCGCGCGTAAAGTCGGGTAACCAGGGTGCGCGGCGCCCTTGACGCCAGGCCTAACGTTCGGCCGTATTGTAGGAACCGCCTAACTAGGCACGCCGTTTGCCCCATCCCGGGGTATTTCACCGTGAAGGAGAAGAGGCATGGCGCTGCTGTCGAAGCTGCTCCCCACACGAGTTGTACAAGTCCGCATTGAAGCCAATCTCGCCTGGGAGGTCTTCCGCGATCCCGAGACGCAGGCCTGGGTCGGCGTTTGCCACCCGTTGAACCTCAACGCCGTCGGCGACACGTGGCAGGAATAATTCATGCGCTGCGCGATCAAGAGCTAGGAATCACCGCATCGAACCCACGCGCGCGCGGCGGTGCCCTGCTCTCGTTACGTCTCCCAAAAATGTTACCAGAAATGTTGCCAAACGAGTGAGGCCCCCAGGTCGGGGGCCTCGTCGCACTTGAACAAGTCGATGCAGCAAGCGAACTTCTGTTTTCCGGGAGAGGTGGCCGAGTGGCTGAAGGCGGCGGTTTGCTAAACCGTTATAGGGGGTAATTCCTCTATCGGGGGTTCGAATCCCCCCCTCTCCGTGCGGACTGCCCGAATGATCAATGATCATTGAGCAATGACCAATGATCATTGATCATTCGGCTCACCGGCTCACCGTTAGAACATCAACCAGGCCAGCAGATACAGCGTGTTATTGTCGGACGCGTTGCGGCCCGACCCATCATAGTTCGTCGTCCCACCGTTGAACTTCTGATACGCGACGTACTGCACCGAGAACCGTGTGTTGATCCACGGCATGTACTGAAACTCCGCGATCAGACCGCTGCTGTTCGGCTTTCCCGTCGCGCTGCCGGTCACGGACGCGGGCGCATACAGGCCGGCATCGGCGGTACCACTCGTCGCGAAGAAACCGAGCGTGCCGCCCACGCGCGAAGGCGTCAGAATCACCGCGTCGGCGCGGAACCGGTTGAGGCTGTTCCTCGGATTCGCCGAGCCGCCAGCCGCGAATGTTCCGTCGAGCTTCTGCTGTTCGTGCGTGTAGGTCGCGTGCACGACGAATGTCCCGAGCCCGGCCTTACCGGTCCGGCGCTCGTACTGGAGATCGCCACCGACGTCGGTGAAGCGGTCGACTGGTCCCGTGACACCCGTCGGGAAGAGTCGGGCCGAGAGGCCGTACGTGCCCAGCTCGATGTACTGGCTCCCAAATCCACGTTGATAGGCGAACCGCCAATAGGGCGTGACGCCCTTTGCAATCATCGTCGACGACGAATCTGGCGGATGTGCCCCGCCCTGCGGCGCGGACCGGTACACCGAGAGCTCGCCGTACAGGTGCTCGTCCCACAGCCCGTAGGTGCCGATTCCCGCAACACCTTGCGCGAGCGCGCCGTCGATGAGCGGCGCTGCGGTGGGCGTGGGCGCTACGCCCGATGACGCGAACGGAAATCCCCACACCGGAGTTGAATTCCAGACATCCTGCACGGTAGGGCTGTTGTTGACCGTAACGCCGAACAACAGGGGTTTCGACGCGAACGTCACCCGCTTTGCGTAGCGAAGATCGACGTTATCCATGCCGATCGAGCCCGCTACCGCGTCATAGGTGATCTGAATGAACGTGCCCATGCGGGGTGAGATAGCTTCGCCGAAAAAGACGCTGAGCTGCTGCGGGAATTCGACGTTGCCGTTCTGCGTCCCGGGCTGCGCCTTCGCCGTTTGCGTCATGGACGTCTGCAGCATCGTCGACACCGGCGGAATCAGGTCGATCTTGAGACTGGGATTCGCCCCCAGGGGCCCGATCGTCTGCAGCCCCGTCAGCGTGTAGGCATTCAGTTTGAACTGCCGACCGAACGCCGTCAGCATGGGAAACGCGCTGTGGCAGACGTTGCAGGCGAGCCCGGTTTGGCGTGAAAAGCTCGGAATGCTCCCATAACTTGAGCGCGATGCCGAATACGCCAGCTCGTACGCACGCACAGCGTCGGACACGCCGCCTCTGCTCCCGCCCCCCCCCCGACTGGCGGCAAAGGCACACATCGTGGGAATCGTGAGTGCAACCAGCAACAACGACGCGGAGCGACGCATCAGAACCTCTCGAGAATGGTGTGGCAACACGATGCCCTGTGCTTTATGAAGATTCTCCTAAGGCGTCATGATGTTCGTTATAATTCGCCCCATGGCTTTGCCCGTCAGGGTTCGCTTTGCGCCCTCGCCGACCGGGTACCTGCACGTCGGCGGCGCCCGCACGGCCCTCTTCAACTGGCTCTTCGCCCGCCATGAAGGCGGCAAATTCCTCCTGCGGATCGAAGACACGGACAAGGCGCGCTCCACCGACGAACACACGCAGGTCATTCTCGACGGCCTACAGTGGCTCGGTCTCGACTGGGACGAGCCGCCGATCTTCCAGGGCGCGCGCCTCGCGCGGCACCAGCAGGTCGCGGATCAGCTGCTCAAGGAGGGGAAAGCCTACATGGAAGAGGACGCGATCCGGCTACGCGTGCCCCCCGGCGAGCTGTCGTGGGAGGACGCGGTGCATGGCCGGATCAGCTTCAAGGGTGAGGACATCCGCGATTTCGTGATCCTCCGATCCGATCGCTCGCCGCTGTACAACTTCGCGGTCGTCGTCGACGACATCGACATGCAGGTGACGCACGTCTTGCGCGGCGACGATCACATCTCCAACACCCCGAAACAGCTGGCCGTGTATCGGGCACTCGGCGCGGTGACCCCGATCTTCGGTCACGTGCCGATGATTCACGGCCCGGACGGCAAAAAGCTCTCCAAACGCCACGGCGCGACGGCGGTCGGCGATTACCAGCATCTGGGGATTTTACCAGAAGCGATGCGTAACTTTCTCGCATTGCTTGGGTGGAGTCCCGGCGGCGATCGCGAGATCATGAGCATGGAGGAGCTCAGAGACCTCTTTGCGGCGGGCGGCATTCTCAAAAAGCCGTCTGTCTTCGACATCAAGAAACTCGAGTGGATGAATGGGCAGTATCTCTCGGCGAAGTCGGCCGAGGAGCTCTATCCGCTCGTGCGACCCGAGCTGGACAAGCTGGGCGTGGATGGCAACAAGGACGCGGTGCTGAAGGCGATCACGGCCGTCAAGACGCGCTCGCGCACCACGCTCGACATCGCTCGGCAGGTGGCGGTGCGGCTCGATCCGAAATTCGTGGCGCTGGACGAGAAAGCACAGAAGGAAATCGCGAAGGACCCGACCGGTTATCACGCCTCGCTTGCGGCGAGCGTGACGGCCTTGAAGAATGCGCCGGCGTGGACGTCGGAAAGCCTGGAGAAGGTGCTGCGCGACTTGGCTGAAGAGCGCAATGTTGCCGCGGGAAAGATCTTTCAGCCGATCCGCATCGCGTTGACCGGCGGAACGGTGTCGGAGCCTGTGAACGAGCTGCTCTCGGTGGTCGGCAAGGAGGCGGCGCTGCGCCGCCTCGAGGCGGCGTCTCTCTCATGAGGAGGGTCGGTTGGCCCAGCTTGGTCGGATCGCAGTGTCCCTCTCCTGCGCCCTATCCGCTGTCGTTGGAGTCGCTGATGTAGCCCGAGGCCAGTCGGTGCTCGATCGGCCGCCCAATCTATCGGGAGGCTGGCTGGGCGCACCCGGCACCTTGCAGTTCAACTTCGTGCATCGTTTCGGCGTGAGCGATCCTCCGCTCCGCAAGGTCACGAATTCACCGACGTTTCTGCTCGCGTACCAGCTGCCGCTCCCGCTGCTCATCGGCGTCAACTACGCGACCTCATCCGACATCGCCGCCGCGTTCCCGAACGAGTGGGAGGCGTTCGCGCGCTACGGACAGCGCGGTCTCGCCTTGCAGGCCGGTTACAACCAGGCGGCAACAAGTTTTGACGCTGAGCTCACCGCCGCTCGCAGCCTTGGCCGCATCCGGCTCTTGGCGGTCGGCAGAATGCTCTCCAACGGTTACCACAGCGACACGACACGCTATGCCGTCGGCGGCGGCGCGACGCTACGACTCAACCGCTGGTTCGCGCTGGCGGGGGACGTGACCACACTGCTCGACCGCCGGCCCAGCGAGAAGGCTGCGTGGGGCGCGGCGCTCCAGATCGCGATTCCCTACTCGCCGCACACGTTCTCGCTGCAGGTGACGAACACGAACACGGCGACGCTGCAAGGCGAGTCGCGCGGCATCGACAGGGTTCGGGGCGGGTTCGAGTTCACGATTCCTTTCACGCTCAGTCGCTATTTCGGGAAAAGGAGCGAAACGGCGTCAAAAGGCGCGGCAGGCGTGGTGACGGGTCCCGTCACCGCTGTCGAAATGCGTACGGTGTCCTTCAATCCCAAGCGCATCCAGATCGCGGCCGGCACGACGGTCACGTGGACCAACAACGATCCACTCGTTCATACCGTCACCGCCGATGACGGATCGTGGGACTCAGGGCCGATCGAACCCGGGAAGAGCTGGAGTCACACGTTCACGCAACCCGGCGAGTACGCGCTCCATTGCACGCCGCATCCGTTCATGAAGGCCGTCGTGGTGGTGAGGTGACCCATGACTCCAACTCGTAGAGCCGTCGCCCTGCTATGCGGCGCGATCAGCGTCGGCACCGGGGTCCTTGCGTGCTTCTCCGAGCGCGGCTCCGGCCCGACCGTGAATACCGCCGCCGAGTGTCGAGTGCCCGTTTCGACCATCGACTCGTTGCACTATCTCGTCGCGATTCGGAATTTCGCCTTCCATCCCGACTCGCTCAACGTGCCGCGGGGCGCGACAGTTACCTGGGTCAATTGCGAGGACGCCGGGACGGAGCCGCACACCACGACGTCCGACAGCGCCGTCTGGAGCTCTCCCGACCTCGCTCCGGGTAATACGTTCTCACACACCTTCGCCGCGTCAGGAATTTTTCTCTACCACTGTACGCCGCACCCCTTCATGACCGGGAAGGTCGTCGTCCAATAACCGTCAGCGATGAGAAAGGAGGCCGCGTTTCGTCTCGACGCTTTGTGCAGTTTCACCTGTGATAAGCTGTCCAAGGAGGAACCCGATATGAATTTGTCGCGAGCAATGGCGATGTTCACAGCGATCACGGCCTTCGCCGGGTGCAACAACAGCAACTCGACCGGCATTCCCGCGGGGCTAGAAGTCTACACGGCCGACCTGAATGGAGCCAATGAACGGCCGACGCCCGTCACCACAACCGCCACGGCCCACGCGATCGTGACGGTCCTGGGAACCCAGATCACCTGGAAAGTTGATATCACCACCGCTATCGATAGTGTCATCGCTGGCCATATTCACCGCGGTCTGGCCGATTCCGCTGGCGGCGTCATCCAGAACCTCGCCGTGATAGCAACGGGTGTAGGGTTCACCGGCACCGTGGCAAACGGCTCGGCGGTCCCGCCCGATAGTGTCATCACCTTGCTGCGAGCGGGAAATACTTATGTCAACATCCATACAAAGGCACACCCGGGCGGAGAAATTCGCGGGCAGTTGGTAAAGCAGTAAATCACCTACGGCTTCGACCGTACCTTGAGCGCGGCGCCGCTCGTCGGCGTCGCGCTCACGCCATCATTGCGGACCACGCGCCCGCTCTTCATCACGAAGCTCACGCGCCGCAACGCGGTAATGTCCTTGAGGGGATCGCCGTCGACGGCGATGATGTCCGCGTCGAGTCCCGGCGCGATCGCGCCGAGCTCGTCGCCGAGGCCCATGGCCTGCGCATTGAGCGACGTCGCGGCTTGAATCGCGTGCATGGGTGTTTCACCCGATTTTTGTACGCGACAGATCAGATCCTCGGCATTATGGCCGTCGGCGCCCGCCACGGCGTCGGTACCGTACACCACCTTGAGGCCCGGCGTCGCCAGCGCCAGGCGGATGTCCTGCGCCGCGAGCGGTAGCACACGCTCCATCGCCGCAAATCCGGAATCGGTGTAATTGCCGATGCCCTGATAGTTGGCGCGATGGTCGAGATAGTTGCGGAACACGAGCGCGCACTGTGGATCGAAATAGGTCCCATGCTGTGCCATGAGCTCGAGCACGTCCGGCGTGACGAAGAGCCCGTGCTCGACTTGGGTGCACCCGGCGAGGGTCGCTGAGCGCACGGCGGCCGCGGCGTGCGCGTGCACCAGCGCGCGCAAACCCAGCGCCTTCGCTTCGCCGCACACCGCGACGAGCTGCGAGTCGGAAAGCGTCGGCCGGCCGCCTTCGCGAATGCTCGCGGACGCGAAAATCTTGATGAGATCGGCGCCCTGCGCTTTGCGCGCGCGCACGAGCGCGCGCATGGAATCCGGGCTGAGGCTTGGATCGGCCAGCGGATCGAGCGACGTGAGGATCCGCGGCCCCGGCAGCCCTTGCGTCGCGATCCAGTCGCGCAGGTCGGCGTCGCTGCGCGATCCCACGCTCTGGATGGTCGTGAAGCCGGCCAGGAGCGTCGCATACACGTTCGCCGCCGCAGCGAGCATCGACTGCGCGGGGGTATCGCCGTCGTTCGGCGTATGCAGGCGATTCTGGCGATTGAAGTACCAGGCCGGATGCGCGTGCGCGTCGATGAGTCCGGGCAACACCGTGCGGTCGCCGAGATCTACGAGACGCGTTCCCGCCGGCGCGGCCCCGCGGACCGCGATCCGCATGATGCGGCCGCCGGCGACGAAGATATCGACATTGTGCTGAACGGCCCCGCGACCGTCGATGACGGTGGCCGCCCGCAGGACCGTCGTGTCTTGCACGGCGAGCGCAGCCAGAATCGTGAGCGCGACGAGCATCAGTTCGCCCCGGTCTGCCGCGCGAATTGCGACGCCGGCCGCTTCCCCAACCGGTAAAACAACAAAGCCGCGCGTTCGGTCTGCATCGTGAGCGACTTGAGATCGACGCGCTCGCCCGGCGCGTGAGAGCCGCTGCCCAGCGCGCCGAGCACGGCGGCCCAGCTCGTCGTGAACCCGAGCGAATCGAACGACGCGCGGAACACCGCGCGGACTTTGCGCACCCCTTCGAGATTCAATGTGCTGCTCGGGATGTCGACGACACGCTGGAGATACACGATCTGGCTTTCATGCGCGGCGGTGATGTTCGCGCGCAGGCGCTGCTCGATGCGGTCGAGCGACTGGGCGCGGAGCGCCGCGGGAGCGAACGATACGATGGAAAGAATTACTGCGATGCGGACCGATCTCATGCAGACGAAGATCGCATCCGCCCCACGGTCCAACTAGGGTACGGCTTTGACCGTATCCTGGGCGCGCCGCCGCTCATCGGCATCACGCTCGGCCTGCTTGCGCTCGCGGAGCTCGCGCACGTAGCGCCGGAACTGCGCCAGCGACTGCGCGCGATTCGCGGCCTGGAGAATGTCGGCGCGCATGTCGGCGAGCTGGCGGTTACGCATGTCTTCGTCGAAATTGCCGCCGCCTTTCATCAGATAGCCGAGCCCCGCCAGAACCGCCGTCGGAATCTTGATGCCCGCGATGTGGATGTACGCGGAATCGATCCCCCACTCGGGTTTGTCGGGCGTGCCGCCGAGCGTCCAGGACGGACGACGATGTTCACGCTGCTCCTGATCGAGCACCTGATTCAACGTATCCACCATCGCCTTGAGCCGTTGGATCGCCGCGGTGTGCCGCGTCTCGGTGGAGGTGTCTCCATAGATCGCGTCAGCCACGGCAGCGGGGAGACCGGGCCGCGGACTCACCCACAGCTTGCCGTCGCCAACCTGCGGCGCCGGAGCCACGCGACTCGCGTTGGGATCGTAGGCGAGGACTGTCACCGTGGATTCCGGCGGCGCCGGCGCGGCGGGCGGTGGCGGAGCGACTGCTGGCGGCGGTGGCGGCGCGGGCTCCTTGCGAGTCGCCAGAATCTTCGGACCCCTGGCGCGGACTTCGCGAGTCCCCGGCACGTAGACGACGGAGTCCCCGGCGTTCAGCGGCTCCATTACGACATAGGTCGTGTGCCGCCACGGCGCCGCCCAGTTCACCGTGAAGATCAGTACGACGGCGAATACGTGAATCGCCGCGGTGATCAGCCAGGCGCGGCCGACCGGTTGCCGATCTACATGGCGGTCAAACAGGGGCGCCCCCGAGCACCTTTCCGAGCCGTTCGGTCGCTTCGATGAGGCGCGGCGACGGCAGCGTCAACGCAATGCGGAAAAATCCTTCTGCGCCCGCACCGAATGCGCTGCCGGGCAACGTCACGACGCCGACGTCCTCCAGCGCGCGCTTCTGGAACGCAGCCGACGGCAGTCCTTCGGGCAACGGGATCCAGACGTACAACGTCGCGCGCGGTGATTCGACCTCGAAGCCGTTCGCGCGCAAGGCCGGCAGAATCGCATCACGCCGCTCGCGGAACTGGGCCGCATACGCGGCCGCGATATGCTCAGCCTGGTTCAGCACCGCGGCGCCCGCCGCCTGCACCGCGAGGAACGCGCCCGTGTCGATGTAGTTCTTGACACGCGCGAGCGCGGCGATCCGATCCGGCCGGCCAACCGCCCAACCGAGGCGCCAGCCCGTCATGCAGAAACTCTTGGACAGCGAATGAAACTCTACCGCGACGTCCATCGCGCCTTGGATCTCGAAGATCGACGGCGCGACGTAGCCGTCGAACGTGATCTCGCAGTACGGATTGTCGTACGCGAGCACGAGATCGTGTTTCTTGCAGGCGGCAATCACGCGCTTCAGATAATCGCGCGGCGCGATCGCCGCCGTGGGATTATTCGGGTAATTGAGATAGACGAGCTTTGCTTTCTTGAGAACATCCGCGGGAATCTCATCCAGCTCGAGCAGAAAATCGTTGCGCGGCGTCAGGTTGACGAGATACGGCTCGCCGTCCGCGAGCACCGTGCCGCCATGATAGACGGCATAGCCCGGCACCGGCACGATGGCGACGTCGCCGGGGTTCAGGACGGCAGTCGCGAGGTGCGCAATGCCCTCTTTTGAGCCGAGGATCGGGTGCAGCTCTTTGAACGGATCGATGCGGACGCCAAAGCGCCGCTGCATGTAGGCGGCAGCCGATTCGCGAAAGGCGGGGAGGCCAAGCTGGAACGCGTAACGGCTCATCGCCGGGTCCTCGAGCGCCCGCGTCAGCGCCTGAACCGCGATCTCGGGCGGCGGGAAGTCGGCGTCTCCCGCCCCGACGTCGATGACGTCGACGCCCTCCTCGATCAGGCGGCGCTTGATGGCGGGCAACTCCGCCATCGGATATGTCGGCAATTGTGCTACGCGTCTGGCAAAACTCATCGAGTAAATCTAGCTCCAAGACGGGGGGCTGCCGATACTGTGCATCGCAAAGAATTCTTCGACTTCTCGCCGTACATCCGGCCAGTTACCGATCGCCCTCGCAGCGGGCGGCAAGCCTTCGAGCATCGCCGCGCCATACCGTTTGGTGACGACCCGCCGGTCCAGCAGCACTACCACGCCGACGTCCGATTTGGTGCGGATGAGGCGCCCGAACCCCTGTTTCAACTTGAGTGCCGCGAGGGGAACGAGGTAGTGCGTGAATCCGTCCACTCCGGCTTGCGTCAGACGCTCGAGCCGCGCGGCGGTTAGCGGCTCGGTCGGGACCTTGAACGGCAGTTTTGCGAGGATGAGCACACGCAACGCGCGTCCCGGCACGTCGACCCCTTCCCAAAACGAATCGGTGCCGAGCAGAATCGCCGACCCGGCCTCGCGGAACCGGCGCAACAGTTGATCGCGTTGCCCCTCTCCCTGAACGAGCAGCGGCCAGCGGCCGTTGATGTGCCCGCGGACGGCCTCGGCGGTGCGGCGGAGAGCGGCGTAGCTCGTGAACAGCCCGAAGATCCCGCCGTCCGAGGCGTGCGCCAGCTCGAGCAGCACACGCGCGACCGCGGCGCCGTGGCCTGATTCGTCGTCGCGGGGCTCGGGGATGTCCGTGGGAATCCCAAACACGCACTGCGCGCCGAAATCGAACGGCGACGGAAGGATTTCGCGGACCGTTACGCGCGAGGGCGGCAGCGACAAACCGAGTCGCTCTTCGAGGAAGGTGAACTCGCCGCCAGCCGCGAGCGTCGCGCTCGTCAACACGACCGTCTCGACACGATCGAACAGCGCCTCCTTGAGAACCGGCGCGAGATCGAGCGGCACCGCCGAAAGCGTGAGATTGGGTGTGCGGCGGCCGCGGCGCTCCATCCAACGAACCGATGGGCTCGTGGGCAGATGGGCGGACGGGTTGCGCGGTTGCAGCGTCGCTTTGAGGGCATCCGCGGCCGTATCCAAACGGCGAACCACGCCGCGCAATTCGCCGATCAGCCGTGTCCGCATTTCCGCCGGATCGTCAATCGAAAGGCGATCGGCGATCGTCTCGACACCATCGCGCAGCTTGCTGAAGGCGATGAGCAGATTGTCGAGCGCCACGTCGAGCCCTTCGCGCCACACAGCGTCCTCGGCGAACGCGTCGGTCAGCCGTAACACGGGCGTGGCCGACTGCTCTGCGTCGAGGCGTCGCGCCAGGCGGCCAAACAGCTCCTCCGCCCCGCGCCGGGCGGCGGCGAGCGCGTCGAGCACCGTGCGGCCCAGCAGGTCGCGGCTGGCTGCGCCGAGCAGGTCCTCGTGGGTGCTGAGCTCGGCGGCGAGTGTGGGCAACAGGCCGCGGCCGTTGCGTTCGAGGCGTCCCAGCAGCCGCTGCACGCCGAGCATGCTGACCTGAGTGCCGAGGTGCTGCGCCGCGACGTCCTCCAGATGATGCGCCTCGTCGAGTACGAGGCGACGGTACGGCGGCAGCACAGCGGCTTCCTGCCAATTATCGGAGACGATGCGTACCGCGAGATCCGACGCGAGCAAGTGATGATTGACGATGACGACGTCCGCTTCCGCGGCGCGCCGCCGCGCCGCAAAAACGAAGCACCGGTCGAAGTGCGGGCACTTGAGTCGGGTGCAAAGATCGGACTCCGCCGCCACCGCGTCCCACACGTCGCTCGACGGCTCCTCGACGAGATCGGACAGGCTGCCGTCGGCCGTCCGCGACGCCCAGCCGGCGATGGCGTCGAGCTCGGCGCCGCGCGCGTCGTCGAACAGCGATTCCTGACCGGCGCGCGCTTGCTCGAGCCGAGAGAGACACAGGTAGTTACGCCAGCCCTTGAGCAGCGCGAACGTCACGGCGCGATCGCCGGTAGAGAACGCGCGCGACAGGATGGGCAGATCTTTGCCGACGAGCTGCTCTTGGAGATTGATCGTGTTCGTCGAAACGATCGTCCGCTCGCCGTTGAGCCGCGCCCACTCGAGCGCGGGGACGAGGTAGGCGAACGACTTCCCCACGCCGGTTCCTGCTTCGAGCAGCGCAATGCCGCCGTCGTTGTAGGCGTCGGCGATGTAGGCCGCCATGTCCCGCTGGCCTGGCCGATCTTCGAACGCCGTGGTGCCGAGCACGCGCGCGACGGGGCCGGGCTCCGCCAGCAGATTCGCGACCGCGAGGGCGTCGAGTCGCGTGAGACTCCTGGCGCGCGGGCACTCGACCACCACGTACAGGGTGCTGACGTCGTTGTCGACGATACCAAAGCCGACGCCCTCATCGTGCAGGCGCGCGGCGACGTGGAGATCGGCGCCGGAAGGCTCGAGGAAGCCGCTCGGATGATTGTGGAGCAGCATCTCACCCTTCTGCGCGACGCCGGGGAGCGCGAGCACCGCGTCGATCGTGCCGCGCGCGACCACGCGCGCGTCGGTGAGCGCGCCGTTGGGATCGGCGCGGACGACGAACGACACCTCGCGCCCGTGGGCGGCGGCGATCTCCTCCTGCAATAGCGCGCGCGTCGCCGCCGTCAGGCGCTCGACGCTCACGTCTTCAGTTCTTTCTTCTTGGCTGCCGGAAACAGCACGTTGTTCAGAATCAACCGATAGCCGGGCGAATGCGGATGCAGCGATAGATCGGTGGGAGGATCACCGATCTGGTGTTGCGCATCTTCGGGATCGTGGCCCCCAAAGAAGGTCCACGTGCCCTTCCCCAGATCCCCGTGAACGTACTTCACCCACGGCGCGCCCTCTTCGTCGCCCATGATCGTGATGCTGGGCTTCAGCCGGTTCCGCATGAACGACGTCGTGAGCCCGTAGAAGTCCGGGATGATCTGGCGGTGGTTCTGCACGAGCATCGTCGGCACCGGATCGATCTTGGCGGCGAAGTTGAACAGCTTGAACGCGCCGAGCGGTTGGCGCCGCGCGCCGCCGTTGACCTGGTGGCCGTCGATGTCGGAGAAGCTCGCGATCATCGGATTCGTCTCGATGTGCGCGCCGGTGAACGCAAAGGTCCTGGACCAGTCGAGCTTGCTGTCGGCCTCGGGATCGATCGGGGTACCGTCCGCGAAGGAGGCCGCGATGTCGACGTGTTCGGCGGCGAGCGCGAGATCGATCGTCTCGGTCGCCGTGCACATCGCGAACAGGAACCCCCCGTTCTCGACGTAGCTGCGAATACCCCGCGCCACCGCTTTCTTGAGCTCAGGCACGTTGGGGAAACCGAGCCGCCGGGCCATGTCGGTGTTGCGCTGGACCATCTCGGCCAGCCAGGGCATGCCCGAGTAGATCAAGAAAAACTTCGAATACTGGCCCGTGAAGTCTTCGTGATGCAGGTGCAGCCAATCGTATTCTTTCAGCGTCCCGTTCGTGACCTCTTCGTCCCAAATTTTCGTGAACGAGATCCCCGCGTACTGCAGCGCCATGGTGACGGCGTCGTCCCACGGCTGCTCAAACGGCGGCACGTAGACGGCGATCTTGGGCGCCTTCTCGAGCGGCACCGAGTCCATGTTGCTCGCTTCGATCTCGCCGCGCACGGCGGTCATCGCACTGTCGACCGGCTCGGTCCGCACGCCGTTGAGTGCCGCATCGCGCCGCAACGCATCCAAGTCGGGAATGAGGAACGACCCGCCGCGATAATTCAGCAGCCACTCGGCTTTGAGACCGGCTTGGATCGCGCGGTAGGTGAGACCGTACGCTTTGAGATGGTCGGTCTGCGTGTCGTCCATCGGAACCAACAGCGATGGGCTGATGGGCAGATGCGCTGATGGGCTGAATCGAAGACCGAGCTGGGACGCAACTGCCAATCCGCCCATGCGCCCAACCGTCCGCACGAAGTCTCGTCGCTTCACGACTTCGGAATCGCTCCCTTCGCCCCCTCCAACACGCGCCGCGCCTCGGGCACGAAGGCGCTGTTCGGATAAGTCAGGATGAGATGCTCGAGATGCGGGATCGCGTCGGCGTTGCGCCCCACGCGCACCAGCAGCCGCGCCCATTCGAGCTCGGCCGCGGCGGGTGCCGCGCCCTCCCCGCCGGCGCGCACGATTTCGTCAAAGATCGCGGTCGCCGTCGGCTGCTGCTCAGGACCCTTGAGGGCAGCGACGCGGCCGGCAAGGAGCAAGACGTCGAGTCGCCCGCCCTGCTCGGGCAGCTTGGCGGCAGCGCGCCGTAACGCGCCGATCGCCGCAATCGAATCGCCGCGCGTCAGCGTGAGCAGGGCCGCACCGAGCTCGGGACTCGACTCTTGCTGGATGCTCTGCAGCAGCGCCATCATGGCGGTCCGTTCGGTGGCGGCGGCCCGGTCGCTGGAGTAGGGGCCGGCCATCCGAAACGCCTCCATCGCGCCCTTGAGGTTGCCGCGGTACAGCGCAATCCAGCCACGCTGCGCGATCGCCGTCACGCTCGAATCGTTGCCGAGCACAGTCGCCGCGCGGTCCAGCTCCCCGCGGATGACGCGTGCCTGGGAGAGCGCGAGTCGGAGCGACGCGCGATCGTCCTCGGACAACGTCGAAGGCGCGGGACTCGCGAGGCGCTCCTCCGCGACATCGAGTTGCCCATCCGCGATCAGCACCTGCAGCAACGCCGTCTCGGCCGCCGCGTGGGCCTCGGCCGGAATCGACGAATCGCTGGTCAGTCCTTCGAGAACGCGCCGCGCCGCAACCTTGTCGCCGGCGTCGAGCAACTCGCGCACCGCCTCCGCGCGCGCGCGCGCCGCCTGCTGCCAGGGGACCATGTCGGCCCAGCGCGTCAGCGCCAACCCGCGCACGCGATGCCCTGGCGCGGACGTGTTCGCGGCCGCGAGATCCGCGAAGCGGCGCAGCGCATCAGCCGTCTCGCCGTCGCGCGGCGCCAGGGTCGACTGCATCGCGGTCCACGCCTCATCCGGCTGGCCCCAGGCCAGCAACACTTCGGCGCCCAGCCGGCGGGCGCGGGCAGTCGCCGTTCCCGTTGTCAGCACCCGAGTGACGCCGTCGTGCGCCGCCGTGGGCGCCTCGGCCAGCTGGCTGACGGCGTTCGGGCCGACATCCGGCGATCGTGTGACCGCGCGCCCCCATTCGGCGGCAGCCGCCTCCCAGTTGCCGGCCCGTTGCTCCAGCTGCGCGAGCTCGATCGCGAGCGCGTCTTCGTCACCAAGGTTCTTGCGGCCGAGCAGGAACGCGCGTCGCGCGTCGTTCCACATCCGTCGATCGGCGAACGCCTGGCCCCACTCCCGGTACGGCACCTCGCTGTGGGGCGATTGCGCCGCCCAGCGCTCCGATATCGCGTCGACGGAATCCGGCTCATTCAAGGTTGCGTACACGCGCAACTCCAGGCTGCGCAACGCCAGATTGTCGGGCAACCGCGCCCGCGCGTTCTGCACCAGCGGCAATAGCTCCGCCATCCGGTTCAGCGCGAACAACGTCCGCTCGAGACCGAGCAGCGCCGAAAGATTCGTCGGATCGGCGTGGATCGTCGCGAGGTAGCTGGCGGCCGCGTTGGCGTACCGGCCCGACCGCTCGAGCTCAAAGCCGGGCCCGATGGCTTGCGCCTCGAGTACGATCGGCAATGCGACGATGAGAGCGAGCGCGAACTTAACGCTTCGGCTCATTTAACCTGCGGAAATATTCCAATACCATGCGCCGCTGCTCGGGCGTGAGGCCCGTGAGCTCGTCCCACGTCGGATACCGCATCTTGGGACCGTTGCCCGTCGCGCCGGGCAGCAACGCGGTGGGGATGTGGACGCTGTCGGCAGCGGTAGCGGAGCGGCTGGTGCGCTTCTTGTTCTCGTCGGGCTCATCGCTGGAGAGGCTTCTGCCGGCGTCGAGCAGCTTGCGGTAGAGGCCTTCCTGGCGCTGAACCGTCCGCTGATCGAGCCGGCCGGCTTCGAGCTGGCGCGCAAGCTCACGCGCTTCCTGGGCCAGCGCGCCCGCGGCACCGGCATCGCCGCCTGCCTGCAAACGGTCGAGCTGGTCGGCGAGCTGGCGCTGGCGCGCCGCGAGCTCGCGCAGTCGCTGGATCACGGCGTCGCCGCCGAGACCCATCATCGGCATCAGGCCCTGGGCCTCACCGTTCATCCCCTGCTGCTCCTGCGCCATGCGCGCGAGCTGCTCGATCGCTTCCTGGAAACCCGAGCCGGATTGCGCGCCGGCGACCTGCTGCGCGGTGCGCACGAGCGCATGGGCGGTCGCGTTGAGCGCGTCGAGCGCCTGCTCGGCAAACGGCGCGGCGGTCGCGGGATTCGGATCGCCTTGCTCCAGCTGCTCGCGCGACTCTTTCATTTGGTTCTGCGCGTAGCCAAGTGCCGCCTCGAGCTGTGGTGAGACGAGCGCATGACGCCCGGCCGCCGCTCCGATCTCTTGTTCGATCGCGTGCGTTCCCTCTTCGACGGCAGCCTGGCGTCCCCGCGTGGTGGCACTGACGTCACCGTCGCGCAGCGCATCGGCGATTTCCTGCTGGCGCTGGGCGAGTGCCGCGGTCTCGGCAAGCGCGCGGTTCAGGGCGTCGAGCGTTTCCTGTTTCCATGCCGTGGTCAGCGAGTCGCGCCGATGGCGGAGCTCGTCCGGAAGCTGCGCGAGCGAATCGGCCGCTTCCTGGCCCGCGCGGCGGGCGGTGCGCGCGTCGCTCTGACTCGCGGCCCCCGCGGCTTCCTGCATGGCGCCGTGTGCGCGGCGCGCGGCAGCTGCGGATTGCTTGAGCGGCACGGACTCGCCCGCGCGCTCCACGCCGCGCGCGAGCGAATCGGTTGCCGTGGCGAGGTCACGCTCGCTCGCGGCGGCTGCGGAATCGGCATGCTGCGCATCTTCCCTGGTCCACTCCGCCTGCCGGCGCTGCAGGTCTTCGGCGTCCTTGGCGAGTGAGGCGAGCTCGCCTTCGAGGGCCGCGCGCTTGAACAGTTCCTCGCTGCGATCGAGCTCGCGCTTGAGCTGCTGCTGTGCTTCCGCCAAGCGCTGGAGCGCCTGCCGCGTGGCTTCAGGATCGAGCTTCGCCAACGCGTCCTGCAGCTCACGCAGCCGCTGTTCGAGCTCCGGGGTGAGCGCGCGTTCGAGCAGATCCTGCACTTCGCGCAGCCGGCTTTGGAACGCGCTGTCGTCGATGCCAGCCGCTTTCGCGGCGCGCGCGATTTCGTCGACCGCCTGCGCCAGTTGCTGTACGCGCTGTGACATCGCGGCCTGATCGCGGGCGATTTCCTCGGCGCGCTGCGTGGACTGGAACGACATGCTGCCGGACTCCTGACTCCGCCCGTCGGCCCGTCGGCCGGCCTGCCCGTCGGTATCCCGGCTCCGCTCCGACGCGAGATCGCGCGTGCGATCGCTCAGCTCGCGCTGCGCGGCTGCGACGGAGTCCGCCGCCGTCGCCACCTCTCGCGCGGCGGCGCGCGCCTCGGCGCGCAGCTCTTCCATGCTCGGAAGTCGCAGCGCGATCTCCGGGCTACGCCCCGCATGCGGGGTCGGCGCGTTGTCGAGTGCCTCCACATAAAAGCGCAGCGTGTCACCGGGCAGCAAGCTGCGATTCTCGGCATTGAGCCGGGCCTGAACGATTGCGCGATCGCCCACGCCGCTGACATCCACCGAGTCGCGCACCGGCTGGCCAATGCGGCCGGTGCGGCTGACGCGCCAGCTCACGATCGCAAGTCGCGAGATACCGTGGTCGTCCCGCACGTCGGCGACCAGCTGCTGATGCAGCGAGATGGGCAACGTGGTATCCCGGCCGGGTACGGGCACCGTGACAACCGGCGCCGAGTCCGGCACGATCAAGAGATGGAGCTCGGGACTCGCGCCTTCCAGCGGCGATCCGTCGATGGTCGTCGCCTCCAAGCGCCACGTGCCGCTCGCCGGCGGTATGAAGCGTCCGTCGATCCGCGTGCCGCTCACCCGCAACTTCTCGGCATGAGACTCGAGCGTCCACGCCGCCGTTGCGAGCGGTACGCTCGCGGTGCCGCTGGTGATGACGGTCGTCCCGGCGGGCAGCGGGATGACCTCCGGCCCCGCGAGCAGCGGCTCATCGGAGCGACCGAGATAAGAAGGAAACCGCGCCGTCAGATCGAGGTCGGCGAGAAATGCCGGGAGCGCGACGGCGATTTTGATTTCGCCGCTCGAGCGGCCGCCGCTCGCGGCGCGAAGAAAGAGATCCGATTCGATCGGACCGATGTGCTGCACGATGTTGCCGTCAGGATCGAGCGCCAGGACCGTAGGCTTCCAGGGCTCCCCCGCCCCGCGCGTCCAGAGCGTGACGCGTTTCGCGCCGGGAACACCGATCGTCGCAGTCACCGTTCCGCCGCGGCGGACTTTCAGTCGATCCACGGTCAGGCGCACGGGCGCATAAGCGTTCCGCCAAGCCCGGACCGGATGCCAGAACGCGGCGGCGCGGCCGGATTGGGGTGAGCCCATGACGAACAGCACGAGTCCGGTGAGTGCCGCGCCCGCGCCGGCGAAGAAGTGACGGTAGGTCGTCCGCCGCATGAAACCATCGACACCCGGTGCCGCGAACGACACGACCGCGGCGGCGCGCGTGTCGGCCGCAAGCAATAACGCGGCGCTCGAACCTCCCCCCGGCGCCGTGCCTACCGTCGGACTCACGACGCCGACGATGCTGCCGGCGCGTCCACCGGCGGCACTCTCGACCAGCCGGCCGACAGCGGGCGGCGTGGCGTCGCGGCCCGCGCGCCGCACCGCCCAGACAGCGGCAACCGCGCTCGCGGCGACCAGAACCCAGGCGAGGGTCATGCCAGGAACGGCGGGGGCGACGGCAAGCCCGAGCGCGGCCGCGGCCAGCGCCGCTCCCGCACCGCCGAGGACCACGGCGAAGGCGCGGGCGCGCGCGTGCGGCCTGGCCAGGCGACGCAGTCGGCGCGCCGTCTCGGTCATTTTGTCCCGCTGACTGCGTACGTGAAGAGATTCACACCCATGCGCAGCGCGGCCTCGTGCAGCGCGGGAGGATCATGGTACACAGTCGTATCTTCCCATCCGTTCCCGAGATCGGATTGGTAGGAATAGTATACGACAAGCCGATCTCCCAAAAAAATTCCGAACCCCTGCGCCGGCAGACCGTCGTGCTCGTGGATCTTCGGAATGCCTTTCGGAAACGCGTACACCAGGTTGTAAATCGGATGCGTCAACGGCACTTCAACGAGCGGATGGTCCGGAAAGACGCGCGCGATCTCACGGCGGAACGACTTGTCCATACCGTAGTTGTCGTCGGCGTGGAGGAATCCGCCTTGCTCCAGGTAGCGCCGGAGATTGCGCAGCTCGACATCGGAGAAATGCACGTTGCCATGGCCTGTCATATAGATGAAGGGAACGTCCCACAGCTCCGGCCCGGTCAGCGTCACGACGCGCTCGCGATCGGCTACCGGAAGCGTGGTTCGCTCGCGCAGCGCCGTCAGCAGATTCGGCAATGCGGACGGATTGGCATACCAGTCGCCGCCGCCGTCGTAGTGCAGGCGACCGATGGTGAGAGAAGCCGCGCGTCGTGTGTCGTGCGTCGGGTGTGGGGTGCCTAACGCAAGAGCCGCGACCAAGGCCGAGCACAGTGCTTTCATAAATCGTTGACCAATCTATATGCCGTATTCCGCGAGATTCCGGTTTCTTCCGCTAACCGATCCGCAGCGTCTTTCCGGGACAGCCCTTTTCCCAATAAAGCCTTGGCCCGTTCGGCCGGATCGGGAGGCCGCTCTTCGACCCGCGGCTTCCCGGTGCCCGCGAGCACCACCGTAACCTCGCCCCGGACCGGGGCGTCTGCATAGTGGTCTGACAAATCCTGTAACGTCCCCGCACGCGTCTCTTCGAAGACCTTGGTCAACTCCCGAGAGACGCTCGCCTGCCGGTCGGCCCCACAGACGTCGATCAAGTCGGCGAGCAGTTGCGTGACGCGATTCGGTGATTCGAACATGACGACCGTCCATTCACTGGAGGCGGCGGTCAACAACAAACGGCGGCGGTCGCTTCCTTTGCGGGGCAGGAATCCCAGAAAGACATAGCGGTCGCCTCCGATGCCCGACACCGCTAAGCTCGCCGCTACGGCGGTCGGTCCTGGTATGGTGACAATCGGAATTCCCCGCCCGCGAGCGGCAGCGACCAGCTCGACGCCCGGGTCACTGATCGCCGGCGTGCCGGCATCGGTGATGAGCGCAACGTCCCTCCCGTCTTGGAGGATGCGCAGGATGCGCTCCAGGGCGCGGTCGGATGAATGCGCGTGGAAACTGACCAGCTCGGCCTTCGAGCCGGCGTGATTGAGCAGGGGTTTGCTGTGGCGCGTGTCCTCGGCGGCGACCACCGCGACGCGCTTCAGCGTCTCGGCGGCGCGGGGTGAGAGATCGCCGAGGTTGCCGAGGGGCGTCGCGACGACATAGAGCGTTCCGGCCACGTTACCACGTCACCCGCCAGGGGAGCCGGCCGTAGAAGTTGGCGGCCTGCAGGACGTAGCGATGCTCACGCGTCGCATCCTTCAGCACTTTCGTCGCCGTGCCGGGCATCATGACCTCGGCCCCCTCGAGCAGCTGCAGTGCCCAGTCGGTGAGCGCCGTCGACAGCTCCTCGGGTTTCACCACGGCATCGGGCGTGTCGGTGCCGCGCGGCACGCTCAGCAACGCGAGCGCCTGATGCGTGTCGACGATGGCGCTCATGACCTTCTGCGCGCGGCGCTTCGCTTCTCCCGGAAACTCCCGCTCCACCGCATCGACGATGCGCCAGTACAGCTCGCGATACGTGTTGACCAGGGCCGTCGGCGCCTGCGCCGGCAGATCGGCTGCGGCGGGGAACGTGCCGGCCGACATCGCGGGAGTCCCCCCACCCGGGGCGGGGTCGAAGAGCGACTCGAGGTAGCGCGCGGGCGGCACGTTCTCGGGCTTGTCGCAGAAGTAGCCGCTCAGGTATTTGCCTTGATCGAACTTCAGGTAGGAGACCCGCCCGTTCGAGATGAGTTCCAGCACGCCGGTGACTTTTTCCTGTTGCAACACCGGGAAGAATTTCTCCGGCTGTTTGACGTCGATGAACCGTGACTGATAGTCGCCCGCGCACGACCCATACATCCAGGCGAGCTGCTCCATCGGCGCCGCGCAGTATTCGAGGTCGCCGCGTTCCACCTCGCCGCGCATGCGCTTCAGCGCCTCGGTGATCGTGATGACCTGACGGCCGGCGGTGTGGAGCGACGCGGCGTTGACCGCCTCCCCTTTGCGGAAGAAGAGCAGCACGCATTCGTCCGGCAGGTGCGCCGCGATATAGCCGTCGATGCGGCCGTCGCGGTCGCGCTTGGCGTACGCCAGCAGATTGTCGAGATGAATGAACGCGAGGCGGGTGCGATGAATGAGCCGGTTGACCTGCGGAAACTGCAGATCCGCGAGGCGAACCGGCGAATTCGTCAGGCGAGCGGTGCTCGCGCGCATCGTCCTCCGGCGAGGAAGCTACGACAGATGTTGGTCGATCTTTTGCTCGAACGCCTGTGACGGATAGGCACCGACCAGCGTATCCACGTGACGTCCGTCCTTGAAGAATAGAATACTCGGAATCGAGCGGACGTTAAAGCGCATCGCCGTCGCCTGATTGGCGTCCACGTCTACCTTCACGATTTTCACCTTGCCGTTGTACTTGCCGGCAAGCTGATCCATGATCGGCGCCACCATGTGACAGGGCCCACACCACGTCGCCCAAAAATCCACGACGGCCAGACCCTTGTGCTGCTCCACTTCCGCCTGAAATGTGGCGTCCGTGACGGCGGACGGATGCTTCACATCTTCCATAACCCTACACGCTCCTTCGCTAGACGTTAGTTTGACCTGATGAACGCCTCTGTCGCTCACATCGGCATCGCTGTGTCGAGCATTGCTGACGCGCTCGCTTTCTACCGCGACGTCCTCGGGCTTGCTCCCGAAGGTCCTGAGACCGCCGATGGCGCGACAATCGTCAGCCTGCATCTCGGCCCGGTCGATGTCGAGCTACTCGAGCCGATCGACCCGCACAGTCCCGTGGCGAAGTTCCTTGCGAAACGCGGCCCCGGCATCCACCATATCTGCTATCGGGTCGCGGATCTCGACGCCGCGTTGCAACGCTGCCGTGCTGCCGGCTACAAGCTGATCGACGAAGCGCCCCGGCGCGGAGCGGGCGGACGGCGAATCGCTTTCCTGCATCCCAAGACCACCAACGGCATTCTGCTGGAGCTCACCGAGTAGGTGGAACGCTCCCCTCTACGGCCTGGTTCCCTGCCCCGTGCTCGCGGGCTGGCACGGCCCGTTCGGATTGCCGGCGCTCTCGAGGTGGACGTCGTAGACGAGCCAGCCGCCGCTGCGCGTCCGCACCACGTCGATCGGCAATACCTGATTGCAATTCGCGCGCTGCAGCTCCACGCGGTAGGTGCGCAGCTCGTCGTGTCCTGGTACGAGCAACGGGCCTTCAATGATCCGATAGCCCGTGTTCTCGAGGAATTTCTGAATCACGGTGAGGCGCTCGCGCAGCTTCTGGGCGTCCATGAAGCCGACGGCGGCGCCGCGGTCGGTGCCCCACAGCTCGCCCATCCGGTTCAGGTCGTTCGCCTTCACGGCCGCAAAGAACTGCGTGACCGCGTCGTTCATCGTTTGCGGCGCGGGTGTGACCGGCCCGGTGTTTCTGCCGCCGCACGCGCTTCCCGCGGTGGCAAGCAGGCCGAACAGGAGCGCGAGCCGTCGCTTCACGAGACGAGACCTGTGGTCGGGGTGATCCGAAGGTAAGACATGATGCGTCTCTACGTCAACATTGATCACGTCGCAACGCTGCGCGAGGCGCGCAAGACCGACGAGCCCGACCCTGTTCAAGCCGCGGCCGCCGCCGAGCGTGCCGGCGCCGATGGCATCACGATCCATCTCCGCGAAGACCGCCGGCACATTCAGGACGCGGACGTGATGGCACTTGCGGGAACGGTGCGCACGGTGCTCAACCTCGAGCTCGGCGCGCACGCGCCGATCGTCAAGCTCGCGGCGCGCGTCAAACCGTTTCAGGCGACGCTCGTCCCCGAGAAACGGCAGGAGATCACTACCGAAGGCGGACTAGCGCTGCGGAAGGGCGATAGACGGATCAGCGGCGCGATCGCCCGCCTGCAGGATGCCGGGATCCGCGTGAGCTTGTTCATCGATCCCGCACTGCAAACGATCGATCGAGCGCAGCAGTTGGGGGTGCCCGCGATCGAGCTGCACACCGGTCGGTACGCGCACACCTGGCGTCGCAGCGATGCAGCATGGAAAGAGCTGCGACGCGCCGCAACGCACGCCAAATCCATCGGACTCGCCGTGCATGCGGGGCATGGGCTCACCTACCAGAACGTGCAAGCCGTTGCCCGCATTCCGGAAATCGAAGAGCTCAACATCGGACATTCGATCGTCAGCAACGCGGTCTTCTGGGGCATGGAAGAAGCGGTGCGCCGCATGGTGCAGCTCGTCAAAGGTTAATCAAACTTGGGTGGGTGCTTGCGGAGCGACGCGGTCGCCGCGTCGATCCGATTGATGTACGAACGGACCGCTTCACCGTGACCGCGGCGCGGCAGAACGAAGTGTCGATCGTCCGGCTGCGCGCTCTTCAGATCGTCGACCATCAGATCGCCGCCGTGTGCCTCGACCGCGCCTTCGAACCCCTCGACGGCCGACAGTAGATCAGCCAGATCCCCTGGCTCCTCGGTCCCCGTCACCTCCAGACCGCGACGGCGTAAACGATCGGCGGCTTCAGCGGCAGCGCCCGCTTCCTCATTGTCTCGGAGCATCAGTGGATTCCTGTTCGAGTGAATTGCAGAACATCACCGCGCGTACCCTCCGGCGGTAGGGCCCACCTGGGAATTAGCCTCCATCTGTTGACGGATTTCTCAGGGGTGGAGGGCGTCACAATCCAGCCGGACGTCGTGCATCTGAACGGTTACGCGCACGCGGCCTCACGTCTACCGTGGCCCGTCTACGTCGTGGGCGAAAGCCGCCACCCGATGGCACCACGCGCGTCTGCGCGCACGCGCGCGCACGCAATTCGGATTGGACGGCATGGCGCGGGCGTACTTCGCGGCTTATCAAGAGCTCAAGGCGCTCATAGCCATCCCCGCAGGGGCCTAAAAGTTATTACCTTGGGGACCCGTGACGGCTCCCCTGGGAATGGCGGATTTCTTTGTGCTCGAAGCGGGCGAGTACCTCGACCGCCTCGACGCCTCGGTACAGGCGCCCGCGACTCCGGCCGCCGACGAGTTGGTTCGACTCGCGCGCGCGCTGCGCGGCAGCGCGCTGATGGCGAATCAGCAGCCGATCGCGCGGGCCGCGATGGGCTTCGAGGCACTCGCCCGGGGCGTACGGGAAGGGCGGCGGCCCTGGGACGCGGCCACGAAACAGATCGCCACCCGCGCGATCGACGACCTGAAGATCTTCGTCCGCAAAGCAGCGACGTGGACCGACGCCGATACCGCAAAGGCCGAGGCGCTGGCGAGCCAGCTCGAGCAGATGGGTGGCCGGCCCTCCGGCCAGGTCCGCGCCGCCGAGGCGATGGGGCTCGACGCGGGAGCGCGAGCATTCGTCGCGCGTGAGGGTGCGGCGATCGCGAGCGCGCTCGATCGCGCCGGACGCGCGCTGCGTGCGAATCCAATGGCGCACGATCCGCTGCAACAGGTCCTCAAAGCGCTCCAACCGTTGCGCGGACTCGCTGCCTTGAACGATCTGCCCCCGCTCCCCGATCTCCTCGAGGGTATCGAAGAAGCGATCAGCGAAGTGAACCGGACGAGCGGCGCGCCGCCCGCGGGCATGGGCGATACGATCGCCGAGCTGTTTCAGATGGCGGCGACGTCGATCGCGCACGCGGCCCGCGAGGTCGCCGAGCGCGGCCGGCCCGACCCTGAAAGCGCGGAGTTCCGCAAGTTCGCCCAGCTGCTCGTGCAGTTCATGGAGAGCGAGCCCGACATCGTGCCGATCGAGACGGTCGCGACGATCGTGCGCCGCGGCACGGCACCGGCGGGCGACGGCGAAGCCGAGCGGCCGGCGGCGCTCGGCCGGCTGGAGCTGGTGAGCCACGGTGAGCATCTCCGCCAGGCGGCGGACTCGCTCGAACGCGCACCGAGCGCCACGCAGCGCGAGCTCCGCGCGCACACACTGGCGGGAACGTTCCGCGCGTTGGGCGCCGCCGGTGGCGGCGCCGTCGCCGAGCGCGTCGCCGAATTCGCGCAGGCGGCGCGGGAAGCGGTGACGAGCGGACTGGCGGTCAACCAACCGGCGGTGTTCGCCGCCGAGCTGCGCAAGGCGGGTGAGATCCTCTCGGCCTCCGGTAGCGGGGACGAGTCAGCGACCGCGGCCGCGCTCGCGGCGGTCACGGTCGCCGTGCGCCGACTGGGCGGCGCCGAAGCCGCGCCCCCCTCCGCGATTCCTCGGCCCGCGCCACCCAAGCCACCCGTCCCCCCGCCCGCGCCAACGACTCCAGGCGATCGCGCGCGCGTCTCCGGGACAGTCCGTGCGCCGGCGCTCGCGGCGCCGGAAGCATCCGCGGGCGGGGAATCGGCGACCGACATTGCGGGAACGTGGACGAAGTATCAGCAGCTCGTCGCTGCGGGTGTGAGCCCCGCATCGTTGGAGGAGCTGATTCGGGGAACCGCGGGACATGGCCCCGGGCCGGTCTCGCCGAAAGAGGCGACGCGGGGAAACGGCGGGGAGCCTGTCGACATCCGCACGCTCTTGTACAAGGGCTCACGCGCGCGCGCGCGCGCGCAGGAGCTGCGCGAGGCGGCGAAGCGCGCCAGCGGCGACGCGTTGCGGGCAATCATCGACGAAGTCTGCGATCTCGTTGTCCTCGCCATCGAACCCGACTAAAAAAAGTCGCTGGCGCAGGCGCAGCGCCTGGCTGGTCGGCTTCGCCATCAGCGCCACGCTGCTCGCGTGGGTGCTCTACAAGAGCGATCTCCGCCAGGTGTGGAGCGATGCGCGTCACGCCAGCGGCTGGCTACTGCTGCTCACGGTCACGTTCGCGACGCTCACCTTCCCCGTGCGCGCGATTCGCTGGCGCGTGATCCTGCGCGACACGGAGGGACGGCGATTCCCGTTCATGCCGCTCTGGCACGCGACGACAATCGGGTTCATGGCGAACAACCTGCTGCCCGCGCGCGCGGGCGAAGTGGCGCGCGCCTATGCCGCCTCCCGCCAGCTCCCGGTGCGCTTCACGACCGCGCTTGGCTCCATCGGTGTCGAACGGATCTTCGACGCACTGATCATGCTGGCGCTCATGGCGGTCGCGATCGCGGCGCCGTCGTTTCCCGCGCACGCCCACGTTGGCGGCCGCTCGCTCGCGGCGATCGCGGCGTCGACCGCGGTCCTCTTCGGCGTGATCATGCTGGTCGCGCTCTTCGTCGCGAACCGCCCGACGCCCTGCCTCCTGCTGATCGAGCGGCTGTCCCGTCGCTGGCTTCCCGTTGCGGTTGCCGACCGCATCGTCCGGATCTCCGACGGCATCGTCGAGGGACTCTCCGTCCTGAAAAGCCCAGGCCGTTTTGCCGCCGTGATCTTCTGGTCGCTCGTGCTGTGGATCAAGAACGCGGCGTCGTTCGCGATCTGTTTTTACGCTTTCGGGATCCACATCCCGCTCGAAGCGTCGCTGCTGCTGCAAGGCATCATCGGCTTCGGCGTCGCGATTCCATCCACGCCCGGCTACGGCGGCGTCTTCGAAGCGGCGACGCTGTTTACCTTGCGGCTCTACGGCGTCGACTCGAGTCTCGCGCTGGCGTACGCGTTGACGTATCACCTCACGACGTTCATTCCGATCACGCTCCTCGGCCTCGGGTCGCTCTCGCGACTGCACATCAAGCTCGGTGACCTTCGCACGGCCGCCGACAGAGAGACGGCGTGACTGAGCCAACCGCGGTTCGCGCGTCGGCGCATGCCAAGGTCAACCTGTTCCTGCGGATTCTCGCGCGCGAAACGTCCGGATTCCATCAGATCGAAACCGCGTTCGCCCTGCTCGAGCTCGCCGACGATCTGGTGGTGCGGCGGACAGCGTCCGGCGTAACGCTGGCGGTCGAAGGCCCAGACCTCGGGCCGACTGCCGAGAACCTGGCCGTCCGCGGCGCGCGCGCCGTGCTGGAGGCGACCGGAAATCAGTTCGGGGTCGACATCACGCTCACGAAGCGCATTCCGGTGCGGGCCGGATTGGGAGGCGGTTCGAGTGATGCCGCGGCGGCGCTGCACGCCGTCAACGCGCTCGCCGGAAATGCCGTGCCCCGTCACGAGTTGTTGCACTTCGCCGCGCGACTGGGAGCGGATGTGACGTTCTTTGCGACCGGTGCGCCACTCGCCATCGCCTGGGGCCGGGGCGAGCGACAATTTCGTCTTCCCGCCCCGCCTGCACAGCCGGCGCTGGTCGCGATACCCCCGATTCAGATCTCCACGCCGGAAGCGTACGCGTGGTGGGACGAGCAGAATCGCGCACCCGCAACGCGCGGCCCCGTGACGCTCGACGCCGAAGCACTGAGCACATGGGGCAGTATCGGCCGGCTCGGCGGCAACGATTTCGAAACCGTCGTGTTCGGGAGGCATCCGGAGCTGCGGGCGTTGTACGAACGCGTCGCCGCGACGGGACCGGTGTGGGTGCGGCTCGCGGGTTCGGGGAGTGCTGTTGCCGCGGTCTACAAGGTCGAACGGGAGCGCGATGACACGATCGCGCGCCTCGGCGCAAAGCGACAGCAGGTGATTCCGACGGTCACGCGGGCCACGCCCGCATCCGACGTCGAGCCGTTATAGATCCCGGCGGCGACGCCCGAAGCGGAACGGCGGAGGTACGGCGACGTCCGGCAGACTGTCCAGCACTGCATACCCGGCGGATCGGGCCGCCGCGACATCGCGCAACACATCGATGAGCCGGCTGCGACAGCTCTCCAGACTCGCGATTCGCTCTTCGAGGAATGCCAGCCGCAGGCGGAGGATTTCGATCAGACGCTTCGCGGCGGCGGGGCGATCGCCACCTTCGAGAAACAGAATTTCCTTGATGTCGCTGATGGTGAGGCCGCAGTTCTGTAGCTGGCGCACGAGGCGAATGCGATCGAGCGCTTTGCCATCGTAGGTGCGGTGGCGCGTTGCGGTGCGGCCCGGTCTGGCGAGCAGTCCGACGCGCTCGTAGAAACGAATTGTGTCCCTCGTCACTCCCGTGCGTGTCGCGGCGTCGCCAATCCGTAAACGGTTCATCACGTTGGTATACTAAACTTGGCCGATTGACCCGAATCAAGAGTCCACGCCCCCGTCTGATTAATCCGCGCGCGCCGACTGTCGCAGCCCTGCCACAGCGGTAGGACCCGTGTTTTGACGCGGCATCGCTCTCGCGGTAGCATTGCGCTTCCTACTTAAGGGAGAGCTAATCGCAATGTCGCGCGCCGCGTTCCTGCTCATCTCGCTGGCCGTCTCTTCCGTTCTCCTCCCCCACCCCCTCGTTGCTCAGCAACCCGATTCGTCGGCCCAATGGCCACCGCTCAAGGTCGTCGACGTCCGCTGGATCGATACGACGGTATCGGCGTGCGCGGACTTCTCGCAGTACGCCAACGGCGCCTGGCTCGCCCACGATACGATTCCAGCGGCGTACTCGTCATCGGGTGTGACGCGAGACATGAGCGACCGCAACGAGCTCGTCGTGCGCTCGGTCCTGGAGGACGCCGCCGCGGGGCGCGACACCTTCCCCGCCGACAGCACGCCGCGCAAGCTCGGCACCTTCTACGCAACGTGCATGGATTCGGCCGCGATCGAGAGGGCCGGAGCCACGCCGATCCGCCCGTGGCTGCGCGGCATCGATTCCGTCACTACCCGCGCGCGCCTGTTGCCTGAAATCGCGAAGCTCCAAGTCCTCGGCGCCAATGTCGCGTTTCGTTATTCGCCGCAGGCGGATCCGCACGATGCGAATCATTACATCATGTGGCTGTCCCAGGGCGGGCTCGGCCTTCCCGATCGCGACTACTACTTCGCGCAGGGCGCGGCCGCCGATTCGACGCGACAGGCCTTTGTCGCGCATGTGGCCAGACTCTTCCGGCTGACGGGGCAGGATTCGACGACTGCCGGCGCTGCCGCCGCGCAAGTCATGGACCTCGAGACCTCGCTGGCGCAGGCGTCGCTCACGCGCGTCGAGCGACGCGACCCGGCGAAGACCGATCATCCGATGAGCGCTGCCGAGCTTGCCGCGCTCACGCCGCGCATCGCGTGGCCGCGCTATTTCCACGCGATCGGCCTGACCACGCGCGTCACGAAGGCGAATGTCGCAGAGCCGCAGTTCGTGAAGCGGATCGACTCGTTACTCACCCACACGCCGCTCGCGACGTGGCGCGCGTACCTCCGGTACCACGCCATCGCGGCCGCGTCGCCGTGGCTGTCGACGCCGTTCGTGCAGGAAGACTTCGCGTTCCGTTCGCGCTTCAGCGGCGCGCGCGCGCTGCTGCCGCGCTGGAAGCGCTGCCTGCGCGAGACCGACGGCGATCTCGGCGAAGCCCTCGGACAGGCCTACGTTGCAAAGACGTTTCCGCCCGAGGCCCGCGCCCGCGCCAAGGCGGTAATAGATGACATCCGCGCGGCCTTCCGCGAACGCCTCACGCATCTGACCTGGATGTCGGACGCCACGCGCGCGCAGGCGCTCGACAAGCTCGCGCGCATGGGCGAGAAGGTGGGATACCCGGATCACTGGCGTGACTACTCACGGCTGCGCGTCGCCGACGAACCGTTTGTCCTGAACGTCGCGCAAGCCAACGCATTCGAATGGCAGCGCACCGTGAACCGCCCCGGCAAACCGGTCGATCTCACGGAGTGGGACATCACCGTCCCCACGGTCAACGCGTACTATGATCCAACCAAGAACGAGATGGTGTTCCCGGCTGGCGCGCTGGTGCCGCAGACGTTCGATGCGAGCGCCGACGACGGCGCGAACTACGGCTCACTCGGCGGCAGCTGGGCGGGACACGAGCTGACGCACGGCTTCGATGACGAAGGCCGGCACTACGACGCGGCGGGCAACCTGCGCGACTGGTGGCAGCCTTCCGATTCGGCGCACTTCGTCGAGCAAGCGAAGCTGGTCGAGGAGCAGTTCAACGGATACATCCAGGTCGACACGTTCCACGTGAACGGCAAGCTCACCGAAGGCGAGAACATTGCGGATTGGGGCGGCCTTCTGACCGGGTACGATGCCCTCCAGGCCGCGCTGAAACGCAACGGCCGTCCCGGTCTCATCGAAGGCTACACGCCGGAGCAGCGGTATTTCCTGGGATACGCGCAGAGCTGGCGCGTGCACGACCGGCCGGAGCAGCTGCGGACACGCGTGACGGTGGATCCGCATGCGCCGGAGCAATGGCGGATCAACGGCCCGCTGTCCAATATCCCCGCATTCGCGCAGGCATTCGGCTGTAAAGAAGGAGATCCCATGGTTCGTCCCAAAGACGAGGTGCCGAGCATATGGTGAAGAACATCGTACTGGCGGCCGGTCTCCTGATCGTCGCCCTGCCAACCGCCGCGCCGGTCGACGACCTGCGCGGTTTCACGACGGAGTCGGCGAAGGCCGAGCGCGAGTGGGAGACGAAGTTCCGCGCCGTTCCCTCCCCCGACTCGCTGCGATCGTACATGCGGCGGCTGTCGGCGCGCCCGCACCACGTTGGTTCGGCGTACGATCGGGACAACGCCGAGTGGATTCTCGCCAAGTTCAAGAGCTTTGGGTTGGACGCGCACATCGAGACATTCGACGTGCTGTTTCCGACACCGCTCGAGCGCGTGGTGGAGCTTGTTGCGCCCACGAAATTCGTCGCGAAGCTGCGCGAGCCCACGGTGCCCGGTGACCCGACCTCCGCTCAGCAGGCCGAGCAGCTGCCGACGTACAACGCGTACTCGATCGACGGGGACGTCACGGCGCCGCTCGTATACGTGAATTACGGCATCCCCGCGGATTACGATCGGCTCGAGCGCCTGGGCATCTCGGTGAAAGGCGCGATCGTGATCGCGCGCTACGGCGCGTCGTGGCGCGGTATCAAGCCGAAGCTCGCCGCCGCGCATGGTGCTGTCGGCTGTCTCATCTATTCGGACCCCAAAGACGACGGGTACGCGCAAGGCGAGACCTATCCGCAGGGACCGTGGCGTCCGCGCGACGGCGTCCAGCGCGGCAGCGTCATGGAGATGGAGGTGTACCCCGGCGATCCGCTGACTCCCGGGGTCGGAGCGACCAAGGACGCCAAACGGCTTCCGATCTCGCAAGCGCCGACGCTCACGAAGATTCCCGTCCTTCCGATTTCTTACGCCGACGCGCAGCCGCTGCTTGCCGCGATCGGCGGCGCGGTCGCGCCGGAAGGGTGGCGTGGCGGGCTCGGGATCACGTATCACGTGGGGCCCGGCCCGGCGCGCGTGCATCTGCGTCTCAGGTTCGACTGGAGTCTGAAGACGTTGCGCGACGTGATCGCGCGCATTCCCGGCAGCACGGCGCCGGACGAGTGGGTCATCCGCGGCAACCACCACGACGCCTGGGTGAACGGCGCCGAGGATCCGGTGTCGGGGCAGGTATCGCTGTTGGAGGAGGCGCGCGCGCTGGGCGACCTCCTCAAGCAAGGTTGGAAACCGCGCCGCACGATCATCTATGCCGCCTGGGATGGTGAAGAGCCGGCGCTCCTCGGCTCCACGGAATGGGTCGAGACGCACGCCGACGAATTGGCGAGCAAGGCGGTGGCGTATTTGAACACCGATACGAACGGCCGCGGCTACCTCGACGTGGCCGGATCGCATTCGTTACAGCGCTTCATCAACGACGTCGCGCGCGACATCGACGATCCGGAAACGCGTCTCACCGTCTGGGCGCGGTCGCGCATGCGCGCGATCGCCGATGCCGCGACGGCGGAGCGGCGGCGCGAGATCCGCAGCGAATCGGACCTCCGCATCGGCGCGCTCGGCTCGGGCTCGGATTACTCGCCGTTCCTGCAGCACCTCGGCATCGCCGCGTTGAACCTCGGGTATGGCGGTGAAGACGGCGGCGGCATCTATCACTCGGTGTACGACGACTTCAGCTGGTACACGAAATTCGACGACACAGCATTCGTGTACGGCCGTGCGCTCGCCCAGACCGTCGGGACCGCCGTCCTCCGGCTCGCCGATGCGGACGTCCTGCCGTTCGAATTCACCGGAGCCGCGGCGACGGTGGGCCGGTACGTCAAGGAAGTCGAGAAGCTGCTGCAAGACGAGCAGGACTCGACCACCGAGCGCAACCGCGAGCTCGACGAGGGAGTTTTCGCCGCCACCACCGATCCGCGCGAGCGATCGGTGGCGCCGCCGCGTCAGGACCCGCCGCCACATCTCGATTTCGCGCCGCTCGAGAACGCCGCTGACGTGCTTACCCGCGCCGCCGAGCGGTACGAGCAGGCATTCAGCCGCGCGCAGAGCAGTGGATCGGCGTTCGGTCAGGCGAACGCCGCGGCGACAAACTCGACGCTGATGCGCACGGAGCGCGCGTTGACCCTCCAGGACGGTTTGCCGCGACGTGCGTGGTTCCGTCACGCGATCTACGCCCCGGGTTTTTTCACGGGGTATGGCGTGAAAACGTTGCCGGGCGTGCGGGAAGCGATCGAGCAGCGCAACTGGAAGGAAGCCGACGCGGAAATTACCGCGACGGCCGGCGCAATCACCGCGGAGGCGGAGGTGCTGGATCGCGCCGCGGCGCAGCTGGAGCAGCTCGTTCACTGAACACGGCGCGAGCCTGGGCCAGCGTGTTCAGCACGCTGGCCTGCTCCGCCGGCGTATTCCACGCAGTGCTCGCGCGCGTCGCCGCCACCATGCGATCGAGCCAGCGCACGAAAAACGCCGCATCGTCCGGCGAGCGTACCGAACGATCGGCCACCTCGACGTAGATCGGGCTGGTGGACGCAAACGGATAGAGATCGAGCACCGGCATCTCCGATCGATCGCCGTAGGCGCGGAGTACGTACCATCCGCTCTCGATCACCGGCACCGAAACGACAGCGCTCGCCGTCATCTTGCCGGCATCGAGTGGTATGGTCGCGACAACCTTCCCGTTCCCGATGATCTCGAGGTGATCGACCGGCACGTTGGAGCGCAGGCCAACACGAGCGGAAAGCCGACGGCCCGCGGCAGACACCCGTACCTCATCGCCAATCGCGTGGCCGTCGAGCGAGAACTCGAGCAGTGGTCCGTTCGTCGCGAATGTCCGTCCCGCCTTGATGCCTGCAAGCCAGCTGCGGTGATCCAGTTTCGCGCCCGAGTGCACGAACACGCGCACCAACCCCGGCGGCCCGCGCAGGCTCGCGAAATTGGGGAACGCGTCCGTCCCTGCCGCCGCGGGTAGCCGGAATCCGCAGTTCAGCAAGCGATACCAGATCTCCGATGTGATGAGATGGTCCGAGTATCCCATGACCTCGACATAGTCCACTTTGCCGAGCGCGACGTCGGCCGGCAGCTCGTAAAACAGCGGCGCGGTCGTGTCGGCGGGATCGGGCTTGGTGTCGAACGGATGGACGTAGCCGAACAGCCCGCCTTGCGCATGCGCCAGGTCTGCAACGACGGCATTCGTGAGCGCGAGACTCGCCGCGGGCGTGTTCGGATACCCGGCATACTCGGGAATCAAGTAGTGGTCCCGCAGGCCGAGCAGTCCCGTATGGCCCCAGACGCTGGTGTGAAATTCTTGCGCGTGCATCAAGAGGAACGTGGGCGTGGACACCGGATCTGCGTCCGTGCGGAAATAGGCGATATCCGGAATCCGCTGCTCCTTGTTGACGATCAGATTCTCGACGACATGGAGGTCTTCGGCCCGGGCCTGAAAGGCGAGATGCGGCGGCGTGTTCCGATAAGCGCCGCCGTAGTTCATGTGTACGTGGACATCGCCGCTCCACCAGCCGCGGGCGGGAAGATTGTCCATCCGTTCGAGTACGAGACGCTTGGTGATGCGCGCGCCCGCCGGCACGTTCACATCGGCGCGAGTGACGCGGTACTCAGGGCCGCGCCACACCTCGACGTGCACCGTGCCCGCCGGGACGGTGAGCGCGCTCGATCCTGATGAGTGGAAATAGGAATACTCGAACTCACGCTCTGCGCGGTCGAACGCCTCGTCCGCATGGCGCCAGGCATCATCGGGCGCGTAGCCACGGCCCTCGGGCGTCGTCACTGAGATCCGCGCCCCAAGCGGGTGCCCTGCCGGATCAACGATGGTCAGTCGCAACGATCCTGCGGCATCTTTATAGCGCCGTTCCCGCGCCTCTACCCGCAGTTGCTTCGCTCCCGGCATGGCAATGACCCAGAGCGTCGTGTTGCCTTCCTCGTTGGAGATGTAAACGATGTGCTTGCCATCATGCGACCAGCGTGGCGCCGTCGCGTCGAATTCGCCGTATGTCAGTGGGAATGGATCGCCGCCTTCGCTGGTCATCACCCAGAGCTGATTCCATTGACGACCGAGATACGAGCTGTAGACGACGCTCTTTCCGTCCGGCGACCAATCGGGGCGCGCCTTCCAGGTCGTTTCCTCGTAGCGGAGCTCGCGCAGCGGCGCGCCGGGTCGCGCCTCCATGCGCCAGAATCCGCCGGTGCCGTGGATGTGCCCGCGATTCGAAACCAGAATCAGTTCAGTCCCATCGGGCGACCACGTCGGCGAGATGTAGTGATCCCACGTGCTGTAGTAATAGCGCGGCAGCTTGCTGTCGTTGTCCTCGGTGAGGCGAACAGGCTCGCCGAAAAGCAGATCCTTCGCCGCTGCGCGGCTCAGGAGATGGATGTGCCACCGCCCGTTATAGACTGACGAGACGAACGCGATGCGCGCGCCGTCGGGCGACCAGCGCGGCTCCAGGTTGACCGCGTGATTCGCGGTGAGCGGCGTGACTTTGCCGGTCGCGAGATCGAGCAATTCGAGCTCGATCGCATCGTGCGCGTACCGTACGAACACCACCGTACGCCCGTCCGGCGACCAGTCCGGTTGATAATCGTAGATCGGTCCAGAGGTGAGCTGTACCGCCGTGTCCGAGCCGATCCGCTGACGCCACAACCAGCCTTGCATCGAATAGATCAGCTCTGTGCCGTCCGGTGACCACGTCGCCGAGCTGGGACCGCTGGTCGCTTGCGGCACGTACATTTCGCGCCAGTAGTAGGCGTGCGGCAGAGCTATCTGTTGCAGTACGCCAGACCGTTGGCCGTAGAGTGTTTGTAGGGGCGCAGCATGCTGCGCCCCTGCCCACAACGCGATGACGACGGCAACCCGTCGATGCACAGTTACCGCGAGGCGTCGATCCATTTTTCAATCGAGGCCCGGAGCATCGGCAACGGCACGGCGCCGTCTTCCAACAGCCGGTCGTGGAAGGCGCGGATGTCGAACTTCTGGCGTAAGCGCCGCACCGCCATGATCCGCAGTCGCCCGATCTCGATGCGGCCGAGGGCGTACGACAGACCTTGCGCCGGCCAGACGGGATAGCGGTCCACGCCGACCTCGGCCCGGAGCAGCGGCACGTGGGTGTGCTGGCGGATGAAATCGATGGCTTCTTCGCGCGACCAACCGAGCGCGTGGATTCCGGTATCGACGACCAGCAGCGACGCCGAGAGCGTGATGTCGGCCAGCATGCCGAAGCGCGTCGTATCGGACGAATACAGCCCCATCTCATCCGCCAGCACTTCGGCGTACTCCGCCCAGCCTTCGCCGGTCCCGGGAGACCAGAAGTAGCGCGCGATCGCCGGAATCGCGTCGCCGCGCTCCATGGCGATCGTACCTTGCAGATGGTGGCCGGGGATCGTCTCGTGGAACGTCAGCGCCTCGAGATCGGCGCGCGATTTGTGGCGCGGATCATAGGTCGAGAGGTAATAAATCCCGGGGCGACTGCCGTCTTCAGCCGGCGGATTCCACTCTCCGACGCTCGTGCGCTCGCGGAATGCCGGGTACGACTCTACGACGATAGGGGCGCGCGGCAGCCGGCCGAACCAGCGCGGGATGACGCGCTGGGCGCGATCGATCGCGTCGCGCGCGCGCGCCAGCATCTCGTCGCGCGTGTGGAACGTGAAGCTGGTATCCGCCCGCAAGCGCTCCAGCAGCCGGGCGACGTCGCTCGTGCCGAACGAACGGACCGCGATGATCTGCATCGCGTTCTCGAGCTGCTCCACTTCGTTGAGACCGATCTGGTGAATCGAATCGGGCGAGAGCGTGAGGCCGGTGGTCGCGCGGATGCTCGCGCGATAGCAATCCGACCCGTGGGGATTCGCGGATACCCCGATGTCTGTGCGCGCGTGCCCCAGGTAGTCGGTCGCGAGAAAATCGCGGTACTGCCGCATTGCGGGCACGATCTCCTGCCGGATCACGGCGGCAAGGGCCGCGACGAATTCGGGAGTCGTGTCGCGGCGGGCCGGATCGAACAGCGGCGACTCCGCGAGCGGAGTGGCGAGTAGGGTATCGAGCTCGCCCAACGCGATCTCGACATTGTGGCGCGGCGCGGTGTAGCCGCGGCGCAGCCCCTCCCGATGATTCGCCATCTCGGTCGCGATGTAGGCCGGCACGGCGCGCCAACGGGCGAGGACCTGCTGTCGCGCGGAATCGGTGCCGACTGTCTGAAGCGTCGCCAGCGATGTAACCGTCGCCAACCAACCGCCGCCGGTGTGGGCCACGCTCCAGAGCTCGAACCGGCAGACACGCGTCGCGACCGAGCTCTCGAGCGCGTCGCGCATGACGCCATACGCAATCGCCTCCGAGCCGGACAGGCGATCCGGATTGATGTGCTTCAATTGCTCCAGCCACGCGTCCTCGCGTTGTTGCCATTGCGCCATGGCCGCGGGCGAGTTGTCGGGGAGTTTGTCGTGCGGTCCCTTCGCCACGCCATCGAGCGTCGCTTCGTCGGGGTGACGCTCGAAGTACGCGGCGAGATAGGTGTCGGCGAGCTGCCGGACGCGCACGGCCAACGAATCGGTGTTCGCTTGCAGAACGACGAGCGCCGCGAGGATCATGATTTGAGGTACAGTCGTTTGGGGTCGAGGACTTCGCGCAGCAGCTGCAGCTCTCTCGGGGTCGGCGGCTCGAGCCGCTCCACGCGCGGTTTGGACCGCAGCTTCCAACTGACGCCGGCCTGAACCTCCGCGGCCTGGACGCCGGGATAGAGCGCCGCCAGCACCAGCTCGCCGTTGTCGGGTTCGAGCACGCCTTTGTCCGTGATCACGCGCTTCACGCGCTCGCCGGGGCTGGTGAGAAAATCGACGCGCTCCGGGAACGCCCACGGCGACAGCTTCGCGACGATGAGGATCCGTTGCGCGTGCAGCGCGATTTCCGCGGCGCCGCCCGAGCCGGGCAGCCGCACCTTGGGTTTGGCGTAATCGCCGATGACCGTGGTGTTGATGTTGCCGTGCCGATCCACCTGCGCGCCGCCGAGGAAGCCGACCTCGATGCGCCCGTTCTGCAGGAACAGTTGAAAGACGTCGGCCATGCCGCACACCATGAGGGAGCCGGTGACGAGCGCCGGATCGCCGATCGAGACGGGCAGCCGCGACGGCGTCGCGCCCACCGCGCCGGACTCGTAGATGAGCACGAGGTTCGGCGCGTGGGTACGGCGCGCCAGATTGCACGCGAGATTCGGCAACCCGATTCCGACAAAGACGACCTCACCGTCGACCAGCTCGCGGGACGCGACGGTGGCCATCATCTCGTCGGCCGTGTAATCAGAAGCCGTAATTCACCCCGGCGCAGCGCTGCTCACCCGCTTTCAGCCGCTCCATCAACCGCGGTTGCTTCATCATGTACTCGGCGCGACCGTGGACACCGTAGACGAATTCATCGAGGTAGTGCGCAAGCTCGCCGCGGTCGCGAGAAATCTCCTCCCAGCCGACGTAGAAGTCGTTGTCGCGATCGTAGTAGCCCTGCGCATAGGAGGGATGCGCGCCCCAGGGCTCGACGACGACGGCGGTCACGATCGCGCCGGGAATGATGGTGCGATTGGGATCGGAGCGAATCACCCGCTCGTCCACGAGCTCTTCGACCACCACGATCACGCGCTGCGACGCGAACGCCGCTTCTTGCTGCACGCCGACGAGACCCCAGATCTGCGTGTTGCCCTGCGCGTCGGCCCGCTGCGCGTGGATGATCGTGACGTCGGGATTCAGCGCCGGCACCGTGGCGAGCTGTTCATTCGTGTACGGGCAGGTCACCGACTTGATGCGCGGATTGGCGCGGGGAAGATCGGTGCCGGTGTAGTCGCGCAGCGTCCAGAACGGCAGCCGTGCCGCGCCCGCGGAGAACCGCGCGACCATGCCGAAGTGGGAGTACTCCTCGATCTCGAGCGTGCCGCCTTCGACCGCGCGCCGGAACGCATGTAATGATCCGACGCCGGGATTTCCCGCCCACGAGAACACCAGCTTTTTCGCGCAACCCGCCGCAATCATCTGATCGTAGATCAGATCGGGGGTGAGACGGCACAGTGTGAGCTCGCGGCGGCGTTGGCGGATGATCTCGTGCCCCGCGGCGAAACAGATCAGGTGCGTGAAGCCTTCAATGACGACGACGTCGCCGTCGCGCACGTGGCGCGCGACGGCGTCCTGCAGTGACACCACTTTCGACCCTAGTCCGACATCTCGTGCAGGCACTCGTCGATGATCCGGAGGGCGGTGTCGACGTCGTATTCGTCCACGACGAGCGGCGGGGCGAGCCGCAGCGAGCTCTTGCCGCAGCCGAGCAGCAGCAGGCCTTTCTTGAACGCGCGGCCGACGAGGTCGCGCGGGACGTCCGGTGCCGGCTCGCGCGTCGCGCGATCCTTGACGAACTCCACGCCGACCATGAGACCGCGGCCGCGCACGTCGCCGATGGCCGCGTATTTCTCCTGCAGCCGGCGCGCGCCGCCGATCAGCCGGTCACCCATCTTCGCGACGTTGGGCAGCAGCTCGTGCTCGACGATGTCGAGCGTCGCGAGCGCGGCGGCGCAGCAGACCGGATTGCCGCCGAAGGTGCTGCCGTGGGCGCCGGGGTTCCATTTCATGATCGACTCTTTGGCGATGATCGCCCCGATGGGCATGCCGCTCCCCAGACCTTTGGCCGAGAGCAGAATGTCGGGCTCGATGCCCTCGTACTCGCACGCCCACATCTTGCCGGTGCGTCCGACGCCGCATTGCACTTCATCGCAGACGAGCAGGATGCCGTAGCGGTCGCAGATCGCGCGCAGCTCTTTCAGATAGCCTGCGGGCGGGACGACGTAGCCGCCCTCGCCCTGAATCGGCTCGACAAAGATCGCGGCCACACTGTCGGGCGGCACTTTCTTCAGAAAGAGCTCCTCTTCGATCCACGACGTGCAGCGCCGCGTGCATTCCGATTCGCCGCGGCAATACTCGCAGCGGTAACGGTAGCCGTACGGCACGTGATGAATTTCCGGCAGGAACGGCGCGAAACCGGAGCGCTGCACCGCTTTGCTCGCGGTGAGACTCAAGCCTCCGTACGTGCGTCCGTGGAAGGCGCCGAGGAAACCGATGATCGCGGGACGCCCCGTGGAATGGCGCGCGAGCTTGATCGCGCCCTCGACCGCTTCGGCTCCCGAGTTCGACAGGAACACGCGCTTCTTGCTCGCCCCCGGCGCGAGCCGTGCGAGTCGCTCGCACAGCGCGGCAAAACTCTCGTAGTAGAAGTCACTGCCGCAGATATGAAGGAAGCGGGCCGCGGCATCCTGCACCGCCTTGACGACTTTGGGATGACCGTACCCGGTCGAGGCGACCGCGATGCCGGCCATGAAGTCGAGGAAGCGATTGCCATCGACGTCTTCGACCATCGGACCCTGCCCGCGCGCCACGGCGAGCGGGTACTCCTTGGGATACGAGGTCGACGAGAAGCGGTCCTGGCGCTCGACGATCGCCCGGGCCTTGGGGCCCGGCGGCGGAACGACGATGCGGGGATAGTCGCGCACGGCCGTCATGTTGCGATCACCGTGCGGCTCTGCTCGCGCATGAATTGCGCGACGTAATACGGACCGCAGCCGCCCTTCCCTGTTGCGCCCGAGGCTTTCCAACCGGTGAACGGCTGCGCGCCGGGCCACGCGCCCGTCGTCGCGCCCGTGCGCTGATTCACGTAGCACACACCGGCCTCCACTTCGTCGAAGAAGCGAGTGATTTCGGCATCCTGTCGAGAAAAGATTCCCGCCGTCAGCCCGTACTCGGCCTTGTTCGTCTCCTGGATCGCCTGATCGAGTCCCGATACTTCGGCGAGCGCGAGGAACGGCACGAACAGCTCCTCGCGAAACAGCGACGAGTCGAGCGGCAGGCGCGCGATCGTCGGCGCGACGTAGTTGCCATGCAGCCGATTGCCGCCGCTCAAGATTTCCCCTTCGCGCTTCGCCTGCGCGACCGCGCGTTCGAACGTGGCGACGGCGTCGGCATTGATCACCGGACCAAAGAAGACGTCGCGCTCGGTAGGATCGCCGATTGTCAGTGATCCGGTGTTTTCGATCAATCGCTCCAAGAACTCGTTTGCCACCTTCCGGTGGACGTACACTCGCGACGTTGCACTGCACTTCTGGTTTTGTAGGCCAAACGCGGAACGCGTGACCCCCTCGGCCGCCGCATCGAGGTCGGCCGACTCCATCACGATCGCCGCGTTCTTGCCGCCGAGCTCGAGCAGGCAAGGCTTGATCCAACGGGTCGAGAGACCGTGGAAGATCCGCATGCCGATTTCCTTCGATCCCGTGAAGACCACACCGTCGACCAGCGGGTGCCGCCACATCGCCTCACCCGCCTCCGAGCCGTGACCGGACAAATAGTTGAAGACGCCCGCCGGCAGACCGGCGTCCCGATACACCTCATAGAGCGCGAGCCCGGTCCACGGCGTGTCCTCGGCCGGTTTGTAGACGACCGCATTGCCGGCAACGAGCGCCGCGGCCGACATGCCGGTCGACAGCGCCAGCGGGAAGTTGAACGGCGCGATGCACGCGAAGACACCGTAGGGCCGGAGCACGTCCGTATTTCGCTCGACCGGCGTGATCTTGGCCATCTGCTGGACGAAACCGTCCGCGGCTTCCACCTGGCCGCAGTAGTAGTCGATGAGATCGGCCGATTCTTCGGCGTCACCCATAGACTCGAGCCGGCTTTTGCCCACCTCGAGACTCATGATCGCGCCGAGCGCGAACTTGCGCTCACGAATCAATCCCGCCGCGCGGTGCAGGATCGCGACCCGCTCGCGCCAATCGCGGCGCCCCCATGCCACCTGTGCCGCCTTTGCCGCCCGGACGGCTCGGTCGACGTGGTCGGTCGTTGCGGTAGCGAATTGGCCGAGAACCGTACCGTCAATCGGTGACGTATCGATGATCGGCTTGGCGCTCGACGTCACCGCCTCGCCTGCGATGTAGAGCGGATAGGCTCGACCGAATTGCGCGCGCACCGTGGCCAGCGCCTCGGCGAACTCGCGATGGAAGGATTCCCAATCGACGTTCGCCGATGTGTACGTGATCTTCGACTGCGCCGGCGCGGTTGCGGTCACATGCGAGCTTTCACTTTGGAGATCGTCCGTTCGAGCGCGCTCGTAAACCGCTTGACGATCTCGTCGATTTCCGACTCCGTGATAATGAACGGCGGCGCGATCAATGCCGCGTCGCCACTCGTGCCGTCCGCGTGACCGACGTTGGGCCACACCGTGAATCCCGCGTCGAGTGCCGCGTCGGCGAATCGCTCCGCGAATTTCGCCGAACGCGGGAACGGCGCCCGGCTCGCTTTGTCCTCGACGAACTCGAATCCGGCCAGCAGCCCGCGGCCGCGTACGTCACCGACGTGCGGCAGGTCGGCGAGCAGGCGGATCCGCTCGTGCAGCACGCGCCCCATATGCGCGCAGCGCTCGACCAGCTTGTGCTTCTTGAGATAGCGCATCGTCGCAACGCCGGCCGCACAGGCGACCGGATGATGCGAGAACGTCTGCGCGTGCACGAAGCTGCCGGAGCCTTCGGCGATCGCATCCACGACGCGTTGCCCGGCCGCGATTCCCGAGAGCGCGGCGTAGCCGCCCGATACGCCCTTTCCGAACGTCATGATGTCGGGCGTGACATCGTACGGCTCGATCGCCCACCAGCTCCCGGTCCGCCCGACGCCGACGAGCACTTCGTCGGCGACGAAGAGCACGTCATGGCGGTCGCAAATCTCGCGGACGCGCTGGAAGTAATCGGGCCGCGGCGTGGATGCGCCGGTCGACGACCCGCCCACCGGCTCGGCAATGAATGCGGCGACGTTATCGGCGCCGAGCTGCTCAATCGCTTCCTCGAGGACGGCGGCGCTGCACACCGGGCACGCCGGCCCGCGACCGCCGCACTCGCAGCGATACGGATACGGCGCCGGAATGCGATGGACGTCCACCAGCCATGGCCGGAACGGCGCCTTGTGCGCCTCCCGCGCCGAGGCGGACAGCGCGAGCAGCGTGCTGCCGTGGTAGCCGGGGCCGAGCGCGATGATCCGGTGCTTGGAGGGCTTGCCGCGCTCGACCCAATACTGGCGGGCGAGCTTCAGCGCTGCTTCGACCGCCTCGGAACCGCTACAGAGGAAATAGAGCTTGGAGAGATCGCCGGGCAGCGTGTCGGCGAGCTCGTCCGCCAAATTTTCGACGGGTCCGCTGGTGAACATGGTGCCGGACAGATATCCAAACTGGCGGCACTGCTCGGCGATCGAATCGGCGATCTCGGGATTGGAATGGCCGAGGTTGGCGACGTAAGCGCCGCCGACGGCATCGAGGTAGCGCTTGCCGCGTTCATCGATCAACCAGCATCCCTCGCCACGGACGATCTTGGGATAGTCGTAGCCGAGCTTGCGGTAGAAGACGTGTCCGTTCGGATAGCGGTGTGTCGTCACACCGAAAGGTACGGCGCCTATCCCAAAGCGGCGAGTTATGGCGTCTTCACACTCACCGCATGGCCGGCGCGTCCCGTGGTGCTGAAGGCGGCCACGCGAATGGTCCCGCGCAGCGGGATCGGTCCGCGCACCACGGGACTGCGGGCGCTCGGCTGGCTGCCGTCGGTCGTGTAGCGCAACGTGAAGCCCGGCAACTCGACGCTCGCGTAGACCGCGCCATTCCTGACGCGTAAACCGGGCGTCGGAATCCGGTACATGAGTGCCGGGACTTCGCGATCCAGGCGCGGCAGCTCGCGCTTGCCGACGACGTTCGACAGTCGCGACCAGTCTTCGCGATAGAGTGAATCGGCCCGGGCCGAATCCTTCTCCGTTGCCCACGCCGGATCCGGCGCCCACGCGCGCTCGGCGAGCCCGAACATCCTGGGAACGAGCATGTAGTCGAGGCGCCCGTCACCGCCGAGGGTCTCCGACCACAAGTTGCCCTGAAGCCCGACAATGTGGCTCTTCCCGTAGTCGGTCAGTCGGTCTTTGCCCGTGAAAATGCCGGGAGGCAGCGGGTTGCCCCGTCGATCGAGCTTCGTGTTGTGGTAATAGTCGAACGGAATGAACTCGAACGGCTTCTCCATGTCGTTGTAGCCGCCCCAGTCCTGTCCGATCTCCTCGGGATTTTGATTCCACGCCAGATCGAAGTAGTAGTTGGTGACGGGGCTCAGCACGACGTCGTAGCCGCCGTTCGCCAGCCGGTACGCGAGGTCTTCGGCCCCCCATCCGGCGACGTTGTTCCACACATACGCGCGCCACCCGCGCTCGGCAAAACTGGGATTGACGATGTTGACGGGCCTGCCGTCGCGCCGCGTCTTGCGCACGGCGATCTCTTCCCATCCCGACGGCCGCACATTCTGCGTCTTCAGGATCTGCTCGATCCGGAAGTAGAACGCATACCAGAGATCGTTGACGTCGTTGAGCCCGAGCGCCGCCATGAACTTTTGGACGGCAGGCGATCCCGTCCATACGCCGGCGGGGACTTCGTCGCCCCCCATGTGAATGTGGCGCAGCGGCGCGCCGGCCTCGCGATGCATCGCGGCGAGATCCATCACCACGCGCTGGATGAAATTGTACGTCGACTCGAGCGCGGGGTTCATCACGTTGTCGGGGTACCCCTGCACCGATTCGTACTTCGATTGGTCCTGGGGATCAGTGAGGCGGTACTGCGAGTCGCTGCGCGCTTCCATCGCCTTGACAGCGGCGCGCGCGTGTCCCGGCATCTCGATCTCCGGAATCACTTCGATGTGGCGCGCCGCCGCGTAACGCACGATGTCGATGTAATCGGCCCGCGAGTAGAACCCACTGCCGTACGGCTGTCCGACGAGCGGCCCCGAACCGTACGCCGGTTGCAGGAACGCTTTCGAGTCGAGCGTGTGGCCGCGCCGCGCGCCGACCGTCGTGAGCTCCGGCAGGCCGGCGATCTCGATGCGCCATCCTTCATCGTCCGTGAGATGCATGTGGAAGACGTTCAGCTTGTAGCGCGCCATCAGGTCGAGCGTGCGCAGCACCGCCGCCTTGGGATGGAAGTTGCGGGCGACGTCGAGCATGAAGCCGCGGTAGCCGAATCGGGGCGCATCCACGACGTGCAGTGCCGGCAGTGTCACGCCGCTTCCCGCGGTCGTGGGCAGCATCGCGCGGAGCGATTGCAGGCCATAGAAGACGCCCGCCGCCGACGGTCCGACGATGCGAATGCCGGCGGCCGGATCGACGGTCAGCTCGTATGCCTCGGCTGACGATTGCCCCTGCAACTGTCCGAGCTCGAGGCGTAGCGGCTTGTCTTGCCCGCTCGTCGACACGTACGGCGCGAAGTAATCGCGCGCGAACTGGGCCTCGTTGGCGAGGTCAGGCGACGCAGTAATCGCCGGCATGGCTGCGAGGTGAAGCTCTCCCGTTCCACGCGTCACCTGCGCCGGCGTTGGAAAGATCGGCGGCAGATCGGCCACGGGAATGTCTCGAATCAATGAGTCACGCGTGAACTGCATTGCCGGCGTCACCACTCCGACCGAGCGCTCGAATGGCGCGGCGACGTAGTCGCGCAACGGCACACCGACGGTTTTGGCGCTGTCGTACACGATGTAAGGACCCGCCGGCGCGAAGCTGCGATTGGGCAACAGATATGTGCGGTAGGGAATCTTGATCGACGCACCCGGCGCGAGCCCGGAGAATCCGGTCGCGGGAACGACGCGGTGCAGGTCGGCCATCACATCCTGGATCGCGAACCCGGAGCCCACGGTTCCGGAGTCAGCCGAATGCAGCGCGCTGAAATAGATCGCCCAGCCGGTCGCGGGAAGGCGCCAGGTGTCGCGATTGGTCAGTGTAAACTGGGCGCGGGAGGCGCCGCCGTCGGGTGTGATACTGTCGCTCACGAGCTCCCAGCGAAGGTGGAGGTTGGTCTGAGCGAGGGCGGTGGTGGCCGTGCCGGCCCACAGGAGAGTGAGTACGAGGAGGGGGCGTGTGCGCATGGCGAGAGATTAGCGCCCCTCATTAACTTCCACCACCGCCGGCGCCGCCGGCACCGCCGACTACTGGCCCCTCGTCCAATGGCAGGACAGCGGACTTTGGATCCGTCAATCTAGGTTCGAATCCTAGGGGGCCAATTTGACCGAGGACCAAAGCCCTCTGGCTAGGGCAGCGCCGGCAAATTCTCCTCGACGAACTGCGTCAGCTCGGTATAGAGGTGCTGGCGCGTATCGCCACCCGCAATCGAGTGATTGCGGTTCGGACACACCATCAGCGCGAACGCCCGGTTCGCGTCGATCAAGGCGTTGATCATCGCCTCGGTATTCTGGAAATGCACGTTGTCGTCGCCCGAGCCGTGCACGATCAGCAGCTTCCCTTTCAGGTTCTTGGCATACGTGAGGGGTGATCCTTTGTCGTAGCCGGCTGCATTGTCCTGCGGCAAGCCGTTGTAGCGCTCGGTGTAGATCGTGTCGTAGTACTTCCAGTGCGTCACGGGCGCGACCGCGATACCCATGCGGTACACGTCAGGTGCTTGCGTCAGCATGTTGAGCGTCATGAAGCCGCCAAAGCTCCAGCCCCAGATTCCCATGCGCGTCGAGTCGACGTAGCGGTAGCGCCCGATCGCGCGCGCCGCCGCGGCCTGGTCCTGCGTCTCCACGACGCCGAGCTGCCTACTGCTGCGTTCCGCTCGTCAGCCTGTTCCAAACCGCATCGTAGTCCGTCTTGATGTCCGAGAAGATTCGCCGCATCAGCTCCTCTTCCTTCTCGGCGATCGCGCGCCAGTCAGAGCCGGCGCGTGCGATCTCCTCGCGGTCCTGCGCGAGCCGCTGCACGATGGCGCGATCGGCTTGCGGCGCGAATTCTTTGGCGGCCGCGAAAAAGTACTCGAGCTTGCGCGACAGATTGAAGCAGTACGCCGCCAGAAGATAGAACGCCTCGTCCGACATCGGCTTGATGCCTTGCAGCTTCGGCGCGTTCATCCGCGGAATCTGATCCACCACGATTGCCATGGTACCAAGGGCGCTGTTCACGGACATAACGACCTCCCGATCGGAGTGAGAGACGGCCCACGGACGCGCGGGCCGGGGCCGGGGCCGGGGCCACGCGCAGCAAGGAATCGACGTACGCAGGCGACACGCGGTGCATATACCGCGTCGCCGAACGACCATGCATTGCTGAACGAATCGAGCCAACGGCGCGCCACCGCGGTGTCGCCGCGAGCGCCGTACAGTTCCGCGAGCAGCATGCGCTCGGGCGCCATCGACAGCTGGGGATAGAACATCATGAATGGCTGTGCCGGCCGAGCCACTGAGAGCTCCAACTGTGCGATGGCATGCGCGGTGTCGCGCGCGAGCAGCGCGAGACGCGCCGCCAGCGCGGCGCCGAGCGATTGCGGCTGCGGATCCGACGGATCGGTGCTGTCTGCGCGTTCGGCAATTTTTTTCTGCAGGCGGCGCACGACTGCGGAATCGCCCGCGAGCAACGCGTGATGCACGAGCGCGCGGAACGCCTCCTGCTGGTCGTCCGTCGGCATGGCGGTGCTGAGCGACGCCGGAGTCTCGCTCGCGCGAGCCAGCATTCCTTCCGCCAGGCTTCCGGCCGGCCAGCCGGCCAAATACGCATGCACGATCCAGCGGTCGAACGCCGGGGACGATTGGGGGGGCGATCCGACGCCGTCGCGCCAGGCCGCGAGCGCATCGGCCCAGCGCCCCGCGCCGGCGAGTGCGACGAACCGGTATTGCGCGCCGCGCACGCGGTCGTCGTGCGTGCGTTCCGCGCTCATCAGCAGCGCACCCACGCTGTCTACAAGTCCCAGATCGCGATTGTCGTGCGCGAACAAATACGCGACCAGCGAAATGTCGGTGCGTTCGGCGTCGCGCAGGGCCGCGAAGGTGCGGGTGCGTTCGGCGGGATCGCCGGTCGCCAGCGAGATGGCGGCTTCCTGGCCGGGCCGATCTCGATCGTTCGGGTGCATGTGCAGGAACGCGCGGCGCGCCCCGGCGATGTCGCCGGCATAGAGCGCGAGATCCACGCGGTGCTCCCACACCGGCGCAAACGTCGAGTCTGCACCCAGGAGGTGACGCAACGCGGGGTCAGCGTCCTGCGGCGCATTGTCGGAGAAGCCGGCGAAATGAAATACCGACTCGGCCAGGCCGTACCACGCGTCCGGCAACGACGGATAATCGGCGACCAGTTGCTGAAACGCGACGATCGCGCTATCCGCCTGGCGCTCGATGTAATACCGCTGTGCGGTGAGCAGCTCGCGCCACTTCGGCGTCAGTGCCGCGGAACGCGCGAGACCGCGCTCGACGACGCGCAATGCGGCGGGATAGTCCCAGCGCCACGTCTCGACGACGCTGAGCCGGTGGTAGGCGAGTATCGCGTCGGAGTCGGCGGCGATGGCGCGGCGGTACGCTGCCGCGGCACCATCGAAGTCGAAACTCCAGAAGAGGGACTTGCCGCGGCGCAGTTCGGCGAGTGCGATCGGCGAGTTGGTCGCCGATACGAGTATGTCGTTGGCCTCGGCGCCGCCGGTCGCTCCCGCAAGCAGGCGCCACACGAGCACGCCGGCGGCGGCGGCCGCGGCGGCCAGCGACCCCCAGGCGAGCCATGGCCGCCGGCTCTCGTGCCGTCGCGCGACGTCGCGCAGCGCCGCGGCGAATGTCTCGGCGTCCGGGAAGCGGTCCTCGCGACGATCGGCGAGCGCGCGGCCGATCAATCGCTCGACCGCTGGTGGAATCGACGCGCCGGAGTGCGGGCCGGTGATGCTCGCGCGCGTGCCGCCGCGCGGCGTGATAATGGCACGCGGCGGGCGGCCGACGAGCATCTCGAACAGCACGCAGCCCAGGCTGAAGATGTCGCTGCGGCCGTCGAGCTCGCTGTCGCCCGCGGCCTGCTCCGGGCTCATGTAGTCGGGTGTGCCGACGACGATGCCCGCCACTGTCACGCGCGTGTCTGCTGCGCTGATGGCGCGCGCCACGCCAAAGTCGCTGACCACGGCGTGGCCGGATTCGAACAGGATGTTTTCGGGCTTGATGTCGCGATGCACGATGTTCTCGCGATGCGCGTACGCGAGTGCATCCGCCGCCTCGCGCGCGATTTCGAGCGCGGCGCCCACCGGCAGACGCGTTTGGCGCATCAGCCGCTGGCGCAGCGATTCCCCTGAGACGTACGGCATGACGTAGAACAGTAGGCCGTCGGCGTCGCCCGAATCGAACAGCGGGACGATGTGGGGGTGTGTGAGGCCGGCGGCGACTTTGATCTCGCGCAGGAACCGCTCAGGGCCGAGCGCGGCACCCAGCTCGGGTCGGAGGACTTTGAGGGCGACCACGCGCTCGTGCCGCAAATCGTGCGCGAGATAAACGATCGCCATGCCTCCTCGCCCGAGCTCACGCTCGATGCGGTAGCGGCCGGCGAGCGCCGTTGCGAGGCGGGGCCGCAATTCGCTCACGGCGTGTAAAGGTAACCCCTTGGCTACGGCCCGCTTGCCGACTACTTTCCGTGGCCCGATGCGGGACCTGTCGTTGTCACGCAGCCAGTTGCTGCTCCTCGCCGGCACGAGCAACAAGCCTCTGGCCGAGGAGATGGCCCAGCATTTGGGACAGCCGCTGTGCGCGGTAACGATGCGGCGGTTTGCCGACGGCGAGATCTTCGTCAAAATCGACGAGAATGTGCGTGGCCGGGATGTATTCATCATCCAGCCCACGAACCCGCCGGCGGAAAACTACATGGAGCTGCTGCTGCTGATGGACGCGGCGCGGCGCGCGAGCGCGGCCCGGATAACGGCGGTGCTCCCCTACTTCGGTTACGCGCGGCAGGACCGCAAGGACCAGCCGCGCGTGGCGATCAGCGCCAAGCTCATGGCGAACCTGATCACTCACGCCGGAGCGGACCGCGTGCTGGGAATGGACTTTCATTCCCATCAGGTGCAGGGATTTTTCGACATTCCGGTGGACCATCTGTACGCGGCTCCGGTATTCGTGAGCCACTACCGGACCAAGCAGCTGTTTCAGCCGGTGGTCGTGGCGCCGGACGTCGGATCGGCCAAGATGGCGCGCGGCTTCGCAAAGCGGCTCGACGCATCGCTCGCGATCATCGACAAGCGGCGCCCGTCGGCGAACATCGCGGAAGTGCTGAACGTCGTCGGCGAGGTGGAGAACAAAGACTGCCTCATCCCGGACGACATGATCGACACCGCCGGGACGATTTCTGAGGCGGCGGCCGCGCTGAAGCGGCTGGGGGCGCGACGCATCTTCGCCTTCGCGACGCATGCATTGCTCTCGGGTCCGGCGGTCGAGCGGCTCCGCGCCTCGCCGATCGAAGAAGTGACGGTGACGAACACGATCCGGATTCCGGACGAGAAGCAGTTTGAAAAACTGAAAGTGTTGTCGATTGCAAGTTTGATGGCGAAAGCCATCGGGTACGAACATTCGAACCAATCAGTCAGCTCGCTATTCGATTGAGTTGAGGAGCGTATGGCACAGACGGTAACCCTCTCGGCTACGGCGCGGGAGAAAACGGGTAAGGGCGCGGCGCGCCAGGCGCGGTTCCAGAAACAGGTGCCGGCGGTGATCTACGGGCACGGTCGTGCCAGCCAGTCGCTGATGGTCGACGCGCTCGCGCTCGAGAAGGCGCTGACCGGCATCGAGCCGGAGAGCACGCTGATCGAGCTCACGGTCGACGGCAAGAAGGCGCGGACGTTGATTCGCGAGATCCAACGTCATCCGCTGCGGCCCGACATCATCCACGTCGACTTCTACGAGATTCAGGCGCACGAGAAGGTCACGCTCAAGGTCCCGGTTCATCTCGTCGGTACGCCCGACGGCGTGCGCAACGCCGGCGGCGTGCTCGATCAGGTGACGCGCGAAGTCGAAATCGAAGTGCTTCCCGAGCACATTCCCGATCGGGTCGAGCTCGACGTCACCGCGCTCAAGATCGGAGACTCGCTGCACACGCGTGACCTGTCGATCGCGAACGCCGTGATCCTCACGGGCGCCGACCTGACGATCGCCACCGTCGTGCCGCCGCGCGCTGAAGAAGTCGCCGCGCCCGCCCCCGAAGCCGCCACCGAGGTCGCCGAGCCGGAGCTCATCCGCAAGGTCCGCGAGGGCGAGGAAGGCGAAGAGGGCGCGGAAGCGGGGGGCGCGCCGCCCGCGGCGGAAGGCAAGGCTGCCCCGAAAGCGGAGGAGAAGCCGAAGGGCAAGAAGGAAGAGTAGTCGTTGCGCGCCGTCGTCGGCCTGGGCAATCCGGGTCCGGAATACGCGGCGACGCGCCACAATGCCGGTTTTCTCCTGGCCGACGCTCTCGCCGAGCACTGGCGGCTTCCACCCTTCCGTCGCGCCGAGCGCGCGCGCGCGACGGAAGGCGAAGCGCTGGGCGTCGCGGTGCGCATTCTCAAGCCCACGACATTCATGAACCACAGCGGCGCGGCGCTCGCGTCGCTCCGCGCCGATCCGGCGTTCACGCCGGCCCGCGATCTGCTCATCCTCGTCGACGACTTCCAGATTCCGCTCGGCACATATCGCTTTCGGCCCGATGGCTCGTCCGGCGGGCATAACGGACTGAAGAGCATCGAAGGGTCGCTGCAATCGCAGCAATACGCCCGGCTGCGCATCGGCGTCGGACCGTTGCCCGAAGGGACGGGGGACTGGGCGGACTATGTGCTGGCGCCGTTCGAGCCTGAAGAGCTCGAGCAAGTGACGGCGCTCATGCCCCGGATGATCGAGGAAGTCGAGAAGTGGGTTCGCTCCGTCTAGGCATCGTCGGCCTGCCCAACGTCGGCAAGTCGACATTGTTCAATGCACTGACGTCTTCGAAGGCGGCAGCCGCGGAGAACTATCCGTTCTGCACCGTCGAGCCGAACGTCGGCGTCGTCGAAGTGCCCGACGCGCGACTCGAGCAGCTCAACGCGATCGTGAAGCCCAAGCGTAAAATTCCCGCCGTCGTTGAGTTCGTAGACATCGCCGGGCTGGTCAAGGGCGCTTCGCAGGGCGAAGGGCTCGGCAATCAGTTTTTGTCCCACATTCGCGAAGTCGACGCGGTCGTGCACGTCATCCGCTGCTTCGAGGATCCCGACGTCGTGCACGTCATGGGCCCGGTCGATCCGGTGCGCGATCACGATGTTATCACGAGCGAGCTGGCTCTCGCCGATCTCGCCGTCGTCGAGCGCCGGCTCGACAAGACGCGGAAGTCGGCGCGCGCCGGCGACAAGGAAGCCCAGGCCGAGCTCGTGCTCCTCGAGCGGGTCGTCGCGGAGCTCAACGCGGGCCGGGGCGCGCGCGAAGCCGGTGAGAACGCCGACTCCATCAAATTCCTGCGCACGCTCGGCCTGCTCACCGCCAAGCCCATCCTGTACGCCGCCAACGTCGACGAAGACGACTTGGCCGCGGGAGGCGGCGAGCGACTGGGGAAGCTGCGGGCGGCCGTGCAGGGCCACCACGAAGAAGCCGAGATCGTCCCCTTCTCCGCCAAGTTCGAAGCCGAACTGGGCGAGCTGTCAGGCGAGGAGCGGAAGGAATATCTGGCGAGCGCCGGCGTGTCGGAGCCCGGACTCGACCGGCTCATTCACGCCGGCTACCGGCTGCTCGGCCTCCAGACCTTTTTCACGGTTGGAGAGAATGAAGTGCGCGCCTGGACGATGCACCGCGGCGACACGGCATTCGACGCCGCCGGCGAAATCCATTCCGACTTCCAGCGCGGCTTCATCCGCGCGGAAACGGTGGGGTTTGGGGAATTCGTGAAAGCGGGCAGCTACAAGGCTGCCCGCGAGCAAGGACTGGTGCGCAGTGAAGGCCGCGACTATGTCGTCCAGGACGGCGACATCCTGCTGTTTCGCTTCAACGTCTAGCGCGTCCAGATCTCCACGAGGCCGCACGACCCCGAGTTGGCGGCCGGATAGCCGGTGCCCTCCCAGGTCGACGAGTTCGGCGTCGACACGACGGAATGGCTCAAGTCCGCCGGCGGCACGCCGCGATAGACTTCCACCGCGGCCACGTCGCCGATCCCCAGGAAGTCGTAGTCGAGCTCGTGCTGCGCCACGCCGTCGACGCTGACCGGCACCGCGCAAAGCGTCCCGCGATTCCAGCGCGTGGGATGACATTCCTGATAGCGCAAACACAGCGTCACGATACCCTCGGACATCAGCAGTCCGCTGACCTTCGCGACGCGGGAGCGATCGATGTCTTCGCGCGTGAAAAAGCGCGCGAAGCCGCTGTAGGTGGTGCGCCGCTCGTAGAAGCCCGCCAGGTCGCGCCAGAGATTGGGCTCCCGCGCCTCGACCACGAGCGGATTGAGGTCAACGGCATCGGGGTCGAGCAGCACGGAGATGCGCTTGCTTTGCCCGGCGTCGAGCGAGAAGGTGTACTCCTCGGTTTCGCGCCCCTCGTACGAGACGCGAATGGCGTGGTTGCCGCTGGGCAGCCCGCGAAGCACAAACCTGCCGCTCGCGTCGGTGACCGTGAACTTGTGCACTGCGGGCGCGGAGATCAGCACGCCCGCAATAGGCTGCCCGTTATAGGACGAAATGGCCGCGCCGCGTATCGCAGCCGTGGTATCTACCTGGCCGAGTGGAGCCGCCAAGATCGCTGTCGTAATCAGTGTCAAGGCAAACATGTGGAGCCCCCCGTTCCTCCGCTGGCACCGAATCGCAAGAGGCGCGCCAGAGGTATTAGGTCTCGAGGAACGTTAGCCACTACACCATTCGCGCCTGAATCAAACTATTCTAATGCCCGGGGCTGACATCTGCTCGTTAAGCCTCTATCTTTCCCGGCTCAAATTCCCTACCCGGCGCCTCCCACCGCGCTGGGTCGACCATGACCAAAGGGAGGTGGTATGAATCGTCGGTACGAGACGGTCTACATCTTTGATAGTGCCCTGGACGAGCCGGGCATCAACGAAAAACTCAACCGCTTCCACGCGCTCCTGACAAAAGACGGCAAGGGTTCGCTCACCAATGTGGCTCATTGGGGCAAGCGCACCCTTGCCTACAAGGTCAAGAAGAAAGACACCGGCTACTACGTCGTCGCCGAGTTCCAGGCGGCGGGCGAGTTGCTTCCGGAGTACGAGCGCGCGGTGAAGCTCGACGAGGGCGTGCTGCGCTACATGTGTGTCGAGGCCTCACGCGAGCAGCCGAAGCCGGTGGCCGCGGCGGTGGTGGCTCCTGAGGAAGACGAACTGGACGAGGAGGAAGCGTGAGACGTCCCGCCAAGACGTGCCCCGTGTGCGAATCCGGCGCGCGCGTGCTCGACTACAAGGATGACCGGACGCTGAGCCGCTTTCTCACCGAGCGCGGCAAGATCCTGCCCAGCCGCCTGTCGGGCATGTGCGCGCGGCACCAGCGCCAGCTCGCCACCGCGATCAAGCGCGCACGGCAGCTGGCCCTGATTCCCTACATCAAGGGGCACACCGCATAAACGGGCAATCGTCGTGGTGGCGGCTGCTCCTGGCGCTGCTGGCGTTCATGGTCTGGGCGCCCGCGAGTCTGGTCGGCCTCCCCTGCGCGGCGCTCCTGATCCTCGCCCCGGCGGCGGACCGGCAATCCGGTTTCGCGCAGCCCCTGGCCGGGATGATCGGGGCGGTCAGCGTCGCCCTGCTCGTGCTCGGGGGCGCGAACGGCGGCCGCCTGGGCGCCGTGACCAGCGCCTACATCGTGATCGCCACGGCCGCTTTCGTCTCGCTGGTGCTGCTCCGCCCGGACGCGGTTTTGCGGCAGGCGGTGCGCTCGATCGTCGCGGCGGGAATCGCTGCGGCCGTGTTGATCGAGCTGATCTGGGGACCGGATGCGTGGCGCGCGCTCGCATGGGAGGCGACGCGCGCCGCCGGCATGACCATGCGCTCGGTCGTGGAGGTCACGCCTGACGCGTTCGCGCTGTACGAGCCGATGGTGCGCTTCATCAGTCTCACCTGGCCCGGCATGCTGGCGCTGCAGACGCTGGCTGGACTGGCGCTCGCCTGGCAGCTGCACGTGCGCATCGCGGCGCGCACGGCGACGGTGACGGCGGCGCCGCTGACGCGCTTCAAGGACTTTCGCATCGGCGACGGTTGGGTCTGGGGCATCGTCGCGTGGCTGATCGTCTTGATTCTCCCGGTCTCGAGCGCCATCCACATCGCCGGCACGAACGTCGGCCTCGTGGCCGGCACGCTCTACGTGCTGCGCGGCGCCGCGATCGTCGCGACGTTCGCCGAAGCGTTCGGGATTTCGACGGCAATGCTCGTGATCATGGCCGCCGCGGCGGCCGCACTCGCCGTACCCATGCTGTTCGTATTACCGGGACTCTGCACGCTCGGCATCACGGATACGTGGTATCAGTACCGCCGCCGCCTCGGGGAAGCCCGGCAACGGGGGGGGCGGGGGCGGGGGCGCAAAACAACCTGAGGATCTGACGATGGAAATCATTCTCCGCGAAGACGTCCAGCATCTCGGCAAAGTCGGCGAAGTCGTCAAAGTGAAGGACGGCTACGCGCGAAACTACTTGTTGCCCAAGGGCCTCGCCTATCCCGCGACCGAGGCCAACAAGAAGAAGATCGCTTACGAAGGCGAGCGCATCGCCAAGCAGCGCGCCGCCGAGAAGACCGCCGCCGAGGGCGAGGCGACGCGCCTGGCCGACGTCAAGCTGACGTTCGCGGTGAAGGTCGGCGAGGAAGAAAAACTCTACGGCTCCATCACCGCGAGCGACATCCAGCGCAAGCTCGAAGAGCTCGGCGTCCACGTCGACAAGCGGAAGATCGACCTGCCCGAGCCGATTCGCGAGCTCGGCGAGTTCAACGTCGCGATCAAGATCCACCCGGACGTGCGGCCCGAGGTCCGGGTGACCGTGGTGAAGGAGTAACGATCGTCGCGATCGGGTACGTCGACGGCTCGCGGTTTCGCCGCTCGCTGTTGGCGGCCGCGGACTGGGTAGCCGCCGGTCGCGATGAGCTGAATCGCATCAACGTCTTTCCGGTCCCCGATGGCGATACGGGAACCAACATGTGCCTCACCCTCCGTGCCGTTGCCGGCGCGCTGCGCGCTCTCGGCGACGGCGCGGCCCTGCCCTATGTCGCCGAAACGATGGCACAGGCGAGCGTGCGCGGCGCGCGCGGCAACTCCGGCATGATGCTCTCACAATTCCTGTTGGGATTCCGCGAAGGCGTCGGCCAACGGCTGCGTATCACCGCGCGCGAGCTGGCCGGCGCGATCGGCATCGGCTTCGAGCGCCTGCGCGCCTCGCTCGATGAGCCGGTGGAAGGGACGATCCTCACCGTGGCGCGCGAAGCGGCCGACGAGGCGGGCCGCGCCGGCGGCGAATCCGACCTTCGAGTCTTCATGAGCCGCATCGTGAAGCGGGCGGAATCGGCTCTCGCGCGCACGCCCGAGCTGCTCGCCTCCCTCAAGGCCGCCGGCGTCGTGGATGCAGGCGCCAAAGGGTTCGTCCGCCTGCTGGAGGGCGTGAAGCGCCTAATAGAAGAAGGGCAGATCGCCGAGGGCGCGGTCGACCGTGAGAGTGCATCACAGAACGCCGCCGCGTTGACCGAGGTCGAAGCCGATCGCGACTACCGCTACTGCACCGAGCTGATGGTCCGTGCGCCGTCCCTGCCCGATTCCAGTGCAGTACGCTCGGCGCTGCGCACCCATGGCGGCTCCATTGTGGTGCTTGCGACGGGCGACCTCCTCAAGGCGCACGTGCATACCGACGACCCCGACGCGGTTTTCAGGCTGGCGAGCGGGTGGGGTACGCTGGAATCCACCAAGGCAGACGACATGCGCGCCCAGCACCAAGCCCTCCAACCACGCCGCGCCGTCGCGATCGTGAGCGATACCGCCTGCGACCTCCCGGACGAATTGGTGCTCCAGTACGACATCGGGCTCGTGCCCACACAGCTGATCGTGGAGGAACGGGCGTACCGGGACCGCGTCGAGCTGACGGCCGGTGAGTTCTTTCGGCGCCTACGCGCCGGGCTGGACGCAAGCACGTCCCAACCGTCACCCCAGGCATTTGCCGACGCATATGCGGACGCCGCCCGTGCCGGGGAACATGTGATCGCAATCATCCTGTCCAGCGCGCTATCCGGTACGTTCGCCAACGCGGAGGCCGCCGCACGGCGCTTCGATCCGGCACGGGTGACCGTGCTCGACAGCCGCAGCGTCTCCCTCGGAGAGGGGTTGCTCGTCCTGCGTGGCGTAGAGCTTGCGGCAGCCGGCTGGCGGCCCGACGCCATCGTTCGCGACCTCGAGCGCGTACGGAGGCAATCGGGCGGCTTCTTTACCGTAGACACCTTCGAGCGGCTGGTGCGGTCCGGGCGCCTGGGGCGCGGGAGGGCGTGGCTGGGAACGAAGCTCAATGTGAAGCCGGTGATGGCGCTGACCTCGGACGGGAAGATCGAGCCGGTGGGCCGCGCGCGGGGGTCGGCCGCCGCGCGGCGCCGCATCCTGGAACTGCTCGATCGCGCGCTAACCCCGCGGCCGCGTGCCCTGCGCCTCGGTGTGGCGCACGGCGACATCCCGGAGTTTGCCGATGCGCTGCGTGCCGAACTCGTGGCGCGCTACCGGCCGCGGCAGTGTCTGGTGACGCCCATCACACCCGTGATTGCCGCGCATGCGGGGATCGGTGCGTGGGGCGTGTTCTATCAGAATGAAGACTGAGCTCGCCCAGGTCGTCGATGCGTTGGTGGACCGGAAGGCCGTCGATCCGGTAGTATTGGATCTGCGCGGCTTGAGTAGTGCGACGGATTATTTCGTGATCGTCTCGGGGACGTCGGACGCGCACGTGCGCGGCATGGCGCAACACGTGGTCGAGTCGCTCGCGCCGGCGGGGATCGAGCCGCATCACGTGGAAGGGTTGGCGCAGGGGCGTTGGGTTTTGCTCGATTATGTGGACTTCGTGGTACACGTTTTCCATCCCGAGCTGCGGGAGTTCTACCAGCTCGAGCGGCTGTGGGGCGACGCGCCGGTCGTTGCCGCGAGCGATGCGGATTCGGCGGAAGGGTGAGCGCATGCGGCCTAGCGTAGGGCTGCTGGCAATCGGCGCGGCGGTACTGACAACGGTTCCGGTCGGATCGTTGGCGGCGCAGTATTTCGGCCAGAACAAAGTCCAGTACCGCAATTTCAATTTCGAGACGATTCGGACCGAGCACTTCGACATTTACTACTACCCGGACGAGCGCCCCGGCGCGCTGGATGCGGCGCGGATGGCGGAGCGCGCGTACGCGCGGTTGTCGCGCATCCTCCATCACCAGTTCCAGGGTCGCAAGCCGATCATCCTGTACGCCTCGCAGTCCGATTTCCAGCAGACCAATGTCGTGGACGCGTCGGGCGAGGGACTCGGCGGCGTGACGGAGTTCTTCAAGCATCGCGCGGTGCTGCCCTTCACCGGCTCCTACGGCGAGTTCGAGCACGTGCTGCAGCACGAGATGGTGCACCAGTTTCAGTACGACGTGTACAGCCGCGGCCATCCCGGCGCCGGCGTCCAGACGCTCGTGGCCGTGAACCCGCCCTTGTGGTTCATGGAAGGCATGGCGGAGTATCTGTCGCTCGGCCCGATCAATCCCGAAACGGCGATGTGGCTGCGCGACGCCGCGCTCGAGGGGCACCTGCCCACGATCGAGGAGATGACGAACGACCCGTACATCTTCCCGTATCGCTACGGCCATGCGTTCTGGGCCTACATCGGCGAGAAGTGGGGCGACGAGGTCATCGGTGAGATCCTGCAGGCGTCGGCGACATCGGGACTCGATGCCGCGTTCAAGCGGGCGACGGGCCGGACGCTCGACGATCTTTCCAGCGACTGGCGCGACGCCGTGCAATCGACGTTCCTGCCGCAGCTCGGCGACCATTATCGGGCTCGCCGGATCGCGCAGCCGACGCTGACCGAGCGGCGCTCGCACGGCCGCATTTTCCTGGCGCCCGCGCTGACGCCCGACGGCAAGACGCTCGCGTTCTTCGGCGACGAAGGCGGTTTCTTCGTCGATCTCTGGCTCGCCGACGCGGAGACGGGACGCGTGCAGCGTCGACTGGTGAAATCGACGCAGAACAACAACTACGAGAGCCTGCGGTTCATCAACTCGGCCGGCGCGTTCTCACCCGACGGGCAGTACTTCGCCTTCGCGGCCAAGCACAAGGACCGCGACGATCTCGTCATTTTCGACGTCAAGGGCGGTCGCGAGGCACGCCGGATCCGCGTGGGGCTGAACGGCGTGCAGACGCCGCAGTGGTCGCCGGACGGCAAGCAGCTCGTGTTCACCGGCTTCAGCAACGGCTTCACCGATCTGTTCGTGATCAACCGCGACGGCACCGAGCTCCGGCGCCTCACGAACGACAAATACGCCGACCTGCATCCCGCCTGGTCGCCGGACGGCAAGACCATCGCGTTCGTGACCGATCGGGGCCCCGGGACCGACTTCGAGCATCTGCGGTTCGGGAATCTGCGGATAGCGCTCTACCATCTGGACAGCGGCAACATCGAGCTGCTGGGCAACATGGATGTCGGCAAGAACATCAATCCGGCGTGGGCTCCCGACGGCCGCTCGCTGGCGTTCGTGTCCGATCGGACGGGCATCGCCAACATCTTCCTGTACGACCTGAGCGATGGGCAGATCTACCAGCTGACGAACATGTTCACCGGCGTTCAGGGCATCACGCCGCTCTCACCCGTGCTGTCGTGGGCGCCCTACGCCGATCGCATGGCGTTCGTCTACTACGAGGACGGTCGCTACAGCGTCTACTCGATCGAGAATCCCCGTTCGCTGCGGCGCGCGCCCTATCGCGGCCCCGCGACGATGCCGGTTGTTACGCTGCTGCAGTCCGAGGATCGCGACTCGCTGGCGGGAGCGACGCCGCTGCTCAGCGTCGTGGGAACGACCAGCGCAGCGGATCCCGCACCTTCCCGTCCCGGTGAATCCGCCTCGCTGTACCGGTCGCCGCACGGCTTCCGGCCTTCGGCGGAGCCGCAGGCCGCGGATTCGACGGCGGCGGCGCCGGTGGTGACCGTCCGGGCGCTGCTCGATTCGGCGACGCTGGCGCTTCCCGACACGAACGAGTTCACGTTCCAGCCGTACAAGGTCCGGTTCACCGCCGACTACGTCGCGCGCCCCACGTTCGGATATGCGCGTGACAACTTCGGTCGTGGCGTGTTCGGCGGGACCGCCGTCGCGTTGTCCGACATTCTTGGCGATCACTCGGTCATCCTGGCCGGTTCGATCAACGGCCGGATCAGCGAAGCGCAGTTCCTGGGTCTCTACGCGAATCAGACGCACCGGCTCAACTGGGAAGCTGGCTTCTCTCAGGATCCGTTGTACTTCTACGGCGGCAGCGATTGGTCGCGCGTCGTGGATCCGCGCCCCAATACCTCCGACAGTCTCGACGTCTTCTCGACGCGCATCCGGCGCTTCGTGGTTCGCGATTTGTTCACGGAATCCTCCTACCCGCTCAGCCGCTTCAATCGCTTCGAGCTGGGCATGCACGCCGTCAACATCTCGGAAGCAACGCTGGCGCTCCAGACACAGTACGACGCCAGCGGCGCCTTCGTCGACGAGCAGCTCGTGCAGGGCGGCGGGCCCTCGGCGACGTACGTGCAGCCGTCGCTGGCGCATGTGCACGACAACACGCTGTTCGGATACGTCGGTCCGTTCGCGGGCGCGCGCTCGCGCATTTCGATCGCGCCGGCATTCGGCACGTGGCAGTTCACCGAAGGGCTCGTGGATTACCGCCGCTATGTGTTCTTCCGTCCATTCACCGTCGCCGTGCGCGGCCTGATGTTCGGGCGCTTCGGACGCGACGCGGACCGGTTCCCCATGTTCCTCGGCAGCACCGAGCTGATTCGCGGCTACACCGCCGGCTCGATCCGCAATCATGAATGCGTGTCGAACCCGCAGGCGATCCAGCAGGCCACCTGCGCGCCGCTCGACCAGTTGATCGGATCGAAGATTGCGGTGGCCAACGTGGAGCTGCGCTTCCCGCTCACCCGCACACTCGTGCTTGGCTTCTTGCCCGTGGGATTCCCGCCGATCGAGGGCGCGCTGTTCTACGACATCGGCATGGCGTGGGACGACGGGAGCACCATCAAGTGGAACCGTCCGGCCACCGATGATCCAGTCTTGGTCCGCACGCCACTCCGCAGCTGGGGTGGCTCCATTCGGGCGAACATGTTCGGCATGGTCATCATGCGCATCGAGTACACGAAGCCGCTCGACCGGCCGCTGCAGCACGCCTATTGGACCATCAGTTTAGGTCCGACGTTCTAACTCCGCTTCGCTAAAACAGTTGCACTAGCATCGCCCGTTGTCTATTTTGTCGGCGAGGCCACTTGCCGATCTCGCGTTTCCTCTTGCTCTCGATTGTCGTGCTTTGGGGTTGTGGATCCCGAGCGCCGGCTGCCGAATCGCCCCAAGCGCAGGTTTCCCAAGAAGTTAGCCAGGCTCAGGCGCTGGCGCGTGTGCCGGCGGTAGCCATCCGGCTGCCTGCGAAAGGCGGGCTCCCGCAGTTGTATCGGCTCCCGCGTCTCATCGCGGTCGATGGCGTCCTGAGAGGCAAGTTGCCGGCAGTCGAACGCGTGATCGGCCTCGATCCCGAGTCCGAGTACCTGTTTCTCACGACCGCCAAGCACGAGCTGTTGTCGTTCGATCTCGGCAGTGGTCGAGTCGACACGGTTGCCACAAACGTACGGCAGGCCGTGCTGGGCCCGGACGGCACGCTCTACGCCGTCGATTCATTACGCCACGTCATTTCGCTGTCGCGGCGTACGCGGTTCGCGTGGCCGCAGGCGTTGACGGCATTGCCGCGCGATCTCTTCGGCGCGACCGACCAGCATCTCGTCGGCGTCGTGCCGCAGGGTCGCTTGCTCGTCGCGGCGGCCGACCAACCAGCGACCGTGCGCGACATCGCCGCCGGCGGCGACGTTGCGGCCACGCGCTGGGGCGATCTCGTCGCCGTCGCGAGCGATTCGGGTGTCACGCTGTACGATCCGCTCGCCCGCCGCGATCCCGCTTTTGTGAAGCTCGCCGACGCGCCGCGCGCGCTCGCGTTCTCGCCGTCGGGACATCGTATCTATGTCGCGCGTCGTGGCGCTCCCGGACTCGCGGTCGTCGATCGCTACGAGCACAAAGAGCTCGACGGCATCGCGCTCCCGGGCCCCGCTGCCGCCTTGCGACTCGATCCGCTTGGCCGTTGGTTGCTCGCCCGGCCCGCGGTCGGCGACTCGGCATGGATTGTGGATCTCCCGATCAAACGACTCACCGGCATCGTGCCCACCGCCTGGCAATCGGATCTGCCCGCCGTCTCGCCGGATGGGATTCTGATTTACCGCCGCGGGAACGACGTCGTCGCGGCCCGCCCCGATTCACTGACGGAGCTCGGCAAGGTCCCGAATAGCGCCGCGGACTTATGGGTACTCACGTCGTGGCTACCGCGCGGCGTGCCCGCGAGCGTCGCGAGTACCGTGGCCGCCGACAGCGCCGCCACGAGCGGCGGGGCCGAAGGACCACTCTACGTGCAGGTGTCGACATCGCAGAATCCGGAATGGTCCGGCCACCTGGCAGACGACCTCACACGCGCCGGCCTCGCGGCGCGCGTGCTGCCGCCACAACACCCCGATGACGGATATCGCGTCGTGCTCGGGCCGTATGCCACGCGCGAGCAGGCCGAAGCGATCGGTCGGCGGCTCGGCCGCCCCTTCTGGATCTACCAACCGGGACAATGACGACCGCTTCCGCGCGGCAACTGCCGCTCTCGCGTCTCGGCCATCTCGTGCCGCCGCTGCTCGATGAAGCCGCGCTGGTTGTGTTGATGCCGCTCACGGACGATGCGGCCTGGTCGGCGAAAGCCGCGTGGGACATCGCCCGGATTGCCGCGCGCGATGGCCGCCGTGTCGCGCTCGTGGATTTGTGTCTCGAGCATCCCACGCTGCACGAGACGGTCGGCCTCAAGGCCACCGAAGGCATCGTGGACGCCTTCGAATATGGCGTTTCGCTGAACAAGGCGGCGCATGAAGTGACCGGGGTGTTCATCATTCCGGCCGGCTCGGTTACGGCGAACCCGGCCGATGTCTACGCGCATCCGCGCTGGCCGAAGCTGCAGGCGGGCTTTCGCTCTGAAGGAGCATTGCTACTCGCGCTGCTTCCGCCGTCCGGCCTGACGACGTTCTCGGCGACGCCCGACGGTGTGCTCGTGCTCGCGCCGGAAGGTCTTCCCGCCCATTTCGCTTTCCAGCGCGACACGCCATTGCTTGGTGTCGTACGCGATCGGTGGCTGCCGTCAACTCCGCGGCTGTCACCACCGCCGGCGATTCCTATCCCCATCGATCAGGAACCGCGGCGCGGCCGCGGCCTGAGACTGACGCTCGCAGCGCTCGTGCTCGCCGCGCTGGGTGTCGGAGGCTGGGCGCTGGCGCGAGCGCGCGAGTCGTTCATCGCCCCGCCCGCCGCACCCGCCAAGCCAGCCGCACCTGCTCCCCGCCCTCCCTCCCCGCTCCCCGCTCCGCTACCTCCACCGATCGCCAAGCCAGACACGCTGGGCTGGACCATCCAGCTCGCGGCATATGCATCGTTGGACAAGGCGCTGGCCCATGCGGATCGTCTTGCGGCCGATGCCGGCGTACCAGCGCTCGTCACGCCGGTGCCGCAGAGCGGTAAGGGACCGGTCTGGTATCGCGTACTCGCGGGTTCCTATGCGACGCGCGCAGCGGCAGGGAGCGCACGGGCCCGGCTCTGGCAGCGCGGCATAGCAGCGGAGGGCGTCGGCGACCTGCTGTTTGCACCGTACTCATATAGAGCCGACACGAAAGCGTCACTCGACATGCTGCGCCGCCGCGGCTTGCCCGCGGTGCGCTGGTCCAACGGCGCCATTTTGCTCGGCGCCTTTGAAGCTCCCGAACAAGCGACAGCGACACAGACAGCACTCAAGCGCGCCGGTGTGCGCGCGAACCTACTCCCTCGCATGGGGACGGCAACGCCATGAGACTGAGCAGGCTCGAGCTCTCGGGTTTTAAATCCTTCGCGGGATCGGTGGAGCTGCCGTTCGAGCAAGGCGTGACCGGCATCGTCGGTCCAAACGGCTGCGGCAAATCGAACATCTCGGACGCGGTGCGCTGGGTGCTCGGCGAGCAATCGCCCCGCCTCCTGCGGGGCGGGAAGATGGAAGACGTGATCTTCCAGGGATCCACCGGCCGTCGCCCCGTGAACGTCGCCGAGGTTTCGCTCGTCTTCGACAATTCCGACGGCAGCCTGCCGATCGCCTATCAAGAGGTCGTCGTCACGCGGCGGCTCTCGCGCTCCGGGCAGAGCGACTACCTGCTGAATCGGTCCCCCGTGCGCCTGCGCGACATCCAGGACCTCCTGCGCGGCACCGGACTCGGCGCCGACGCCGCGGTCGTCATGGAAGCGAAGATGATCGAGGCGTTGCTCTCCGAAAAAGCCGAGGAGCGCCGCGCCTTGTTCGAGGAAGCGGCGGGAATCGGTCTCTACCGCGATCGCAAGAAGAGCACGGAGCGCCGGCTCGAGGAGACCGCGGCCGATCTCGCGCGACTCGAGGACTTGATTGCCGAAGTGCAGACGCAGGTGCGTAGCCTTGCCCGACAGCGCGGCCGCGCCGAGCGGTACGGGAAAATGATCGAGGAGCGGTTCGGCATCGCGATGACGCTGGTTCGTCGCGAGCTCGAGGACCTCGATCTCTCGCTTGGCGCGCTCGGCGTGCGCGCCCGCGAGCTCGCGGACACGCTGCCCGCGGCGCGCGCGCGGCTGGCCGAGGGCGAGCGCGAGCGGGAAGCGCGCGTGCAAGCCCGGCACACCGCCGAAGCACGCCGGACCGAGGTCGTCCGCCGGCTGGCGGATGCGCGACTCGAAGTCGGGCGGCTCGAGAACGATCTCGCGCTGGCGGCCGAGCGTCTCGGCAACGCCGGCCAGCGGCGTCAGACGGCCGCCGACGAGCGGGTGCAGGCGGAGGCGCGGGCGGCACAAGCGGGGCGCGAGCATGAAGCCGCGGCGGCCGAGCGCGCCGCCGCGGAGCGTGACCTGGCGGCCGTGCAGGGCGAGCTGGCCGCGCGGACCGGCGAGGAGGACAACGTCCGTGGCCGTCTCACCGCCGAGCGCCTCGCGGTGCGCGAGCTGGAGGAAGCGCTGCAACGGCACGCGGAAACGGCGCGAGCGCTCGAGATCGAAGGTGGCGCGCTGGATCGCGAGCGAACGGAGGTCCGCGATCAGCTCGCCTTGGCGAGCGAGGAACGCCGCGACCGCGAGACGGCGGCGAGCGAGGCGACGCGCGCAGCTGAAGCCGCGGCGCAGCGCGTCAGCCGCGATGCTCAAACAGCGGTCAGAGCGGTGGAAGCATTACAGCATGCACGACGCCATGTCGGCACGTTGCGCGAGCAAGAGATGAGTGCGCGATCGGCACGGCGGCAGACCGAGGCGGCGCTCGCGCAGCTCGAGGCGCGGCGCGACGCGCTGAGCGAGCTCGACCGCGAGCACGTCGGTCTCGCGCCGGCGGCGCAGGCGCTGCTCAAGGTCCGCACGCAGTTCGGCGACGGCGTCCTCGGACCGCTCGCCGACTTCGTCCGCACCAGTCGCCGCGATGCCGAGCTGGCCGAGCGGCTGCTGGGGGAATGGCTGCACGCCGTGCTCGTGCGCGATGCGTCCGTCATCGACGCCATTCGCGCCTGGCACGCGGAGACCGAGCCGGGGCCGCTCGTGTTACTCCCCGCCGTACCTGGCCCGCGGCTGGGCGCCGACGGACATCCGCTCAAGGACGAGCTGCGCGTCGATGGCCCCGCCGCCGCCTGGGTCCGTGCCCTGCTCGCTGGCCACGAAGTGCTCGCCGGAGGCGCCCTGCGTCGCGCGAATGGCGCCGTCTTCCTCGACAGCGCGGCACCGGCGGCCGGTCCATTACAGCGCCGCGCCGAGCTGGAAGCGCTGGAAAAAGAAGTGCGCGAAGCGGAAGCGAACCGCGATCGCGCCCACGCTGCGGAAGAATCCACGGTCAAGGAGCTCGCGAGCGCGGAAGCCGCTCTGACGGCAGCCGGTCACGCCGCCGAGCAGGCACGTCACCTGGAGCTCGAAGCCGGAGCGGAAAGAGGCGAGGCGGACCGCGGGCTGATTCATGCGCGCCGCCAGGCGGAGGAGTCCGCCGCGCAGGTCGAGCGGCTCACGCGGCGACTCGCCGAGGTCGAGACGCGGCTCGGCGCGCTGCACGTCGAGCTGCAGGAGCGCGAAGTCGAGCGCGTCCGGTCAGCCGAGCAGCTCGGGGCGGAGCGCGCCGGGCTCGCCGATCTCGAAGCGCAGCAAGAAGCAGCGCGCGAGCAGCGCGTGCGCTGGCAGGTGGAGGCGGCGCAGGTGGAGGCGCGGCTGGCCGCGGCGACCGAGCGTGCCGCCCGCGCCGCTGCGGAGGCGACGGCATCGCGCGAGCAGGCCGCCGCGCGGGCAGAGGAGATCGCGCGGATCGAGCGCGAGACCACGTCGCTCACAACGCAGCGCGCGCAATGGGAGGACACGCTGCAGGAGCGGCGGCTGGCGCTCATCGAGCTCGAGACGGCGGCGCAGGAGTCCGAGGCGCAGGTGGGGATGAGCGAGGCCGATCTCGCGCAGGCGGAAGGCGCGCTCGATCAGGCCCGCAAGGCGCTCGCAGCCCTTGGCGAAGAGGAGCACCGGTTGCAGCTCGAGCGGACCGAAGTCGAAGGTCGCAAGCGCGGCCTCGTCGAGCGCGTGGAAACGGAGTGGCGCAAGCCGCTCGACACGCTTCTCGCCGAAGCGCCCGAAATCTCCGGCGATATCGAATGGTTGCGGCAGGAAAACGACCGGTTGCGCGGCGCGATCGACGCGGTCGGCCCCGTGAACGCGCTGGCCGTCGAGGAACACGCCGAGGAAACGAAGCGGCTCGAGTTTCTCCAGACACAGCGCGACGACCTCGTCAGCGCCCGGAGCTCGCTGCAGCAGGCGGCGCGGGAAATCGATCAGACCGCGAAGACCCTGTTCCTCGAATCGTTTGCGAAAGTCCGCGAGCATTTCCGGTCGGTCTTTCAAACTCTCTTCGGCGGCGGGGAATGCGATGTGCGGCTCGCGAACGAGGACGAACCGCTCGAGAGCGAGATCGAAATCCACGCCGCACCGCGCGGGAAACGAACCCAACGGATTCATCTGCTGTCGTCCGGGGAGCGGACGTTGGTGGCCGTGTCGCTCCTGTTCGCGATCTTCCTCGCGAAGCCGAGTCCGTTCTGCCTGCTGGACGAGGTCGATGCCCCGCTCGATGACGCGAACGTCGGGCGTTACGTACGGCTGCTCACCCAGTTCAAGGATCAGACGCAGTTCATCGTGATCACGCACAACCCGCGCACCATGCAGGCCGCGGATGCCGTGTACGGCGTCACGATGCAGGAGCCCGGCGTCTCGACCATCGTGGGCGTGCGGCTCGGGCAGATGGAACCCGTCTAGCGGGCCGCCGTACCCGACGCCACTCTCCCTGCGTGCGGCGGTACATCTGGCTCGTCCTCCTGCCTGCTGGCCTGGCAGCGCAGCAACCCGCGGTTTCGCCGGTGTTACCGCGGCTCCTCAATCGCGTGCAGGACACTACCGTCTCGGTCTGGCTGTTTGTACAACCCTGGGCATCGCTCGACGATGTGGCCGCGCGCGTGGCCGCCGCCGGCGCGCGCGTGCGCGTCCGGAGCCGCTGGCTGTACGCGATCAGCGCGGACATTCGCGCTCCGTTGCTGCGCACACTGTTGCGCGACCGCGATCTGCGCCGCATCCAGCCCCTGGGCCGATTCAGGCTGCGGGCGCCGCGTCCGGATCGCCCGGCGGTCGACGCCAGACGCCCCGCTCCAGCCCCCCCGATCCCGTTTGCTCCCGCGGCCGGCCCGGGCGACACGTGCGGCGTCACATCAGGCAGCGACCCTGTGCTCGGCCCCTCGGAAATGCCGTACCGGCAACTCCACCTGCGGCCTCTGACCGATCAGGGGATCGATGGGACGGGCGTGCGGATCGCGCTGTTCGATACCGGCTTCGATACCTCGAACCCGGCGTTCAGCGGCATCACGGTCACCGCGCAATACGACTTCGTCTTTCATGACGACACCGTCATGGATCAGCCGGGCAAGGACTCCGCGGGCGCACAGACGCACGGTACGGAAACCTGGTCGCTGTTCGCGGCAGACGTAACGGGTCGCCTGCACGGCATCGCCCGCGGCGCGCGCTATCTCCTCGCCAAGACCGAGGACATCCGCAGCGAGACTCGCGTCGAAGAAGACAACTACGTCGCCGCGCTCGAATGGGCCGACTCGATCGGCGTCGACATCGTTTCGTCGAGCCTCGGCTACCTCGCGTTCGACAACGGGTTCAGCTACACGCCGTCACAGCTGAACGGCGACATCGCGGTGACGAGCGTAGCCGCCGAAAACGCTGCGCAGCGCGGCATCCTGATCGTAACGGCTGCGGGAAACGATGGCCCGGGCTTTCGCACGTTGGTGACGCCCGGCGATGCCGACTCCGTGCTCACGATCGGCGCCGAAGACTCGCTGGGTACGATCGCCTTTTTCTCGTCGCGGGGTCCCACCGCCGATCGCCGTCTCAAACCCGACTTCACGGCGCCGGGCGTTGCCGTCTGCGTCCTGACCGGAAACGCCCAGGTGGGCCGCGAGAACGGAACCTCGTTTGCGACACCGCTGGTCGCGGCGAGCGCTGCGCTCCTGAAGCAAATGCACCCCAGCCTCACGCCAATTCAGGTCCGCACCGCGTTCCGCAGTACCGCGACCATGCGGACCTCACCCGACAGTACCTATGGCTGGGGGCGCCCTGACGTCGCCGCAGCCGCCGTGTTTCCTGCCGGCGTGACCGTCACGACGCCGCTGCCGTCGGCGGGCACCTTGACGACGATCTCGCCGACGTTCTCGTGGACCGTCGGCACCGTTCCCAGCTCGGCGCTCCCCGTGCGATACCGGCTGCGCGTGAGCAGGGACAGCACTCTCGCATCACCGATCCTCGATACCGTGCTGACCGCCGAGACACTCTCCCCGGCGATCGCACTGAAATCGGGCGCGTTCTTTTGGCGCGTAGACGCAACCGCGGCGACTGGAGAGACGGCGACGAGCGGCCGCATCGGTCCAGTCGTCGTTCCTCCGTGGGCCACGCTGACGACGCTCAGCAATCCCGCCGGAATGGTCATCGATACGGCCGAGCCGACGCTCAGATGGCGCCCCGTGTCGGTTGCCACACCGCCCGGGCCGTTCACGTACGATCTGGATGTGGTGCGCGTCGCGACCGGCGTTACGGACTTCAACGTCGCCAATTTGACCGACACGATGTTCATGTTGACGCTGCCCCTCGAGCGTAACACGGCGTATCACTGGCTCCTCACCGTCCATGCCGGCCAGGATACGAGCATTATCCGGAGCCAAGGCTCGTTCCTGGTCGTCGACTTGGGGCTGCCCACGTCCACGCTGCTTTATCAGAACTTCCCGAATCCCTTCCCCGCCGCCGGTCGGGATTCGACGTGCCTCTGGTTCGATCTGCCTATAGCCGGACAGGTCGAGCTCGACATCTTGGATTTGCGCGGTAGCCCGGTGCGCCACTTTGTACCCGGACCCGACTTTCCGGGGGTCTTACCACCAGGACGGTATGGCCGCGGATCCACCGGCGGTGGGATTTGCGATCCTCGGCTGATGTGGGATGGCCGCGCTGACGATGGGCACCTGTTGCCCGCGGGCGTGTATCTCGCCAAGCTCAAGGCGCCAGGGTTGATTGTCTTCAAGCGGATCGTCTTTCGGGGAAAGTGAGTATGGAACTCGTCACGGTCGGCACCGGCACAGTCGCACCATCGGCACGACGCACCTGTCCCTGTCACTGGGTGGCGCGGAGCGATCTGCGCGTCCTGCTCGACTGCGGCGCCGGTTCACTCCATCGCCTCGCCGAGTTCGGCCTGCCCTGGCAGCAAGTCACGCACGTGGTCCTGACGCACTTTCATCCCGATCACTGGGGCGAGCTACCGATGCTCGTCTACGCCCTGAAGTACACGACCGAGCCGCCACGGCGCGAGCCGTTCGTGATTCTCGGACCACCCGGCGTCGTGCAGCTGCTGCGCACGCTCGCGGAAGGCTACGGCGACTGGCTGCTCGATCCCGGCTTTCCAATCGGGATCCTCGACGTGCGCGACGGCGAGCCGTTCCCCTTGAACGCCGACGTCAACCTGGAGACGTTCCCCGTTCCGCACACCGACGAGAGCGTCGCCATCTCCCTCGTGGCCCCCGAAGGGCGTCTCGTCTATACCGGCGATACCGGACCGAGCACCGAGCTGGCGCGCTGGGCATCAGGGTGTGATCTGCTTCTGGCGGAATGCTCGCTACCGGAAGGGCGGGCGATCGATAGTCACCTGACTCCCGAACGGGCTGGTGACCTCGCTCGGGATGCCGCGGCGAAGCGCCTAGTCTTGACGCACTTCTATCCCCCGGTAGAAACTACGGACCCGGCCAAACTTGCCGGGACGCGGTTTCGCGGCCCGGTGACGGCGGCGCAAGACGGCGATCGCTTCACTATTGGAGACGGGAGGCGGTAAGTCGTGCTGATCGTAATGCGGCATGGCGCAACGCGCGATGAAGTCGACAAGGTCATCTCGGTCATCGAGGAGATGGGCTATCAGGCGCAGCTCATGCCCGGCGCGCAGCGCACCGCGGTCGGCCTCGTTGGTAACGACGGTCGCGTCGACGCGTCGCGCCTCGAGGGACTGCCCGGCGTCCACGAAGTCATTCACGTCACTCAGCCCTACAAGCAGGTCAGCCGGGAGTGGAAATCGGAGAACTCAGTCGTCCGGCTCGCGGGCGGTGTGGCATTCGGCGCGAACGAGGTTGTCGCGATCGCCGGTCCCTGCTCGGTCGAAAACGAGCGGCAGATTCTCGACGCGGCGCGTCAGGTAAAGGAAGCGGGCGCCGTCATCCTCCGCGGCGGCGCCTGGAAGCCGCGCAGCTCACCCTACTCCTTCCAGGGGCTCGGCAAGCCCGGTCTGCGCCTCCTGGCCCGGGCGCGGGAAGAAACCGGCCTCCTGATCTGCACCGAAGCGATGGATGAAAGCGGCCTCGGCTGGGTCGCGGAGACGTCCGACATCGTGCAGATCGGCGCGCGCAACATGCAGAATTTCTCGTTACTGAAAGTCGCCGGCCGCTGCGGGAAGCCGGTGCTGCTGAAGCGCGGCATCAGCGCGACCGTGCAGGAGCTGCTCTTGTCCGCCGAGTACCTGCTCGCCGAAGGCAATCACGACGTAATCCTGTGCGAGCGCGGCGTGCGAAACTTCGACACGGCAACGCGCAATCTGTTGGACCTCACCGCCATTCCGGTCGTGCACAAGCTGTCGCACCTGCCGATTATCGCCGATCCGTCACACGGCACGGGACTCAGGGACAAGGTGATTCCGATGGCGCGCGCCGCGATTGCCGCCGGCGCGGACGGCATCATGGTCGAGGTGCATCCCAATCCCGAAGACGCCCTGTCCGACGGCGCGCAGTCGCTGTATCCGGATCAGTTCGCGCAGCTGATGCGCGAAGTGCGCATCATCGCTGAGGCCATCGGCAGACGGGTGGCGGAGCCGGCAGCGGTCGGCGCGTGAAGATTTCGCTCGGCCGATGGGCGGATGGACGGATGGGCGGTTTGCTTGGTGCGCTGGCCGGGATCGCCTTTGCCGCCTACCAGCCCATCCGCCCATCGGCCCATCAGGATCCGACGCCGATCCTGGATCGGGCATCCGCATCCTACGATACCGTCAAGACTCTCCAGGCCGACTTCACCCAAATCGTCGATAACCCGATGGTCGGTGACCCGGACACGACGCGCGGGAAGCTCTTCCAGCGCCGGCCGAGCTACTTTGCGATGCGCTTTACCGAGCCCAAGGACGACCGCATCGTCGCCGACGGCCACCGCCTCTGGCTCTACACGCCGAGCACGACGCCGGGACAGGTCATTCGAACCGCGATACCCGGGACCGGCACGACCGGCCCGAATCTCATCGGTCAGTTCGTCGAGCATCCCCGGGAGCGCTACACCGCGCGCTACGTGCGCGCCGATTCCGGCGCTGACGGCGCGGTCGACGTGATCGCGCTGACGCCGCGCGCCGGCGATCTGCCCTACTCGGAAGCGACGGTCTCGGTCGCGAAGCGGGATGGACTGGTGCGCCGCATCGACATCGTTGAAACGTCGGGGCAGCACCGGACGATCGTCCTGAAGAACCTGATGGTGAATCGCGCCATCCCGGCGCGCGAATTCAAGTTTTCCCCGACGTCCGGAGTACGGGTGGTAGATCAGTAGCCAGCGCTTCCGCTACTTTCTCCGCCGTCGCCCGATCCATCCCCTGTTTTTGCGCCAGCTCAAGCGCCGCCCGTCCGAGCGCGCGATACAGCTTGGCGTCGTCGACCGCCAGCGACTCGAGATGGCGTGCGATCGTCGCTGTATCGCCCCGCACGACCGGCCCGGTGAGCGCCTCGCGCGGCTCGTGCCGGCTCAAATTTTCGAACGTGCCTTCGACCAGCGGTTTGAGCGCCGCCCAGGCGTCGGCGTCGGACAGACCGGCGTGCCGTAACAGGCGCTGCGCCACCGCCTCCACCACAACCAGGTAATTGGATGCGAACACGGCGCCCGCGTGGTAGATCGGCTTCGACTTCGTCGCGATGCGAAACGGCCGCATCCCGAGATCCCGCGCAAACTGCTCGCCGGTTTCGACTGCGCGCGGCATCCCCTCAACCGCGGCCCACGCGCCCTTCAGACGGGCGGGCGCCACCTCGGGCTCGACGATCGTTTGGAGTGGATGAAATGAGCCCAGTGCGGCGCGGCTGGTGACCAGGGGGCCGAGCGCTTCCTGCCCCTGCGAGCCGGAGAGATGGAGGACGACGTGTTGTTCCGTGATCGCTCCCGCCTTCGCGAGCGAAGCCGCGAGCGGGGTGATCGCGTCGTCGCGCACGGCGAGAATCACGACGGCGACGTCACCGATCCAGGGCGGCGGCTTTCCGCCGTCCCCAACCGTCAACTTGAGTGGTGCGGGAAGATTTTTCTTGTTGCGTCCGTGCAGGCTGACCGAATATCCTGCGCGTTCGAGTGCGAGAGCCAGTCCGACTCCCGCGCGACCGGGCCCGATGAGCCCGATCGCGCGGGAAGCCCGGTGCGTCACCTATTGCGAACCGGCGACGGCGAAGTGGACTGCGTGTTGGCGAGAGTGAGCAGGTCTTGCGGCGACTTGGCCCGATCCGCCAGCGCCAGCGCCCGTTTCACCTGCTGGTCGTCCCTCATGCGACGCCGGAATTCCACCGGGCGGCCGAAACTGTACCTGGCCGCTTCATAGCCCAGCTGCTGGCCGATCAGCTCGCGCGCCCCGGCGATGAGGGAATCGGAAACCGCGACGCCCTTTGCGCGCATCCGGCGAATGACTTCGTCGATCATGCCGTCGGTCACCGCAAAATCAGGGGTGGCCAACCGATGCCCTTCCTTGAGCTCGAGCGCGTAGGTCGTGACGGCATCCGCATAGAGCGGCGCCTTGTCGGCGAGCGCGCGAATGAAGTTGCGCTCGGCGGTCGTGAACGTATCCGCGACGACGTAGATATCCGGCCGGATGCCGCCGCCGCCGTAAACGGCCCGGCCCGCGTCGGTATGGAACAGCAGCGAGGAATCGGGCTTGAGGTCATGCCCGCGCTGCGCCGCGAACACCAGCGAGTCCTGCTCGGCCTCCGAGCGCGTGATGCGCTGAATGGTCCGGCCGCTCGGCGTATACCAGCGGGCCGTGGTCAGCTTCAGCCCGGTCTCCGGCGTCAATCGCCAGAACGATTGCACCAGTCCTTTGCCGAACGTGGGAGTGCCGATAACGACGGCGCGATCGTGATCCTGCAGCGCGCCGGAGATGATTTCCGCGGCGCTCGCGGTCCCGCCGTTGACGATCACGACGATCGGCAGATGCGGCCACTGCTGCGGCTTCGAGTCGTCGAACTCGTGCGACGAGCCCGGAGCGCGGCCGCGCGTCTCCACGATCACCTTGCCGGGATCGAGGAAGAGATCGGAGACCGCAACTCCCTGGTCGAGTAAGCCGCCGGGATTGTTCCGCAAATCGAAGATGAGCGACTTCATGCCCTGCTTCAGCAGCGTGTCGATCGCTTGCGATACTTCGCGCGTCGAGTTCTCGCTCACGGGATTCATGGAGATATAGCCGACCTGCCGGTCGAGCATCATCGCGATCTGCACCGAGCGAATGTGAATCGTTGCCCGCGTGAGCTTGAACGTGATCGGCTTGTCGATGCCGGCGCGGCGGATCTGCAGCTCGGCGCTCGTGCCGGCCGCGCCGCGCAGCGCCTTGACGGCCGAGTCCTGCTTCCAACCCTGGGTCGACTTGCCGTCGAGCGCGACGATGAGGTCGCCCGTCTGAATGCCCGCGCGCTCCGCCGGCGTATCGGGCAGTGGCGCGACGACCGTGATCCAACCGCCGCGCACGTCGATCTGAATGCCGAGCCCCGAGTAGTTGCCGGTCGTGGCCTCGGAAAGCTGCCGGAAGTCGTCGGGCTTCAGGAATACGGAATACGGATCGTGCAGCTGGTCGAGCATGCCGTCGATCGCCATTTGGTAGAGCTGCTTTTCGTCGAGCGAGTCGACATAGTAGTCGGCAACGTGCGCCAGGACGTCGTCGAACAAACGCGCCTGCTGGTAGACCGAGCCGGCCGGCTCCGTTTCGCGCTGCAGGAACCAGCCGCCCGACACCAGCGCGGCTGCAACGACGGCCGCCGCCACGTACCCTTTATGACGAATCATCATGCGCCTCTCATGGATAAAGCCGTTACCGCACGGGCCTCGCGCCACGCGGCATCCTGGACCGCCTTCTTGGACTGACTGGCATCAATATGAACAATCCCGGGTCCGGATGCGCTACGGTACGCGTCACGGACCCGTGTGTGAAACTCGTCATCTTCACGCTCAATGCGGTCCCGGACCTTGCCGGCCGACCGCTGGCGCTCTCGCCCCATAGCAACCGGGACGTCCAGGACCAAGGTGAGATCGGGCGACAAGCCACCCGTCGCGACTCGCAACGCCGCCTCGACGTCGGGCTGCGGCAACCCTCGACCCGCGACCTGATAGGCAATCGTCGACAAGCCGAACCGGTCGGCGATCACCAGTTGTCCATCCGCCAAGGCGGGCCGGATCACCCGCTCGACCAAGTCGGCCCGCGCCGCCAGGAACAGAAACAGCTCCGCCGCGAAGGCCCGCTCGTGCCGCGATTTCAGCGCCAGCTTGCGCGCCGCCTCGGCCAACGGCGTCCCACCCGGCTCCCGCACGGTCAAGACTTCCCGGCCTTCGGCCCGGAGCGCGCTGCCGAGCCAGCGAACCAGCGTCGACTTGCCCGCCCCTTCCGGCCCCTCGACGACGATAAACGTCATCCGAGAGTGATGATCGGGCTCGCGGCGCCCTTTTTAATGCCCTCATAAATGCGGGCATTAATTTTGGCCATGAGTTTTTCGAAATTTGCTTGCGCCGCGACCATCTGCTGATACACCGGATTTCCCTGCACGCTTTGGAGCGCTTGATCGTACTGCTCCACCTGCTCCTTGGTCGGTTCTTTGCCCTGTTGCGCGACCCGCTCGATGTCCTGCGCGAGGCGCTCCGCATCGGCGAGCACTTTCTGCACGTTCTGATCTTCGCGCAACGCTTCCGTCGCGCGCCGTAGCGCCTTGTATTCGTCGGTCTGGCCGAGTACGCGCCCCAGGTCCTCTGCCTTCTCCTCTAGCACTATTCCTCCTTGGTTGCCAGCGCGTACCGGTGCCGGCCGAACAGGTCATCGTGGATCGTCACGACCCATCCGTGCGTTTTCCCGATCGCCCGAACGGCAGCGGCGCGCCGTTCGTCGATCTCGATCGCCAGCAGACCGCCGGACTCGAGTACTGCCCCCGCTCCTGCGAACAGCGCGCGCGTGGCGTCGAGCCCGTCGGCGCCGCTGAGCAGCGCCGTGCGGGGCTCGAAGGTCCGCACCGACGGCTCGAGCTCCGCAAACTCCGCCGCCGTAAGGTAGGGCGGATTCGAGACGATCGCGCGAAATCGTTCCCCTTTGTCCACCAGCGGCTCGAGCAGGTTCCCCTCGCGAATTTCGATCGGCGTGCGGGGAGCCACACGTTCCACATTCTCACGCGCAAGCTGCGCCGCCGCGGCTGACTGCTCGACCGCGACGATGCGGTCGAAATGCCCCTCGACCGCGAGCGCCAGTGCGATGCAGCCCGAGCCGGTTCCGATGTCCGCGACCAATCCGGTCGTCCATCGCTCGAGCACGAGATCAACCAGGCCCTCAGTCTCGGGACGTGGAATCAACGCGCGCGGATCGACGCGGAGATCGAGTGTGCGAAATCCGGCGCAGCCGACGGCGTACGCGAACGGCACGCCGCGGTCCAGCTGGGCCAACGCGCGCTCGAACTGCGCGACGGCCTCGGGCGACTTCGGCTCGTCGCGCCGGAGCCACGCTTCACCAGTCGAGACGCCGAGCACCGCCGCCCAGACCCGGTCGCCCAGGCCGTTAGACACCGAGCCGCTCTTTTTCCTGCGCGGTTTTCAGCGCGCCAATCAAGTCGTCCAGCTTGCCGTCCATGACTTCGTCGATGTTGTGCGATGTGAAGTGGATGCGGTGATCGGTGACGCGATTCTGCGGAAAATTGTAGGTGCGCACTTTCTGCGAGCGATCGCCGGTGCCGACCTGGGCCCGCCGCTCGCGCGCGCGCGCCGCTTCCTGCTCGGCCACGATGCGGTCGAGCAGCCGCGAGCGGAGAATTTCCAGCGCCTTGATCTTGTTCTGCAGCTGGGATTTCTGGTCCTGGCACTTCACTTCGAGGCCGGTGGGCAGATGCGTGACGCGCACCGCGCTGTCGGTCGTGTTGACGCTCTGGCCGCCTGGGCCGCCCGAGCGGAACACGTCGATGCGCAGATCCTTGTCTTCGATCTTGAGGTCGACTTCTTCCGCTTCCGGCAGCACGGCGACGGTCGCCGCCGAGGTATGAATGCGGCCCTGCTGCTCGGTGACCGGGACGCGCTGCACGCGGTGCACACCCGACTCGTAGCGCAGCGTGCCGTACGCTTTGGGCCCGCGCGCGGCAAACACCGCTTCCTTCAGACCGCCGAGCGAGCCTTCGGAGAGAGACAGGATTTCGACCTTCCAGCCGCGACGCTCGCAGAAGCGCGTGTACATCCGGAACAAGTCGGCCGCGAACAGCGCGGCCTCATCGCCACCAGTTCCGGCGCGAATCTCGACGATCGCGTCACGATCGTCGAACGGGTCACTCGGCGTCAGGAGCTCGTCGAGCTCGGCGTCGAGCCGCTCGATCTGCGGACTCAGCCGCTCGACGTCGGCCCGCGCCAGCTGTGACAGGTCGGGGTCCTTGTCGGCGAGCACTTCGCGGGCCTGGCCCAGCTCGGCCTCGAGGCGTTCCAATTTTTGATGGGTGAGCCGGATGGCCTCGAGCTGGGAGTGCTCGCGGCCGAGCTGTTTCAGTTTGGCGGGATTCCGAGCGATGGCGGGGTCGGCCAGCAGCCGGGCGACCTCCTCCGCCCGCGCGAGCGCTTGGCGGAGTCTGTCGTCCACGGGATCAGCTCGCCCCGGCGGGGGCCTTGGTCCCGTATTTCTGGCGGAAGCGCTCCACGCGGCCCGCGGTGTCGACCAGCTTCTGCTTGCCCGTGAAGAACGGATGACAGGCGGCACACACTTCAACGTGGATCACAGGCATAGTCGACCGCGTGACGAAGGTGTTGCCGCACGCGCATTGGACCGTGGCCCGCTGGTATTTCGGGTGAATTCCGGGTTTCACTGGACATCCTTGCCTGAAAGTCGGACGAAATGAAGTGCGGAAATATAATCGTGGCCGTAACTTGGCGGCAAGGCTCAGACATCTGGTTCAATTGACACCGGTTGCGACACGTCGTAAGCTGTTCGCGTGTCTGCTGCCGACGTGCTGCAAAAGGTCCCGCTGTTCAGCCAGCTCTCCGCCGCCGACCTGCAGCGGGTGGTGGAAGTCGCCCGCGACCGTGCTTATCCGAAGAACTCCGTCATCCTGTTCGAAGACGACCCCGGCGACGCGCTCTACGTGGTCGCGAAGGGACAAGTCAAAGTCGTTCTGATCGGCGAAGACGGCCGCGAAGTCATTCTCTCCGTGCTCGGCGAAGGCGAGTTCTTCGGTGAGATGGCGCTGATCGACGACGAGCCGCGCTCCGCGCACGTCATCGCGATGGAAGACTCCACGCTGCTCGTCTTACGCCGCGAAGACTTTCAGGGAATCCTGGAGCACTCCGCCGGCATCGCGCTCGCGCTGCTCAAGGAGTTGTCGCGACGCCTGCGTCGCGTCGACGAAAAAGTCGGCAGCCTCGTCCTGCTCGACGTGCACGGCCGAGTCGCGCAGCTGTTGCTCGATCTCGCCGACGAAACCGACGGCCAGCGCATCACGCGCCGGTTGACCCACCACACCATCGCCCAGATGATCGGCTCGTCACGCGAAACCGTCTCGCGGACGATGCGTGAGCTGGTGGACAAGGGAATGATCGACGTGAGCCGCAAAGACATCGTCATCCGCGATCGGGGCGCGCTCGAGCAGGCAGCGGGACGCGGCGCGTGAGTTGTGTCACGATGTGCGGGTGAGGCGGCAACTTGTTCTACGTCACTTATTGCCAGTAACTTAGCCCGAGTTCCGGCGCGCCGACACGCATGACTTACACGGTGACCTTTTGGGGGACCCGGGGGAGCATTCCCACTCCCGGCGCCTCGACGGCGCGCTACGGCGGCAACACGCCGTGCGTCGCGGTCGAGGGCGCTGAGCAGCTCGTTGTCCTCGATGCGGGGACCGGTATTCGCGCGCTGGGGCTCGAGCTGGTGGAGAAGCAGAACGGTGCGGTGAAAGTGGAGATCCTGCTTTCCCACGCCCACTGGGATCACATTCAAGGGTTGCCGCACTTCAAGCCGTTCTTCGCACCTGGGAACACGGTCCGCATCTGGGGGACGCGCCAGGGAACGGCATCGCTCGAAGCGATCCTGCGACAACAGATGGATCCGGCGGTGTTCCCTGTCCCACTCGACGCGCTGTCGGCCTCGTTGCGGGTGCAGCAGGTGGACATGGAAGAATTTTCCATCGGTGAGTTTCGCGTCAGGACCATGAAGCTGCGGCATCCGGGCACGACGCTGGGATTCCGGCTCACGCCCGTCACAGGCGGGCCGAGCATCGCATACGTGACGGACAACGAGTTGGGCGGCGGCGGACAGTACGACGTGGCGAGGAGTTGGCGACGCGACTTCGTGACGTTTCTGAAGAGCGTCGATCTCCTGATTCACGACGCGATGTACACGCCGACGGAATTGGAGCAACACCGCGGGTGGGGCCACTCGACCTACGAGGAGGCGGTCACCCTGGCCCAGGACGCCGGCGCGAAGAAGCTCGTGCTGTTTCATCACGAGCCCGAGCACGGCGATAAAGAGATGGATGACTTGCTGGCGGCCGCGCGCAAGTTCGCCAAAGCGCGCGGAGGGTTGGAAGTCGTTGCCGCCAAGGAAGGCATGAAGGTGACCCTGTGAGCGAAGGAGTTGTTATGCGCGCGCGTGCGGTAGTGACGGTGTTGACCCTCGTTCCGGTGCTCTTGGGAGCGCAACAGGGGGGGCGCAATCAGGACACACGGCCGGGTATCGCCGTCCTCCCCTTCAACAACGGCGGCTCGTACGGTCAGGGCAAGGAAGATTTTGCCGCCCTCGAGCGCGGCATCGCCGGCATGATGATTTCCGAGCTGTCGCAGAATCCGGCGGCGCGCCTCGTCGAGCGCCAGGAGGTCCAGCGGCTCGTCGACGAACAGAACCTCGGCGCGCAGGGGCGCGTCGATCCCCAGACGGCCGCGAAAATCGGCAAGCTCGTCGGCGCTCGCTACGTGGTGCTGGGCACGTTCATCGATTTCTACGGCGACTTCCGCGTCGACGTCCGTCTGGTCAATACCGAGACCAGCGAAATCGTAAAGACCGAGTCGGACCGGATGCAGCGGGAGCACCTGTACGATTTGATCCGCAACGTCGCGACCCAGCTCATGAAGGACGTGAACTTGCCGGCCCTCCAGCGGCAGGCGTCCGATCAGCGGATGAGCCGCCAGATCCCGACGGAAGCCCTCACGTATTACTCGCGCGGGCTGCTGTACGCGGATCGCGGCCAGAAGGACAAAGCGGCCGAGATGTTCCAGCATGCGATCGACATCTTTCCCCAATACGCTGAGGCGCAGGAAAGCCTGCAGCGGGTGAAGTCGTCCTAACGGACCCCCTCTCCCGCCTCGGCAGATCGACGGCGCGCCGGCTCTCCCGACTAGGAGCGCTGGCGCGCTTCGGCTTTGGCGCCCTGCGAGCCGCCACCCGGCTGACCAAGGCGGGGCGCGCCGTCGCGACCCGCGTGGCAGTTACGCAGGTGCGCTTTACTGCCCTGAACGCGATCGGCCTGGTCACCCTGTTGTCGGGGATCCTGTCGTTTCTCGTGATTTCGCAGCTCACCCGCGAGCTCAAAGGCATCGGCGCCACGGAATTGATCGGCACCGTCATCGTGGCCGCGATCATTCGCGAGCTCGGCCCGCTGCTCACCGCGCTCGTTGTCGTCGGCCGTTCCGGCACCGCGATCGCAGCGGAGCTGGCGACGAATCAGGTGATGGGCGAGGTGCGCGCGCTCGAATCGATGGGGATCGACCCCAAGCAATATCTGGTGCTGCCGCGCTTCGCCGGATCCCTCGTCAGCGTTTTTGCGCTGCTCATGCTGTTCGACTTTGTCGCGATCATGGCGGGGTTCGGGGCGGCGCGCTTCAACGGCCTGCCGGGGCCGCGGTATTTCCAGATCGTGCTCGAATCGCTGAGCAATCGCGACGTCTGGCTCACCGTCTTCAAGGCCATCGCGTTCGGATCGATCGTAGGCGTCGTGCCGAGCTATTTCGGACTTTCGGTGCGGCGCGCATCGACGGAGATCCCGATCGCCGCGAGCCGCGCCGTCGTCGCCGCTATCGTGGGCATCTTCCTGTGTGCGGCGCTGTTCGTGGCCATTGGTTAGCGATGTCCGCTCCCAGCTCCCGGCTCCCGGCTCCGTTGTTTTTCGACGCCATCCCGATCTCGCGCCACGCCTCACATCCTTTTTCGCTCGAGGTCCCGGACCATCGGACGGTGGCGGTGCTGGGGGACGAGGATTCCGGGGTCGGCTTGCTGGGTGGTTACGCGCTGGGACTCGAACGGCCCGCGAGCGGGCGGGCGCTCGTCTTCGGCACGGAGATCGCCCGCCTCGCCGAGCCGGAGCGGCTGAGCTTTCGCCGGCGCGTCGGATATCTTCCCGCCGGCGATGCGCTACTGCAAAATCTCTCGCTGCGCGACAACGTCGCGCTGCCGCTCCGGTTCGGGAGCGGCGCGGCGTTGCGGGACATCGAGGGACGGGTGAACGTGATGCTCACGGCGTTGCACCTGCAGGCAGCGGCGGCGCACCGGCCGGCGCAGGCGAATGACGAAGAACGGCGGCGCGCCGCGCTCGCGCGCGCCATCGCCTTCGATCCCGCACTGCTGATTCTGGAGCAGCCGTTCGACGGCTTGACGGCCCGCGTAGCGTCGGAGCTGCTCGAGATCGCGCGCGGCGGCGAGTCGGCCGAAGGCGCGCGCCGGACGATCTTCGTCACGAGCCAGGAGATTCCGCCGATCGTGTTGCGTCGCGTGGATCATGTGTATCGCCTCACGCGCGCGGGCATGCTGCAACCGGAAACGGTCTAGGGTGGAGAGCGAGTGGAGACACGGCAGGACTTCTACGTCGGGCTGTTCCTCGTCGCCGCGATCGCGCTGGTGATCGGCGCGCTGATCGCGACCAGCGGCTGGGGGGAGCGGCGCTACGAGCTGTTCGTGCGGGTCGCCAGCGCCGACGGGATTTCGCGCGGCACCGCCGTAGTCATCGAAGGACTCGACGTCGGCCAGGTCACGAGCATCTCGCCGCGCGTGGATTCCGCGACGCGCCGCGTTTCGTTCGTCGCCAAGCTGTCGGTAAAAGAGCGATTCGAGGACGGCTCGCGCCTGCAGCTGCCGCTCGGCACGCGCGCCGAGCTGGTCCAGGCGAGCCAGATTTCGCCCGCCGTTGCCATCCGGCTGATTCTGCCGGACTCGATCCGCGGCCATCGCACCTACCTCCATGCCGGCGACACGCTGGACTCGCACCGCAAGGGCAATGCGCTCGACGCGGTCGCGGAAGTCGCCGACCAGCTCTCGCAACGTGTCCAGGAGATGGTGCGCACGGCCACGCAAACGCTGGTGCGTGTGCAATCCACGCTGCGCGACGTCACGCCGGAAGTCGAGCGCACGTTGAATGGCGTCGCATCAACCATGGGGCGGGTCGATTCGATGGTGAACCGCATGGCGCAGCGCGGGATCTCCGACTCGATTTCCGTCGCCGTCGCGAACACCAACCGGCTGCTGTTGCGGCTCGACACCCTGGCGCGCGAGGCGCACTCGCTCGCGACCGAAAACCGCGAGGGCCTCCGCTCGACCGTGGCGAACCTCAACGAGGCCTCGCGCCAGCTCAACAATTTCGTCGATCAGATGTCGCGGCGGCCCTTCCGCGCGCTGACGGGCGTGAAGCCGTTGCCGCCCATCCAGCGCGACAGCGCGCGCATCAGCCGCGTGGCGGCAGACAGCACGCACGCGCAGGTCGGCGCCAAGCCATGAGGTACGTGCTGCTGCACCCGCCCATGTGGCGGCCCGACGCCGTCGCTCCCGCGCTCGAAACGTCGCAGGTGGAAGCGCGGCCGGTGCGCCAAGCCAAGGATCTGGTCGTCGCCGACGACCGGCCCACCGTCTTCCTGCTCGACGCAGAGAGCCGCTCGACGTTCCCGGTCGACATCATGCGCGCGTTCGTGGATGCCGGCGGCGCGATCGTCGCGCTCGGCCGCAACGGCGAACTGGATGTGCCCGAGGGACTGCCGACCGAGTTTCTCTCGGGGTTCCTGACGCAGCCGACGACGCCGCGCCGGCTGCTCGTGGCGATCCGCGCCGGTTTCCGTGAAGCCGCCGCCCGCGCCGAAACGGCCCGCGCGCGCGGCGAGGCGGCCCAGCGCTCCCGCGAGATCGGCGAGCTCACGCGCATCGGCGTGGCCCTCGGCACCGAGCGTGACATCAAGACGCTGCTCGATCTGATCCTCACGCAGGCGCGCCGCATCACGCAGTCGGACGCGGGCAGTCTCTACCTCGTGGAGATCAACGAGCACGGCGACAAGCGGCTGCGGTTCCGGCTGGCGCAAACGTACTCGAAGCCCGAGGCGCCGTTCGTCGAGCACACGATTCCGGTGGATCGCGGCAGCCTCGCCGGCTACTGCGCCGTCACCGGCGATCCGCTCGTCATCGACGACGCGTATTTCCTTCCTCCCGACGTCGAGTACACCATCAATCGCTCGTTCGATGAGCGTTACGGCTACCGCACGAAATCGATGCTCGTGATCCCGATGAAGGATCACAAGGATGAGATCATCGGTGTGTTGCAACTCATCAACCGCAAGCGCAATCTCGACGCGGTCCTCGCCACACCCGCCGACGTCGAGCGGCAAGTCGTCCCCTACTCCAAACGCACCGTCGAGATGGTCACGGCGCTCGCCGGCCAGGCCGCCGTCGCGATTGAAAACGGCCGGCTGTACGAGGACATCGAAAAGCTGTTCGAGGGATTCGTGCTCGCGGCGGTGCACGCGATCGAGCAGCGCGATCCGACCACGTACGGTCATTCCGGCCGCGTGGCGGGGATGACGGTCGGACTCGCGGAAGTGGTGGATCGCGCCGGCGATGGGCCGTACCGCGGCATCAAGTTCTCCCGCGAGCAGCTCAAGGAGATCCGCTATGCCGCCCTGCTGCACGATTTCGGCAAGGTCGGCGTGCGGGAGCAGGTGCTCGTGAAGGCGAAGAAGCTCTATCCGTCGGATCTGAGCCTGGTGCGCCATCGCCACGCGTTCATCCGGCGCACCGCCGAGCGCGAATTCTGGCGCAAGCGGGCCGAGTTCCTCGAAAGGAACGGCAAGCACGATTACGACACGTTCATCAAGGAGCTCGAGGCGGCACACGAGCAGGAGCTCAAGGAGCTGGACCGCTTCCTGGAAATCGTGCTGCATTCGAACGAGCCGACGATCCTCCCGGACGGCAGCTTCGAGGAGCTCGCGGCATGGTCGAAGCGCATGTACCTCGGCCTCGACGGCGAGCAGGAACCGTTTCTTTCAGCCGACGAGGTGCGGTATCTCACGATCCGCAAAGGCAGCCTCGACGATGCCGAACGCCACGAGATCGAGAGCCACGTGACGCACACCTATCAGTTCCTGCAGCGGATTCCCTGGACCCGCGAGCTGCAGCAAATCCCGCTGATCGCCTATGGGCATCACGAGAAGATGGATGGGCGCGGGTATCCGCGGCGCGTCACCGCCGACGCGATTCCCATCCAGACGCGTATGATGACGATCAGCGACATCTACGACGCGCTCACCGCGCAGGATCGGCCCTACAAGCGCGCGGTCTCGAGCGACCGCGCGCTCGACATACTGACGGCCGAAGTGAAAGACGGACAGCTCGACGCGGATCTGTTCAAGCTGTTCATCGAGGCCAAGGTCTTTCAACGGTCGATCCGGGACGCCGAGGAATGAGCGTTCTCGTGATTACGGCCATCATTCTGGTTGGTGGCTTTCTCGCGGGTCTCCTCGGCGCGCTCACCGGCTTGGGCGGCGGCATGATCATCGTCCCGCTGCTCGCGATTGGGCTGGGTGTCAACATTCGGTATGCGATCGGTGCGTCCCTGATCAGCATCATCGCGACGTCATCGGGAGCCGCGGCCGCCTACGTGCGCGAGGGATTCACGAACATGCGGATCGGCATGTTCCTCGAGATCGCGACGACGATCGGCGCTTTGATCGGAGCATTGATCGCCGGGCTCGTGTCCACGTCGTTCATCGCCGTCGTGTTCGCCGCCGTCCTCACCTACTCCGCGTACCTTTCCCTGCGTCCACGCGTCGAACACGTCAGCGTGGACGCCTCCCACCCCTGGTCGCGGTCGCTTCGGCTCAACGGAACGTATCCAACCGCCGACGGGGAGCAGGCCTACGGCGTCCAACGCGTCGGCATCGGGTTCTCCCTGATGCTCCTCGCGGGCACATTGTCCGGTCTCCTCGGCATTGGCTCGGGTGCGGTCAAAGTGCTGGCGATGGATCAGGCGATGCGCCTTCCGTTCAAGGTCTCGACGACGACGAGCAACTTCATGATCGGTGTCACCGCCGCCGCCAGCGCCGGCGTCTACTTGCGGCGCGGCTACATCGATCCCGGCCTGTCGTTCGCGGTGATGCTCGGCGTACTGGGGGGCGCGTTCGTCGGCAGCCGCCTGCTCACGCGCGCCCAACCGCGCCGTCTCAGACAGATCTTCGCCGTCGTCGTCGTTTTTTTGGCGGCGGAGATGGTGTACAAAGCGCTGAGCGGCCGCCTGTGATCCGCGACTGGACCGACGTCGATGTGGCGCGTGTCGTCAGCGCCGTCCTCCGCGGCGGGCTCCTGCTCGCGGCGATCGTCGCCGCGAGCGGCGGCCTGCTGTACCTCCTGCATCACGCGCGCGACCCCGTCGCCTACCAAGCGTTCAACGGCGAACCCCAAACGCTGCGGTCGATCGGCGGCATCTTAACGGGAGTGGGGCGGGGTGAAGCGCAGGCCATCATTCAATTAGGGCTGGTGTTGCTGATCGGGACCCCGGTCGCCCGCGTGGCGCTCTCGCTGCTGGGCTTTTATCTCGAACGCGACCGCCGTTATATGGCGATCACGACCCTCGTCCTCGCGATCCTGCTCTTCAGCCTGCTCGGCCGGGTGTAGCGCCCTTCCCCAACCGCCGCCGCCCGGAGTCTCGATACGGAGGACATCCCCGGCGGCCAATCGCAACGTGGCTTTCGAGGCGACCGGTGCGTCGTTCAACCGATTGATCCCCGGCCGGCCGTCCGAGCCGCCGGCGTTCCCAGCAGCGCCGTGACGCCGCCGCTCCGTCAAAAGCGTCGTCTCCATCGGAGCGAGCGCTTCGATTTCACGGACGACTCCGTCCCCGCCGTTCCACTGCCCCGTCCCGCCACTCCCGCGTCGCAGCGCGTACGTCCGCACGTACAGCGGGTGCTCCAGCTCGAGCACTTCGATCGGCGTGTTCCGCGTATTGGACATGCCGACGTGCACACCGGACGGTCCGTTCGCGCCGCGACTCGCGCCCTGCCCGCCGCCGATCGTCTCGTAGTAAGTCCAGGCTCCCGACTCCCGACTCGCGGCTCCGCCAAAGGTCACGTTGTTCATCGTCCCCTGCCCTTGCGCCGGGACGTCGCAGCCCGCGGATGCGAGCGCCCGGAAGACAGTGTCGGCGATTCGTTGCGACGTTTCGACGTTGCCCGCGGCGACCGCGCTCGGCCGCCGCGCGTTCACGAGACACCCCGCCGGCGCCGTCACACGGATGGCGCGCGGCACGCCGCCGTTCATCGGCACGTCGTCCGGCAACAACGTTCGCACGACAAACAGCACGGCCGACCGTGTGACCGCGATCGGGCAATTCACGTTTCCGCGCGCCGCCCCGCGCGTGCCGGTGAAATCGGCGTGAAAAATCCCATCGCGTATCGTCACGGCGACCCGAATCTTGAGGTCCTCGTCGATCACACCGTCCCCCTCGAGAAAGTCGGTCGCCGTCCCTTCCGCCGTCATCCGCCCGAGCACCGCCTTCGTACGTCGCTCGGCGTAGGCGAGCAGCTCGCCGGCGGCCTCGTGCAACGCGGCCCAGCCGTGGCGCCGCGCTAGCGCGCGCAGCCCCTCCGCGCCGCGCTCTACCGCCGCGCGCTGGGCCGCGAGATCGCCGCGCCGCATCGCGGGCGTGCGGACGTTCGCGAGCAGCATGCGCTCGACGTCGTGCGTGAGCCGGGTGGGCGGGATCACGATTCCTTCCTGATACAGCTCGCGCGCGCCCGCCGGCATGCTGCCCGGCGTCATGCCGCCGACATCGGAATGATGCGCGCGCACGACGCTATACCCGCCGACCATCCCCTCGATTTCGATCGCACCGATGAGTGTGAGATCGGGCAAGTGGCTGCCGCCGGCGTAGGGGTCGTTCAGGATGAACAGCTCGCCGGGGCGCGGCTCGAGCTCGCGTACCGCGACAACCGCGTCGGCCAGCGCGCCCAGATGCACCGGAATGTGGGCAGCCTGGGCAATCATTTCGCCGTCGGCGTCGAACAGCGCGGCGGATGCGTCGCGTCGTTCGCGAATGTTCGGCGAGAGCGCGCTGTGCACCAGCACCAGCCCCATCTCCTCCGCGACCGAGGCGAACGCATGTGCCATGACCTCGATGCCGACGGCGTCCAGCCTCACGCGCGCTCCAGAATCACGGCGCCGGAGGGGTGAACGACGCCGCGCCACCCGGGCTCGATGAGCCCGGTCGCGTCGGGACCGGCCAACACCGCCGGGGCATTGAGGCGCGTTCCTACCGGCATTGCGCCCAGCGGCCAGACATCCGCCTTCACCCGCTTGCCATCGCGCGTGACGATGGTTCGCCGCGTCGCGTCAGCGCGACTGCTCCGCCGCGCCGCACTGAATGCGGGGAATGCGACCACGCGCTCGGCGACGACGCGCAAGTTCACGACTTCGACGGGCTGGTCGGCGTCGGCGTAGCCGTGTCGCGCGCGGTGCGCTGCGCGAAACGCCGCGGCGAGCGTCGCCGGGTCGTCCCGCGTCAGGGGAACGGTGACTTCATAGCCCTGGCCCGCGAACCGGCAATCCGCAAAGCGCGTCAACGTCGCCCGGGGAAGTGTCGCCGCGGCGACGGCAGCGAGCGGCGCAAACGCGGCTGGCAGCTCTCCGTCGCGCAGCTCGGCCAAAGAGCGATGCAGCGAGGCGAGCACATCCACGCGCTCCGGTGCGGCAGCGAGACCGAGCGCGCTCAGCACACCGGGATGCGGTGGAATGACGATGCGCGACATGCCCAAGGCGTCCGCCAACGCGCAGCCGAACAGCGGGCCCGCGCCCCCGAACGGCAGCAACGTCATGCCGCGCGGATCGATGCCGCGCGCCACACTCACGCGCTTCAACGCGCGCGCCATCACGGCGGTCGCGACCTGCACGATGCCGGCCGCCACGGCGCAGACGTCGTGCGGCATCGCCAATCGGCCCATGGCACGCTCCGCGGCGGCGCGATCGAGGCGCACCGAGTCGGCAAGAGGGTAGGCGGGATCGAGCCAGCCGAGCACCAGACAGGCGTCGGTCACGGTCGGCTCGACGCCGCCGCGGCCATAGCACGCGGGACCGGGCTCGGCGCCGGCGCTGCGCGGGCCGACGCGGAGCGCGCCGCCCTCGTCCAGCGATGCAATGCTACCGCCGCCGGCGCTGACGGTCTCGATCAGGATCGCGGGCAGCGCGATCGGCACGCCGGCGACCGATTCCGCGCCTTCGGTGAGCGCGACGCCGCCCCGAATCAGGCTGGCATCAGCGCTCGTGCCACCCATGTCGAGCGTGAGCAGATCGCGCGCCGCGACCGCCTCGCCCACGAGACGCGCGCCGACGACGCCGCCGGCCGGCCCCGAGAGCGCCAGGCTCGCCGCCCGCTGCGCCGCGTGGCCGGGCGAGAGCGTGCCGCCGCTGGACGTCATGATTCGGAGCGCCTGCACCTGCTTCCGCGTGCTCATGGCTTCGGTCTTTGTCAGATAGTCGGCCACGCGTGGCCGGAGATACGCTTCCGCCGTCGTCGTGCTCGTCCGCTCGTACTCGCGAAACACGGGCAGAATCTCGTGACTCGCCGACACGGGAACGTCCGGCAACGCCTTCCGCAGCGCGGCGGCGAGACGCCGCTCGTGCTCAGGATGGTGGAACGAAAAGAGCAACGCGATGGCCACAGATTCGGGAGCGAGCGCGCGGACCTCGGCCGTCACGCGCGCGACCTCCGTCTCGGAAAGCGGTAGCCGCGCACCCTGCGGTCCCATGCGCTCCCGCGCTCCTATCACGTCCTCGCGTGCGATGAGCGGCGCGGGATGATCGCGAGAGAGATCGTACAGCGCGGGCCGGTCCTGGCGCCTCAGCCAAAGCAGGTCTTCGAACCCCGCGGTGGTGACGAGCACGACGCGCGCCCCCCGCCGTTCGAGCAAGGCGTTGGTCGCGACCGTGGTACCGTGTACGAGAACATCGATGGGATTTTCCGTCCCCAAGACATCCAGCGCGCGAAGCAATCCGCGGCTCGGGTCCGCGGGTGTACTCGCCACCTTCCGGGCTTCCAGGGAGCCGTCGGCGTTGAGCGCGACGAGATCGGTGAACGTCCCGCCGACGTCCACGCCGACACGCGTCATGGACGAAATCGCAACTGCAGGAGAAAACCGGCGCCGAGGGCCGTGAGGACGACGACGAGCATACCCACCCAATCGCCGAGCCGCACGTAGAGCGGAACCACGTCACTCGTGCGCAGCGTGTCGGAGACGATCGCTTCCTGATCGAGATGCGTCGCGTCGTACGTCCGCCCCAGCGGGTCGACGAACTCCGTAATGCCGGAATTCGCGGCGCGCGCGACGCCCATGCGGGTTTCGATCGCGCGCAGAATCAAGTGCGACGCATGCTGCCGCGGCGCGCTGGTTTTTCCGAACCACGCGTCGTTCGTGATGTTGAGCAGAAAATTCGCGCCCTTGGCGCGGTACTCGCGCGGCAAATCTTCGAATGCGGACTCATAGCAGACGATGACACCAAAGCTCCCCACCGCCACGCGGTAAATGGGAAGCGTTTTTCCCGGGGTGAAACCACCGGACCAGTTGCGGATTCCCGGGATCGCGCGAAATACGCTCACCGGTACAAAGGGAACGCGCTCTGTAACCGGCACGAGATAGTGCTTTTCGTAGACCGGGCCGCCGCGCCATTGCCCGGTCGAGTCGATCAACAACGCCGCGTTGTAATACGGATCCTGCATGCCACGCCACGTTGGCTCCGCCCAGAAGACACCGGTGAAAATCGGAACGTGGTTGCTGCGGGCGATCCCCGTGATCGCCGACTCCCACAGCGGTCGCCGCCACAAGAAGTCAGGGATCGCCGCTTCCGGCCAGACGATGAGCTGCGGCCGAGGTCTTGCCGGCAAGAGCCGTTGTGTGAGGCTCACGAGCTTCGCGACGACGGTATCGGCTCGCAATGGCTCCCACTTCTCCCGAAATCCTTCGTTCGGCTGCACCATGCCGATCACACCGACATCGCGGACTGGCAACGTCTTCATACGCCATTCGCCGTACGTGAAGGCGACAACGATGGTCCCGATCACGGGCGCGAGACGACGTGCGACGTACGACGCACGACGCACGTCTATCACCGCATCGACGATGGCGACGTTACACCACGCGAGCCACAGCGTCACCCCGCGCGCACCGGCGATGTCGGCCCACTGCACGAGCACCGGGGCGTCCGCGAGCGACGTGCCGAGGCCGAGCCAGGGAAACCGGATGTCGCCGAGATGCCCGACCAGCCACTCGAGCGCCGTCCACGCAACCGGCAGCACCACCCACAGCGGCACGCGCGGCGCAGCAAGCCGGATGCGCACGACGAACCAGAACATGGCCCCCGTGAGTAAACCGAGCACGGCAATGGTCGCGAAATAGCCCAGCGCCGAGAACGGGGTGAAATGCCAGAGCGCGACGACCATCCAATAAAGCACGAACGCGTTGGTGATCAGGCCGTACCACCAGCCGTAGCGAAATCCCTCGCGCGGATTGGCGGCCATCACCGCCTGGCGAATGAGTAACACGGCCGGGGTAATGGCGAAGAAACTGATTATTGGCAGCGGGAACGGCGGGTAACTCAGAGTGAGCGCGATCGCCCCCAGCGCGACGAGCAGTGCCAGCCGACGCCCGGTCACAGCAAGACGTCGCGCCCTTCGTCGGCGGAGCGGTAGATCGCGTCGAGCACCTTCTGCAGCGCAATCTGATCCCGCGGCGGCGGCGCGTTCACATCGCCCCGGATCACGGCGAGGAAGTACATCCACTCCGCCCGATACGACTGGATGAACTGCGTCTCGCGACCGGTCGCCCCCGTCGGCGTCACGTCGACCGCGGCGCCATGCTGCTCCTTGAAGATCCGCAGCGGCTGGATCATCGCCGAGCCTTTGGAGCCCACGATGTCGAACCAGAATCGCTCGCCCTCGCCCAGGTGGCGCCAGCTGACGTCCATGGTGATCGACACGCCGTTCTCACAGACGATCAGCGCCGACCCCATGTCCTCGACGGCTTCTTTCGCCGGCCGGGTGAGATGCGCCGAAATGCGCTTGGGCGCCGCCCACCCCGCAAGCCACATGGCGAGATCGATCAGCGGCAATCCCAAATCCAGCACCGCCCCGCCACCGGCCTGGTCGCGCCGCAGCCTCCACCCCAGCATCTGACGACTCGGCTGGAACGTGTACCAACCGCCGCGGACTGCTTGCAGGGCGCCGAGGTCGCCGCCGGCCAGGAAGCCGCGGACCGCCTGGACGTCGGAACGAAAGCGATGGTTCATGCCGACCATCACGCGTTTGCCGTAGCGGTCGCTGGCCGCGAGCGCGCGTTCGACACCGGCGACCGTCAGCGCGAGCGGACGCTCGCACAGCACATGCGCGCCGGCCGCGAGCGCCGACGTCACATGGATCTCATGGAGGTGATTCGGCGTGCAGATGACGACGACATCGACGTTCGCGTAGCGCAGCACTTCCTCGATGTCGTCGTAGGTGTCCTTCACCTCGAACCGCGACGCGAGCGCCTGAGCCTTGCCGAGATCGTTGTCGCAAATCGCCGCGACCTCGACGCCGGGCAGCCGTCGCAGGACCGGCAGGTGCGCGACCTGCGCGATCGCGCCGGCACCCACCACTCCCACGCGAATCGGATCGTTCACTTGCGCGCCGGGCTACCCGCGCTCCCGGCTCCCGGCTCCCGGCCCCCGCGCAGTCGATACATGATGCCCGTGCGCAAGCTGACGGTTCTCAGCCCACTCGACACCATGCCGCGACCGTCGACGGTAAAACGCCACGCGGGCGAGAGGTTGAACTCGAACCCCATGGTGCCGTTCAATCCTGCGGTGATGACGTCGAGCGCGTCCTCGACGAACGTGCCGTTGATCGCGGCGCCGCTGCCGTTCCGCACGTGGATGCTGATGCCCGTGCCGAGATACGCGGTCACGCCGTGTCCTTGGGGAAAGACAAACTGGAAATCGACGTCGCCGATCAGATCGCTGAGCCTGATCCGGCCGAGATTGATCGGCGTCGAGGGATGCGCGATGCTATCGAGGCGTGCCTCGAACCGGTTGATCGTCTGTTGATCGAATTCCGAACGAAAGAACGACAATCCGAGGAGCAGCCGCACCTTTGGTGCGATACGCCCGTAATCGAGGCGCACGCCCCCGACCGTGGTCCCTTTCAGTTCCGAGGCGCCGAGCAGTCCGGCATCGACCTGGATCCCGGAGAGCCGGAGGTTCTCGTAGGAGAATTGGTTGAGGACGCCCTGGGCGGAAAGACGGGCGGATGGAACGACAGACAGAAGAAGAATGGCCCTAATAGAGCTTCGCAATTTTCGTCCCCGGAAAGTACGTCGTCAGAATCTTCTGATAGTCCTGCCCGTCGCGCGCTCGTCCAATCGCGCCCCACTGGCACATGCCTACGCCGTGTCCGGAGCCGGCCCCCGCGGCGATCAGGCGATCGACCTCGCCCGTCGGACCCCTCGTGACCACGAGCTGAAAGGCCGAGCTGGCCAGGATGCGGTCCGGGTCCGGCCGCAGCACCGTGCGTACGTCAGGGCCCGGAATACGCACATCGCCACGCTCGAACACGATGTGGAGCTCGCCGACGCGACCCGACGGCGTCGTGCGACTCACCGCGACGTCGGTGATACGCGGCAGGCCGTCGCCCGACAGCGGCGTGATCGTCGCCAGTGTTCGCGACAATATAGCGCGCAGCTTTGCGCGGTCCCATTCTTCGCGCCACCGAAATCGCGGCGAAATGTCACAGTAATAGTGACCTCCTCCGCCCCCCCGAGCGTCGGAGACGGGCCGCAGATACGGCCGGGTGCGCGCAGTCGCGAACGCCTCTTCGACGCCCGCGGTGCTGAACCCGCAGGTCGAGTGGAAATAGGCGTCGATCACTTCACCATCGTACTCGAGCACCTGCCCCGCCGTGCGTCGCACACCGTCCCAGGCCTGATCCGTCTCCGCGGCCACGCCCAGGTACACCTGATCGCGCGTGTCGGCGTAGGCATCGAAGCCGAACGCGTCCCAGCGACCACGGTTCTTCAGCGCGAAACTGCGTGAGACGACGGCCTGCGCCAGCACGGCGGCGGTCTCGTCCGGGCGCCGGGGGCCGATTTCGGGTCCCACGACACCGGCGAGATAGCCCTCGAGGTTGACGCGATTCACGAGCGTGAGCCCGTCGCGGCTCGATGTCACGTTGATGCGGCCGCGGTAGCGCCTGCCATTGGCTTCGACGAAGCGATTCTCGGTGACATTCACGACCGCGACGCCACGCAGCGGCGCGGTGCGCGTGCTGTCGGGGCGGACTATCCGCAGCCGCGACGGATCGGCGGAATCGGGGACGATGACCCATCGCGTCCCGGCCGCGACTGAGCCGATCGGAAGGCCGGTCCCCGCGTCACTAACGAACAATTCGCCGCTCTCGGCGCCACCGATGGAAGCGTTCTTACCGCCTGTGGCAATGGCGATCCGCAGCTCGGGTTCGACGCCGGGGAGCGCCGGCGGTGCCGACGGCCCGGGACAGCCCAGCGCCGCCGCGAGACTAACGGCGAGCGCCGCGCGCTTCAGCGAGTGCCGCATCGAGCTCGGCGAGAGTGAAATCGATGTCTGCCGCGGTGTGCGCGCTCGACACGAATCCGGCTTCGAAGGCGGATGGCGCGAGAAAGATCCCGCGGGCCAGAGCCGCTTTGTGCCAGCGGGCGAACAGCTGCGTGTCGGCCTGGAGCGCTTCGGCGTAATTGTGAACGGGACCGCGCGTGAGATACATGCCCCACATCGAGCCGGCATGCGCGGCGCTTAGCGGCACGCCCTGCCGCTCCGCCAGACGCCGGACGCCGGCAACGAGTCGCGCCGTGTTCTGTTCGAGCATCTCATAGAAGCCGGTCTTGGCGGTCTCGCGCAGCGTGGCGAGCCCCGCCGCCATCGCGACAGGATTGCCGGACAAGGTGCCCGCCTGATAGACGGGACCCTCCGGGGCGATGCGTTTCATCAGTTCGGCGCGGCCGCCGTACACACCGACCGGGAACCCGCCACCCACGATCTTTCCCAAGGTCGTGAGGTCGGGTTTTACGTCGAGCCGCTGCTGAGCGCCGCCCGGCGCGACACGAAAGCCGGTCATCACCTCATCGAAGATCAACAGTGCGCCGTATTGGTCACACAGGGCGCGGAGCGCGGGATGAAAATCGGAATCGGGCGCGATGAACCCGGCATTTCCGACATACGGCTCCACGATGACGGCGGCGATCTCAGCGGCGTGCTCGCGGAACAGATCGGCTACGGCGCGCGCGTCGTTGAAGGGCGCCGTCAGCGTCAGCCCGGCCAGCTCGGCGGGGACACCAGGGCTGTCGGGAAGTCCCAGGGTCGCGACACCTGACCCCGCCTTCACCAAGAAACTGTCGGCATGCCCGTGGTAGCAGCCCTCGAACTTCACGATGAGCGAGCGATTCGTTGCCGCTCGCGCCAGGCGCACCGTCGCCATCGTGGCCTCGGTGCCGCTGTTGACGAACCGCATCATCTCGAGCGACGGCACACGGTGCCGCACCTCTTCGGCGAGCTCCACCTCCGCTTCGCAGGGCGCCCCGTACGTCCAGCCACGCTCGGCCGCCTTGCGCACGGCTTCGAGCACGGCGGGATGCGCATGCCCGAGGATCAGCGCACCCCACGAACACACGTAATCGAGGTACTCGTGGCCGTCGACGTCGGCGAGGCTCGCACCGTGGCCGTGAGAAACGAAAAAAGGCGTTCCGCCGACTGCCCGGAACGCCCGTACGGGAGAATTCACGCCGCCGGGCAACACCTGTTTCGCCCGGTCGAACAGCTCATGAGATCGCGTCACGTCAGCGCGGCGGCCTGGAAGTCGTAATCCTCACTCGCCGTGATGCGCGCGCGGACAAAGTCTCCCGGTGTCGTGCCGCCATTCTCGAGATACGTCACGCCATCCACGTCATCCGCTTGCCACTTTACTCGTCCAACCGCGCAATCGTCCATCAGGACGTCCACTTCGCGCCCGACGAAGCGCTCGAGTCGCTCAGCCGAGATGGCACGCTGTTGCTCGACGATTTCCGCCAGACGCTCCTGCTTGACGTAGTCTTCGAGGTCGTCCGCAAATTGAACCGCTCGCGTTCCTTCCTGCGGCGAGTAGGCGAACGCTCCCATGCGATCGAACTGCGCCTCCTCGAGGAAGGCCAGCAACGCGCGGAAATCTTCGTCCGTCTCGCCGGGAAATCCGACCAGGCAGGTCGTCCGAATCGCGAGGTCGGGAATCGCACTCCGCAGCCAGGCGAGCTTCTCGCGCAGCGTGCGGACGCGCTCGGGCCGGCGCATGCGCTCGAGCATCCGGTCCGTGGCGTGCTGAATCGGCATGTCGATGTACGGAACGATCCTCGGACTCCGCGCCATGAGCTCGACGAGCCGTTCGGTGATGCCAGCAGAGTAGACGTACAAGAGCCGGAACCAGGGTACCGCGGTCTCGGAAAGCAGCGCCTCGAGCAGGTCGGGCAGTTTCGGGCTCCCGAGGCCCAGATCCCGTCCCCAATGACCGAGATCCTGAGCGACGAGGTTGATCTCCTTTGCCCCTTGAGCCTCCAGCTGCTGCGCCTCCGTGATGAGATGCGTCAACGGCTCGGAGCGGTGCTTGCCGCGCATCAACGGGATGGCGCAGAACGCGCAGGTGTGATCGCAACCTTCGGAGATCTTGAGGTACCGCACGTGCGACTGATCGCCGAGGAATTGGCGAACGCCCGGGTGCGCGGCAACGGGGTCTTCGATCAAACCGCGTTGCGCGAGTTCCGGGACGAGATGGTGAAGCTCCGAGAAGCCGAGGAAGAGATCCACTTCGGGGATCTCGGTCCGCAGCTCCTGCTTGTATCGCTGTACGAGACAACCGACCGCCACGACCGCCTTGACCGCCGCCGTTGTCTTTAGTTTTGCCGCCTCGAGGATGGCGTCGATCGACTCCTGCTTGGCCGCGTCGATGAAACCGCACGTGTTGACCAGAATGACATCGGCCGCACGCAGCTCCGGCGTGACGGTCGCACCATGGCCGACCAGCTCGCCCACGAGGCGCTCGGAGTCGACGGTCGCTTTGTCGCAGCCGAGGGAGATGACGCCCAGCTTCATCCGCGGTAATTCCCGAACTTGAGCTCGAGACCGAAATCCTGCGCGCGGAGGAACGCGATCACTTCCTGCAGCTCGTCCTTGGACGGCGCGGTCACGCGAATCTCATCGCCCTGAATCGAGCCCTGAGCCTTCTTGAATTTCTTGTCTTTGATCGCCTTCACGATGGCTTTCGCTTTTTCCTGCGGAATGCCCTGCGTCAGCTTGATCTCGCGCCGCACGGTGTCGTTCGCCGCGGGTGTGAGTACACCGAGCTCCATGTTTTTTACCGGGACGCCACGCTTGATCATCTTGGACTGCAGCACGTCGAACAGCGCTTTCATCCTGAAGTCGTCGTCGGCAACGAGCGTCAGCGTCGCCTTGGCGCGGTCGAAGGCGATCGACACTTTCGACCCCTTAAAGTCGTAGCGCTGGGCTATTTCTTTTTGCGCTTGATTGACGGCGTTATCTACTTCCTGTAGATCCGCGCCCGTGGAAATGTCGAACGATGCGGTGGAGGCCATAGGCCGGGGAATATAAAAGGGAGAAGGGAGATCGGAGATGCCTGGATCGAGCCTCTCCCCTCTCCCTTCTCCCACTTTTAGATCAGGACAGGAAGCTTTCCAGCGCCCGGGCCCTGGAGACGTGACGCAGGCGCGCGAGCGCCTTTTCCTTCAGCTGCCGGACACGTTCCCGGGTGATGCCGAGCTGTGAGCCGATCTCTTCGAGCGTCATCGGCTCCTGGCCTTCGAGGCCGAAATAGAGTCGCAGAATGCGCGCTTCCCGCTCCTTGAGAGTCGCCAGCACCGACTCGATCGATTCGGTCAGCGCGTGCTCGAAGATCTCGTCGTCGGGTCCGGGATTCTGCGTGTCGGGCAGATAGTCGAGCAGCTTGTTGTCTTCGCCCGGTGTGAGCGGGGCGTCGAGCGATAGATGCGCCTGCGAGATCGACAGCGTCTTCGCGACTTCTTCTTCGGAGATGTCCATCCCTTCCGAAATCTCCTGCACGGTCGGCTCGCGACCGAGCTCCTGCAGCAGCGATGCCGAGCGTTTCCCGATGCGGTGCAGCGTGCCGGCGCGGTTCAGCGGCACGCGCACGATGCGCGATTGCTCGGCCAACGCCTGGAGGATCGCCTGGCGGATCCACCACACGGCGTACGAGATGAACTTGATGCCCTTGGTCTCATCGAACTTGTGGGCCGCGCGGATCAGGCCGAGGTTGCCCTCGTTGATCAGATCGGAAAGCGCCACGCCCTGGTTCTGATACTTCTTGGCGACGGAAACGACGAAACGAAGATTCGAGCGCACCAGCTTGTCGAGCGCCTCGGGATCGTTCTGCTTGATCCGCTGCGCGAGGGTGACCTCTTCCTCCCGCGTAATCAGCGGATACTGGCTGATTTCACGCAAATACTGATCCAGAGATCCCTCGTCGAATGATGCGCGCTTCGCCGTATTCAATTGCATGGGGTGGCCACTCCTCTCGGGGAAGCTACCTCTAATGAATCAGCGAACCGAGCCGGCTCCAGCGAATATCCGTCAGCCAGGGCAGCGCGTCGCGCGTTCCCCGGTCATAGCTGAAATACACGACGAGCGGGCGTCCTTTGATGGCGCTCGCGTCCACAAAGCCCCAATACCGAGAATCCGCCGAATTGTCGCGGTTGTCACCTAACACGAAGTACTTGTGCGGCGGCACACGCAGCGGTCCCCAGTTGTCGCGCGTGGGATGATAACGGTCCCGCTGTTCATCCGTCGCGCGCGCGAGATAGTCCTGCTGCCAATTGAAGTCCGGCTCGTAGTCGTCGTGCATGGGATCTTTGCGCTGCACATACGGCTCCTGGATCGCACGACCGTTGACGTACGTCTCACCGTCGCGCATCTCGACGATGTCGTTGCCGATGCCGATGACGCGCTTGACGTACGTGATCGACGGATCCTTGGGATACGCGAACACGATCACGTCCCCGCGATGCGGCGACTCGAACGCGGGCAGGCGCGCGGACGTCCCGGGAATTTGCGCGCCGTACACCGCCTTATTCACAAACAAAAAATCCCCCGCCAGCAGCGTGCGCTCCATACTGCCCGAGGGGATTTGAAATGCTTCGAGAAGAAAAGTGCGGATGATCAAAAATAGAACGAGCGCCATGCCGAGCGAGCGCATCCAACTGTCGAACCATCGACCGAATACGGAACGTGTGGACGACGGCGGTGGCGACGGGAGCCGTGGAGGCGTGTCAACGCCTTTGCCGGGCGACGGGGCTCCCAAGTCATGCATGTGACTTATCTTAGCAATCCCGGCCACACGGCGCAACAGTCACGCCCCATCCCCGAGCCGCACCCCATTGCCTGACTCGGACTCGGAAATCCCCGACCGGGTCGGCGTGGCGTACACGCGCGGCGAGACACGCGATTCTGCCCTCGCGTTCGATCCGACACCATGTGACGGTCGTCTCAGGCAACGCGTCGAGGGCGTCACCCTCGAGCGGCGCGCCCCCGGTCGCAAGGACGACGACGACCGACTCGTACGGAGGGAGCGGCATGGCCCGACGCTAGCCGCCCGCGAGTGATCATCGTCACCATTCTATCGCCGGGTGGAGCGTTTTACTCCGTGTCGATCTGCGCCCGCTGGAGCTGCCCCGAGAAGTCGACGTAGATCGTCTTGGTCTCCGAGTAGAAGTCGTAGACCTCCCAGCCGCCCTCGCGATGGCCGTTGCCGGTCTGTTTGACACCCCCAAACGGCAGGTGCGCTTCCGCCCCGATCGTCGGCGCGTTGATGTAGGTGATCCCGGTGTCGAGATCGGTCATCGCCTGGAAGGCGCCGTTGACATCGCGTGTGTAGAGCGAGCTCGACAACCCGTACTTGACGTCGTTGTTGATCTTGATCGCCTCGGGAAGATCCTTCGCGCGGATAACGGCCAGTACGGGGCCGAAGATCTCTTCCTGCTCCACGCGCATGCCGGGCTTCACACCGGTGAGCACAGTAGGTTCGTAGAACCAGCCACATTCGAGCCGGTTGTCACCTTGCGGGATCTTGCCGCCGAGCGCCACACTCGCGCCTTCGTCCTTTGCGATCTGGACGTACTCGGCAACCTTTTGCCGCGCGTCTTCATGAATGAGCGGGCCCACATCCGTCTTCTCGTCCAGGCCTGGGCCAAGGCGGAGCTTGGAAGCGCGATCGGCGAGCATCTGAACGAAGCGGTCGTGGACCTTGTCCTGCAGAATCAGCCGGCTGGTGGCGGTGCAACGCTGCCCCGTCGTGCCGAACGCGCCCCACAACACCCCATCGAGCGCGAGGTCCAGATCGGCGTCACCCATGACGATCATCGCGTTCTTCCCGCCCATCTCGAGCGACAGGCGCTTGTGCATCTTGCCGCACGTCGCGCCGATGACGGATCCGGTTTCGGTCGAACCGGTGAACGAGATGACCGGCACGTCCGGATGCTCGACGATCGCGCGCCCCACCACCGACCCTTGCCCGTGAACGAGCTGGATGACCTCGGCCGGCAAGCCGGCGTCCAGCAGGATTTCGACCAGCAGATGCGCGGTGTGGGGGACGTCCTCAGCGGGCTTGAAGATCACCGCGTTGCCGCATAGCAGCGCCGGAAACATTTTCCACGTCGGGATCGCCAGCGGAAAATTGAAAGGTGTGATCAGGCCCGCGACTCCGATGGAACGCCGGTAACTCATCGCCCATTTGTTCCGCAGCTCCGAGGGCACGACGCGCCCGAATAACCGCCGTCCCTCCGTGGCGGCGTAGAATGCGGTGTCGATCCCCTCCTGCACGTCTCCGCCCGTCTCGGCCAGTACCTTCCCCATCTCGCGCGTCATTGCGCGAGCGATCGCCTGCTTGCGCTCGACCAGCAGCTGGCCGACCCGTTGTAGTACCTGCCCCCGAATCGGCGCGGGCGTCTTAGACCATTCGGCAAAACCGCGTTTGGCCGATGCAATCGCGCGTTGCAGGTCGTCGGGACCGGATCGGGGAAATCGGCCGATGACGTCGTTCCAATCGGCCGGATTGCGATTCTCGAAGTATTCCCCGTTCGTGGGGGCGACCCAATCACCGGCGATGAAGTTCTTGAACTCGGGAACGGCCATGGATCTCACTTTGCGGGACAGGAGAAAGGAACGGGGGTCTTGCCGTAGATCCGAGGCAACAGCTGGCGACTGACCAAGGCCAGTCCCCAGACGATTAGGACAATCGACAACGTGTGCGCAATACCGAGCCGCCGTTTCCACGATGTCAGCGCGCTCCAGACGCCGGCGACTGTCACCACCGTAGCGCCGGCGACGTACCACACAAGCCCCCACGAGCATCCGTGGGCCCACGGCCAGGTCAACATCCCGACGCCAAGAGCGAGACTGAGGCCAACCCGCATCCACGTCGTGAGCCAGGCGCGCCCGCGGGCTCGACCGGTATCGATGGATGGAGAACCGCCGACGCTTCCTGCGGCTGGCGCTCGCGGCGTCACCGGCACCGTTGGCACCCCGCGGCCAAGTGAGGGATCGGCGTCCGGTAACTTGGCGAGGAGCTTGTCCACCTCGCGCATCTCGCGATCCCAGTCGCGGTCCTTCTGCTCTTTCTCCTTCATTTTGCGTCTCCTGCTCCGGGACCACTTCCCAGACCGAATCGCTCGATCTTCTTGTACAAATTACTGCGCGGCAGATCGATGATCCGCGCGGTTTCCGACACGTTCCAGTCGTTCTCTTTGAGTTTGCGGTGGATAAAGGCGCGCTCGGCCGCAACCCTGAATTCCTCGAACGTGTCGGCACGGAGCCATGCCTCGTCGTCGCTGAGCTGGGTCTGCACCTGCTGTCCGTCTTCCTTACCGACGAGTCGTTCGACGTCCGCCTTGGTCACCCTGAGGCCGGGCGCGAGAATGAGCAGGCGCTCGACGGCGTTCTTCAGCTCACGAATGTTGCCCGGCCAATCGTACGACGAGAGCCGTTCCACAGCCGTCGGCTCGAACTCTTTGGCCGGCAGGCCGCCCCGTTGCACCAGCTCCTTGCGAAAATGCGCCACGAGCTGCGCGACGTCGACGCGGCGGTCGCGCAGCGACGGGACGTGGATCCGCACGACATTGACCCGGTAGAGCAGGTCCTCCCGAAATGTCCCGTTCTCGATCGCGGCGCCGAGATTCTTGTTCGTGGCGGCAACCACCCGGACGTCGACGTGGACCGTCGTTCCCGACCCGACGCGAGAAATCGCGCCTTCCTGGAGCGCGCGCAGCACTTTCGCCTGGGCGTCGAGGCTCATATCGCCGATTTCATCCAGCAAGAGCGTCCCGCCGTCGGCCAGCTCGAACTTCCCCACCCGGTCGGCGAATGCCCCGGTAAAACTGCCCCTGATGTGGCCGAACAGCTCGCTCTCGATCAGCTCGCTCGGAATGGCGGCGCAATTGACTTCGACGAACGGCCCCGCCGCGCGAGGACTCAGCGCGTGAATCGCCCGAGCCACGAGCTCCTTGCCGGTGCCGTTCTCGCCGGTGATCAGAACGCGAGCCGGCGTCGGCGCCACCTTTTCGATCAAGCCGATCATCGTGCGGATCGCCTTGCTCGATCCGACGATCTCGTACCGCTGCCGCACCTCCTGCTTGAGCCGGACGTTCTCGCTCGCGAGCACGACGTGCTGCATGGCGTTACGGAGCGTCAGTAGGATGCGATCGGTGTCGAGCGGCTTTTCGAGGAAGTCGTAGGCGCCAAGCTGGGTCGCTTCTACCGCGGTCTGGATGGTGCCGTGGCCCGAAATCATGACGACCTGCGCGCCGGCATCGAGCCTGCGGATGCGCTTCAGCGTCTCGAGCCCGTCCATGCCTTCCATCTTTACGTCGAGGAATACGAGGTGAGGCTGGAATTCTGGATAGGCCTGGATCGCCTCGCGGCCGGAGGCGTAGACCTGGACCGCGATCTTCTCGTACTCGAGGACCTGCTTCAAGGCCTCGCGGATCCCCTTCTCGTCGTCCACGACCATGACGCGACGCGGACTCATCGGGCGGTTCTCCGTGGTCGCTTGTAGAGCACGACCCCCCTCGTGTGCACCTTCACCTCGGTGACGGCCGGATCGACTTTGACGGGGACGCCGCCGTTAGCGGATGCGCCCGCCATCTGCTTCGTCATCTGCTTCACCAGCGGCGCCGGAATCTCGATGCCGTGGAGGCTGATCTCCGTAATGTCATAAAGCGCCGTGCCCGGCCGCGCAATCGCGACCGTGCCTCCCATGCGCAGCGGCTCGTGCTCGCCGAACATTCCCGCAAATGGACCAAGCGTTCCAGGCGGCAGTTGACGCGTATCGAGGCGCGCGTGGAGGATCAACTTGCCTTCCTGCAGCTCGACGCGCAGCGAGTCGTACATCTTGCGCACGTTCCAATCGATCCCCGCACCGATCAGCGACGCCATCTCATTCGGCGTCAAGACGACGGAGTCCGGCCCCGCCGGCGTGTCGAGATGGCCGAGCTTCTGTTTCCCCGAGGCGGTCGCGGTGGGCGTCGGTGCGCCGACGGCCGTGTCGGATACGGGGGGCAGCGCTGTGGAGCGGCCGAACCAATGCGCCGCGGTGGCCATGATCGGATCGCGGAACCACCACGCGAGCGCAAGCGCCACGAGGATGACGGCGGCGCAGCCGAGCTTGAATACGCCCTTAAGACAGCCGTTCATGATATTTGACCTGATACACCGGGCCATCCTTTTGGAGTGTGCTCTGCATCAGGTCGATGTCGGCGACGCTGAGCGTCTCGTCGAAGGCGATTTTCGCCAGGGCGGCTTCCAGACCCTGAAAGTCGCGCGGCCGCGCATCGCGCGCCGCACGCGCCAGCGTGACGTGCGGACGAAACGCGCGAGCCTCTATGGGAAATCCCAGCGGTGCGAACGCCTGTTCGACGGCGTGTTGCAACAGCTCGAGTCCAGGCTCCGGCGTCACACCCGCCCAGAGGACATTTGGGCGGCGATAGTCGGGAAATACGCCGAACCCGGTGAGCTGCAGCGTCAATGGTCGTGGCGCCCCGCGATTTCCCGCCGCCTGCTGCAGCGCATTGCGGAGCTCCGGTTCCCGCGCGTCGTCCACGTCGCCGAGAAATTTCACGCTGAGATGAATGTTCTCTGGACGAACCCACTTGACCGGCAGTTTCTCGCGAGCGCGCAATACGCCGAGCGCATCCCAGAGCTTTTGGCGCACCGCTTCGGGAAAATTCAGCGCGACGAAGGCTCTAACAGGCTGCCTCGACGATAGCCACGCGGATCGATCTCGACCTGAGCGAACCCGAGCGTGGTGAGCTGTGCGGTAATCGCCGCGCGCCGCGCTTCCAGCCAGGACGCCCAGGTCGGCTCGACTTCGATCCGAGCGATCTCGCCGAGATGCCGGACGCGCAAGTCGCCGGTGACACCGAGCTCGCGCAAGAACGCCTCGCCGCGCTCGACTTGCTGGAGGCGCGACGGTGTGATCGCGAGCCCATATTGCACGCGGCTCGAGAGACACGGCGCTGCGGGCGCATCCCAGGTCGGAAGTCCCAGCTCGCGCGAGGCGGCGCGGATCTGGGCCTTGGTGAGTCCCGCTTCAGCGAGCGGTGAGCGGATGCCGGCCTTCGCGCCCGCGGCCTTGCCGGGACGATGCTCGCGGAGATCGTCCGCGTTCGTGCCGTCACACACGACGGCCAACCCACGCTCACGCGCGAGGGGCACGAGACGGTTCCACAACTCGGTCTTGCAGTAGAAGCAGCGGTTGGTTGGATTGGCGAGATAATTCGCGTCTTCCAGCTCGTGGGTGTGAATCTCGACGAGCGGAATGTCGTAGCGCGCTGCGACGTCGATCGCGGTCTGCCACTGCGCCTCCGGATAGGATGCGCTCCGGCCGATCGCGGCGAGCATGCGATCCTTGCCGAGCTCCTGTCGCAGAACGACCGCCAGAAACGCCGAATCGACGCCCCCCGAATAGCCCAGTAATGCCGAGGGAAACTCGCGGACCAGGGCGCGGAGGGACTCCATGGCCGGAATAGTACCCCGGGGGATGTCCTATTCCAAGGACACTTTGCCCACCAAAACCGGGTATTCGTAGGGCGGAAACCGGTTATAGTTACGAAGCGTTCAGAGAGAAACCTTCGGGCCTTCAAAATGACCACTAAGACCGAGCTGGACCCTACCGATCGACGCATCCTGCGCGCTCTTAGCCAGGATGGCCGCGCCAGTTATCAGGCCATCGCTGATGAGGTTGGCCTGTCCCGCCCGGCGATCATGGAGCGGGTCAAGCGACTCGAAGAATCCGGCTACATCGCGGGCTACCGCGTGCAGCTGGATCGGGGGAAGGTCGGCTTTCCAGTCACGGCGTTCGTGGCGGTACGCTACGGATCGAGCGATTACGTCGGCGATGAGCCGCGGATGCGCGAAATGGAGAAGCACCCTGGTGTTCTCGAGTGCCACCACATCGCCGGCGACGATTGCTACATCCTGAAGGTCGTCGCGCCCGATCTCGAGGGCGTGCAGGACATTCTCCGGGCGCTGCGGGGACCAAACTCCCAGATGAATACGCGCACGACGATCGTGCTCTCTACGCTGTTCGAAAAGTCGGGCTTCATTCCCACCGAGCCTGATTGATGGCGGCGCTCAAAGGCAAAGCGCTCATCGCGTATCTCGTCGTTTGTGTCTTCTGGGGCTCGACGTATCTCGCGATCAAGATCGGCGTCACGGAGCTGCCGCCGTTTCTGTTTGCCGGTCTTCGCTTCCTCATTGCCGGGCTGTTGTTGTTCGCGATCGCGCGCGCGCTCGGCGATCGCCTGCCTCGGCGCAGCGATTGGGCGACGCTCGCGATCGTGGGTGTGCTGCTCCTCGCGGGCGGCAATGCGTTCGTCGTCTGGTCGGAGCAGTACGTCGGATCAGGCATCGCGAGCGTGTTCGTCGTGACCGTCGCGATTTGGACGGCGCTCTTTGACGCGATCATCCCCGGTGGTCAGAGCGAGCTCACCTGGCGCATCATCGCCGGCCTGCTGCTCGGTTTTTTCGGGACCGTGCTGCTCGTGGGCGCGACCCCGGCGGAAATTCTGGCGGCCGACAAGCGCGGTCCTATCGCGCTGACGCTGGCTAGCGCGTCCTGGGCGCTCGGAACCGTGTACGCGAAGCGCCATCCCACGCACGCCAGCCCCTACATGGGCGCGGCGTTTCAGATGATCGTCGGAGGCGCGACCGTGGCTCTGATCGGCACGGTGCTCGGCGAATGGCCGGCCTGGCATTTGAGCGCGCGCGGCGTCGGCGCGATCGCGTATCTCGTGGTGTTCGGATCGATCCTTGGATACAGCGCCTACTCGTACGCGCTGCGGCACGCATCCGCGACGGTGGTGGGCACCTACGCCTATGTGAATCCGGTCATCGCCGTTCTGCTCGGCTGGCTGCTGCTGCGCGAGCCCGTGGTTGGGCGCACATTTATCGCGATGGCGATGATTCTGACAGGCGTGATTTGGATTCAATTCTCGCACAAACCGCGACGGGCCGACGGGCTAACGGCCCCACCGTCCGTCGGCCCTGAGCCGGAGGCCAGTACGTGACACCGCCACTTCCTCGCGACGCCGTTCTTCTCGTCGTAGACGTGCAGAAGGGCATGGACGTCTATGCCAAACAGCTGAACCGCAATAACCCCGATCTCGAGCGCAACATCGCGCGATTGCAGGCGGCGTGGCGCAAGAGCGGTCGGCCGATCATCCACGTGCAGCATTTGTCGAAGGAGCCGCAATCGCCGCTCCGTCCCGGCCAGCCCGGCGTCGAGATCAAAGACGAAGTCCGCCCGCTGGTCGGGGAGCCGGTCGTCCAGAAGTCGGTCAACAGCGCGTTCATCGGTACGACGCTCGAGACCGATCTGCGCCGGCGCGGGCTGACGACGCTCGTCGTCGTGGGTCTGCAAACCAACATGTGCGTGTCCACGACCGCGCGGATGGCGGGAAACCTCGGCTTTACGACGTACGTGGTCTCGGATGCGACCGCGACGTTCGACAACGCTGGACCCAACGGAAAGCGCTATTCGTCGGAGCTGCTGCACGATGTCGCGCTCGCCGATCTCCACGGTGAGTTCGCGACCGTACTGGACACCGACTCCGTGCTGGAGCGCGCCCAATGAAAATCCGCAAAGTCAATCTGGCGGAGATGTTCGGCCGATTTCAGGACCACTGGAAACCCAAGATCGTGGGCGAGGTGAACGACAGCGTCGTCAAGCTCGTGAAGTTCACGGGCGAGTTCGTCTGGCATCACCACGACCGCGAGGACGAGCTGTTTCTCGTGGTCAAAGGTCGCATGCGGATGGCGCTGCGGGACGGTGACGTGACGGTGGGACCCGGTGAATTCATCATCATCCCGCACGGTGTCGAGCACAAACCGGTGGCCGAGGAAGAGACGCACGTCCTGCTGTTCGAACCCCATACCACCTTGAACACGGGAAACGTCCGCAATGAACGCACCGTCGCCGAGCTCGATCGTCTCTAAGCCACGCACCCTGATCGCGCGGGTGTGGCACGGCGTGACACCTGCCGAGCGCGCGCAAGCGTACACGGCGTATCTCGATCGCACGGGCGCACGGGATTGCCGCGCCGCGCCCGGCAACCGCGGCGTCTACGTGCTACGCCGCATTCAGAACGACCGCGCCGAGTTCACGTTCATCTCGCTGTGGGAGTCGCTCGAGGCGATCCGCGGCTTTGCGGGCGAGGATTACGAAAAGGCCCGGTACTATCCGGAAGACCGCGATTTTCTCACCGAGCTCGAGCCCTTCGTCGAGCACTACGACGTGGTGGGCGCATCGCCGGCGAAGTGACGACTCCCGGCCCCCGAGAAACCGAAATCTCCCTCGATCCGGCCGACGAGCGCGGCTGGGAGGAGCTGCGGCAGCTTGGCCACCGCATGGTGGACGAGATGCTCGCGTATCTGCGAACCGCGCGGGAGCGCCCGGTCTGGCGCTCCGTTCCCGCAGAGGTACGCCGGCGCCTCGCCGGTCCGGCGCCGCGCGCGGGGACGCCGGCGGCGGACGTCTACGAGGAGTTCAAGCGCGACGTGCTCCCCTACCCCACCGGCAACATCCATCCGCGATTCTGGGGCTGGGTGATCGGTACGGGAACGCCGGTGGGCATGCTGGCCGACATGCTCGCCTCCGGCATGAACCCGCAGGTTGCCGAGTTCGACGATGCGTCGGCGGTAGTAGAGAACCAAGTGATCGGCTGGCTCGTCGAGCTACTCGGACTCCCAGCCGGGACGCACGGCCTGCTGGTTTCCGGCGGCTCGATGGCCAACTTCGTCGGCCTCGCTGTCGCTCGCAACGCGCGTGCCGGGTTCGACGTGCGCGAGCGCGGTCTGCAGAACGGCGCCGGCCGGCGTCTGGCCCTCTACGCCTCCACAGAAACGCATTCGTCGGTACGCAAAGCCGTCGAGCTGCTCGGCTTGGGGCATGATGCGCTACGCTCGATCCCGGTCACGGCCGACTTCACGATCGATTTGCAGGCGCTCCGCGAAAAGCTCACGTCGGACCGGGCGGCGGGATGGCGGCCGATTTGCATCATCGGGAATGCGGGCACGGTCAACACCGGAGCAACCGACGATTTGCGCGCGCTCGCAGCACTCAGTCGCGAGACGGGCGCCTGGTTCCACGTGGACGGCGCGTTCGGCGCGCTCGCTGCGCTCGTACCCGACCTGCGGCCGCTTGTCGCCGGTCTCGAAGAAGCGGATTCCGTCGCCTTCGACCTGCACAAATGGCTCTACATGCCGTACGAGGTCGGCTGCACGCTGGTGCGCGATCAAGCCGCGCATCGCGCCACGTTCACCGTGACCCCCGCCTATCTCGCGTCATTCGACCGCGGCATCGCGGCCGGCGGCTTCCCGTTCGCCGAGCGGGGCGTGCAGCTCTCGCGTGGCTTTCGGGCGTTGAAGGTGTGGATGTCGTTCAAGACGCACGGCGTGGACGCCTTCGCGCAACTGATTCACCAGAACGTCCGGCAGGCGCACTATCTCGCCGGGTTGGTCACCAAGCACCCGCGGCTCGAGCTGCTCGCGCCGGTGCCGCTCAACGTCGTGTGTTTTCGATTTGTCGTTCCCGGCGCCGGCGACGCGAACCTGAACGCGATGAACAAAGAGATTCTGTTGCGCATTCAGGAGAGCGGCCTGGCAATTCCGTCACACACGCTGCTCAACGGCAAGTTCGCGATCCGCGTTGCGATCACGAATCACCGCAGCCGGCGAGAAGATTTCGATGTACTGGTGAATGCCGTGGTGGAAACCGGCTCAGCCGTTCGTGTCGGTTGAGCCGACGATCTTGCCCTCGATGGGATTGCTGAACGACCGGACGGTGTGATAGGCGAGGTCGATGTCCTTGGCCTTCGCGAATTCGGTCAGGATGTCGTCCCAGATCGCGGATACGGTCCCGCGCCGGCGCCGCGGCTCGATCAAATAGCGAATCGTCAGCACAATACCGGAATCCGCGGCGCTGGTATAGACGATGGGCGTGAGTTTCTTGTAGTTGATCAGATATTGCTGTGAGGCGGCCAGCAGATCGCGCTCCGCCTCCTCGGTCAGATGCTCGGCGTGCTTGAACGCGATGGCCGTCAGGATTTCCTTCGCCTTCCGCCAGTTGCTCTCATAGGTCACGAGCACCGGCACCTCATTCCAGATGTATTTGAATCCTTTGTCGTAATTCGCGACCGGCTCCGTGAACACCTGCTGATTCGGGATGTGGACGATGCGACCGGTGCTTTGATCCGCGTCCACCCAGACGCCGATTTCGTTCAGCGTGAACTGAAACAGATGCACGTCGATCACGTCGCCGCGATGTTTGGCGATTTCGATGCGGTCGCCGACGTCGAACGGCCGCCGCCAGACGATGAACGCCCAGCCGGCGAGGTTCGAGAGCGGATCCTTCAGCGCGATCGCGATTCCCGCCGAGACCAGGCCGAGGAACGTCGCGAGCGATTTGAATCCTTCGAGCCATTCGCGCCCGATGACGAGGACGGCGATGGCGAGGGTGATGTAGGTGATCGTCTTGCGCCAGCGGTAGCGCGTCCACGGATCGGTGAACCGCCGGTAGGCGATCGCGAGAACGATGCGCTCGACGATCCAGAGCCCAACGATCACGATGATCGTGACCAGCAGGTGCATCTGGACGTCGGGACTCAGGCCGATGCGAGTCTGCAACCAGTCGCGCACGGTGGCCAAAGGTACGAGTCCTCCTACCTTTAGGCCACCGTGGAACAGCTGCACATCCTGCGCGACCTCGCCGTCATTTTCGCCGGCTCACTGCTGGTCATTCTGCTTTTCTACAGGCTCAGGCTGCCCGCGCTCCCCGGCTTTATCGTGGCCGGTATTCTGCTCGGTCCGAACGCGCTCGGCCTCGTGACTGAGCCGCGCGACGTCGAGGGCCTGGCCGACGTCGGCGTCATCCTGCTGCTGTTCACGATCGGGATCGAATTCTCGCTCAGCCGGCTGCGCGAGATGGGCCGCCAGATTCTCGCGAGCGGTGTCGCGCAGATGGGGTTCACGGTGCTCGCCGCGCTGGCGGTTGGCCTTGCATTCGCGGGCACCTGGCGGATCGCGTTGTTCCTTGGCCTGCTGATCGCCCTGTCGAGCACGGCAATCGTATTGAAGGTGCTGACCGACAAGGGCGAGATCGACGCGCCGCACGGCCGGCTGGCGACCGCCATGCTGATCTTTCAGGATCTGTGTGTCGTGCCGATCATGCTGGTCCTGCCGTTCCTCGCCGGAAATGCACGGGGTGGCATCGTCGGGCTGCTCGCGGCTCTAGGAAAAGCCGCGGTGGTCGTCGCCGGCGTCATCCTGGCGGCGCGCACGATCGTGCCGCGTATTCTCACCGAAATCCTCAAGACGCGCAGCCGCGAGTTGTTCCTGATCGCGGTGATTCTCATCGGCACGCTCACCGCCCTCGGCACCGCTGCGGCGGGCGCGTCGCTCGCACTCGGCGCCTTTCTGGCGGGCCTGATCATCTCGGAATCCGACTACGGCTATCAGGCAATGGCGGAGCTGATGCCGTTTCGCGACATCTTCATCTCTCTGTTCTTCGTCGCCGTCGGCATGCTGGTGCAGGTCACGACCATCACGCGTTACATCGGTCTTTCGCTGCTCGCCGTCGCCGTGATCATGAGTGGCAAGACGCTCGCGGCGGCGGTGGGGCCTGCGCTGATGGGATACTCGGGGCGGGTGGCGCTGCTCGCCGGCGTCGCCGTCTCGCAAATCGGGGAGTTCTCGTTCGTGCTCGCCAAGGAGGGCCGAACCGCAGGCCTGCTGACCGACCTGCTGTATCAGCAGTTCCTGGGGGTCGCCGTGGTCACGATGCTGGTGACACCGTTCCTGCTACAGGGCGGCCCGGCGATTCTCGATGCCGTCGAAAAACTCGTGCCGCTCGACCGGCTGCTCCCTGGATTCCGGCCGCGCGATCTCGGCCCGGTGCACGAACAGATCAGGGACCACGTGATCATCGCGGGCTATGGGCTCAACGGCCGCAACGTGGCCGTCGCACTGCGATCGATTCACGTGCCCTATCTCATCGTCGAGCTGAACGCCCAGACGGTGCGCCGCGCGCGGGCCGAGGGTGAACCGGCGTTTTACGGCGATGCGACCCGGGAGGAGATGCTCCGCGCGCTGGGCGCCGATCGCGCCCGCATGCTCGTGATCGCGATCTCCGATCCAGCGGCGACGCGCCGCATGGTGCGCGTGGCGCGCGACGTCAACCCGCAGCTCCACATCATCGCGCGCACGCGCTACGTGGTCGAAATCCCCGAGCTCACCCGGCTCGGCGCCGACGTGGTCATTCCCGAAGAGTTCGAGACGTCGATCGAGATCTTCGCGCGCGTGCTGACGCATTACGACGTCCCGCGCGACGAGATCGAGCGCCTCGTGAGCGAGATCCGCGCGTCGCATTACCAGGCGTTGCGGCCCGGCGCTCGGCCCCGGCTCACCCTCACCGGTGAGTTCCGCGCGCTTCCGCAGATGCACGTCGACCGCATCATACTCGGCCCGAATGCCCCCGCCGTCGGCCGCACGATCGCGGACACCGCGTTGCGCTCGCGCACGGGGGCCCTGGTGCTCGCGGTGCGGCGCGGGGACAGCGACGTCCCCACACCCGGTGCCGACTTCCGGTTCGAGGAGGGTGATGTGCTGGTCGTAGTCGGCCAGGCCGAGCACATCAACCGCGCACGAGAGGCGCTGACCACCGACGCTTCCGCGTTCCCCTATCTGTAACCTCCGGCGCTCCTCGTTGCCGGCGGAGCCGCCGTTCAGAGCCCGCACGGGGGCTACCCCACTCCACGCCGGTCCAAACTCCGATACTGAATCGCCTCGCTCACATGTTTTGGCTCGAGGGCGGCGGCCTCGGCGAGGTCCGCTACAGTCCGCGAGATTTTCAGAATGCGGTGATACGCGCGCGCCGATAATCCCAGTCGCGTGATGGCGGTCCTGAGGAGCGCATCGGCCGCATCTGAGACGCGACAGTGGGCTCGCATGTCTCGGGGCGCCATGTGCGCGTTGGCATAAATGCCCGGGCGATTCGCGAACCGCTCCCGCTGCCGCACGCGCGCGCGGTCCACGCGCTCGCGGATCGCCTCACTCGACTCCCCGCCGCTTTCCGCAGTGAGGGCCTTGTACTTGACCGCCGGCACCTCCAGGTGGATGTCGATCCGATCGAGGAGCGGTCCCGATACGCGCGCGAGATAGCGCTGCACGTCCCCCGACTTACAGACGCAGCTGTGATGCGGGTCGCCGTACCAGCCGCAGGGACAAGGATTCATCGCCGCGGCGAGCATGAAGCGCGCCGGGTAGGAGAGACTCATTGCGGCGCGCGCAATCGTCACGACGCCATCTTCCATGGGTTGGCGCAACACCTCAAGCACATTCTTGCGAAATTCCGGCAGCTCGTCCAAGAACAGCACACCGCCGTGCGCCAGGCTGACCTCGCCCGGTCGGGGGTACGATCCGCCGCCGATCAAGCCGGCATCCGAGATGGTGTGATGCGGCGCCCGAAACGGCCGCCGCGCAACCAGCGATTCGCCGAGTGGCAGCGTTCCGGCGACGGAATGGATCTTCGTGGTCTCGAGCGCCTCGTTGAGACTCATCTTTGGCAGAATCGTGGGGAGTCGGCGGGCGAGCATGGTCTTGCCCGATCCCGGTGAGCCCACCATGAGGATGTTATGCCCGCCCGCCGCCGCGACCTCGAGCGCGCGCTTGGCGTGCGGTTGGCCCTTCACCTCCGCGAAATCGACATCGTCCGTGGCGCGTTCCGCAAACAGCCGCGCCACATCGATCGACGCACCATCCAACTCGGCCTTGCCGTCGAGAAAATCCGCGATCTCCGCGAGGCAGCCTGCTCCGAGCACGCGCAAGCCCTCCACGACCCCGGCTTCGGCGAGGTTCTCACGAGGAAGGATGAGCGCTTCGAGACCAGCCGTCCGCGCCGCCAGGGCCACGGGCAACGCTCCGCGGACCGGCCGAATGGCGCCCTCCAATCCCAGCTCGCCGAGCACGGCGATCTTTGCGAGGCGCTCCGCCGTTACCTGCTCGGTGGCAGCCAGGATGCCGAGCGCGATGGGAAGATCGAACGCCGAGCCTTCTTTTCTTATATCGGCCGGGGCGAGATTGACGGTGATGCGGCGGAGCGGGAACGTGTAGCCGGTATTGGCCAGGGCGGCGGAGACGCGGTCGCGGCCTTCCTTTACGGCACCCTGCGGAAGCCCCACGGTCACGAAGGTAGGCAACCCGTTCGCGATGTCCGTCTCGACGTCCACCAGGTAGGCATCAATCCCAAGGACGGCGGCGGAGCGTACGCGCGCGAGCATCCTGGAGGCTACGTTTAGCAGCGCGCGGGACGTACCCAAAAACCCGCCCTGCGGGGCTAAATGACGCCATGGGGACGATATGCGTATAGAGGTCGTGACTTTTCGAACTTTTTGGCTCGCCGGGCTCGCCGTGGCCGCGACGACGGCCTGCGGCTCGCACCGCGGTGGGCCACCTCCCAAAGTCCCCGTTAGTGTTGCGCGTGCCGAACGCCGGGCGCTGCGTTACGAGCTGGACGCAAACGGCACTGTCGAACCGATCCGCTCGGCCGACGTGCGACCGCAGGTCACCGGGACGATCCTGCACGTCAACTTCAATGAAGGCGATGAGGTAAAGGAGGGCCAGGTTCTCTTCGAGATCGATCCGCGTCCCTATCGCGCCGCTCTCCAACAGGCCGAGGGAGGCCTGCTGCGCGATGTCGCGACGGCGGCCAGCGCTGCGCGTGAGGCAGCGCGCTACAAGACCCTGGCGCAATCGAACACGGTGACTCAGGAGGACTACGAGGCGAAGCAGGCCACGGCGGATGCCGCGGCAGCCGCGGTGCAATCCGATTCCGCCACGGCAGCCATGGCGCGCCTCAATCTCGAGTATGCGACGGTGCGTGCGCCGATCGGCGGCCACACCGGAAGAATCCTGTTGCACGAAGGCAATCTCGCGCGCGCCGGCACCGACTTGCTCGTGTCGATCGTCCAACTCCGGCCCATCCTCGTGCGTTTTCCCGTCCCGGCAACCAATCTGCCGGCGCTGCGCGAGCGGGCGGGACAGCAGCTCAAAGTGATCGCGCTGCCCGCGCGCGATTCCGCTTCCGCCGTGCAGGGAACTCTGTCGTTCATCGACAACCAGGTCGACACGACGACCGGGACCGTTCTGCTCAAGGGAAGGTTCGACAATCGGGACCGGACGTTGTGGCCCGGCGAGTATGTGACCATCACCCTCGTCATGGGCATTCAGAACGACGCCGTGGTGGTGCCGAGTCAGGCAGTGATGCAGAGCCAACAGGGGACGTACGTGTTCGTCGTCAATAATGACGGCACGGCGTCGATGCAGCCGGTGACGGTACAGCGGACGCTCGACAGCCTCAGCGTGATCGCCGGCGTGCCGACCGGGGCATTGGTCGTCACCGACGGTCAAGTCCGCCTGACGCCGAACGCGAAGGTGGACATTCGCGGCGGTCCGACCACCGAGACAGCCGGTGGCGGGGGTGCCGGCGGCTCAAACGGAGGCGGAGCGAAGACGCAGTGAGTATTTCCGGCCTGTTCATTCGCCGGCCCGTTGCCACGACGCTGGTGATGCTGGGCATCCTGATGTTCGGGATCATGGCCTACCGGCTGTTGCCCGTGAGCGATCTGCCGAACGTCGATTTCCCCACGATCACCGTGGGCGCCGGACTCCCGGGTGCGAGCCCGCAGACGATGGCGGCGGCGGTCGCCACGCCGCTCGAGAAGCAGTTCACGACGATCGCCGGAATCGATGCCATGACGTCGTCGAGCACGCTCGGCAGCACGAACATCACGCTGCAGTTCGCCCTGTCGCGCAACATCGACGCCGCCGCACAGGACGTGCAGTCCGCCATTTCGAAGACGCTCCGGCAGCTTCCGCCGGGAATGCAGCCGCCGTCCTACAGCAAATCCAATCCCGCGGATTCGCCGATTCTCTATCTCGCGTTGACGTCGGGAACGATGCCGCTCTCCGCGCTCGACGAATGGGCCGAGACGTTCCTCGCGCAGCGGCTCTCGACCGTTGACGGGGTTGCGCAGGTCCAGGTGTTCGGCTCGGCGAAGTACGCGGTCCGGATCCAGGTGGATCCGAAGGCGCTCGCGTCACGCGGGATCAGCCTGGATGAGGTGACCAACGCCGTCTCCTCCGGAAATCCCAATCTGCCGACCGGCACGCTCTGGGGACCGCAACGCGCCTACACCGTCATGGCCGACGGCTCGATCTCGAGCGCTCCCGAGTTCCGCAAGCTCGCGGTGGCCTATCAGAACGGCGCGCCGGTGCGGCTCCAAGACGTTGCCCAAGTTCTCGACGACGTCCAGGACTCCCGCAACGCCAACTGGTACGATGGAAAGCGTTCTATCGTCCTCGCGATCCAACGCCAGCCGGGCACGAATACCGTCGAAGTCGCGGGCCGCGTGAAGGACATGGTCGCGACACTCAGTGGACAGATCCCCGCCTCGGTCGAAATCAACACGCTCTACGATCGCTCGGTATCGATTCGGCAGTCGGTGAATGACGTGCAAGTGACGTTGCTGATCACCTTGTCGCTCGTCGTCATGGTGATCTTCCTGTTCCTCAAGAACCTGTCGGCAACCGTCATCCCGAGTTTGGCGCTGCCGTTCTCCATCATCGGCACGTTTTCGGTGATGTACTTGATGGGCTACAGCCTCGACAACCTCTCGCTGATGGCGTTGACGCTGTCGGTGGGTTTCGTCGTCGACGACGCCATCGTGATGCTCGAGAACATCGTCCGGCACATGGAGAAGGGGAAACCCGCGATGCAGGCCGCGCTCGACGGCGCGCGTGAGATCGGGTTCACGATTCTCTCCATGACACTGTCGCTGACCGCCGTGTTCATTCCCGTACTGCTGATGGGCGGCATCCTGGGCCGCCTGTTTCATGAGTTCGCGGTGACGATCGGCGTGGCGATTCTCGTCTCGGGCTTCGTGTCGCTGACGCTCACGCCCATGCTGTGCAGCCGCTTCCTCCGTCCGCCAAAGGAAGCCAAGCACGGCCGCTTCTACGAGGCCACCGAGCGCGTGTATCAACGCGGCCTCGGACTCTACGAGCGCTCGCTCGCGTGGGTGATGGATCACCGCCCGCTGGCGATGCTGTGCTCACTCGGCATCCTGGTGGCGACGTTCGTGCTCTATCCTTTCGTCCCGAAGGGGTTCATTCCGACCGAGGACCAGGGCCAGATTCGAGGCACGACCGAAACGCTCGAGGGAGCATCGTTCGAGAGTATGCGCGACCATCAGCTCGCGGTCGCCGACATCATCGGACGCGATCCCAACGTGCTGCATTACATGTCGTTCATTGGTGGCGGCACGATGAACCAAGGCCGCCTGAGCATTCGCCTGAAGCCCATGGGCGAGCGGCTCCCGGCCGACCAGGTGGTACGCGAGCTCAACGCGAAGCTCAACAATGTGACGGGCATCAAGACCTACCTCCAGCTGCCGCCATCCATCAACATCGGCGGTCGCCCGACCAAGACCCAATATCAGTTCACGTTGCAGAGCGCCGACATGGACGCGCTGTACGCCAACGCCGCCAAGCTCGAGCGCGTCCTGCGCGGCCTTCCCACCCTGGCGGACGTCACGACCGACCTCCAGATCAAGAATCCGCAGGTGAGCCTGAAAATCGACCGCGATCGGGCAACCAGTCTCGGCGTCACGGTCGGGCAGATCGAGCAGGCGCTGTACGACGCATACGGGTCTCGGCAGGTCTCGACGATTTACACGCCGAACAACCAGTACTGGGTCATTCTCGAGCTCCTCCCCGAGTACCAGCGCGATCCCGCGGCGCTGCAGCTGCTCTATTTGCGCTCACAAAGCGGCAAGCTCGTGCCGCTCACCTCGGTCGCGTCGGCGACGAGCGACGTGGGGCCGCTGAGTGTGAACCACAGCGGCCAGCTGCCTTCCGTGACCCTGTCCTTCAACTTGCCGCCCGGGGTCTCGCTCGGGACGGCCGTCAATGATGTACAGAAAGCCGCGCGACAGACGTTGCCGTCGACCATCAGCACGGGTTTCTCGGGGACGGCACAGGCATTCCAATCGAGCCAGCAGGGCCTGCTGTTCTTGCTGGTGCTCGCGATCCTGGTCATCTACCTCGTGCTGGGAATTCTCTACGAGAGCTTCATCCACCCGCTGACGATTTTGTCGGGTCTGCCCTTCGCGGGCTTCGGCGCGTTGCTCACGCTTTTCATCTTCCGCACGGAATTGAGCATCTACGCCTTCGTGGGCATCATCATGCTCGTGGGGCTCGTGAAGAAGAACGCGATCATGATGATCGACTTCGCGCTGGAGGCCGAACGCGGCGAAGGCAAATCGCCGCGCGACGCCATCATCGAGGCCTGCAGCGTGCGATTCCGGCCCATCATGATGACGACCATGGCGGCGCTCATGGGAACGCTGCCGATCGCGATCGGCTGGGGCGCCGGCGCAGAGTCGCGCCGCCCCTTGGGCCTGGCCGTGGTTGGTGGGTTAGCGTTTTCTCAGCTGATCACGCTGTACGTGACGCCCGTCGTCTACACGTATCTCGACGAGCTGGCGCTCCGGTTCGGCCGGCGCGCGCGGAGAGCCGCGACGGAGCCGGCCGCGGCCGACTGATAGCGAGCTGTCTTAGGGCTTCGGAATCGCGTCCACGCGGACGTTGGCTGTGATGCCGCTCCCGATCACAAACTGGTAGCTCCCCGCCCGCTGCGCCTTGAGTGTGACGACCAGCGCAGAATCCGCCGATTCGAGATTCAGCATCTGCAAGTCCTGCTGGCGGACGTTGAGCCGTGCGCGTCCGGCCCGCAGCGCCTGTCCCAACGCATCGATCGACGTTTCGTTGCCGTAGAGATCACGCGCGCGCAGTCGCAGGGTGAACGGCACCGCGACCTGCACGACGATCGATCGTCCATTCACGACTTCGCCGTTGCGATCGAGGATGAGCGAGTCGATGGGCCCCGGCTCGGCGCGCAGCGTGAGTACGCGCTCCACGGAATCGATGCTCGCAAAGACCGCCGCTTCACCAGCCCGGATGCCGAACACGACGTCCACGCGGACGCGGCCCGTCGAATCGAGCACGACCGACTCCGGCGTGACGCGCGCGTTCAACGCGCGAAACCGAACCGTGCGACCGACGGCCGGACTGCCCTGCACCGTGCGCGCCCGGAAGATCAGCGGCTCGCCCAGCGCGTTGCCGACGGGCCCCGCGGTGGTGGTGAGTGGCAGGAAGCCGGTGTTGACCGCCGATAGTCCGGCAGGTGCGGAGATTTCCAGGTCCGTCGCGGTGAGGCCGCGGACGCGGACCTGCAGGGAGCCCCCACGCGTGACTGCATTCGCCGCGATGACGAACGTCGCGCGGCCGGCCGAATCGGTGACGGCGGTCAGCGGCGATCCGATGCTGCCGGTCAGATCGACGGGCTCGCCGGACACCGGATTGGTGAGCGAATCCGTCACGGTAGCGACGATCGTGGTGGTGGAATCGCCCGAGCGGAAAGCGACATAATCCGGCGTCAGCCGGACCCGGCTCGGCCGCGCGGACTTGATGGAGAGCAGCACGCCCGGTTGCCCGGGCAGTGCCGCGCCCGCGCCGGTGCGGATCTCGAACTGATGTGAGCCGCTCCGGACCACAGGGGGCAGGCGAAATACCGCGATGCCGCTGTCGTCGGTCACCGCCGAAGCATCCCGCGGCAAGCCGAGGATGGTGGTGCCACGGAGCTCGAGGGTCGTGCGCCGCAGCGGCGTGCGGCCGCGGCTCAGGCGCACGCGAACGCTCGCCGGCATTCCCGCGGTCGTCACGACCTCCGACGGTTGCGCGACCGCGGTGACTGGTTGCACGATCGGTTCGCTCGCCGCGGCCGGAGCGGCGGGTGTACGACGGCTGTCGCAAGCGGCTGCGCTGGCGATCACTTCGCCGCCGGCGCCCGCGTTGCGTAGATCGGCCCAATCGCGCTCGGTGGGACGGAACGTCAGGCAGCCGCGGCGCACCACGTCCGCGACTTCCGTCTGCGCAAACAGCGGATTGGTGAGGAGCCGAATCAGCTCCGTCTTGTCGAGCGGCGGCGGCGACTGCGCCGCCAGCGGGGCGGCAAGCGATGCGAGCGCGAGCAGCGCGATCCGAGAGCGCACGCTATGGCCGCGTGCACGCCGAGCGTTCGAATCGTACCTCGACGCCACGCACATCCGCATACAGGCTCTTGTCGCGTGCATCGCGCGCGGGATCAGACGTCGCGAGCAGGTTCTTGCGCGCCATGTTGTATCCGAGCCAGGCGTCTTCCACCTGCGCGAGTCCGCGGGCCAGGCCGGTGCACGGCATGCGCCGCGTCTCGTACATATTGGCCCGCATGCCGAACGCAGCGATCGCCAGCGCCAGCGTATCGGCGCGCCGGTCCAGCAGCGCGGTGTCGGTCACCGCCGCTCCCGCGGCAGCTGCGTCAGCACCAGCCCGATTTCCGGACAGGCCACCGCGCGACGTCAACAGACCGTAGGTCGCGATCACGAGCACCGCGCCGGCGATGCCGGAGGCGACATATGCGTACCAGTGAGCCTTGGGAACGGGACGAGCCGCGGGTGCGGTCATCGTAGCGGTCGCCGCGAGGGCGGCCGCAGTTAGCGCGGGCTGCTGAGCTGGCGCCACGATTTCGTCATCGAGATCCGTACTGTCGGGAAGCAGGACAGGATGGGTGAGCCGGCTTGCCGTGCCGCCGGCCGGACCCGGCGCCGGTTGCGGTGGCGTACCAAGTCGCATGACCGGCTCGTAAGCTGGTGCACTGGCGGGTCGCGGCCCAGGGGCTGGATGCGTGTCGGGCATGACCTCCCTCCTTCCGCGCCTCGGGGGGAGCAAGTCCCATACCCACGCAGGGTCTTCCTAACCTGCTGTCGCTTCACGAGGTCGCTCTTCTTGCGCGCGTCGTTTGTAAGCGCGGTGACACACTTCCCGCAGCATAAATCCTTGCAAAAAGACCCTGGCCCCGAACAGCGGGGCCAGGGTTAAGGGATGAAGTTCGGGGACGGCAGGAGGGGCCTTACCGGATCCCGATCGACACCCCGACCTGCAGCACGCGCATGTCCACGGGCGACTCTACCGTTTGAGCGGTAAAGCTTCCGTCGGGGTTCTGCGTCAGGCCACCCGCCGGCACGTACTTCACTTTGTCGTGGCGGACGTAACGACCGCCGATGTCGATGGCGACCGGCGTGCGACCGCTCGACAGACCGACCAGGAGCCCGCCGCCGGCCGACGTATTCGTGGTGAAATGCCCGTTGAGGAACCAATTGGAGCCGTAACAGCCGCAGCCTTGATAACTGGCCGTGTTCCAAAACATCGAGCCGCCCACCGTGGCAAAGCCGTAGAACCGCAGCGGCCCCTGACCAATCGTCAACTGCGGACCGGCGTCGATCGTCCCGATCTGCGATAGCGTGGAGACCCCGTAGCCTTGATAGCGGGCATCGTAAACCATCCAACCGGCGTCGAGTCGTAGCGCCAATGCGCCCCCGCTCGTCACGCCGAACACGGACAACCCGGCCGCGGCGTCGCCGCTGCGTCGGAAGGCGCCAAGTGGCTCCCCGACGATGAAATTGACGCCGAAGGCTCCCCGATTACCGTCGTGGACCTCGCGCAGGCCGTATCGCTGGCCCAATAGAGGAGAAGACATCAGACCGAGGCCCAGCACCGCCATCCCGATGCGCCGCATAGTCGCCATCCTGTGAGGGTGGAAGTCGATTGCGCGTGGCGGAAAGGCAACGGCCGTGCCAAGCTATTCCAGCTTGCGGAGGGGTGGCGGGGTGTCCTCTAAAAGGGACACTTTTGGGAAAAATGAGTCAAATTAACTACGACGACTTCATGAAGGTCGACATCCGGGTAGGCCGCGTGGTCCACGCCGAGGAATTCCCGCAGGCGCGGAAGCCGGCCTACAAGCTCCGCATCGACTTCGGTCCGGATCTCGGTCTGAAGAACTCGAGCGCGCAGATCACGAAGTACTACGATCCCAAGGACTTGGTGGGGAAGCTGGTGCTCGGCGTGGTCAACTTTCCGCCGCGCCAAATTGCGACGTTCTTCTCCGAGGTCCTGACGCTAGGCGTGATCCTTGGGGAAGGCGACATCTGCCTGGTGCACCCCGACCGCGACGTGCCGCTCGGCTCCCCGATTCGCTGATCCGCCGTCACCGAACCTACGCTCGACGTAGTCCTCGAGAATGCGCAGGAAATCGGTGACGATCGTTTCGCCTTTCAACGTGATCTTGAGCGCCCCGTCCACGTACACGGGAGCCCGCGGCTCCTCGGCCGTACCCGGTAAGGAGATGCCGACGTCGGCGTGTTTGGATTCACCGGGCCCGTTCACGACGCATCCCATCACCGCAACGCGCAGCTCCTCGGAGCCGGGATAGCGCGACTGCCAGGTCGCGCGGCGCTCCACGAGATAGGTTTGGATCTGCTCCGCCATTTCCTGAAAGAACGTGGACGTCGTACGACCGCAGCCTGGACAGGCGGTCACCTGCGCCGTGAAGCTCCGCAACCCCAGCGATTGCAGAACCTGCTGCGCGACCTGGACCTCCTCGGTGCGGTCGCCACCGGGGGGGGGCCGCGGCGTGAGCGACACGCGGATCGTGTCGCCGATACCCTCCTGCAATAGGATCGACAGTCCCGCGGTGCTCGCGATAACGCCTTTCGTTCCCATGCCCGCCTCGGTGAGGCCGAGATGTAGCGGGTAGTCCGAGCGCGCGGCGAGCATCCGATAGACGTCCACGAGATCCTGCACGCCCGACACTTTGGCCGACAGAATGATGCGATCGTGCGGCAGGCCGGATTCTTCCGCCAGCTCCGCCGACCGCATCGCGCTTTCCACCATCGCGTCCATCGTCACATCGCGTGCGGCACGCGGCTCGGCAAGCGCGGCGTTGGTATCCATCATTTCGGTGAGCAGCTGTTGGTCGAGGCTACCCCAGTTGACGCCGATGCGGACCGGCTTGCCCTCGTCGCTCGCGACCTGGATGATGGTTCGGAAGTTGTCGTCGCGGCGTTTGGTGCCGACGTTGCCGGGGTTGATGCGATACTTCGCGAGCGCGCGCGCGCAGTCCGGGTATTTCGCCAGCAGCAAATGGCCGTTGTAGTGAAAATCGCCGATGACGGGGACTTCGACCTCCGCGACGATCGCCGGGACGGCGCGCGCCGCGTCCTCGGTGTTCACCGTGACGCGCACCAGCTCGCTGCCGGCCGCGTGCAGCGCGCGCACCTGCGCCGCCGTCGCGGCGACATCGGCGGTGTCGGTATTGGTCATGGATTGGACGACGATGGGATGGGCGCTGCCCACCGGCACGCCGCCCACCCTGACCGTCACGGTGGAGCGTCGGGTACGCACGGGATGGAAATATAGCGCCCGCCCTGCGGCGGGCGCGCGTGCCGCGGTTAGAGAATCTTGTCCGCCACCACGATCCGCAAGTTGAGGCTGTTCAGCCGGAACCGTCCCGCCATGTTGGGGCCGACGTTGGTGCTTATGCGCGCTCGAACCCCCACCCAGACGGTGTCGGTTTGGAAGACACTATCAGCCAGCGAAACGCTCGTAGGCGGGACCATCAGCACCGAGTCGCCGGGCACAAGCGCACCGCTGTTCGCGGTGAGATAGGGCGTTCCGGTGAATAACGCTCCCTGCGTCTTTGCAAAGAAGATGTCAAAGCCGACGCTGCCGCTTCCCGACGTGTCGATCACCGACGCCGAAGCACTCGCGGTGACGGAGTCTACCGTCGACTTCCCAAAGCCGGGAGGAAGGAAGAACTGCCGCGAGGCGGTCGAGTCCGCCGATATGCCCAATCCCGGAACACTGTACCGCTGGACAGAGTCGGTCGCCGGCAAGAAGCTCAGCACGTCGACATTGAAGATGGCGTGCCCCTGACCACATGCGGCGACGAGAGCGAGTAGCGCAGTAGCGAAAGCCTTCATGGGTCGTCCCTCAATAGATCGAAATCGCGGTGGCCATCGTGATGGCGCGCTGCGTCGAGAGTGAATTGCTGTGCGTAAACAATCCGACGTCCAATCCCAGCGGCCCGAGCCGCAACCCCGCGCCAACGCCAAACTGCATCTTCTTTCGTTGATCGCGGGAGACACCGGCGCGCAGCGCCAGCGGACCGGTGAGCTGCTCGACTCCGACGTGAACCACAGTCCCGCGGCCCGAGTTAATCACGTCCCCACCGACGGTGGTGCCCGTGGTCATGTGCAGCGCCGCGTTGGCGATGTAGGTGATCGGCAGCTTGGTCTGGTCGGTGGTGTCCGCCACCACGACGGAATCGACGAACTTGTTCGTGGTCGTCTCGTAAAGGAATCGCTGGACCTTCACATGCGGCCACTTGAGCGTCGCGCCGATGTCGTCTGCGCCGGCGCCGACCTCGAACGGACCCGAGATCCAAACCACGCCCACGTCACCGCCGACGCCGGTCCCGAACGCCTGCGTGGATGTATAGAGATTGCCGTTCAATAGCGGCGCCGGCGTCGCCCCAAGTACCGGATTCCCGGTCGTGAACCCCGCCGGCCCCAACGCGCGGCCGTAGGTGGCACCCATGTAATAATGGAGAGCGCCACCGACGTAGAATCCGTCGTCGGTATCCGGCCCCCCGGCGCCGTGCGTGAGCCGGCCGGCGTAACTGACCGTCGGCGCAAAGCCGACCTGCGCCGTGCCGTTCGTGTTCACGAAGTAGTTGGTGTTCGGCCGCGCCGTCGAATCGTTGACGAGAAAATTTCGCAGCGTGGTATCGAGTACGAACGAGATGTCGTATTGCATGAAGCCCATCACGCCGACGTTGAAGCCGCCAAAGCCCGCCCCGACATCCAGCAGCCGGCTCGTCGTCCCCAGACCGAAGTCTTCCTCGGGGATCAGCACCTTGGAAGCGCCCAGATCCACGATCAGCTGGTTTCTCCCGATCGTAAACTGGACGTCATTGGTCGGTGTGGGCGCCTTCTTGAGTTCGTAGAAAATCGGCGGGTTGAGGATGACGTCCATCAGCGCAACCGGATTGAACGATGTCGACTTGGGATCGAACATCGGATCATGGCCGAGCTGGTTGATCGGATGGTCGTGGAAGAACTGGATCAACCCGAACGGCACGGGAATGGAGAACTTGGGCGCGCCGGCTACATGGTTCTTGTTCTTGACGGCACGGTAGGCGGGGTTGTAACGCCGCGCGTTGCCGTCGCGGCTGAGCGAGACGCCTCCCATGCCGTAGCGGCGCGCATCGAATGAGAACTGCGCACGCGCCGCGCGGAACGGAGCGAAGACCAGCAGGGCGAGCGCAAGGGCAACGACTCCGGTTCGCACAGGGCACCTCGACGGGGGAAAGGCCGCCACAACTTTGCATATTGTGTCTGATTTTTCCACACTGAGGTGTGAGGGGGGTCACCCCGAAAGGCTTCAGGATGCGGTCTGGAGCGTCAGAGTGACTCGTGTCCCTTTGCCCGGGCCGCTCTCGAGCGTTATGGCGCCGCCCCAGCTTTCGACCAGGCGCCGCGCGATCGCCAGACCGAGGCCGGCGCCGCTCGACGTCGTCGAGAACGTCGGCTCGAAGACCCGGGGCAGCACCTCCGGAGGGATGCCCCGGCCGTCGTCCGCGACGACCAACTGACGACCGCTCGCAGCGACGTGCACGGTGACGCGTTTCGCGTCGGCGTTGCGGGCATTCTCCAGCAGATTGACCAACACTTCCTTCACTTCGTCTTTGCGCGCGAGCGCCGGCGGTGGCGCGCCGTTGCCCGGTTGCACCTCGAACCGCGGCGCGTCGCCCAAATCGTAGAGTCGCACGACCTCGCGTGCCGTCGCCGCGAGATCCACCGGCTCGAGCGGTCTCAGCTCAGCGGCCGTCGCTGGCGGCGCGCCGAAACGGGAGAAGGCGCGCGCGATGCCGTCCAACCGGTCGATTTCCGCCAGAATGCGCTCGGCGGTGTCTTTGAGCGTCGCCTCGAAGGTCGCCGCGGATGCGCCTTTCCCTCGCACCCGCTGCAGATGCTGGATGCCCAGACGAATCGGCGTCAACGGATTCTTGATTTCGTGCGCGACCTGCCGCGCCATTTCGCCCCACGCGAGCACACGCGCGGCCCGCGTGAGATCGGTCGCGTCATCGAGCGCGATCACGCAGCCGTCGGGCGCGGCGCCGAGCAGCGCGAGCTGCACGCGGATCTGCCGGCCCGCGACGTCGAACTCGAGCTCCTTGATCACGTCGCGGTTTTCCGCGATGAAATCGGCGACGGCCTCCCATACCGGAGCCCAGCCTGCGGCGGTCGTCTGCGGCAGCACGTTGCCGGGCGCCAACGTTTCTTTCCCGCCGAGCACCAATTCCGACGCGCGCGGATTCGCCATCGTCACGCGCAGCCCATCATCCACGGCGATCACGCCCGTGGCGACGTTCGCCAGCACGCGCGCCGTGCGGAGTCGCGCTTCCTCGAGCGCACCCTGGCTGCGACGCACGTCGGTCACCATGCGATCGAACGCGCTGAGCACGGGCTGGAATTCACGTGGTGTGCCCGGCGGGAATCCGGGTGGCTCGCTGCCTCGCCCGACCGCAATCGCCGCCTCACGGAGCGCCGCCACTGGCTTCGCGAGCCGCCGGGCCGCAAGTCCCGCCAGATAGATGGCCGCGATGAGCCCGACCAGCGTCCCCAGCAGAATCGCGAGCGCGAGATCTTCCTGCTGCTGGCGGACCCGCTCGTCGTCGAGCAGCTGCGGCACTGCCAGCACCGCCTGCTCCCCGGGCGGACCGGGCGCGACGACGAGAAAACCGACCCGCGTCGGGCGACCGGCGGTTCGGGCGTCGATCGTCATTTCGAGCTCGTCTTCGAGCGTGCCGCGGAACACGGGCGGCGCAAGAAATGGGTCGACGAGCCCCAGCTCGGCCAGCACCGGTGCGCTCGTGGCGACGAGCTCACCACGCCGGTACAGCCACAGCTCCGCGTCGAGCCCCTGCCCGAGACTGACGAGCGACTGCCGCAGCTCGTCAGGCCGATAGCCGGCGAGGGATTCAACCCCGCCCGCCGCATCTCGCAGCGTCTGGCGAATGAGCAGGTCACCGGAGCGACGGGCATCCTCGGCCAGGTCGGTGAAACTCCACACCGCAAATCCGAGGACGGGCAAGGCGAAGAACGTGACGAGCGCGAAGGTGAGCTGGGCGCGATAGCTCGTGCGCAGCACCGCAATGAATTCCGCCAGCCGCAATTGCCAGCCTTCCACGACGAGGGCGCCGAACAGCCACATGCCCGCGAGCAGCGCAACATCGAAGGCAACGACGAGAATACCGCGGACCAAGAGCCCCCATGGTCCGCCGAGCGCGACGCGGAGGTGAACGTGGCGCGGTCCGCCCGGCAGATCGATCTGTCGCTCGCCGCGAGCCGACCACCCTTCGCGCTGCCAGTGCACCGGGCCGCCGAGCGCTGTCGTCGGCGGCGTGGGTAATGACAAGGAGATCGTATAAGGGGGCTCCACACCCGGGTCGCCGCTGAGAAAGCGGGCGATCCGATTGGGCGCGAGCAAGCGTGTCTGCGGACCGATTCCCACCGTCAACACGCTGCCGTTCGCGAGCGGAGCGATCAGGATGTAGTGGATGCCGGGAACCGTTTCGAGCGTTTCGATCCGAGGGGCATTCGACGCGGAGCGGGCCAACGTGGCCAGATATCCAAGCGACAGATCGAGCGGTGCGAGCCGGAGCTCCGCGAGCGGCGGGCCGGCACGCTCCCACAGATCCAGGACCGCCGGATACTCTTCGCCGCCGAGCGGCGATCCTACCCAGAGCGCATATAGGTCGCCCGCGCTGCGCAGGGGGAGCTGCGCGGGAGCTGTCACCTGCTGGCTGAATCGCTCGAGCAACGCGACGGCGACGGGATCACCTTCGTGCCCCAGTCGCTGCGCGTCGCGCATAGCGAGCGATAACCGGCCTTCCACAGCCGCACCCCAGGCGACGAGTGCCGCCGCGGTGCCTGTGACCATGGCCATGCCGACCAGAGCCCAGCGCCGCGGCGCGGGCAGAATCGCTCCAACCAATGCGGGCAGCCAGAGGAACGTGTACCACTCGGGCCAGGCGCCGTAGGGGTTCCACAACATCAGTCCCCCGATGGCGGCGAGCGCGCCCCACAGGCACGCGAGCGGCAGCGCCCACGTGACGCGTTGCGGCTCGCTCGAGCCGCGCACCAACGATGCGGCCAGAAGGATCAGCGCCATCGCCATCACCGCCAGCGCCGCCTGCCAGGAAAGCCAGAGCTGAATGCTGACGCCGCGCGCGGGTGGCGCGATACCGCGACCGAAATAGCGAACGACGTAGGGGGCCGCGATGATGAGCACTGCCGCGGCCACGATGCCCCACCAGGTCCGGCGGATACCGCGCCGCCACAGGGCGCCCGCGGCCACGAGCAGGAGGACGCTCGCGACGAGCACGGAGCCCGCGGAGGTCCCGATTCCCGTCACGGGCCGGTAGAACGTGGCGGGCGAGAACAGGGCCGCCGGCCCGATGGGCGCGCGCAGCAGTGTCCATGCGGCGATCAGCAGCACGCCGCCGCGTGCCGCACCAGCCGGGGCGGTGGCAAGCAACACGCCCAGCAGGATCACGAGCGCGACGCGCGCGATCGCGGCCGTCTGCGCGAGCGCGGTGAGCTTCGCGTCTCCTTGTGATGGCGGGATCGTCTGCACCGAAAAGAGCGTGTCGCCGCGGGCACAGGCCTCCGACGGCTGCACCCGCGGCGTACAGATCTCGAATACGCTGGAGTCGCGTGGCCCCTGCCCCGCGGGGAACATGCGGAGCGCGACACCATTGTCGTGCGCGAACTCGGCTGCCAGACTGTGCGAACCGTCGGCGATGGCGGCGGTCGCCGACAGCAGCACGCTGCCCACGGATGTCGCGTTCTGTGTCTGGCGCCGCGCCTCGAGCACGGCGTAGAATGGAGTCATGACCGCCCGCAGCTCGGCCGTGTCTTGTGCGCTGGGGATAGTACGGTGGCGACCCGACCAGGCAACGATGGTCGAATCGCTGTCGTCGCTGAGCACCGCGGCGCCGCGCTCGAACGAGGGCCCGGAGACAATGGCGTCGTCGAGCCGATCGAACACAGCCTCCCGCGGCAACGAGGCCGCGGTCGCGCCGCGCGCCGCCAGCAGCCGCGCTTCCGCGATAGCGTGGCCCAGCGACGTCTGGAGGGTTCGAGAGGCGCCGGTGACGAGCCGCTCGCGCATGGCCGGCCAGCAGCACTCGATGCGCCGCACGCGCATCGCCCCGCCCACCAGTACCATGCCGAGAAACACGCCGGTCCACGCCGCAACGAGGCTGATCTTGGAACGCGGCGCCTCGACACCTCCGGGACGCGTCGCGAACCACACCAGCGTCAACGCGGCGACCCACCAGGCCAGCACGGCCCAGATCGCTGCGCCGCCGCGCAGCCATTCGGCCGCCGCTAGGCTCGCGACGCAGCCGGCGATTACGACGTGAGCTTGCCGCTGCACTTGAGTGCTCTCACCCCCGACGCGGTGCGCGCCGCCCTCGCGCGCGACTCCCGCCTGTTGGTTCCGGTCGGAACCTGCGAACAGCACGGACCCCATCTGCCGCTGGGCTGTGATACGCTAATCGTCGAGCGCCTCGCTGATGACCTCTCCGCGGGGTTCGGCATCCTGCGGGCGCCGACCGTCTCGTACGGCGTGAACACCGCGACCAAACGGCCCTATCCCGGCAACGCCGCGGTGCGTCGCAAGACCCTCCACCGCTGGATGAACGACCTGCTCGGCTCCTGGGAGCAATGTGGCGTGAATGCTTTCATTATTCTCACGGCCCACGGCCACGATCCGCATCAGGAGGCGCTCTCGACGCTGCGCACGCAGCGGGCGCGTGTGTTCACGGTCGACATCTTCGCCCTCGACTTCAGCGGCTATCTCGACGACCCCGGCGGCCCAACCCACGGTGGCGAGCTCGATACTTCCCTCATGCTGCATCTGGCGCCTCAGCTGGTGTACATGGATCTGGCCCAAGACTACCCGCTCACCGAGCGACAACTCGCCCGCTTCCGCCGGCGCGCCGCCGGATCCGTTCCGGCGCTGTCGCCCGGATCTGTGGGGCGGCCAACCCTCGCCTCTGCCGAAAAGGGTGCGCGCCTGTATAAGATGATTCATGACCGTATCGCCACGCGAGTTTTGGGAGCCCCGCCGGTAGCCGCGTGACCGCCTGCCTGCTTGCGCTCTCGTTGCTGCAGGGTCCAGCCGGGAGCACCGTGGATGAGGGTGTGCTGGTCGTACGGGTCGACACGCTCGAGGTCGCGCGCGAATCGTTTCGCCTGGCGCGCGGCCGACTCTCGCGCGGCGACGCCGGCTGGATCCTGGCGTCGACCGTCCGGTACGACCGCACCCGGCCGGTCATCGTGCTTGCCCCGATTCTGGAAGTGAACAGCGACACGATGCCGGCCACCTTGCAGTACGATATCGCCGATCCACGCCAGCCTTCGCGCATTCTCGGCGAGCTGGGGCGGGGGCGTTTCACCGTGCGCCTGGTGGCGCGGGCGACGGAGCGAGCGCGCGAGTTCGCGACCGGGCAGGGAGCGGTCGTGCTCGACGATTCCGTCTTCGCCCTCTATGTGTTTGCCGCCTGGCGCGCCCGCGCCACGCCAACCGCGCTCAACGCGATCTTCCCGCGGGCCCTGCGGCGTGAGGGAATTCGCGTGCGGGACCTTGGCGAGGCGGCGACCACTCTGAATCGCGACCCCGCCCGGCTGCGCCACATCACAATCGAGGGCGAACGGGAAACCGTTCATCTCTGGTTGGATAGCAACGATCGTCTCATGAAGGTCGAAATCCCCGCGCGCCATCTCAGCGTGGAGCGTCTCGCCGGCAGTTGACCTTTGCTGGGGAATTCTTCCCGGCTAGGTTCCGTCGCAGGCCGAAACCGCCTCACGCACTTGCGCGTAGGGGGGTGCGCTTCGACCCCCGACATATCTTTTCAAGGACGACCATGAAACAGTTGTTGCTCGTGGCAGGCCTCGCTGTTGCCTGGGGCCACGTCGCCGTCGCGGTAGCGCAGCAGCCCACCACACCCCGCACCGGTCCCGCGCAAATCACTGTCGCGGCGCTCTCCCTCGCCGACGCCATCGCCGTCGCGCGTGAAAGGAATCCGGCGTTTCGCCAGGCTGAAGACAAGCGCTCTCCGGCCGCGTGGGGGGTGCGCAACGCGTACTCGAGCCTACTCATTCCGCAGGTCACGGCATCGGGAGGCATGACCTACACCGGGCCGGGATCGCAAACGTTCCTGGCGCAAAGCTTCACCCAGTCGGTCTCGACGGTGTCGTCGTTCTACGATCTGGGGCTGTCGTGGCAGCTCTCGGGCGCGACGCTGTCACAGCCCGGTCTCATGAAGGCGCAGCAACGCGCGACCGACGCCGATATCGCGGGCGCCGAGAACCTGCTGGTCACCGGCATCAAGCAGGAATACCTGACCGTGCTGCAGGCGATCGCGCAGGCCGATCTGGCAAAGAAGACCCTCGATCGCAACGAGGAGTTCTTGAAGCTCGCCCAGGCGCGTTATGGCGTTGGCCAGGCGACGTTGATCGACGTGCGCCAGGCGCAAGTCGCCCGCGGCCAGGCAGAAGTTGCGCTACTCCAAGCCCAAACCAACGTGAGCGTCGAAAAGCTCCGGCTGTTCGAGCAGATGGGGGTCACGCCGCCGGTCGACGTGTCGGTCGTGCAGCTGACCGACTCGTTCCGCGTCGAGGCGCCGACATGGCAGCTCGCCGACATGCTGACGATCGCCGAGCAGCAGAATCCGTCGCTGAAGGCGCTGCGGGCGCGCGAAGGCGCGGCGGCGTGGGGTGTGCGCGCCGCGACGTCGAGCTACGGGCCGTCGCTGTCGCTCTCGGCTGGGTGGTCGGGTTTTACGCAGCAATTCACCAACGTCGACCCGCTGATTTTCAGCGAGCAGGCGGCGTACGCGAATCAATACAGCAGCTGCCAGGACAACAACACGATTCGCGCCAATGCCGGGCTGCCGCCCAACAATTGCAGCGTCTACATCTGGGGCGCCGCGAACGAACAGGCGCTGCGCAGCGCGAACTCGGTGTTCCCGTTCCACTTCACGCAGCAGCCCTTCCAGGCTCGGTTGACGATTTCGCTGCCGGTGTTCACAAACTTTTCGCAGCAACTGCGTGTCTCACAAGCGCGAGCCGATCATGCCGATCTCGACGAGTCGGTGCGCGCGCGCGGGCTGGCGGTGCAGCGTGAGGTGAGCCAGGCCTATTTGACGCTGCAAACGGCCTATCGCACCGTGGAGCTCCAGGACACGAACCGCACCGCCGCGCGCGAGCAGCTCCAGCTCGCGACGGAGCGGTATCGCATCGGGTCGGGGACCTTCTTCGAGCTGCTGGATGCGCAGGTCGCCGCGCTCCGCGCCGAGAGTGACGCCGTGAACGCGACGTACGACTACCACAAGGCCCTGGCGGCATTGGAAGCAGCCGTCGGCCGCAGCTTGCGTTAACTGAGAGGATCGAGCCGCCATGTCCAAGCGGAACAAGGTGTTCTTGGGAGTTGGGGGAGGCGTACTCCTCGTCTTGCTGGTCGTCGTCAGTGTCAGCGCCAAGCGCGAAAAAGGCGTGGAGGTGCGCTTCGAGACCGTCGGCCGGCGCGACCTGGTCGCCGCCGTCACCGCCAGCGGAAAGATCCAGCCCAAGAAGAAAGTCGACATCAGCGCCGACATCACGGGCCGAATCACGCGGATCGCCGTGCGCGAAGGCGACCTGGTGCAGAAGGGTCAATTCCTGCTGCAGATCGATCCGACGGTATACGAGGCAAATCTGCAGCGTGCTACCGCAACGATCTCTTCCGCCGAAGCGCAGGCCGTCCAGGCCAAGGCAACGCGCGATCAGTCGCAACGGGCGCTACAGCGGACCAAGGAGCTGCGCGAGCAGAATCCGAATCTCGTTTCGCAGGAGCAGCTCGAGCAGGCGCAGACGGCATTCGACATTGCCGAGGCCAATCTGACGGCGTCGCAGCATCTGGTCGAGCAGGCGCGCGCGGGGCTGCAGGAGGCGCGCGATCAGCTGTCCAAGACCCACCTTACCGCCCCCATGACCGGCCGCGTGACGCGGCTCGCCGTCGAGGAGGGCGAGGTGGCGGTCCCCGGTACGTTCTCGCGCGAGACCGGCTTGTTGCTCACGATCTCGGATCTCTCGGTCATCCAGACCAAGGTTCAGGTCGATGAGACCGACGTCGTGCGGCTCCATCTCGGCGACTCCGTTGAAGTCACGATCGATGCCTTTCCCGACACGGCGTTCATTGGCCGGGTCACGAAGGTCGCGAACAGCGCGATCCTGACGGCCGCGTCCGCGGCCGCCGCCGCGGGTCAAAGCGACCGTGCGGTCGATTACGAAGTCGAGATCACGTTGTCCAATCCGCCGGCCGAAGTGCGTCCCGACCTGTCGGCGACGGCGCGCATCATCACCGACACGCGGAAGCAGGCGCTCGCGATTCCGATCATCGCGCTGACGGTGCGCGAGAACACCCCGATTGCCACGGAGCGCGCCGGCCGCGGCACCGCGCAGGCCGCCACGCCTGCGCTTCCCGACACGACCAAGCGTAGCGGCAGCACTAAAAAGGAAACCGAAGGCGTATTCATCGTGCACAGTGGTGTTGCGACGTTTCATCCGGTGAAGGTGGGCATCGCGGGTGAAGAGCATTTCGAGGTCATCGAAGGCGTGCAGCAGGGTGACACGATCGTCGCCGGGTCCTATCAGGCGATTCGCGACCTGAAGGAAGGCGCGCGCGTGCGTCCGAGCAAGGAGTCGAGCGATACGACGAACCGGGGGGGGCGCCGTTCATGAGCACCGTGCAGCCGTTTCGCACGGGTGATACGCCGCTTCCCGATGTCATCATCCTCACGCACAAGCTGACGCGCGAGTACGACATGGGCTCCGAGCTGGTGCGCGCGCTGCGCGGCGTCAGCCTGCAAATCCGCAACAACGAGTACGTCGCCGTCATGGGACCGTCCGGGTCTGGTAAATCCACGCTCATGAACCTCATCGGCTGTCTTGATACGCCGACGAGCGGCGAGTACTGGTTGAACGGCCAGAAGGTCAGCGATCTCGCCGACGACGAGCTCGCGCGCATTCGCAACAAGGAAATCGGCTTCGTGTTCCAGACGTTCAACCTGCTGCCCCGCGCCGACGCGCTGCACAACGTCGAGCTGCCGCTGATCTACGCCGGCATGACGACGCGTACGCGCCGCGACCGCGCCGCGTACGCGCTCGAGCGCGTGGGCCTCGGCAATCGCATGGATCACAAGCCGAACGAGCTGTCGGGCGGCCAGCGCCAGCGGGTCGCGATCGCGCGCGCGCTCGTGAACGAGCCGAGCATCCTGTTGGCCGACGAGCCGACCGGCAACCTCGACTCGACCACGAGTAGCGAAATCATGGGCGTCTTCGCGGAGCTGCACCGCCAGGGGCAGACGGTCGTGATGGTGACCCACGAGCAGGACATTGCGGCCCACGCCGAGCGCGTCATCACGCTGCGCGACGGCGTCGTCGCCACGGACCACGCAAGGGCCGCCTGAGTGCCGCTTTTCGAAGCGCTCCGAATCGCCCTTCACACACTCCGCACGCAGAAGCTGAAGAGCGGCTTCTCGCTGCTCGGCGTCTTCGTCGGCGTGACGTCACTCATTGGGTCCTGTTCCATCGCCAACGGCGTCAATCGCTACATGACGGAAAAATTTGCGCAGACGATCTTCGGCGTCAACACGTTCCAGCTGCGCCAGCGGCCGGTGTTCGGCATGGGCGTCACGGATTCGGTCTGGCGGTCGTGGCGCCGCCGCCCCCGTATCCGTTTCAGCGATGCCAAGGCGATCACTGAAGGGATCACCGTTCCCGTCATTACCGCCTGGCAGTCCAGTGAGAACGTCAGCGTCACGTACGGAAACAAGGAAGCGCGGGACATCGAGCTCACGGCCGCCAGCGAGCGGTACTTCGAAATCAGAAATCTCCGCATCGCGTCCGGCCGTCCGTTCACCGCGCAAGAGAATCGCTCCGGCGTCCCGGTGGCGGTGCTGGGGGACGCTGTCGCCAAACGCCTGTTCGTCGATCGGCCCGCCCTCGGCCACAACGTGCGGATCGGCGGCATTCCGTACCGCGTGGTCGGCGTGGTGGAGCGTCAGGGAAGCCTGATGGGATTCCCGCTCGACCGCTTCGTGGTTGTGCCGGCGCTCTCGCCGGCGCAGAACCTCGTGAATCCGCCGGGGATTCTCGATGCCTTTTTCGTGAAGGCGAACTCCGAGGGGGAGATGCGCGAGGCCATGGAGCAGGCCGAGGGCATCATGCGCAGTCGCCGGCACCTGCGGCCGCAGCAGGACAACAACTTCGTGCTCGACACCTCGGAAGGCGTGCAGCGCTTCTGGGCCGGGATCAACCGCATTCTCATGACTGTGATGCCGGGCGTCGTGATCGTATCGCTCGTGATCGGCGGCATCGTGATCATGAACATCATGCTGATGGCCGTCGCCGAACGGACGCGCGAGATCGGACTGCGAAAGTCGCTGGGCGCACGCCGGCGTGACATCCTGCGCCAGTTCCTGGCGGAATCGACCACGATCGCGGCGCTGGGGGCGACGTTCGGCATCGTCGCCGGTGTGGGCCTGACGATCGCCATCAATGCGCTCTCACCCCTGCCCGCCAGCGTATCGCCGGCGTCGGTGTTCGCGGCCGTCATCATGGGCGCAAGCGTCGGCATCCTGGCGGGCGTTTATCCTGCGACCCGGGCCGCGCGGCTCGATCCCATTACCGCGCTGCGCCAGGAGTAAGCGTGACCGCCATGTTCGAAGGCGTCGGCATCGCGCTCTCTTCGCTCCGCGCGCACAAGCTGCGCGCCGCGCTGACCATCCTCGGCGTCGCCATTGGCGTCACCGTCGTCGTGGTCAACAGCGCCCTGATCAGCGGCTTCAAGAAGGGCATCTCCGACATGCTGGCGTCACTCGGTCCCAAGACGTTCTGGGTGGGCCGCTACTGGGGCGGGCAAAACGATCAGGATCCCGAAGATCCCGATCCCTGGCGCAGACGGCCGCCCATGACGATGGACGAGGCAAACCGGCTCGCCAAGCTGCCGTCGATCGCGTTTGTGGTCGTCGATGAATACGCGTCGGCGGACGTCGATTTCGAAGGCCATCGCATGGCCGCGACCGCCATCCAAGGTCGTAATGCGGATTGGCCGCGGATCGAGGGTGGGCACATCAACTCGGGACGGTCGTTCACGAATCTCGAGGACGCGGCAAACGCGCACGTCGCGGTCGTCAACACCAAGTTGGCCGACAACCTCTTCGGCGAGCGCGATCCCCTGGACCGCCGCATCAAAATCGCCGGCCTGCCGTACACGGTCGTCGGCGTCTACGATCCGCCTCCCCGTCTGTTCGGCGAGACCGATCGTCCGGAGGTCATGATTCCGCACGGCACCTTGATGAAAGACGTGCCGCATTGGCGCGGCTGGATGGACATGTTCGTCGTGCCGCAGGACTCCGTGCCGCTCCAGCGCGCCATCGACGACGTCACCATGGCGCTGCGCACGATGCGCGGCCTCCGGCCCGGCCAGAAGAACAACTTCGACGCCGTGACACAGGAAGTCTACACGAAAACGATTGACGACTTCACGAAAATCGCCAAGGAGCTGATGTGGGCGTTGTCGATGGTCGGCCTCATGGTCGGCGGCATCGGCGTCGTGGCGATCATGATGATTTCGGTCACGGAACGCACGCGCGAAATCGGCGTGCGGAAGGCGCTGGGCGCGACGCGACGCGCAGTCATGTGGCAGTTCCTGGTCGAAGCCGCCACCCTCACGCTCGTCGGCGGTGTCATCGGCTTGGCGATCGGCTGGCTGATTTCGTTCCTCCTCCATACGCTGACACCCGTGCCGTCGTACGTCCCGCTCGTCTCCATCTTCATCGCCCTGCTGATGGCCGCGTTCACGGGATTGCTGTTCGGGATCTACCCTGCCAGCAAGGCGGCGCGCCTGGATCCTGTCGAGGCGCTCCGCTACGAGTAGCGGTGTCCTTCCTCGACGCCGTCCGCCTCGCGTTCCAGACGATCCGCGCCCAAAAGCTCAAGAGCGGTTTCTCGATCATCGGCGTCTTCATCGGCGTGATGTTCCTGATCGCCGTCGTGTCGGTGGTCGAGGGGATGAACCGCTACATGACCGACAAGTTCGCCGGTACGATCCTCGGCGTGAACACGTTTCGCCTGCGCCAGTTCCCCGACGTCCAGCTCGGCAACGTGACGGATTCGATGTGGCGGTCGTGGATGCGGCGCCCGCGCGTGACGTACGAAGACGCGCAGGCCGTCACGCGCGACGTGACGGTACCGGTGCTCGCCGCCTGGGAATCGAACACACGCGCGCCGCTGTTCGCGGGCGGGAAGCAGGTGAAGGATGTGCAGGTCACCGCGGCGACCGAGTTGTACTTCGAGATCCGCTCGCTGAACATCGAGCAGGGCCGAGCCTTTACGGGGCAGGAGGTGCAAGCAGGCTTGCCGGTGCTCGTGCTGGGGCACGAGCTCGCCGACAAACTCTTCGAGGGCCGCAATCCGATCGGGCGCGAGGTGAAGATCTTCGAGATCCCGTACCGCGTGATCGGCGTCGTCGAGAAGCAGGGGAATCTGTTCGGGCTATCGCTGGACAAGTTCGCGGTCGCGCCATCGACGGCGCCGCTCAAGCGCTTCGTCAATCCGCCGCGCGTCGTTGACGCGCTGGCCGTGAAGGCCAACACACAATCGGAGATGCGCGAAGCGATGGCGCAGGCGGAAGCCGTGATGCGCAGCCGGCGGCACCTGCGGCCGCGCCAGCCCGACGATTTCGCGCTCGAGACCGCCGACGAAGTGCTCGACTTCTGGGGGAAAATCAGTCGCATTCTGTTTTACGCGCTGCCCGGCCTCGTCGCCGTCTCCCTCGTCGTCGGCGGCATCGTCATCATGAACATCATGCTGATGGCGGTTGCGGAGCGGACCCGCGAGATCGGGATCCGCAAATCGCTGGGCGCGCGCCGGGGCGACATCCTCCGGCAATTCTTGGTCGAGGCTACGACGCTGGCGACTGTCGGCGCGAGCGCGGGCGTCGGCATCGGCATCGGCCTCGCCGCGCTGGTCGCCGCCCTCACGCCCCTTCCCGCAGCGGTGGCGCCTTGGTCCATCGTCGTCGGCGTCATCCTCGGCGCCGGTGTCGGAATCATCGCGGGCGTCTATCCCGCGACGCGTGCCGCCCGGCTCGATCCGATCACCGCGCTCCGGGCCGAGACATGAGCGTCGCCAGCCGCGGCCTGTTCGAGGGGGTCGGCATTGCGCTCGAGTCGCTGCGCACCAGCAAGGCGCGCGCGGCACTCACGATCCTCGGTATCGCCATCGGCGTCATGGTGGTCATGCTGATGGCCGCGATGATCAGCGGCATCAATAAGAGCGTCGCCGGCGTCTTCGAGTCGATCGCCCCGCGGACCTTCCTGGTGTGGCGCTTCTTCCAGGCCGGCATCAACGTCTCGGACGGCTCCGACGAGTCGAGCCCGTGGCGACGCAATCCCGCGATCAGCGATCTGGAAGCGGACAAGATCCGGTCGCTTCCATCGGTCCGCTTCGTGACGCGGCGCGAGGAGAGCTCGGCGACCGTGGAGTTCGGCGACCTGCGACTCCAGTCCGTGAACGTCGCGGGGGTCTCGGCGGAGTGGGTCGAGGTGAACGGCGGCGACGTCTACCCGGGCCGCACCTTCACCCGGTTCGAAGATCTCTCGAATTCAGCCGTCGCCGTGATCAACCGCAAGCTCGAGGATCAGCTGTTTCGCGGCCGGGACCCCATCGGTCAGACGATCCACATCGCGGGCGCGCCCTTCACCATCATCGGCGTCTATATCCAGCCGCCGAGCCTGTTCAGCGGCGCGGCACCGCCGTTCGTGGGCGTTCCGCACGGTGCGTTCGTGAAAACCGTGCCTTATTTCAAGGGCTGGATGCGTCTCGCCGTGGCGCCGGCGCCGGGCTATACGCAGCAGGAGTCCATGGATGAGGTCGTGGCGACGCTGCGCTCGATCCGCGGGCTCAAGCCAGGCCAGGAGAACAACTTCTCGATCGTCACGCAGGACAAACTGCTCGATTCGTGGAACCAGGTGACCGGAATGTTTTTCCTCGTCATGCTCGTCCTGTCGTCGATCGGATTGATGGTCGGCGGCGTGGGTGTGGTCGCGATCATGATGATTTCCGTCACCGAGCGCACGCGCGAGATCGGCGTCCGCAAAGCGCTGGGCGCGACGCGCCGCGCGATCCTGTGGCAGTTCCTCGTCGAGGCCTCCACACTCACGCTCGTCGGCGGCGCCGCCGGGATGCTCGGCGGCGGGCTGCTCGCGTTCCTCATGTCGAAGATCACGCCCATTCCCGCGAACGTACCGCTCTGGTCGATCGTGGCTGCGTTGCTTGCCTCCGCCCTCACCGGAATCGGATTCGGCTTGTATCCCGCGAGCCGCGCGGCGCGGCTCGATCCCGTCGAAGCGCTCAGATACGAATAGCTTTGTAGGCGGATGCCGCTCCACGAAGCGCTGCGCCTAGCTCTCCAAACCGTCTGGAGTCATAAACTCCGGTCGTTCTTCACGCTGCTCGGAATCATCGTTTCGGTCGCTTTTCTCGTCGCGGTCGTCGCGGTCATTCAGGGGATGAACGCCTACGTTCGCGAGCGGTTAGCGGGTGCCATCGTGGGCGTCAACGCATTCCAGATCCGCCGCGATCCGATCCAGGTTGGTTTCATCGACGACGAGACCTGGAAACAGATCCAGCGGCGGCCGGTCATCGCACCCGAGGATGTCGGCTTCATCGAGCGCGCCGTGCCGGACGCCGAGGCAATCGCGCTGCAGTCGGGCTGGCCGACGCCGATGGCGGACGTGCAGTGGCGCAACCGGACGACGGGCGACGTCTTCATCTTCGGTGTCACAGCGCCCTACGTGGTGGTGCAGGACTACACCTTCGCGGCAGGGGAGCCGCTCACCGACATCGACGTCCGCCAGCGCCGCTTTGTCGCCGTCCTCGGCTACGACGTGGCCGAGAAGCTGTTCGGCGAGCCGGCGGCCGCGATCGGCCAGCTGATCCGCGTGCACGGCATGCAGCTCTCGATCAAGGGCGTGATCGCCAAGAAGGGCACCGTGCTCGGCCAGTCGTGGGACGGCTTCGTCATGCTGCCGCTCAGTACGTTCGAGTCGATGTACGGACGGCGCCAGACGATGGTTGTATCCGTGAAAATGCGGATGGCGGCGGACGTCGGTCCCGCGATGCTGCGCGCCGAGGAAGCGATGCGCATCGCGCACCGGCTCCGGCCGGGCAGGGACAACGATTTCACGATCGACACCGGCGAGGGCTTGATCGCGTTCTGGGCAAAGCTCACGAAGGTGATTTTCACGGTCGTCCCGGCGGTCGTGGTGATCGGCATCGTGGTGGGCGGCATCGTCATCATGAACATCATGCTGATGAGCGTGACCGAGCGCACGCGCGAGATCGGCATTCGCAAGGCGCTGGGCGCGGCGCGCCGCGACATCAGGCGCCAGTTCTTCGCGGAGGCGCTGACGCTCTCGTTGTTGGGCGGCGTGGCCGGCCTCATGGCCGGCACCGCGCTCGCCGGACTGGTCGAAGCGATTTCGCCGCTGCCCGCGCGCGTCACCGCCTGGTCGATCGGCCTCGCGTTGCTCCTCGGCCTCGTGGTGGGCGTGGCATTCGGCGTTTATCCGGCGCATCGCGCGTCGCGCCTCGACCCGATCGAAGCGTTGCGCCAGGAATAGATGAAACTCCATTCGGTGCGCGAAGGCTGGCGCATTGCGCTCGATCAGCTGAGCGCGAACAAGCTGCGCTCGGGCCTGACCGTGCTGGGCGTGGTGATCGGCATCGCGACCGTGATGGCGATGGCGTCGATCGTTGCGGGCTTCCGCGAGCAGATCGTCAATACACTCGAGGTGGTCGGCCCGACGACGTTCCGCATTCTGCGCTACTTCTCGACGACCGGGGTGAATCCCGACGCCGTGCCGCGCGAAGTCCGCATCCGACCAAAACTGGTCTCGCAGGAAGCCGAGGCGATCGCCAAGCTGCCGGAGATTCACTACGCGGCCATCTGGACGCAGCTGTTCGAGCGGTTCGAGTACGGCGGCAATCACACGCGCGTGCTCGGCGTGTTCGGCGCGGATGACCGCTTCATGGAAATTCTGGGCGGCGGGATGTTGCTCGGCCGGTCATTCACTTCGGCCGAGCTGCGCGGCGGGGACCCCGTGGTGATCGTCGAGCAGCGGACGGTAGACCGGCTGTTTGGGGCGATCAATCCTCTGGCGCACGTCGTGCGTATCGGAGGTCATCCATTCAAGATCATCGGCGTGTGGCAGCGCCCGACCAACATTTTCGAGGTGCCGGGGACGCCCGAGATCGCCGGGATCACGCCGTTCCAGGCCGCCCGGCGGAATTTCATCATCGACGAGTGGAACAGTCTCATCATTCTCGTGAAGCCGAAGCCCGCGGTGACCGTGAGCCGCGCCATGGATGTCGCGACGCTGACGTTGCGGCGGATGCGCGGACTGCGCGTCGGCGAGGCAAATACGTTCGACCTGCTCACCTCCGACCAGGTGCTGAGTATCTTCGACAGTCTGACGCAGGCGTTCTTCTTCGTCATGCTGGTCCTGTCCAGCATCGCCCTGATGGTTGGAGGCATCGGCGTAATGGCGATCATGATGGTCTCGGTCACGAGTCGCACGCGCGAAATCGGTCTGCGCAAAGCCCTCGGTGCCACGCGGCACGCGATCCTGTGGCAGTTCCTGGTGGAAGCCGCGACGCTCACGCTGATGGGCGGGATCATCGGAGTCGTGCTCGGTGTCGGAGTCGGCGAAATTCTCAAGCGACTGCTCGCGTTCAATACGACCGTCCCAGTCGTGCCGGCGACCGTCGCGACGATCGCGTCAATTCTCGTAGGCCTGGTCTTCGGCATCACGCCGGCGGCGCGCGCGGCGCGGTTGGATCCCGTCGAGGCCCTGCGATATGAGTGATCACATCGACCTCCTCGCCATCGCCGCGCACCGCGACGACGTGGAGTTGACGTGCGGCGGCACGCTCGCGAAAGCCGCCCGCGCCGGACATCGCGTCGGCATCATCGATCTCACACAAGGCGAAATGGGCACGCGCGGCGATGCCGCGACCCGCGCCGCCGAGGCCGAGCGCGCCGCGCGGACCCTCGGAGCCCATGCCCGGCTCAATGCCGGACTGCGCGACGCGCATCTGCAAAACGACGAGGCGTCGCGAAAAAAGATCGTCGAACTCATTCGTCGAACCAAACCGCGGGTCGTGATTCTCCCCTTCCCCGTCGGACGGCATCCCGATCACCGCATCGCTTCAGAGCTCGGACGCGATGCCTGCTACCTCGCCGGCCTCGCCAGGTACGAGCCCGGCCGCGGCGGCGAGGCGCACCGCCCGTACAAGCTCCTGTACGCCCTCGCCTACCGCGAAGACCCCGTGAAGCCCACGTTCGTGGTCGACATTTCCGACGTCTTCGAGACGAAGATGCAGGCGATTCGGTGCTACGGATCGCAGTTCGACGGCGCGAAAGCGGCGGGCGAGGTGTATCCCACCGGTCAGGATCTGTACGAGCTGATTCGCGTGCAGTCGGCCCACTACGGCTCACTGATCCGGCGTCGCTATGGCGAACCCTTCTTTACGCCCGAAACGCAGGAAGTCGAGGACGTGCTCCAGCTTGGCGTGCAGTCGATCTAGATTAAATTCCCAGACTCGATGACCAAGCGCCTCAGCTATCTCGACAACGCCGCGACGACGCCGGTCCGGCCGGAAGTGCTGGACGCGATGCTGCCCTATCTCGGCAAGGACGCGTTCGGCAACCCGTCGTCCGCGCACCGGTTCGGCCGGGCAGCGCGGGCGGGCATCGAAGAGGCGAAGCGCGCGGTCGCCGCCGCGGTCGGCGCCGAGCCGAATCAGGTGGTCTTCACGTCGGGCGGCACGGAGGCGGACAATCTCGCGATCATCGGCGCCGCGCTCGCGGCGCGCGATCGGGGCGGCCCATTCCGCGTCGCGGTCTCCGCGATCGAGCACAAGGCCGCACTAGCGGCTGCCCATGCCGTCAAGCATCTCGGCGGTGAAGAGACCATTCTGCCGGTCACGGCGTCGGGCGTGGTGGACGAGACGGCGCTCGACGCGGCGCTGCGGCACGGCGTCGCGATCGTCAGCGTGATGTGGGTGAACAACGAAGTGGGCACGGTCCAGCCGGTCGGCCGGCTGGCCGATCGATGTTGCGACGCCGGCGTCCTGTTTCACTCGGACGCCGTCCAGGCGTTCGGCAAGGTTCCGGTATCGCTCCGCGACGTCAATTGCACCCTCCTCACCATCTCCGGCCATAAGATCGGCGCCCCCAAGGGCGTCGGCGCGCTGATCGTGCGCGACCGCAAGGCCGTCGAAGCGATCATCCACGGCGGCGGCCAGCAGTACGGCATCCGGCCCGGTACGGAGAACGTCCCCGGTATCGTGGGGCTCGGGGTCGCCGCCCGGTTGGCGGCCGAAGAGCAGCAGGGGCTCGCGAGCCGGCTGCGCGCGCTGCGCGACGAGCTGGAGCGGCGCCTCCTGGCGATCGTTCCCGACGCGCTGATCAACGGACGGCAGGCTGAGCGCGCGCCGCACATTTCGAGCGCCTCGATTCCGGGCACGGACAGCGAAGCGCTGTTGATGCACCTCGATCTCGCCGGCATCGCGTGCTCGTCGGGCTCGGCGTGCAGCACCGGAGCAGTCGAGCCGTCGCACGTGCTCACCGCCATGGGCGTCCCGCGCGACCTCGGCGTCGCGGCGCTGCGGTTCTCGTTCGGCAAGGACAGCACGAGCGAAGATGTCGACGCGGTGGCGGAGGCGCTGCCCAAGGTCGTCGAAAAGGTGCGTTCGCTGTCCGCGGTTCTGCATCGATGAGAGTGCTGGTCGCCATGTCGGGCGGCGTGGACAGCTCGGTCGCTGCCGCGCTCCTCGTCGAGCAGGGGCACGAGGTCATCGGCGCGACCATGAAGCTGTTCTGCTACGGCGAGAGCGTGCCCGACCGGCCGTGTTGCTCGCTCGATTCGATCACCGACGCGAAGCTGGTCGCCCACAAGCTCGGCATTCCGCACTACGTGCTGAATCTCGAGGACCGCTTTGGCCATGACGTGATCGAGAACTTCGTGGCGGAGTACGCGCGCGGCAGGACGCCGATCCCCTGCGTTCGGTGTAACTCGTTCACCAAGTTCCGCGACTTCCTGTATCACGCCGACGCGCTCGAGTGCGATGCGATCGCGACGGGCCACTATGCGGTCGCTCGGGACGGCGCCTTGTACCGCGGCCGCGATCGGCAAAAGGATCAATCGTACTTTCTGTGGGGCATCGATCGCGCGGTGGTGCGCCGCATGCTGACGCCGGTCGGTGGATTGACCAAGCGCGAAACGCGCGACGTCGCCCGCACACTCGGCCTCGTCACCGCCGAGAAGGTCGAGTCGGTCGAGATCTGTTTCGTGCCGGACAACGATTACGTCGGCGTGCTCGAGCAACACCTGCCCGCGGATGCGCCGGCGCTCACGCCAGGTCCGCTCGTCACCACCAGCGGCGACGTGATTGGTGAGCACGACGGCTTCGCGCGGTATACGGTGGGCCAGCGCCGCGGCCTCCCGGGAGGATTCCCGGAGCCGCTGTACGTCATCGCCATCAGGCCGGAGACGCGCGAGGTGGTCGTCGGCGGCAGCAGTGAGTTGTTTGGACACGGATTGTCTCTCCAAGAGGTCAACTGGCTCGCGGAGCCCCTCACGCCTGGTGCGCAAGTGTGGGTGCAGTGCCGATATCGGGCGCGTGCCGTGCCCGGCACGATTACTGCTCAGGCGGACAGCCGCATCGCGCTCCGGCTCGCCGAGCCGGTCCGGGCGATCGCGCCGGGGCAGTCGGGCGTGCTGTATGACGCCGACGATCGCCTGCTCGGCGGTGGCGTGATCGTCTAGCCTGGCGAGGCGTGCGGAGGGTCACAGCCCCTCCAACCGGCGCGCCTGCAGAATTTCAATTCTTCCACTTTTTCGTTTGGGAGGCCGTATGCGGTGGCTCCGTCCCGCGCTGGCGGGCGTCGTGTTGGCGGCATTCACCGGCGCCTGCAGCAAGGATTCCATTGCACCCAAGTCGCTCGCCAATCCGCAGGCGACGTCGGCGCAGCTCGCGTCGCTGGACACGATCTTCAGCGCTCCGGCGCTCAACAGTCTGTCGCAGGTCTCCGCGTCGGTGAAAGCCAGCGCGCCGGCGCCGGGCACGACGCTCGCGCTGGCGGGAATGCTCCAACCGCTCGCGCAATCAACCGATCTGGGTTCCTACGGGCGCCGCTTACAGGACCTGGTCGCGTTCAGCCGGCTGATCCCGCGGTTCAGTGTGCAGGCCGCGACCGCGCTGTTCCCCGACACCCTGAAGGGGAAGACGTTCGAGTGGGACACGACGAGCAACGGGTACGTCGCGACGACGCGCACCGGCGCGCCGGCGAACGGCATGCGATTCATCCTGTACGCGATCGACCCGTTGACCAGCTCTCCCGCGAAGCCGCTTACGGAAGTCGGTTACATCGACCTCATGGATGAGAGCACCACGCACCCGACGCTCCACGTCATGGTGGCCGGCGTCGGCGGAGCGCCGGTCTACGTGAACTACACGGTGACGCTAGCGAGCCAGACGACCAGCTCGGTGGTGGTGACCACCGCCGGGTACATCACGAACGGCGCAACGTCGCCCGATTCCGTGGTTTTCGCCGGCACGATCACAGGCTCCGGGAGCGCGTCAAGCATCACCGTCACTGAGGACGTGTCGTTCGACGTGAACGCCCGCGACATCCATGTGCGCGACTGGCAACAGGCGACGGTCACGCAGACGAGCACGAGCCTGAAGGTCTCCTTCCGCTTCGAGCACGGCGGCGAAGTCGTCACGCTCGACGGCACGCTGAATGTCGATACGACGGCCGGCACCGTGAGCGGGACGATCACGTCGCATGTGGACGGCGGCCTGTTCGCGACCTGCACGGTCAACGGCACGTCGACGAGCTTTTCGTTGACCTGCACGGGCGCCGTTCAGGGTGGGCTGAACGCGGATGAACAAGCCGCGCTGCATCATCTGGGCGATGCCGCTCAGAACATCAGCGCGCTGTTCCAGAAGATCCTGGGACCCGCGCTCACCGTGCTGGGCGCCTAGGGCGCGACAATACCGCAACCCCCCGCCGGGCTCTGGCCTGGCGGGGGGTTTTGCTTTATTACCTTACTCATGACTACGCGCCGCCGCTTCCTCCGCTCGATGTTCGCGACCACCGCCGCACTCCCGCTCCCCGCGCTGCGGAGCGACGCCCTCACGCGCATCCTGCCGGCGACGCGCGCGACCCTTGGTCGCCGCGCCGAGGACGTCGCGCAGGACGAGGACTACTGGCGGGAAATTCAGGCCGCGTTCGACATCGATCGCGGTATGATCAATCTCAACAACGGCGGCGTGGCGCCCAGCCCGCGCGTCGTCAACGCCGCGTTCCAGCGCTACCTCGCGATCTCCAACCAGGCGCCCGCCCTGACCATGTGGGCCTGGATCGAGCCGGAAATCGAAACGGTGCGTCGCCGGCTCGCCGCGAACTTCGGCTGCGATCCCGAGGAGATGGCGATCACCCGCAACGCGAGCGAGGCGCTGGAGATCGTGCAGCTGGGAATCCCGCTCGAGCGCGGCGACGAGGTGCTGACGACGACACAGGACTACCCGCGCATGATCACGACCTGGAAGCAGCGCGAGCGCCGCGACGGCATCGTCCTGAAGCAGATCACCTTCCCGGTTCCACCGCCCTCGCAGGAAGATCTGGCACGGCGATTCGAAGCCGCGATCACGCCACGGACCAGGGTCATTCACGTCTGTCACATCACGAACCTGACCGGGCAGATCTTTCCGATCAAAACGATCGCGCAGTTGGGACGGGCGCGCGGCATCGAGGTCATCGTGGACGGCGCGCACGCGTACGCCCACTTCCCCTTTACGCGCGACGAGCTGGACTGCGACTACTACGGCACCAGCCTGCACAAATGGCTCACCGCGCCGATCGGCACCGGTTTCTTGTACGTCCGCAAAGCAAAGATCGCCAAGATCTGGCCGATGATGGCCGCGCCGCCCGAGATGAACGAGAACATCCGCAAGTTCGAAGAAATCGGGACGCATCCGGCGGCGAATCACAATGCGATCGTCGAAGCGTTGGACTTCCTCGACGGTATCGGCCCCGAGCGCAAGGCTGCGCGGCTGCGGTTCCTGCGCGACCGCTGGGCCAAGCGCCTCGAGCGCGTCCCCGGCGTGAAAATCCTGACGCCTTACGACCCGGCGCAGTCGTGCGGGTTGGCATCGTTCACACCGGCGCAGCTCGACGTCGGCAAGCTTGCAACGTTCCTGTACGATCGCCATCGCATCATCGTCACCCCGATCGCCCATCCCGAGTTCAATTGCCTGCGCATCACCCCGAACGTGTACACGACGCTGGCCGAGATCGATCGCTTTGGCGACGTAATGGAGGATGTGCTTCGCAAAGGGCTCCCGACATCGTAGCGAACCAGCAAACGGAGCTGAGAATGAAATCTGTCGGGTGTTTACTGCTTGTTCTGGCGCTTGGTTGCGGCGGTAGCGACAAGGACAAACGCGCCGCGCCGGGCAATGCACAGGCGACGAATCGCGACAGCCTCACCGAGCGCCAACGGGACAGTATCCTGGCGGGTTCGCGAATCCCCGGCGCCCGCGGCGTCGGCAAAGCCATGCGAGTCGCGGACTCGACGAGCGCGGAGATCGAGCAAACCAATGCCGTGGCGCGGGACACGACACCATTTTGACCAGAGGTTGGTTGGCGGGATTGGCATGCGTGTGCGTCGGGTGTGCTTCGAGGGGTCCTTGCTCCGGCCAGCAGTTCACCCGACTGCGGCGCTACTCCCTCCCCTACGTGGGCCGCTGGGTCGTGGCGCGCGGCGACACGCTCACATTTCCGTCGGCGTCGGCGATGAGTGATCGCTTCCGGCTCGGCGACATCACACTCGATACCGCGACGGTGATCGTCGGCCGGGACTGCGTATTCCGGGGCCGCATGACCTTCCGCGCGCCGCGCGCGGAGACGCTGTCGGTCAGCTGGTTCGGCCAGCCGGAACAGGCGATCGTCACCGGCTGGCCGGCCGAGCTGGGTCCGTTCGCGGGCGTGTCACTTGCCGCATCGGGCCGCGACACGATGAGCGGTGCCGTGCTGATCGATTCCAAGCTGGGCGTGCAAGCGCGCCCGGGCATGACCGCGCGGTTCGTCGCCGGACGGGCGGCGCGGTTATCTTCCTCTCCATGAGAGGCTTTCTCATCAGATTGGTGATCACGGCGCTCGGGCTCTGGGTCGCCGACCAGCTGCTGCCTGGCATCGCGTTCGCAAGCACCGGCGCGCTGATCGTTTCGGCCCTCGTGCTCGGCATCGTCAACGCGTTCATCCGGCCAATCATTTTCTTTCTCACGCTGCCGCTGACCATCCTCACGCTCGGCTTCTTCATCTTGATCGTGAACGGCATCTCACTCGCACTCGTCGCCTGGCTGGTGCCCGGGTTCCACATCGCGGGCCTCTGGTCGGCGACGTGGGGCGCCATCATCGTGAGCCTCACGAGCTGGGTGGCATCGCATTTTGTCGGTGGATCGGGACGCATCGAGCGGCTGCAGCGCGTCGAGGTTACTGGTCGCCGCGTAGATGGATAACGCCCCGTTCGCACTCGCGGGCGCCATCTCAGCTTTCATCGCAGTCGCCGCGGGCGCCTTCGGCGCTCACACCCTGCGCGCGCGCCTCGCCCCTGACCTCCTCGCCGTGTTCGAGACCGGCGCCCGCTATCAGATGTATCACGCGCTGGCGCTGCTCGCGGTCGCGTGGGCCGCGACGCGGTGGCCCGGCGCGCCGGTCCGTGCAGCTGGCTGGCTATTCATCGGCGGCACGCTGCTGTTCTCCGGCAGCCTGTATCTGCTCGCGCTGACCGGCGCTCGATGGCTCGGCGCGATCACGCCGTTCGGTGGATTATTGTTTCTGGCCGGCTGGGGCGCGCTCGCGCTCGCCGTTGCCAAAAGATGACCGAGCTGACGCGCACTCAGCGCAACGCGTTCTGGATCGCGCTCGTGCTGTATGTCGCGGTCTGTATCCCGATCGGCTGGGCGCGCGGCGGAGACCTCTTGATCGAGCTCGGCCTCACCGACCGCTGGATCGCCGGCGCGCCGCTCTACATCGAAAGCCCCGCGCACGGCGGGATGTTTTGGCCGCCCTTCACGCTCGTTATCTTGCTGCCGTTCGCATTACTCGGTCGTATCGCGACGCGGCTCGCGCAATCCGCGTGGACGGTGACGAGCGCCGCGGCGCTCGCCTGGGTGATCGCGACCTGCGGCCGCCGCTGGGGCTGGCGCGCGGCACTGCTCGCCGTTGCCGCAGTCGGCAAGCCGCTGCAAGCGAACTTCGAGCGCCTCAACCTCGGCGCTCTGCTCCTCGCCCTCGTGATGGCCGCGGCCGTCGATCTCGAGGACAACCGCACCACGCGGGCGGCCGTATGGATCGGTCTGGCGAGCGCCATAAAGGTGTTCCCCGCGTTGTTGATTCCCTACCTCGCGATGCGACGACACTGGCGTGCGGCGGCGCTTGCTACCGCGCTCGCCGTCGGTGGTACCGTCTCGCCGATGCTACGGTACGGTCCGGCGGGAGCCCTCCATGCACTGTCCGACTGGTTCGCGCTTTCACGCGCGTCGCCGCAGGCGCGCGATCTCCACGCGCAAATGCTCACCGGCATGGTGACCGGTCTCGGCGGATCGTTTGCGCTTGCGATCGCCGTGCAGATCGCGGTAGGAGCATTAGTACTGCTGGCCCTTCGAAGGCCCGCCCCGGACGCACCGGGCGAGGTTGGAATCGTGACGCAGCTCGCCGTCTTGTTGTCGCCCATTGGTTGGTTCCATTACGAGATCCTGGCGCTTCCGGCCTGGGTCGCGGCGCTCGCCCATCCGTTCCCGCGCGGCCGCTGGTGGACGCCCGTGCTGGCCCTTGCGGCGATTTTTCTCTCGGGCGTTCTCACGTTCGACCATTTCTACCCCGATGCACTCGAGCCCGTGAAGCGATTCAACTACATCTGGGGCGCGCTGCTGCTCATCGGGGCGCTCGCTGCGCGGCGCCTCATCGCCGCGCGAGCCCCCGAGGTCGCCAGCAGGGAGTATGACCGTGTTTGACGTCGAAACGCCCGCGCTGCTGCTCGATCACGACGTGATGGAGCGCAATCTCAAGCACATGGCCGACCGCGCGAAGCGCCTCGGCGTCTCCCTCCGCCCCCACATCAAGACGCACAAATGCCTGGAGCTCGGCAGGCGGCAGGTCGCGGGTGGCGCGCAAGGGATCACCGTGTCGACGCTGTTCGAGGCCGAAGCGTTCGCGCGCGGCGGGTTCAACGATCTGACCTGGGCGTTCCCGCTCGATCCGTCGCACATCCCTCACGTGCAACGCATCGCTCGCGCGGGGGTCACGCTCCGCGTCATTCTCGACGATCTCGAGACCGCCACGGCGCTGCACGGGAGCGGGCTGCACGTCTGGCTGAAGGTGGACTGCGGCTATCATCGGGCGGGCGTTGACCCGTCGTCGCGATATGGGCTCGAGGTCGCGCGCGCGCTGGGCGCCGAGCGCGGCATGACGTTCGACGGGATCCTCAGCCACTCGGGTCACGCGTATCGCACGAGTAACCACGACGAGGCGGCGCAGGTGGCGGAGCAGGAGCGGCAAGTGATGGCGTGGTTCGCCGAGCTGCTGCGCAAAGATGGCATTGCCGTTCGTGGAGTGAGCGTGGGGTCGACGCCCGCGATGATGGCCGTAAAAGACTTGACGGGCGTCACAGAAGCGCGCCCGGGGAACTACATCTTCTACGACCGGACCATGGTGTTGATCGGATGCTGCAAGCCGGAAGCCGTCGCGGTGTCGGTGCTGGCGACTGTCGTCTCGCACCAGCCTGGCGCATCGCACTTCGTGGTGGACGCCGGCGCGCTCTCGCTATCGAAAGACCTGGGGCCGAGCCATCTCGGGCTCCAGACCGCGTTCGGCGAGGTGAAGGACCATCCCGAGCTGACGGTCGCGTCGGTCTCGCAGGAGCACGGTCTCATCCGCGCCGCCGCGCCCGCGGCGATCGAAGGCAAGTTCAAGGTCGGGCAGCAGATCGAGATCGTTCCCAACCATTCCTGCCTGACCGAAGCGCATTTCGATGAGTATGTCGTCGTCCAAGGAGGCCGCGTCATGGACCGCTGGCATATCGAGCGTGGCCGATGAAGCTCCAGCTCCGGCATTTCTTCATCGCGCTGCTGCCGCTGATCCTCGGGCTCGGAGCGAGTTGGGGCTTTGCCTTTACGCAACAGAAATGTGGACGCCTGGTCGGACCGATCTTTGCGCCCAAATGTCACTGGGTGCAGCTCGAGTATCAGCTTGGCTTTCAGATGGCCGGGACGTTGCTGGGGTGTTTGATCGCCGCCGTGGTCGGCGCGTCGCTCGAGCGGCGCAGCCGTCGCGCGGCGGCACAGGCTCATCTCACGCAAGGAGTGTCCGCATGAAAGCGTCGCTGCTCATGCTGGTGCTGCTGCTGGCCGGCGCGGGAATTCTCGCCGCGCAGGATACGACCCAGCATCCAAAGCCCGCCCCCGCCCCCGCCCCCGCCCCGCCTCCCGCGGCTCCTCCCGCTGCCGCGGCGCCCGCCGCCGCGCCCGCCGGCAATATCACCGTCGACGCAGTGCTCGCGCGCAACGTCGCCGATCGCGCACCGCAGGACACCGGGACCGCATTTCCCGACAGCGTGGGCGCCGTCGTGCTATGGATGCGCGTGACGGGGGCGAACGGGCAGACGTTACACCACGTCTGGTTCCACGGCGCCGATCAGGTCGGCGACGTGTCGCTCACGATCGGCGGATCGCCGTGGAGATCGTGGAGCAGAAAGACGATCCCCGCCGACGCGAAGGGGGCCTGGCACGTCGAGATCCGTGACGGTACGGGAAATGTGTTGAAGCGAATGGACTTTACGGTAGGGCAATAGAGCGACCGAGCAGCTGAGGGGATACGAGGTGCGAGTGTCCTCGCGCCTCAGATCCCCTCGGCCGCCGGGCCTCTCGGCGTCTGTCGAGATCGGTCTTTGGTTGTCCAACCCAGCGCAATCATCAACAGTATCGCCCCGATCGTGATACCCATGTCGGCAACGTTGAACGTCCAGAATCGTACGTGGGACACGCCGACGTCGATGAAATCGACCACGCCGGCTGACGAGCGGATGCGGTCGATCAGATTGCCGAGCGCGCCGCCCGCGATCAGTGCCACGCCGATGATGCGGAGTCGATCGGCCGCGCGCGTCCGGTGATACAGTAAGCCGAGGACGATCAGCGCGGCGACGGACAACACCGAGAGAACCAATCGGCGCGAGTCCCCGCCGAGCTGAAATCCCATGGCGGCGTTCGTGTTGTACGACAGCGTGAAGCGGACGACTTCGCCCACCATCGGGTGCGGCTCGCCGACGGCCAGACTGTGCTCGACCACGCGTTTCGTCGCGCAGTCCGTGACGAGCAACGCGATGGCGAGCGGCCAGAACCAGCGCGCCTTCCCTCTCACGCGCCGCCCAGTACGTGGAAGACCCAGCGCGTCAGCAGGATCCCAAGCGCGAGCAGCCCGAGTCCCAACGCAAGCACACCAAAGATCACGAGCAAAACGAACCAGCCGTCCGCGCGTTTGGCGCGCGCCGGCGCCGTGAGATGGCGTTCCAGGAGTGCCACATTCCGAAGATTGGCTTTCCACGCGAAGTCGAAGATGTCTCCGATTACCGGGACCGTGCCGAGGCTCGCATCGATCGCGATGTTGCCCGCCATACGCACCAATGTGGCGCGCGAGGCGCCCATGCGAAATGCCTCGACCAGAATCCATCCAGCAAGAACGGCGCCAGCCGCGTCGCCGGCGCCGGGAATCAAACCGATGAGCGGATCGATCCCAAACCGCACGTTGGTGCCGGGAATGCGAATCCCGGCGTCGAGCAGCCGCGCAAAGCGGACGAGGCGGGTGAACCTAGGTGACGACGTCCCCCGCTCGCCGTCCGACAAAGCGCCGGTGTTCACGCGCGGGGGACACGTCGATGATGAGCGCGATGACGAGGCCTGCAATCGTCCACAGCGACCAAACTCCTCCGAACCAGTGCAGGACCACGGTATACCACAGGAGCGAGGTAGGCAAGAAAACGAAGCCCAGCACCGGCCAGAGCGATGACGTGAACAGCCCGTCGAACCACGGCGTCAGCGCCCAGAGCAGGAAAATGGCGATCCGCGGCGCGAGCAGGGCCAGCAGGGCGAACAGCAGGGGCATGACGCGTCCTACGCTACGGCTGGACCGAGCCGAAACGCGCGGCCTCGTCCGCGTAGAGCGCGATCTCGAACCGGCGATTCCATTGCCGGCCGGCGTCGGTGTCGTTCGCGGCGATGGGTTCCGCATCGCCACGGCCGATCGCCGTCATGCGCGCGCGGTTGATGCCGATCTCCTCGAGAAAACTCGCGAGCGCCTGCGCGCGACGCTCTGATAGACTCTGATTGGTTTCCGTGCCGCCCTGCGAGTCGGTGTGACCGACGATCATGATGCGCGTATTGGGATAGTTCTCGAGACTCGTCGCCAGACGCCGCAGGTTGTCGCGGCTTGCCGACGTCAGCTCGTCCGACTCCTGCGCGAACAACAACCCCTCCGGCATCGTCACGACGATCCCGCCCGCCAACCGCTGCACGATCGCCCCCGGCAGCTGAAACGCGAGCTCCTGCGCCTGCTTGTCCATTCGACGGTTGATGGCGGTCGCGGCCGGCCCGGTCGCGGTGGCCCCCATGATCGCGTCGCGCACGGTGGCGCCGGTTTGCTTGCCGACGGGCGGCGCATTGACGGCGACAGTGGCGGGTGGGTTCTGCTCCTGGCGGCGGAAGGTACAACCAAACACGAACGGCACGATCGCCGCGCACGCGATTGTGCCCGCGAAGAACTTTCGCATGACGTCCCCCCCCTCAAAATGCGGCATGAATACCGAGTTATTGAAGAATCAGGGGACGCGCTGCGGGCGGGAATCGGTCGAAAGAGGGGCGCGAGTTAATCCCCAGGTTGGAACGACGCGGACGAAAACTGGGGCGGGAGGACTCGAACCTCCAACTTCCCGGTTAACAGCCGGGCGGTCTGCCAGTTGACCTACACCCCATCATGAACAGTTGCAAGTTGCGCAGACGGCAAAGTTGCAGGACCTTGCGGCGTGAGACAAGTCGTCATTTCGAGACGCGGACCACCCGAAGTGCTCGAGGTGCGCGAAGCGCCAGACCCCGTGACGCAACCGGGGACAGTCCGTATCCGCGTTCATGCCGCCGGCGTGAATTTCTCCGATCTCCTCGCGCGCCAGGGTCTCTACCCCGACGCGCCGACACTTCCCGCCACCGTCGGCTACGAGGTCTCCGGTGTCGTGGACGCGATCGGCGCAGGCGTCACGACCATGAAGCTCGGCGATCGGGTGATCGCGAGCACGCTGTTTGGCGGCCAGAGCGAGCTGGTGGTGGCCCCCATCGGCGCCGTGTTCCCGCTGCCATCCGCCTGGACCTTCGAGCACGGCGCGGCCTTTCCGGTCGTCTACCTCACGGCCCACCACATGCTGGTGCGCGTGGCGGCCGCGCGCCGCGGCGAATCGGTGCTCGTGCATGCGGCGGCCGGTGGCGTGGGCCTCGCGGTTGCGGAGCTCGGGCGCATCTTCGGACTGCGGGTCATTGGTCTCGCGGCGCCGGCGAAACACGATGTGCTCCGCGAATACGGGGTCGCGCCACTCGATAGCCGCGACCCACGCTGGTTCGAAGCCGCCCGCCGGGTCGCCCCCGAAGGCATCGACATCGTGCTCGACGCGCTCGGCGGCGAATCCTGGCGCCACGGCTATCGCCTGCTGGCGCCCGCCGGACGTCTGGTTTGCTACGGCGCGTCGGATTTGGCGAAAGGCACGAGCCGCAATCTGCCGCGCGTCCTGTGGCGGCTACTGCGATTCCCGCGCTTTGGGCCGCTCGCTCTCATGAACGACAATCGCGCCGTCGCCGGCGTCAACCTCGGTCACCTCTGGACCGCGCAATCGCTCATGGCGCCACAGATGCAAGCACTGCTGGAATACGCGCGCGAGGGGAAGATCGAGCCGCGCGTAGATCGCACGTTTGCATTTGCGGACGCGGCCGCGGCGCACCGCTACATCCACGAACGCCGCAACATCGGGAAGGTGCTGCTCAAACCGTAGCTTAGTACTTGAGCCCAGCCTTTTCGGCGAACGACTTCACCGCCTCCTGTTCCTCCGGACTCAGCCGCTCAGGAAGGGTGACATGCGCTTCGACGTACATGTCGCCGCGCCGGCCGTTCTTTTCAATGCCGTGGCCCGGCACCCGAAACTTCTGGCCGTGCTGCGTGCCGGCGGGAATGCGCAACACGACGTGTTTGTCGTCCAGCGTCCGCACCTTGATCCGCGAGCCGAGCAGGGCTTGCGCGAGATTGATCGGCACGACGCCGATCAGATCGAGACCTTCGCGGCGGAAGAAGCGGTCGGGCGCGATGCGGATCTCCACGATGAGATCGCCTTTGCCTTTAGGCCCCTGGTTCTTGAGCCTGAGCCGCGCGCCCTCTTCCACGCCCGCGGGAATCTCGACGTTGATCCGCTTCTCGACGCGGACCTCTCCGCTCCCCTGACACGTCGGACAGCGCTGCGATGGCACGGTTCCCCTCCCGCGACAGACCGGACACGGGCGATTCACGGCAAAACCGCCCTGCCCGAACGACACCGTGCCGCGGCCTTTGCATTCGGGGCACGTGTTCACCGTCGCACCCTTCGCAGCTCCCGATCCACCACAGGTCGGGCAGACCTCCGGCATCGCCAGCGTGATCGGTACCGTGCCGCCGAGTGCCGCAGTGCGGAACGGGATCGTGACCTCGGTCTCCGTCTCTTCCGGCTCGGCTTCTCGACCCGCTGCACCGCCACGGCGGCCAAAAATCGACGAGAAGATGTCGCCCAGGCCCCCAAGATCGGAGATGTCGAAGTCGCTGACGCCGCCGCTCTCGGGAGCGGTGCGACCGCGCCGCGCGCCACCACCGCCTCCGGCGAACGCGCCGTAGCGCCGCAGCTGGTCGTACTTCTTGCGCTTGTCGGGATCGCTCAGCACATCGTGCGCCTCGTTGATCTCTTTGAAGCGGTCGGCGGCTTGCGGATTGTTGGGGTTGCGATCGGGGTGGTACTGCTTGGCCAGCCGCCGGAATGCTTTCTTGATTTCGTCCGTCGTGGCGGTTTCGGCGACTCCCAGCACCTGATAGTAGTCGCGCTGTGCTGCCATTACTGTCCCTGCCAGGTCAGCACGATCACGCGTGCCGGCCGCAGCAATGTGTCCCGCATCTTATAGCCCGCTTGCACCACCTGGCCTACGGTGTGATCCTGCTCCGGTTTCGCAGCCGGTTGCGTCGTTACAGCCTCGTGCACGTTCGGGTCGAACGGCACTCCCGCCGTGTCGATGCGGGTGACGCCGGCCGCTTCGAGCTCCTTCCAGATCTTCCGCTCGACGAGGTCCACGCCTTCGTGCAGCGTCTTGGAGTCGATCTCCGCGGGCTCGATGTGTGCGAACCGCGAGAGATCGTCGAGCGCGTCCGCCAAGCGGGAGACGAGCTCAGCCTGTGCCCGCTGCCAGACTTCCGCGCGCTCCTTCGTCGTGCGCTTGCGGAAATTGTCGTACTCCGCGGCGAGACGTAGATGACGATCTTTCCACGCTTCGATTTCTGACCGATCGGGTTCGGATGGTCCGGCAGCCGGCGCCGGTACGGCGGTCGCCGGCGCATCGGCCGCGCTCTCTACCGGTTGTCCCGTGTCCGGATCGAGCGAAGGCGCGCGCGGAGTTGCCGACTGAGATGGAGGAGAATGCGCGTGGCGTTTGTTGGTCATGATTTTGGAACTTTCAGTCTGACAACAAGATAGACGTCAAACGCAGGGAGGGAAGCCCTGGAGCGCATCCGCGCTCCAGGGCCGCAAACAGCAGCTTAGTAGTTGAACATCAAACCCACAGTCAGCGGGATCAGCGTCGCCGATGCGCCGCTGGTCTGGATGCTGAGATAGCGAGCTTCAGCGAATGCGTTGAGACCGCCCAGGTCGAAGGTCACACCGCCGCCGAGCGCTATGCCGAGCTTCGTCTCCGAGCCACCACTCGCCGAGCCAGGATCGAAGTTGTAGATGCCAAGTCCCGCGAGCACATATGGACGAGCCGTGGCCCTGGGCGCGGCAAAGTGATACAAGGCGCTGGCGGTCGCGCCGAGGATCGACGTGCTGCCGCTAATGCTGCTATGGGCGGTATTGGAATAGATGCCGTCAGCGCGCAAGTACAGCGGGCTATTGGCGATCGGCGTCTCGAACACGCCGAGAATGTTCAGTCCCATTTTGTCCGCACTGCCATAATTGCCGGTTGGCACCGTCGCGCCGATGCCTAGACCGAAACGAAATCCTTCGGTCCGCGAAATCAGTTGCGCGCGCAGTGGCATCGCTGCACAGAGCGCGATGAGGGTGCACGCGCTCAGAAACATCCGTTTCATCGGGGCTCCTTGTTGTGGACTGGCTGCTATTCATTCGACTATAAGCGTCAGTCCACGGAAAACGCAGGCGGCGGATGGTGCAGCAACGATCAACTCTTTGGATGCCGATCCAAAGAGCGAAACTCCGCGATGAAGTCGGTTAACTCCCCACGGACTCTCGCGTCCGCGAGCAGGTCGTGGCCGATGCCGCTATACGCGAGCAGCGTGGCGTGGGAGCCGAGTTGGCCGGCCAAACCACGGACGGGCTGTGCGTCGATTGTGTCGTCCGTTTCCCCGAGCAACACCAGCAACGGCCGCTCGATGCGCTGGCAGTCCGCGATCACCGCGCGCTGGGCCCAGTGCAGCTCTGCGCGTGCTCCAGCAGTCATGAAGGCGGCGCCGCTGCCGGTCGGTAATGTGGGCCACAAGTCCGCCAGCCTTGCGGCGACACGCTTCCAAATCGCGAGTCGACTGCGCGACGCGAGCCAGGGACTGGCCACCACCGCCGCCGCCGGTGGCTCACCGGGTTGCGTCTCGAGATAGCGCAACACGATCAGTGCCCCGAATCCATGGCCTACCAGGATTTGCGGCACCTCCTGGCGGCGGCGCACGGAGCGGCGAAACGTCTGCAGATCACCGAGCAATTGGCTGAAGCGCGAAAGATGACCCCGCCGGCCGCCCGAGCGGCCATGGCCCCGCTGGTCCAGGAAGTACGCGGCGAACCCCGCCGCGCTGAGCTGTGCGCCGATCGGCGCGAACTCGGCCGCAATGTCCGCAGGCGCGGGCTGCCAGTCGTGGAGAAAGAGCACCGCGGCGGTGGGATGCGCGGGCTCGTACGCGTCGTACACGAGCGGCGTCCCGTCCGGTGCGCTGATGCGATTCACTTGGTTTCCGCGAGCAGCCGGCGCAGCAGATCGAGCCCGGCCTGCGCGGCGCGCGCGCGGATCTCGCCGCGATCACCGGGAAAGACACGCTTCAGCGCCCGCTCGTCCGCGCCGTAGCGCGCGGCCAGCCACACCGTCCCGACCGGTTTTTCCGCCGTGCCGCCCGTCGGACCGGCAATGCCGGTAATGGCGAGTGCGGCGACTACCGCGAACTGGCGCTGCACACCTTGCACCATGGCGCGCACGACGTCTTCGGAGACCGCGCCATGACGCTCGAGCAGCTCGGGCGCGACCGCGAGCATCCCGCTCTTGACCACGTTGTTGTAGGCGACGACGCCGCCGAGAAAGACCTCGGATGAGCCAGGAACGGCGGTAATGCGGCCGCTCAACAATCCGCCCGTGCACGATTCGGCGACGACGAGCCGGGCCTGCCGCGCGCGCAGCTGGTCCAGCAATACGGCGGCAAGGTCAGCGCGATCCTCACCGTAGACATGCTCGCCCGCCCGCTCGCGCAGCTGCTTCGCCACCGTGCCCAATCGACGCGTGGCGTCTATTTCAGCGAGTCCCCACGCAGTTACACGCAGATCCACGCCCTCAGTGGACGGCAGGTACGCCAGCGTGAGCGGCGCGATTTCCTCTTCGATTGCGCCGACGCGCTCGGCGAGCGCGGACTCCGCGATGCCCGTCGTCCGGACCGTGCGCGAGCGCACCACCGTCCCCGCGACTCGTTGGGCCAGACGCGGCAAGACCTCCTCCGCCAAGAGCCTGCGCATTTCGGAGGGGATGCCGGGAAGCATCACGACCACCTTCCCCTGCTCCTCGATCCACAGCCCGGGCGCCGTGCCGCGCGGATTCGGCAGCACCGTTGCGCCGGCCGGCACCTCAGCCTGGGTCCGGTTGATGGCCGGCATCGTCCGGCCGAAGCGCCGAAACCGGTCCTCGAGTGCGCGCAGCACCGTCTGATCGAGCTCGAGCGCTTTGCCGAAGAGCGCGGCGACCTCCCGCTTGGTCATGTCGTCCCGCGTCGGGCCGAGCCCGCCGGTGGTGATGACGAAGCCGGTGCGAGCGAGCGCCTCAGCGACTGCCGCGCGGATCGCCTCGGGCCGGTCGGCGATGGACGTGTGGCGCACGACTTCAGCCCCGGCGCCAGCGAGCGCGCGCCCCAGCTCCGCCGCGTTCGTGTCGACGATCTGCCCCAGCAACAGCTCGGTACCGATGGTGAGGACTTCGAGCTTCACTTGGGGACTTTGAGGAGCGTCCGGTAGCGATAGAGGTAGACGAGCAGGGAATACACGGTCAGCACGACCGCGCCCGCGAGCGTGATCGACACGAACCAGCCGTGGAATTTGTCCCAGAAGTTCCGGAACGCGCCCGCGAGGTGCATCTGCGCAATTGCGTCTTTCCAGGCGAACCACGCGATGGTCGCGCCGATGAAGACGTTCTGCACGACCGCCTTCAACTTGCCTGCGCCCAGTGCGGGAATGACGATGCCCCGCCGCTTGGCGAAGAACCGGAATACGGTGATCAGGAGCTCGCGGCCGACGAGCAGGACCGCGGCCCAGAGCGGCAGGCTGCCCCACCACGGAATCGCATAATCGACTTTATCGCGGGCCAGGATCGCCGGGTGTCGCGTCATCCAGAAGATCGGAATCAGCGTCGCAAACAGCAGCAGCTTGTCGGCGATCGGATCGAGCAGCATGCCGAGCTCGCTGATCGTGCCATAGCGGCGGGCGAGGTAGCCGTCGACCAGATCCGAAAAGGCGGCTATGAGAAAGACGACGAACGCGATGACCTTGGGCCAGTATCCCGAGATGAACGGCAGCAGCGTGATGACGGGCGTGAGGCAGATGCGCGCCAGCGTGATGATGTTCGGCAGGGTCCATCGCATCGTGCTGGCGTTCAGCTGAGCGTCTTCAGGACGAGCTTGCTCACCGCTTTGAGTGTGTCGAATACGCCGTCCCCGCGGACCGCCACGGCCTCGTGATACGCTGCCCGGCCCACCCATTCGCCGCCGACTTTCTCGATCAGGTTCTCGCCCGGATGCGCCGGGTCGGGTGTCTGTTTCTGGCGCGTGGCGTCCTCGATCGGCCAGCCCGGATTCAGCGATGCCTGAAGGTCCTTGATCGGCGCGGCGTTGGGAAGGTCGCGCTTGTTGTACTGGATCACGAAGGGAATCTTGGTCAGATCGTAGCCATACTCGGACATGTTGTCGTACAGGTTCTGCATCGACTCGACGTTCGCCTCCATCCGCTCGATCTGGCTGTCCGCAACGAAGACGATCCCGTCTACGCCCTTGAGAATGAGCTTGCGGCTGGCGTTGTAGTACACCTGGCCGGGGACCGTGTAGAGATGGAACCGCGTCTTGAAGCCGCGAATCGTGCCGAGATCGACGGGCAGGAAGTCGAAGAACAGGGTGCGCTCGGTTTCCGTCGCGAGCGAGATCATCTTGCCTCGCGTGTTGGGAGACACCTTCCCGTAGATGTGTTCCAGGTTGGTCGTCTTGCCGCCGAGGCCCGGTCCGTAATAGACGAGCTTGCAGTTGATTTCGCGGGACGCGTAGTTGATCATCGACATGAGCGCGTCCCTTTATCCGAAGAGTTTGTCAATTTCGTCCTCTGCCCCTTCAAGCAGGCCTTTCTGCTGCGCGCCGGCTTGACCCGTTCCGACTCGATTGAACATCTCCTCGAACACCTTGTTGAGCTCGCCGACGACGCTTTTCGCTTTGAGCTTGACGAGCCCGAGCGTGGCCCGCTGATCGAACAGCACGACGAGGATCACGCGTTTGGCGACGTCCGCCAGGTACATCGATTCCTTTTCACCCTGGTGCACGAGTGACGCGAATTCCGCTTCGCCGATCATCTTTGCGAGCTGATCGTTCGCGCTGAAGTCGGCGGCGGTGAGGGACGCGAAGGCGGTCGGGTCGAAGTGCGGCGTTTCGCCGACGGTGGCGACGAGCTGGCCGTTGCGATCAACGAGCAGCGCGCAGCGGGCGTTCGAGTCGCGCAGGAACGCCTGCAGGTGCGTCTGGATTTGCTTGAAATCGTTCTCGTTGAATGACCAGCTTGCGGCCCCGGCCATGCGCCTCCTAGAGGTCTAGTCGGTCTCCGACATCTCGCGCCGTGCCGCCAGCGCCTGAGCGATCGTCACCGCGTCGGCGTACTCGAGGTCGCCGCCGACCGGCAGGCCGCGTGCAATCCGCGTGATCCGTACCCCGCTGGGCTTCAGGATTTGCTGGAGGTACGTCGCGGTCGCCTCTCCCTCCATCGAAGGATTCGTGGCGACGATAACCTCACGCACTTCGGAGCCGTTCGTCAACCGGGCGAGCAGCCGGTCGAGATGCAGCTCGTCCGGCCCGACGCCGTCGAGCGGCGAAATCCGGCCGCCCAGCACGTGATAGCGGCCGCGGTAGCGGCCCGCGCGCTCGATCGCGCCGACATCGCCCGACTCCTCGACCACGCAAAGCAGTGCCGGGTCGCGTCGCGGGTCACGGCAGATCGGACAGGGATCCTCATCCGACAGGTTCCCGCACGTCCCGCACGCGATGACCTTGCCGCGGACTCGGCGGATCGCGTCGGCTAGCCGCTCCGCGACCTCCGGAGGCTGCTTGAGCAAATGGAACGTGAGTCGTTGCGCGGTCTTACGCCCGATCCCGGGGAGCTTCGCAAGCTCCGCCACGAGCTCCTCGATGGCGGACACCGAGCGGCCCGGGGAGCCTACAGCGGCAGCTGGAATGGGAAAGGCAGACCCGACGCCAGCTTCCGAACCTCGGCCTGGTACAGCTCGGCCGCGCGCTTCTGCGCTTCTGCGATGGCGGCCAGCACGAGGTCTTCCAGCATCTCGACATCCCCCTGCTTCACCGCCTCGGGATCGATCTTGATGCCGCGAATGTGTCCGCGGCCGTCGACCGTGGCCTGAACCATGCCACCCCCGGCGGACACGGTCAAAGTCTGCTGCGCCAGCTGAGTCTGGATCTCGGTAAGCCGCCCCTGCATCTGCTGGGAGAGCTGGAGCAGGCTAGATAAATCCGCCATACGTCGAAAGTTACCCCGCCTTAGACTGTTGGCAAGCTATTCGAGGAGCTCCAAATCTAGTGCGTCGACGGCGGCGCTCAGCGTGGGATCCTTGGCGCGCAGACTCTTCAGACGCTCCGCATTAGCCCCCTCGGCAGTCAAACGCGCTCCGCTGGGCCCGCTCGCCCCCGGACCCCCAGCGCCGTCCCCACCCCCGCCCCCGCCCCCGCCCCCTCCCCCAGGCCTCGAGTCCTGTTTCGCGATCTTAATGCGTGGCGCCTCACTGATGTAGCGGCCGACGGCCTGCGCAATTGTGTCGCGTTGGCGTTCGAGACCCTCTGCGTGTACGGCGTGCGCGGGCCCTACGGTAATGTCGCGCCCCTCCACCGACAGGACTTCCGATTCCGCAAGCAGGGAGCCGAGTATCGGCGAGCGCGTGCGCGCGTCGCTGACGATTTGGGGCCAGACCGAGCGGACGTTCTCCAGTGTGGGTTCGAGCTTCTGACCCGACGGGGCGACCGGCGGACGGGCGGACGCGCTGTTTGGCGGCGGACTTGGTGGCGCCTCCGAGCTCGGCCCGACCGCCCGTCGTCCCGTCAACCCGTCACCTTTCAGCGCGTCGATCACCTCGGACAACTCGACCGTCCGATCCAGCATCGCCCATCGCAACAGCAACACCTCGACGAGCAACCGCTGGTTGCTGCTCCGGCTGAGACGCTCCTCGGAATCCGCGAGAATCGTGAGCAAGCGGACGACGTCGCCGGGCGGCAGCCGCGGAGCGTATTCGCGCACCACGGTCAACAGTCCTTCGGTGAGACCTTCCGGCTGCCCACCGACGCCCACGAGCAGCAGCGCGCGCAAGGTCTCGGCCGCGCCGTTCACGAACTCGCCGAGGTCCGCGCCCGCTTCGAGCAGTCGCTCGATGAGCGGGAAGACGGCGCCGACGTCGCGCTCCACGATGGCCCGCAGCATCTCACTGTATAGCTCGTCGGGGACCAGTCCCAGGACTTCGCGCACCCGCGCGACGGTGACCGGCCCGTCGCCGAACGACAGCACCTGATCGAGCAACGACAGCGCGTCACGCATGCCGCCATTGGCGCTGCGCGCGATCAGGCGAAGCGCGTCGTCCTCGACCTGCAGCTGCTCCGCCTGTGCGACCGCCTTCAGGCGATCGACGATGGCATGGGGCCCGATGCGTCGAAAGTCGAACCGCTGCAGCCGCGACAAGATCGGCGCGGCGGTATTCGCGATCTTCTGCGGCTCAGTGGTCGCGAACACAAACACCACGCGTGGCGGCGGCTCCTCCAGGATTTTGAGCAGCGCGTTCCAGGCCTCGCGCGTGAGCATGTGCGCTTCATCGACGATGTAGACCTTGGAGCCCGACTCGGTGCTCGCCGCGTACATCGCGCGCTCGCGGAGGTCGCGGGCATCATCCACACCGCGATTGGATGCGGCATCCAGCTCGACGACGTCCAGATTGGCAGCCCCGTTCCAGATGCGGCGGCAGGAATCGCATTCGCCGCAAGGCTCGCCGGAATCGCCGGACTTGCGGCGCTCACAATTCAGCGCCATCGCCAGAATGCGCGCGGCCGTCGTCTTTCCCACGCCGCGCGGACCCGCAAACAGGTAGCCGTGCGCGACCCGGTTTTGGGCGACCGCACCCCGGAGCGCCGCGGCGACGTGATCCTGCGCGATCAGATCGGAGAACTGGTTAGGACGGTATTTGCGCGCCAGGGCAATCATGACGAATGATCAATCATCAATGATCAATTATCAATGATCATTGGACGTTGATTATTGATCGTTGGACATTCTAGATTTCAGCTGCCCCAGGTCCGCAAGCTTTCCGCTCGTGAACCGCGTCAGGCCCCCGCAGGGAGCAGCGCTAAACGATGTCGGGATTCGTTGCGGGGTGCCTGGGGCAACTCATCTCAACGTCCAATGATCATCGACCAATGATCATTGATCATTCCGCGCCAGCAGCCTTCCGCCTCAGCGGCAGTCCACGTTCCCCGGCGCCTCCCTCGGCGGCACCGTGACCGTCAGATACTGTCGTATCCCGTTCGCAATCACCGCGAGGCTCGTCGTCCCCGGCTGATCCGGCTTCAGCCGCACGGTGCCCGACGCGCTGTCCTGACCGATTTGCAGGACGCGAAAGATGCGCGCGTCGGCAACGGCGGCGCGGAGCCTCAGGAGTGGCGTCGCATTGGCGAATGCATCCTGGGCCGATACGCGCAGCGCGATCTCGCTGTCGGGCCGGATCGCAAAATGACCGGACAAACTGGACTGGCCGCACGCGACGACGAGCTGTGCAGCCGGTCCCGCCGCGACGTTCAGGGCCACTTGCTTCTCGATGACGCCGACGGAGGCGATCACTGTCGCCGATCCCGCACGTTCGCCGAGCGTGATGCCGGCGCGAACCTGGCCGCTCGCATCCGTGCTTGCGGTCGGAGGCTGGATGCGCGCGTTAATGCCGGTGAACGTCACTTGCTCGCCGGGCAGCGTCGCGCCAGTGGAGTCGCGGGCCTCGAACACCAGCGGGCGCGGCAGCAGGCTACCCGCCGGGCCGCGCTGTCCACCACCTGACACAAAGGCGCTGCGCTCGGATGCGCGCACTGGAACGGGGACAGCGGCCGGTGGGGGCGCCGGTGCCGCAGGACGAGAGGCCAGTGCGGCCGGTGGCGCCGGCGGCGCCGGTCGCAAGACGCGGGCGGGAGTCACGCGTGCAACGCGGCGCGGCGGCTCTGCGCGCTTCGCTGCCGCCCTGCGTGCGCATGCGTTTACCGCGATCCACATCGCGCTATCCGCGCCGAGCAGCCGGAGATCGCTTTTGTCGCGTTCGGTGGGGCTGAACGTGAGGCAGTTGCGGCTGACGAGCTGAGCCAGCTCAGACGATGACATCATCGCGCCCGACAGCAGACGCACGAGATCGCTTTTCCGCAGCGGCGCTCCTTGCAAAGCGAGGAGCAATGGCAGGAGCATCACGGCCGCGGGCAGCTCGAGTGCTCGTAGCCGCTCTCGACCGAGTCGACGGCGGCATACATCGCCTGATCCTGCGCCGCGCGCCGCTGATCGAATGAGGCCATCCGCTCCCGCCGCTCGATGCTGTAACTGTTCCACAGATTCTCGACGACGACGAGACCGGCGGAGAGACCGCTGCAGTCCATCCGGCCGCTGGAAAACAGCGCGACCTGATCCTTGAAGTTACGGACCGAGCGGGCCAGCGAGTCGCTGAGCCGATCGAAGCGGGCGAAGGCTGCCGGAGTCGTTGGCGCCGCCTGCGGGCCGGGCAGCGGCGGGGGAGCGCTCGTGCGCCGCGCCGGGGACCGTGCCGGCGGCTTGCTCGACCTAAAGCGCGAGACGAGCTGTTTCCCGCGATCGAGGAGACCGCTGAGAATCTGCGGATGACGGATGCCGGCGTACCAGTACCCGCCTGCGCCAAGACCCAGGATGACGAGAAGCGTGACGAGCCGCTTCGGCCAGGGGCCGCGCCGTTTGCGGCGCTTCGGTCTTGGTGGAGGCGCCGGCCTGGCTCGCTCCCTTTCGGTTTCCTCCTCGAGCAGCCGGAACTTCGGTGCCGACGTTCGCCGGGGAGGCGGCGCCAGCGGGGGCGGGGGCGGGGGCGGGGGCGGGGGCGCCGGCGGCGGCGCCGCAGGTGCGGGCGGCTGTGCTGAGATCGGCATGAGCGGTAGCGGCGGTGCCGAGACCTCTTGTGGCGAAACCTGCCACGGAATGTGTGTTGACTTCGCGGGCGGCGGTGGAGCGGGTTCGTCCGGAACGATGACCGGCGGTGGCGGCACTGGCTCAGGCGGCGCGGGCGCCGGTTCATCGTCCGCGCTCGTTTTGATCACCGGAATGTCGTCCGCGCTCGAGCGCATGATGCGGAAGCCGCGCTTCTCAGTCTTCTTCTGCGGTTCCTCCGCTTTCGGCGGCGGCGGTGGTGGCGGTGCCGGTGGCGGCGGCTCGGGCTCGGGTTCCGGCTCTTTGGGCTTCGGCTTCGGCCCCGTCAGCGTTGGACCGTAGGGTTTGTAATTGCGCCACATGATGTACGAGCGTTTCTTGCCGTCCGGCTTGATCGACTCGGGCTGCAAGAGCTCGTGAAACGGCAGCGGCGTCTTGTGCCAATCAGCGTTGCCCGGCGTCGCGCGAAAGAAGCGTCCCGTGACGCCGCCAGCTTCGGCCGCGACGAGGACCGCGACGTGCCACGGCTCGGTGAAGAACTTCTCGTGGGTCTCGACGTCGTGCTGTGTGAGATAGCCGCCCTGCCCCGGATGACTGTGGTACCATCCCAGCAATGTTGCCGACGCTTTACTCAACTGCTCCTGCATCCGCTCCCACAGGCGTGAGACCACGACCTCGGTCTTGTCGCCGTAAATCGGCTGACTGAGCTTCAGCGTCTTGTCGATGACGGTATAGAGCGCGCCGGCATCCGGATCGCGGTAGATGTCTCCGATGAGAAATCCGAAGATCGCCTGCGTCGGCGAGCTCTTGATATGATCCTGCAGCGCGATGACCGCTTCCTGCTGGAAAAAGATCGGGTAGGGCGTGCGACTCGAGGACTTCTCCTTTCCCGGATTCGTGGCCGCCCCAGCTGCGGCGGGCGGGTTCCACAAGATCGCCCGTTCGAGCGGCATCGGTTGCGATTTGGGCTGCGCGCTCACGCGAGCGTCTCCAGAACGATCCGCGCCGCGCGCTCGACATCCGCACGATTCACATCGAGATGAGTGACCGCACGCAGCCGTCGCGGCCCGTACGCCGACATCCGGACGCCCGCCTGTGCGAGCCGGGCCGCGGCGGCTTCGGCCGTAGCGCCGTCGCGCAGGAGATCGACCATCACGATGTTCGACTGCGGGTCGGTCGGCCTGACAGCCGCGCTGCCCGACAGCCGCTCGGCAAACCGCTTCGCGTTCTCGTGATCCTCCACGATGCGATCAAGGTTGTGATCGAGCCCGTACAATCCCGCCGCCGCCAGGATGCCCGATTGGCGCATCCCGCCCCCCAACCGTTTGCGGATCTCCCATGCGCGCGCGCGTTGCTCCTTTCGAAATCCCAGGCACGATCCCACAGGGCAGCCGAGACATTTGGAGATGCTCACCATGACGGTGTCGGCGCCCCGTGCGAGCCGCGCGGGAGTCACTTGCGCTGCGACCGCCGCATTCCACAGGCGCGCGCCGTCGAGGTGCACCTTGAGCCCGGCGTCGCGTGCGCTCCGAACGAGCGCGTCTACCGCCGCAGCGCCGAGCACGCGGCCGCCCGCGACATTATGCGTGTTCTCGATCGCCAGCGCCGTGATGCGTGGAACATGCGGGGACGGCGCCCGCAGGGCGCCGCGCA